>JAUXWO010000076.1 GCA_030680175.1 Vicinamibacterales bacterium
CCCGCCGCTGGCGGTGGCCGCTTCGGCGCGCCGAACCCGAATGCGGTGGCCGGTCGTGACCGCCAGTTCCGCTTCAACGAGCTCGTCGGCTATCAGGGCGGCCTCACGCCGCTGCTCTTCGCCGCGCGCCAGGGCCACACCGAGGCCGTCAAGGCGCTCGTCGCCGCGGGCGCCGACGTCAACCAGGTGAGCGCCGGCGACCAGACGAGCCCGCTGCTCATCGCCACCATCAACGGCCACTTCGACCTCGCCAAGTGGCTGCTCGACCAGGGCGCCGACCCGAACGCCGCCAGCTTCGGCGGCGCGACGCCGCTCTACGGCGTGCTGAACGTGCAGTGGGCCCCGAAGGCGCTCTACCCGCAGCCGCGCGCCTACCTGCAGCAGCAGCTGAGCTACCAGGACATGATGAAGGCCCTCATCGACAAGGGCGCCGACGTCAACGCGCGCCTCAAGATGAAGGTCTGGTACAGCGGCTACAACTTCGACCTCGCCGGCGTGGACGAGATCGGCGCGACGCCGTTCTGGCGCGCCGCCTACGCCAACGACGTCGAGGCCATGAAGATGCTCGTCGCCGCCGGCGCCGACCCGCACATCCCGACGATGCGCCCGGCCGGACGGCCGCGGACGGGCGATGCCGCGGACCGCGACACCATCGGCGACATCTCGGGCCTCCCCCCGGTCCCGACCGGCGGCCCCGGCGTCCCGCCGCTGCTGGCCGCCTCGGGCGTGGGCTACGGCGAGGGCTTCGCCGCCAACTCGCACCGCTACGCCCCGACGGGCTTCCTCCCGGCCATCAAGTACCTCGTCGAGGAACTCGGCGCCGACGTGAACGCCGTCGACCATGAGGGCAACACCGCCATCCACCACTCGGCCGCCCGCGGCGACACGGAGAGCATCCTCTACCTCGTGTCGAAGGGCGCGGACGTGACCAAGGTCAGCCGCGAGGGCAAGACGACGGCGGATATGGCCAACGGCCCGGTGCAGCGCGTGCAGCCGTTTCCCGAGACGCTGGCCCTGCTGATGAAGCTCGGGTCGAAGAACAACAACAAGTGCGTGTCCTGCTGACGCCACCAGATCACAAGATCTAGAGATCGAGACGGGCCGGGGCGACCCCCCGGCCCGTCTTGCGTACAGATTCCCCACGCTCTTCCCGTAGCCGCCCCTTCGCCGTATACTCCCCCTTGGCTCCCGGTCGAGCTTCGTCCCCGCCCTCGTCGTCGGCAACGGTTGGTGGCTCGGGAGTGCGCATGCAGAGACTCGTCGTGACCCTGGCGGGGGCCCTCGTGCTGGGCCTGGCGTGGACGGCCGCCATCCCGGAGGCCCGCCAGAGGCCGGTCGCCTCGCATGCGCCGGGCCCGCTGCCCGCCGGGGGGCAGACGGCCCTCGTCAAGCAGTACTGCGCGACCTGCCACGGCGACCGCGCGAAGGCCGGCGGCCTCACGCTTGCGTCCTTCGACGCCGCCCACGACGGCACCCCCCTCGAGATCCGCGAGAAGATGATCCGCAAGCTGCGGACCGGCATGATGCCGCCGGCCGGCGCCACGCGGCCGGATGCGGCGACGCTGCTGCGGCTGGCCGCGTCGCTCGAGGCCGACATCGACCGGGCCGCCGCCGCCCACCCGGATCCCGGCTGGCGTCCCTTCCAGCGGCTGAACCGCGCGGAGTACGCGCGCGCGGTCCGCGACCTGCTGGATCTCGACGTGGACGTCGCGCCGTACCTGCCCGCCGACACCATCAGCGAGGGGTTCGACAACGTCGCCGATGCGCAGGCGCTCTCGGCGACGCTCACCGAGGGCTACCTGCGCGCCGCCAGCCAGATCAGCCGCCTCGCGGTGGGCGACCGCGACGCGACGCCGGGCTCGGCCACCTACATGGTGGCGCGGACCACCTCCCAGATGCGGCACGTCGAGGGCACGCCGATCGGCACGCGCGGCGGCCTGTCGGTCGTGCACGTGTTCCCGGCCGACGGCGAGTACACGTTCCGGATGATGCTCTTCGGCAGCCCCACGGGTGAGCTGTTCGCGGGGACCACCATCGGCAGCCGGTCGCCGTGGTGGGAGGGCGTCACGGGCGAGCAGATCGAGGTGTCGATCAACGGCGAGCGCGTGGCGCTGGTCGACATCAACCCGCAGATGACCGAGTCGGACCCGAACGGGCTCAACCTCCAGACGGGGCGCATCCACGTCGCGGCCGGCCCGCAGCGCGTGTCGGCCGCCTTCGTCCAGCGCTTCGACGGCCCCATCGACGATCTGATGGCGCCCATCGAGCACTCACTGGCCGACAGCCGCATCGGCACGGGGCTCGGCATCAGCGTGCTGCCGCACCTGCGCGATTTCGCCGTCAACGGCCCGTTCGTCGTCACCGGCGTGTCCGAGACGCCGAGCCGCCGGCGGATCTTCTCGTGCCGTCCGACCGGCAGCGGCGACGAGGCCGCCTGCGCGGCGGCGATCATCCGCCGGCTGGCGGGACAGGCCTACCGCGGCCCCGTGAGCGCCGAGGACTTCGAAGGGCTGATGCGGTTCTACGAACTCGGCCGCGCGAAGGGCGGGTTCGAGCCCGGCGTGCGCATGGCGATCGAGGCGCTGCTCGCCAGCCCGCGGTTCATCTTCCGGATGGAGCGGGCGCCGGCCGCGCTCCGGGCGGGGCAGACCTATCCCGTGTCCGGGCACGACCTCGCCTCGCGCCTGTCGTTCTTCCTGTGGGGGACGGCTCCAGACGCCGCCCTGATCGAGGCGGCCTCGCGCGGGCGCCTCGACACGACGGCCGGGCTCGACGCCGAGGTGCGGCGCCTGCTCGCCGACCCGCGATCCGAGGCGCTGGCGACGCGCTTTGCCGGGCAGTGGCTGCGCCTGCAGGATGTGGACAAGGTGCGTCCCGACTCCCTCGCGTATCCCCACTGGGATCTGTCGCTGGCGGAGGCGCTGCGGCGCGAGACCGAGCTCTTCTTCGACAGCCTGGTGCGCGAGGACCGGAGCCTGCTCGATCTGCTCACGGCCGACTGGAGCTACGTGAACGAGCGCGTGGCGCGCCACTACGGCATCCCGAACATCAACGGCAGCCACTTCCGCCGCGTGGCGATGCCCCCGGAGCGGCGGGGGATTCTGGGCCACGGCAGCATGCTGCTCCAGACCTCCACCGCCGACCGCACGTCGCCGGTCAACCGCGGACGATGGGTGATGGAGGTGCTGCTGGGATCGCCGCCGCCCGCGCCGCCGCCGAATGTGCCGGAACTCGAAGAGGCCAAGGTCGGGCACGGCGGCCGGCTGCTCACCGTGCGTGAGCGCATGGAGGAGCACCGTGCGAACCCGGCGTGCACGTCGTGCCATCGCGTGATCGATCCGCTCGGGCTCGCGCTCGAGAACTACGACGTCACCGGCAAGTGGCGGATCAAGGACCACGGCGTGCCGGTGGAGACGGCGGGGCAGCTGTACGACGGCACGCCCATCGACGGCCCGGCCGGACTGCGCGCCGCGCTCCTGACGCATCAGGATGCGATCGTGTTGAGCTTCACCGAGAGCCTGATGACCTACGCGCTGGGCCGCCGCGTCGAGGCCCCCGACATGCCGACGGTCCGCCGCATCGTCCGCAGCGCGGCGGCCGAGGACTACCGTCTCTCGTCGTTCGTGCGTGCCATCGTCGCCAGCCCGGCCTTCCGCATGAGCCGGCAGACGAATTGAATTGCAGATTGCAGATTGCAGATTGCAGATTGGTCCAGAGCAAGATCGATAGATCGAACGATTTGCACAAGAGCCGAAATCCGAGAGCCGAAAGCCGATAGCCGAGAGCCGATAGCCGATAGCCGATAGCCTGGAGACCACCGTGAGCTACCTGACTAAGCGACACCTGTCGAGGCGAACCGTCCTGAAGGGCATGGGCGTGGGCGTGTCGTTGCCCTTGCTCGATGCCATGCTGCCGGCGCGCACGGCGTGGGCGGGGACGCGGGCCACGGGGCGTACGCGACTGGCCGCGATCGAGATGGTGCACGGATCGGCCGGCGCCACGACCTACGGCGCGTCGAAGCACATGTGGTCGCCCGCGGCGGCGGGGCGCGCGTTCGACCTCGGGCCGACGAGCCTGAAGCCGCTCGAGCCGTTCCGGGAGGCGCTGACCATCATCAGCAACACCGATGTGCGGAACGCCGAGGCGTTCGACCTGCCCGAGATCGGCGGCGATCACTTCCGATCGAGCGCCGTGTTCCTGACGCAGGCGCACCCGCGGCAGACGCAGGGGTCGGATGTGCGCGTCGGGACCTCGCTCGACCAGCTCTACGCGCAGCGGGTGGGCCGCGAGACGGCGATCCCCTCGATGCAGCTCTGCATCGAGAACGTGGATCAGGCGGGCGGCTGCTCCTACGGCTACTCGTGCGTCTACACCGACACGATCAGCTGGGCCACGCCGAGCCAGCCGCTGCCGATGGTGCGCGATCCGCGCTTCGCCTTCGACCAGCTCTTCGGCATCGGCGCCACGCCCGAGGACCGCGCCGAGCGGCGCGCCAATACGAGCAGCATCCTCGACTGGATCACGGGCGAGGTCGCGCGGCTGCGCCAGGATCTCGGGCCGGCCGACCGCGTCCGGCTCGGCGAGTACCTCGAGAACATCCGCGAGATCGAACGCCGCATCCAGGCCATCGAGGCGCGGAACGCGAGCGGCGAGAGCCGCGAGATGCCCGAGGCGCCGATCGGCGTGCCGGACTCCTTCACGGACCACGTGACGCTGATGTTCGACCTGCAGGTCGTGGCGTTCGCCTCCGACATCACGCGGGTCTTCTCGTTCAAGATGGGCCGCGATGCCTCGGGCCGCGTCTACCCGGAGAGCGGCGTCTCGACCGGCTTCCACCCCGCCTCCCACCACCAGGAGCGCGAGGACCGGATCACGGAGTTCCAGAAGATCAACACGTACCACGTCGGGCTCATCCCGTATTTCCTCGAGAAGCTGAAGGCGACCCCCGACGGCGACGGCACGCTGCTCGACAACACGCTCGTGCTCTACGGCTCCCCGATGGGGAACCCCAACGTCCACAACCACAAGCGCTGCCCGCTGTTCCTGGCCGGGCACGCGGGCGGGGCGCTCACGGGCGGCCACCACCTCGTCACGCCGGATGGCACCCCGATGGCCAATGCCATGCTCAGCGTCCTCCACGTGCTGGGCCTCGAGGACGTGCAGGCGTTCGGGGACAGCACCGCGCCCCTCAACCTGAACGGGCCAGGCGCAGACAGCCGATAGCTGGATCGCCGGCAGGCGTGCATCGTCCGGCGGGGCGGTGCACGCTAACCTGCTGAAACCGCTGCTATTTGCGGCCTTCGGCAGAGACAAAACATTACAACCCAAGACGAAAAATGCCGGGACAGCCCTGCCGTGCCCCCCGTATACTTCGGGGGAACGGTACAGGAGCCCTAAACAGGTCTGTACGCACGGGTTGGCGTCACAGGGACGAGGCATGAAGAGACTGATTGTCGGGATGCTCGGCGCGGCGGTGGCCGCGTTCGGATTGGGCCTGGCGGCCAGCGAGCCGGCCGCGGAGCGGCGGGACGCCGTGGAGGCCGTCGAGGTGCAGGCGGTGCCCGCGCCGGCGGCGACGGCGCCGCGTATGGCGCGCTCGCGCGTGGCCGCGCCGGCCTCGGCCGCAACGGCATCCTCCCTGACCGTCGAGCAGCAGAACCAGATGGTGGCGCAGTACTGCGGCACCTGCCACAGCGATCGCGCGAAGGCCGGCGGGTTGTCGCTGGCGTCGTTCGACGCGGCGAAGGTGGTCGAGCACGCCGGCGAAGCCGAGAAGATGATCCGCAAGCTGCGGACGGGCATGATGCCGCCGGCCAACGCGAAGCGCCCGGAGGGCGACGGCCTGCTCGCGCTGGTGACCGCGCTCGAGACCCGGATCGACCGCGCGGCCGCGACGAACCCGAACCCCGGCACGCGTCCCTTCCAGCGGCTGAACCGCGCCGAGTACACGCGCGCGGTCCAGGAGCTGCTCGACCTGCCCGTCGACGTCACGGCGTTTCTCCCCTCCGACACGATCAGCGGCGGCTTCGACAACGTCGCGGACGTGCAGGCCTCGTCGGCCACGGTGATGGAAGGCTACCTGCGCGCCGCGAGCCACATCAGCCGGCTGGCGGTCGGCGACCGCGGCGCGTCCGCCGGGTCGACCACCTACAAGGTGGGCCGGACGATGTCGCAGATGCGGCACGTCGAGGGCGCGCCCATCGGCACGCGCGGCGGCATCTCGGTGGTGCACACGTTCCCGGCCGACGGCCAGTACGTCTTCAAGATCAACCTGCACAACGAGCCGCTCGGCGGGCTGTTCGGCCGCTCCACGGTCGGCGCGATGTCGCTGACGGAGGTGGTCGAGATCTCCATCAACGGCGAGCGCGCGGCCCTGCTGCCGCTCAACGTGCGGATGAGCGAGTCCGACCCGGCGAACAACCTCGAGCCCGAGACGCCGCCCATCTACGTGCAGGCGGGGTCGCAGCGGGTGTCGGCGGCGTTCGTGAGCAACTTCGAGGCGCCGCCGGACGACCTGCTGGCGCCGATCGAGAACACGCTGGCCGACGTGAGCATCGGCCTCGGGATCACGGTGCTGCCGCACCTGCGCGACTTCACGGTCCGCGGCCCCCTCAGCGTGACGGGCATCTCGGATTCGCCGAGCCGCCGCCGCATCTTCACGTGCCGTCCGACGACGGCGGCGGAAGAGGCGCCGTGCGCGGCGGAGATCGTGCGCCGGCTGGCCACGCAGGCGTTCCGGGCGCCCGTGGGCGCCGAGGACTTCGAGGGCCTGATGGGCTTCTACGAGCGCGGCCGCGCCGACGCCGGCGACTTCGAGAGCGGCATCCGCTTCGCGGTCCAGGCGATCCTCGCGAGCCCGCAGTTCCTCTTCCGCACAGAGCACGCGCCGGGCGCGCTGCGCGCGGGCGAGAACTACCGCCTGACGGATCTCGACCTGGCCTCGCGCCTCTCGTTCTTCCTCTGGGGCACCGTGCCGGACACCGAACTGCTGCAGGTGGCCTCCGAGAACCGCCTGTCGACGCCCCGGGTGCTGCGGGCGCAGGTCGCGCGGATGCTTGCGGATCCGCGGTCCGAGGCGATGTCGACGCGCTTCGGGGCCCAGTGGCTGCGGCTGCAGGACCTCGACCAGCTGATTCCCGACTACCTGCACTTCCCGCAGTACGACGACACGCTCGCGGCCAGCTTCCGCCGCGAGACCGAACTGCTGTTCGACAGCATCGTGCGCGAGAACCGCAGCGTGCTGGACCTGCTCACGGCCGACTACACGTTCCTCAACGAACGGCTGTCGCAGCACTACGGGTTCGGCCAGGTGACCGGCAACGGCTTCCGGCGCGTGCCGGTGCCGGACGAGCGGCGCGGGCTGCTCGGCCAGGGCAGCATCCTGGCGATGACCTCGATTGCCGACCGCACGTCACCGGTGCGCCGCGGGCTGTGGGTGATGGAGGTGCTGCTCGGCACCGAGCCGCCGCCGCCGCCGCCGAACGTCCCGGCGCTCGAAGAGGTCGGCGCCTCGGCGGGGGGGCGCCTGCTGTCGGTGCGCGAGAAGATGGAGCAGCACCGGGCGAACCCGGCGTGCACGTCGTGCCACCGCGTGATCGATCCGCTCGGCCTCGCCCTCGAGAACTTCGACGTGACGGGCGCCTGGCGCATCAAGGACAACGAGGTGCCGATCGATTCGTCGGGCGACCTCTACGACGGCACGAAGATGAACGGCCCGGCGGGCCTGCGCAACGCGCTCCTGAAGCACCAGGATGTCGTGCTCATGAGCTTCACCGAGAGCCTGATGACCTACGCGCTCGGGCGCCGGGTCGAGGCGTACGACATGCCGACCGTGCGCGCGCTCGTGCGCGATGCGGCGGCCGAGGGCCACACGATGACCGCCTACATCATGGGCGTCGTCAACAGCCCCGCCTTCCGCATGGGCCGGGCCGTCGAGATGACGGACCTGGACATGATGGCGAGCCACCGCCGGTAGCCGAGTTTCGAGTCCCTACGTTCCACAACCCCGTCGAGGAGTAGACGCGATGTACATCACGAAGAATCACATGTCCCGCCGCACGGTGCTGCGCGGCATGGGGGTGACGGTCGCCCTCCCGTTGCTCGAGGCGATGGTGCCCGCGGGCACGGCGACGGCGCAGACGGCGGCGGCGCCCCGCACGCGGCTCGCCGCGATCGAGATGGTACATGGCTCGGCCGGCAGCACGACGTACGGCATCCAGCAGCACATGTTCGCGCCGGCCGCGGTCGGCCGCGAGTTCGACCTGACGCCGAGCACGCTGAGCCCGCTGGACCCGTTCAAGGAGCACCTGACGATCGTCAGCAACACCGACGTGCGGATGGCCGAGGCGTTCGAACTGGCGGAAATCGGCGGCGACCACTTCCGGTCGAGCGCCGTGTTCCTGACCCAGTCGAAGCCGAAGCAGACGCAGGGCTCCGACGTGTTCGTGGCCACCTCGCTCGACCAGATGTACGCGCAGCGCTTCGGGCAGGACACGCCGATCCCGTCGATGCAGCTCTGCATCGAGAACGTGGACCAGGCGGGCGGCTGCTCCTACGGCTACTCGTGCGTCTACACCGACTCGATCAGCTGGGCGTCGGCGACGCAGCCGCTGCCGATGGTCCGCGACCCGCGCTACGTCTTCGACCAGCTCTTCGGCGTCGGCGCGACGGCCGCCGAGCGATCGGCGCGCCGGGCCGAGGACCGCAGCATCCTGGACTGGGTGAGCGAGTCGGTCTCGCGCCTGCGCAAGGATCTCGGCGCCGCCGACCGCGCGCGGCTGGCCGACTACCTCGAGGATGTGCGCGAGATCGAGCGCCGCATCCAGAAGGTCGAGGCCTATAACGCCAGCGGCGAGATGCGTGAGCTGCCCGAGGCGCCGATCGGCGTGCCCGACGACTTCGAGGAGCACGTCAAGCTGATGTTCGACCTGCAGGTCGTGGCCTTCGCGTCCGACATCACCCGCGTGTTCGCCTTCAAGCTGGGCCGGGACGCGTCGAACCGCGTGTTCCCCGACAGCGGCGTCCGCACGGCGTTCCACTCGGCGTCACACCACCAGGGGCGCGAGGACCGCATCACGCAGTTTGCGGCCATCAACAAGTACCACCTGAGCATGATGCCCTACTTCCTGGAGAAGCTGAAGAACACGCCCGACGGCGACCGTTCGCTCCTGGACAACAGCCTCGTGATCTACGGCTCGCCGATGGGCGACTCGAACGTCCACAACCACAAGCGCTGCCCGCTGTTCTTCGCGGGCCACGCCGGCGGGCGGCTGAAGGGCGGCATCCACATCAAGGCGGCCGACGGCACGCCGATGGCCAACCCGATGCTGACGGCCGTCCACGCCCTCGGCATGGACGACCTCGCCTCCTTCGGCGACAGCACGGCCCCGCTGGACCTCAACAGCGTGACCACCGCCACCGACTAGCCGTCCAGGCCGGTGTCCGCACGCGCGGGCGCCTGAACTCCACGCACCGCACGGGCCGCTCCATCGAGGAGCGGCCCGTCGTGCAAGGAGCCACAGGCCTGCGACATCCCCATTTGATCCGTCTAGCCCCGCCGAGTCCCTTGCCGATCAGCCAGCCGCCTCGTTCGTCCCTTGCCCTCGTCCTGCGCCGTGTCCTGCCGTGCGTGGCCGCCTGCACCCTGATCCTCGCGGGCCTGCCCGCCCGGTCTGCGGCGCAGCCGGCCGCCGGGGGCGCCGTCGTCATCGACGGGTCGCCGCGGCCGGTGCCGCCCGAAACCATCACGCGTGACGCGTTGCGCCGTCCCACGGTGCGCGCCATCAAGCTGACGGAACCGCTCAGGGTCGACGGGCAGCTCGACGAGGCGATCTACAGCACCGTGCCGCCCTTCGGCGGGTTCATCCAGGTCGTGCCGGAGACGGGGGCGGAGGCGTCGGAGCGCACCGACGTGTGGATCTCGTTCGACGACAGCCATATCTACGTGTCGGCCCGCGTGTGGGATTCGGCCCCGCCGGAGCAGTGGGTGGCGAACGAGCTCCGGCGTGACACGAACCAGCTGCGCAACAACGATCACCTCGGCGTCATGTTCGACACGTTCTACGATCGGCGCAGCGGGTTCATGTTCTACAGCAATCCGCTCGGCGCGCTCGCCGACTATTCGGTGATCGACGAGGGGCAGTCGAACACGGACTGGAATCCGGTCTGGGAGGTGCGGACGGGGCGCTTCGAGGGGGGCTGGACGATCGAGATGGCCATCCCCTTCAAGACGCTGCGCTACCGCTCCGGCACGAACCAGACCTGGGGCATCCAGATGCGGCGGTCGATCCGGCGCAAGAACGAGTGGGCCTACCTGTCGCCCGCGCCGGCCTCCATGGCCGGTCCGCAGGCGTTGAACCGCATCTCCGCGGCGGGCACGCTGGTCGGCCTCGACCTGCCCGCCGCCAGCAAGAACTTCGAGCTCAAGCCGTACGTCATCGGCCGCAGCGAGACCGACCGGGCACGCGTGCCGTCGCTCTCGAACGACCTGAACGCGGCCTTCGGCGGCGACGTGAAGTACGGCGTCACGGCGAACCTGACCGCGGACTTCACCTTCAACACGGACTTCGCCCAGGTCGAGATCGACGAGCAGCAGGTGAACCTGACGCGCTTCAGCCTCTTCTTCCCGGAGAAGCGTGACTTCTTTCTCGAGGGGCGCGGCGTGTTCGACTTCGGCCGCGGGGGCACGGGTGCCGGCGGCCCCGGCGGGGGCACGAGCGACACGCCGTACCTGTTCTACAGCCGCCGCATCGGGCTGAACGCCGGCCGCGTCGTCCCCATCGATGCCGGCGGCCGCCTCACCGGCAAGGTCGGGAACTTCGGTGTGGGCGTGATGAACATCCAGGCCGGCGACGAGGAACTCTCGGGGACGCCGTCGACCAACTTCACCGTGCTCCGCGTGAAGCGCGACATCCTGCGCCGCAGCACCGTCGGGGCGATGTTCACGAACCGGTCGGTCTCGGCCACGGGCGGCGGCGCCAACCAGGCCTACGGCGTGGACGGGTCGTTTTCGTTCTACCAGAACGTGACGGCGTCGGCCTACTGGGCGCGCACCGAGTCCGAGGGGCTGGACGGCGACAACGAGAGCTACCAGGCGCGCATGAACTACAACGCCGACCGCTACGGCGCTCAGGCCGAGTACCTCAAGGTGGGCGACGCGTTCAACCCCGAGGTCGGATTCCTGCGGCGCGACGACTTCACCCGGTCGTATGCGCAGCTGCGATTCAGCCCGCGTCCGGCGCGCCTCCGCGCGGTGCGGAAGTTCAGCGTCCAGGCGGACGTCGAGTACTTCGAAAACGGCGCCGGTGACGTCGAGACGCGCATCCAGTCGGGCCGGTTCAACACCGAGTTCGAGAACAGCGACCAGTTCACCATCAACGTCGACCACACCTACGAGGGGCTCTTCAGGCCCTTCGCCGTCCGCCCGGGCGTCGTCATTGCCCCAGGGGGATATACGTTCACGGATGCGCGGGTGTCGTACCAGCTCGGGGCGCAACGGCGCCTGTCGGGCACGTTCGCGCTGCAGCAGGGCGGCTTCTACGACGGCACGATCACCGTGGCCAGCTACAGCGGCGGCCGCGTGAGCGTCAGCCAGCGCTTCTCGCTGGAGCCGAGCGTCTCGCTCAACAAGGTGGACCTGCCTGCCGGTGAGTTCACGACGACGCTCGTCCGGTCGCGGATCGACTACGGCTTCTCCCCGCGCATGTTCGCGAGCGCGCTGCTCCAGTACAACTCGAGCGACCGGCTGTTCAGCAGCAACGTACGCTTCCGCTGGGAGTACCGGGCCGGGAGCGAGGTGTTCCTCGTCTGGACCGACGAACACGACACGCTGCGACGGGTGCAGGGCGGCGGATCGCTTCGCAACCGCGCGTTTGTGGCGAAGGTGACACGCCTGCTGCGATTCTAGGGCCACGACGGGCGCGAAGTCGTGGCAAGATGAGGCCCATGAACCGCCGAGCTGCACTCAAAAGTGGGACCACCGCGGCGCTGGGCCTCGTCCTCGGGGGCTGCGCGACGCGGCCCGCGGCCACAGTGGCGCCCGTGCGGGCGGCCCGTCCGATGGTGCGCCTGCCGCGCGTCCACGCCTCGCTCGAACGCGTGATTCGCACGACGGTCGGCCTCCGGCCGTATCGTCCGTCGGGCTTCGTGCTCAGGGCCGAGCGCCTCGACGACACGACCCTGGTGCACAACTACGGGCACGGGGGCGCCGGCTGGTCGCTCTCGTGGGGCACGGGCCTGATGGCCACGGAGCTGGCGCTCGAGACGGGCCACCGCCGCGCCGTCGTGATTGGCGCCGGCGTCGTCGGCCTCACCACGGCGCTGCAGCTCCAGCGGCGCGGCGTCGACGTCACCATCTACGCCGCGAGCCTCCCGCCGGAGACGACCTCGAACATGGCGCTGGCCGGCTTCACGCCGACCTCGGGGCTCGTGAACTTCGCGACCCGGTCCCCGGCGTGGGAGGCGCAGTTCCGCCGCGCGGTGACCATCGCCTACCGTCACTGGCAGCTGCTGGTGGGGCCGCACTGGGGCGTCTCGTGGGTCCCGAACTACGCGCCGACCGACACTGCCGGGTCGGCCGCCGGGGCCAACCCGCTGCTCCCGGACGAGGTGCGGGCCGCGCGCGAGCTGCTCGGACCCGGCGAGCATCCCTTTCCGATGACGTACGCGGTGCGCCGCGACGAGATGCGCTTCGAGCCGTCGATCTTCCTCGACGCCGCCCTGCGCGATTTCCTCGTCCTCGGCGGCCGCGTGGTGGTCCGGCGCTTCGCGTCGCTGCGCGAGGTGGCGGCGCTCGGCGCGCCCGTGGTGGTCAACTGCGCGGGGCTCGGCGCGCGGGATCTCGTCGGCGACCAGGAGCTCACGCCCCTGCGCGGGCAACTCGTGGTGCTCGTGCCGCAGCCGGAGGTCCAGTACGCCACCAATGGCGGCGTCCGGACCGACCGCAACACCCCGGGCGGCTTCCTCCACATGATGCCGCGCAGCGACGGGATCATCCTCGGCGGGACCTCCGAAGAAGGCGAGTGGTCGCTCGAACCAGACCCGGCGGAAATCCGCCGCGTGGTCGAGCGCCACGTCGAGCTGTTCGACTCCATGCGCTGATCGATTCATTGCAGATCGTAGATTGCAGATTGCAGATTGGGCCGGAGCAAGATCAACGGATTGGCTAGCCGATAGCCGATAGCCGATAGCCGATAGCCGATCGCCGAGAGCCGAGAGCCGAGAGCCGAAAGCTGATAGCTGATTGCTGACAGCCGATAGCCGATAGCCGATAGCCGATCGCCGACAGCCGATCGCCGAGAGCCGATCGCCGAGAGCGGAAAGCCGATTGCTGACAGCCGATAGCCGATAGCGTGTGGACCAGGAGAGACCGATGACGTTCAGGACGTGGGTGGTGGCGGTGGTGGCGGTGGCGGCGTGTGTGGTGGCGGCGCCTGCCCAGGCGCAGGGACGACTGCCGATTCTCGACGTGTGGGAATCGGGGAAGACGGCATTCGGTGTCTTCGTGCCGAATGAGAACCCCGCGCCGCCGCGTGGACAGGGCGGGCCGCCGGCGCCCGGCACCCCGCGCCCGGCGCCGCTGTACACGCGCGAGGGTGGCGAGCGGCTCGCGATGAACCCGCTCTATGACTATGTCTTCCTCAACCTCGAAGGCAGCTACGACCCCGACGCCATCACGGCGATCGCCGAAGGCCTGCGGAGTCCGAAGGCCGTGGGTCGCAAGATGCTGCTCGTTCGCATCCCGACCGTCGAGGCGGCAGGCGCCGAGGTGACACGGGCGCGGATCAAGGAAGTGTTTGCGCGCGGCGCCGACGGCGTCACGGTGCCGCACGTGCGCAGCGTCGAGGAGGCGCAGCTCGTTGCCGGGTTCTTCAAGGAGACCGGCGTGAACATCTGGACGCCGAAGAACCGCGGCGGGGACAAGCTGGCGATGATCATGATCGAGGATCCGGACGCCCTGGCGCAGGCAGCGCAGATCGCGGACACGCCCGGCATCAGCATCCTCGCGTGCGGGATCGGCAGCCTGACCGGTGCGCTCAAGGGCGACCGCGTGGCCGCGGAAGCCGGCAACCAGGCCATCCTGGCCGAGAGCAAGCGCGTCGGCCTGCCCAACATGCTCACCGCCTCCCCGGCCGACGTCGAGAAGCGCGTCGCCGAAGGCTTCCTTGCGCTGCTCGGACAGGGGCCGCCGGCCGAGGAGATGATCAGGCTTGGGCGGAAGGCGGCAGGCAGATAGATAGATCACGACATCTGCTGACGTGGTGATGTCGTGATGTGGTGATCTCGGATGTGCGATGTCAGATGTCAGATCTATCTCGTGATCTCATGTGCGCATCGCGGCCGCGCGGCGGTCGCGAGATCAGAAGCTGGATTGACCGATCTTCACATCGACGCATTCGATCACCACATCACCACATCACGACATCGTCAGATGTATCATCGCCTTAGCCCCATCCTGGTGAGCAGCGCCTCGAATCGGGGCTCGCGTCGCAGTGGCACCCAGGCTGGATCGACACCGAGAAAGACCATTCGCACATCCTTCTCCGCGTAGGCGCGCTCGAGCCAGGTCAGCGCCTGCAGCCGGTCGCCCAGCCCGAGGTGCACGAGCGCGACGAGAGACGGCGGGGCCGCGGCGTGCTCAGTCCGCGTCAGCATTCCAAGGATCGCCTGTGCCCGCCCCGGGTCTCCTGCCACGGCATGAGCGTGGCCTTCGAGGGCCAGCGGTGCCCAGACACCGCCCCCGCCGCCGGCCTTCTGGAACGAGGCGATGGCCTCCTCGATCTGACGGGCGTCGAGCTGCAGCTGGCCGAGGACGCTGTGGGCAATCCAGAACCCCGGGTTCGTTTCGATGAGGCCCCGCAGCTGGCCCGCGGCCTCGTCGACACGACCCGCGTGAAAGAGGAACTGGCCGCGCAACGTGCCGGCCAGGGGCGACAGCGGGTCGGCGGCGAGCGCCTGATCGACCTGGGTGATCGCTTCCTCGGCACGGCCGGTGTTCGAGAGCAGGTGTGCATAGCCGAGGCGCGCCGAGAAATCCAGGGGATCGAGCTCGAGCGCGCGTCGGAACTGGCGTTCGCTGGCGGCCCAGTCCCAGTCGTAGTAAAACGCGACCCAGCCAAGAGCGGTGTAGGCCTCACCAAGGCGGTCGTCGAGCCGCAGCGCTTCGAGCGCAGCCGCCCTGGCCCGCATCATCGGTTCCCTCGGGGAGGCGTCGGTGGCAATGGGCACGCGGCTGAGCGTGTCGGCCAGCCCCGCATGAGCTCGCGCAAACCCTCGATCGAGTTGCACGGCCTGCTCGAACATCTCGATGGCGTTGCGCGGCTGCGCGAGGCTGATGAAGAAGCGGCCCCGCAGATAGGCCTCGTACGCGGCCGGGTTCGTCGTCGGGGAACGCGTGACGCTCGCTGACTCCTCCGCGCTCAGCTGCACGGCGAGCTCGCGCGTGATCCGTTCGGAGATGGCATCCTGAATGCTGAAGATGCCTGTGAGCGGCTCGTCGAACTGGCCGGCCCAGAGCTGTCGCTCGTCGGCCACCCGAACCAGGCGAACGGTGACCCGAATCCGGTCCTCGTCGCGGTGGATGTGGCCATCGAGGATCGCGTCCACGCCGAGTTCACGGCCAGCCGCCAGCGGGTCCTCTGTGGGATCGCCGAATCGCCGCACGGCCGCGAGTGGGCGCACCGTGAGGTCCCGTAGGTGCCCCAGCCTGCCGATGAGGCTATCGGCCATCCCGAATTCGAGTGCTTCGTTGCGCGTGCCCGATACCAGCGGCTTGAACGGCAGCACGGCAAGCGTGCGCGGCGGCGCGAGCGCGCCGGCGTCGTCCGCGGTGCGGAACGAGAACGAGACAGCGAACGCGACCAATGCCGCTGCTGCCGCGCCGATCGCGGCAACCGCCCAGGCACGCGTCCGGCGTCCAGGCGCAGCATCCGAGGCGACCTGCACCGAAGCGGCGGGGGCCGCTGCCGTCACGTCGGCGGCGAAACGGTATCCCTGCCCGGACACGGTGACGATGAACCGGTTGTCGCCGGGGGCTTCTCCGAGCACCTGGCGCAACTTGCTGATCGCCTGTCCGAGGTTGTTTTCCTCGACCGCCACATCCGGCCACAACGCCGTGAGCAGCTCGTCCTTGGTGAGCACCCGTCCGCGATGCTCGACCAGAAACAGCAGCGTGTCGAAGATCTTCGGCGTGAGCGGGACGGGCTGACCGGCCTTTTCGAGGCGTCGCCTATCAGCGTCCAGACGGAAATCACCGAACAGGTACACGCGAGGCGAGTCGAGATCAGCCGGTTTCACGATTTTCAGGACCGTTTCACGCCGGAATTAAAGACCTTCATGGGCTCCGCGGTCCAGAGTAACCCCTAACGGCACTCCCCGGGGATGTCTCGGAACGCAAAGGGAGAGAATCATGAGAACACGCATCGGACGTACGGCTGGTCAACACGTGGCGATCGCAGTGGCCCTGACCATCGGGCTTGGGGCGGGCTCGGTCGTGGCGGCCGGACCAGAGTCGCTCGGAGGGGCAGGGAGCCAGTCGCCGGCCGCCACCCTTCAGGGCTCGTGGCGGGTGGAAATCACCGTGCGCCATTGCCTCACAGGCGACGCGTTGCTGAGCCCGTTTCCTGCGCTGGCGACGTTCGCGCAGGGCGGGACGGTCACGACTTCGGACGGAGGGATGAGCCCGGCGGCGCGGAGCACCGGCCTCGGCCTCTGGCAGCGCCTGAGAGGCCGCACCTTCGCGGCCCGCACGGAGGCCTTCACGTTCAGTCCTACCGGCACCCTGAGCGGCCGGCAGCGGATCACGCAGGAGATCACGCTCGACCGCGAGGGAGCGACGTTCGAGGCCCAGGTGTCGAGCGAGGTCGTGAACACCATGGGACAAGTCGTGTTCACCGGCTGCGCCACATCCGTGGGACGGCGGCTCGACTGACGTGAGGAGGTGCCCTCATCGGCGCGGCCATGGGGCGGCGCCGGTGAGGCGCCCGCAGACAAACATGTCTCCGGAATGGACCCTGTCTGATCTGGTCGGGGCGACTGGATTCGAACCAGCGACATTCCGCTCCCAAAGCGGACGCTCTACCAGGCTGAGCCACGCCCCGACCCGGGATCCATTCTAGCCGCCTTCGCCCCGACCTCAAAGAAGGCGGCAGAAGCCGGGAGCTGGTCGCTGATCGCCGAAAGCCGACAGCCGATCGCTGACAGCCGATCGCTGACAGGCGAGCGCTGACAGCGCCGCGCCGAAGGCGCGGCGCCTCCGTATGACTGGCGTCATACCCTCCGTCTCCCTCCCGGGGAACGATGGAGCATGTCTGCCTCCCCGGCCCCCCTTGTCCCGCAGCCGGCGCCCGGCGGCCCGCGCCGGTTCCCCTCCGACTTCGCCGCCGCCCCCTTCATTGTCATCTGGGAGGCGACGCGTGCGTGTGCGCTGGCGTGTGTGCACTGCCGCGCCGATGCCATCCCGCGACGCGACCCGAACGAGCTGACGACGGTCGAGGCGTGCGGGCTGATCGACCAGGTGAAGGCATTCGGCGAGCCCTCGCCGCTCTTCGTGCTCACCGGCGGCGACCCGATGTGGCGCAAGGACCTCGTGGAGATCGTCGGCTACGCCACCGCGCAGGGGGTGAGCGTCGCGCTGACGCCGAGCGGCACCGGGGCGCCGACGAAGGCGCGCCTCGCGGAGCTGCAGCAGGCGGGGCTGAGCCGGGTGGCCGTCAGCCTCGACGGGCCGGACGCCGCCACGCACGATCTGTTTCGCGGCGTGCGCGGTTCGTACATGTACACGATGAAGATCATCGACGCGGTGGCCGAGCTCGGGCTGCCGCTGCAGATCAACACGACCGTGAGCCGCACGACGCTCCCGCGCCTGCGCGCGATGGCGGCGCGGGTGGCGGAGTTCCCGCTGACGCTCTGGGCCGTGTTCTTCCTCATCCAGACCGGCCGCGGCCGCGACCTCGACCAGATCTCGTCGGCGGAGTGCGAGGATGTCCTGGTGTGGCTGGACGAGCTGTCGTCGCGCGTGCCCTTCGGGATCAAGACGACGGAGGCGCCGCACTATCGCCGGGTCATCTGGCAGGCCGAGCAGGCCCGCGCGGCCGCCGGCACGCCACAGGCGGCCGGCGTGTTCCGCCGACCCCAGCTGCGCGCCACGCGCGCGGTGAACGACGGCAACGGGTTCGTCTTCATCGACCATGTCGGCGCGATCTACCCGAGCGGCTTCCTGCCGATGCCCTGCGGCAGCGTCCGGACGGCGCAGCTCGCCGACGTGTATCGCGACCACCCGGTCTTCACGCACCTCCGGAACGCCGACGGGTTCGGCGGCCGCTGTGGCCGCTGCGAGTTCCGCGAGCTGTGCGGCGGCTCCCGCTCCCGCGCCTACGCCGCCACCGGCAACGCCCTCGGCGAAGATCCGCTGTGCAGTTACGAACCGAAGACGAATCTGGTGATCTCGTGATGTGGTGATCTGGTGATGGATGTGGCGATCCTCAGATCTCCCGGTGGTGTCACTGTGATCTAGCTGTTGATCTCGCCATCTACCTGTTGACCTTCCAGTGGCGCCGCTGTTGATCTCGCGGATCGATCTGTCGCCCTACCGAGTGGGCCGTCGCAGCCAACGATGGTGGGTTCCGCCGACACATCGACACATCGACACATCGACAGATCGATAGATCAGAAGTCAGATCGTCACATCCCACATCAGTACATCAGATCTCCAGCTCACCACATCACGAGATCACCAGATTCTGCTAATGTTCCCCCATGTCTCGCTACTTCGTGACGGGGGCGACGGGCTTCGTCGGCGGTGAGCTGGTCAAGCAGCTCCTCGGGCGCGGGCACGATGTCGTGGCACTGGTGCGGGCGCCGGCGCGCGCGACGTTCCTGAAGGCGCTCGGCGTCGAGATGCACACGGGAGATATCACCGATCGCGCGAGCCTCCGCCGGCCGATGGAGGGCGTGGACGGCGTGTTCCACGTGGCGGCGTGGTACCAGGTGGGGGTGCGGAACCCCGACGCCGAGCGCATCAACGTGGAGGGCACGCGTCACGTGCTGGACGTGATGCGCGAGCTCGGGATCCCGAAGGGCGTCTATACAAGCACCGTCGCGGTGTTTGGCAACACCCGCGGGCGCGTGGTGGACGAGACGTACCGGTTCGCCGGGCCGTTCGACAGTGAGTACGGCCGCACCAAGTGGAAGGCGCACTACGAGGTGGCGGTCCCGGCCATCGAGGCGGGCCTGCCCCTGGTGATCGTGCAGCCGGGCGTCGTGTACGGGCCCGGGGACACGAGCGGCATTCGCCAGCTGTGGGTGCAGCACCTGCGCGGCCGGCTGCCGGCCGTGCCGGGCCGCACCGCGTACTGCTGGGGCCACATCGAGGACACGGCGCGCGGGCACATCCTCGCGATGGAACGCGGCCAGGCCGGCGAGAGCTACATCCTGACCGGACCCGCACATACCATGCGCGATGCCGTGCGCACGGCGGCGCGGATCTCCGGACGCCGTCCGCCCCTGCTGTCGATTCCGCCGATCGTGTTCCGGGCGCTGTCGCCGGTGATGGGGCTGGTCGAGCGGGTCACGGAGGTGCCGGCCTCGATGACCGCCGAAGGGCTGCGCGTGCTGGCCGGATCGACCTACCTGGCCTCGCCGGCCAAGGCGCATCAGGCGCTCGGCTTCGAGACGCGGTCGCTCGAGGAAGGGTTGCGCCACACGATCGAGCACGAACTCCGCCAGCTCGGACGGACCGCGACGTAGGCCGGTCCTACGCGTCGCGCACGAGCATCCCGTGCTTCAGCACGTCGGTGATGATGCGGGTCGCCTCGTCGCTGCTCATGCCGTAATGGTTCGGCACCCCCCACAGCTGCTCGACCACGAAGTAGTAGATGAAGACGCGCATCGTCATCATCAGCGCCGCCTCGGGCGGGATGCCCGGGCGCAGGCGCGCGGCGAGCCTCGGGGCATCGCCGCGTTCCTCGAAGATCCGGGCGAAGCGGTGGGACAGGTCCGAGTAGAACCGGTGGATGTGACGGCCTTCGAACTCCACGACATCCACGTAGATCAAGGTGACGTGGCGCCGCCAGTTGGTGATGATTTCGCGCGCGGCCTCGCCGAGCGCGGCAAGGTCGTCAGGAAACGCCCCCTGTTCGATCGCGCGGTTCATCGGGAAGTCCTTCTCCTCCGTCGCCGCCCAGAACTGGTCGAGCAGCGTCTGGAAGATCGCTTCCTTGTCCTTGAAGTGGTGGTAGACGCTGCCGGTCGAGACGGCGGCCGCGCCCGCGATGTCCCTGATGCTGGTGGCGCCGTAGCCCCGGTGCGAAAACAACTCGAGCGCGGCGTCGAGAATGACGGTACGGCTGCGCTCGGATCGTTCTTCCTGAAGCATCCTCTCCCCGTGGGCTGTCCTGGGCGCCGGACGGGCTCAGCTTACCTCAGCGGGATGCCCCCGAGGCCGGGAAGTCGGCTTCAATCTTGTCATGGAGAGGATGCGCCGGGGTGATGGACTCCAGGCGCATCCCGGCCGGTGGGTGTCAGCGGCGCCGGCCCTGACTGTGGGGCACGGTGACTGTCGTGTGCGTCGCCGTCGTGTTGCCGGCCGCGTCGTCGCAGGCAACCGTCACGGTGTAGATGCGGCCGCTGCCGCCGCCCTGCCGCTCGGCGCGCAGGCTCACGCGCAGGGCTCCGTCGATGATCCAGTCCGGGGACGTCTGGCCGGCGCCCGGTCCGAGCACCGGCTCGTTGCTCGACACGCCGGTCACGGCGCACGTGACGGTGGACCGGTTGTCGGTCGCGCTGACCGTCAGCGTGATCGGCACCATCTGATGGTTCGGCGGCCACAGCATCGTCGCGCTCGGGACGAGGGACTGGATCTGCGGCGGCGTCGTGTCGGCGGGCAGCCAGAAGGCCACGAGTGCCGGGTCGTGATCCGAGACCCGCTCGGGGCGCGTGCCGTCGCTCTTGAAGCTGAGCGGGAAGTCGGCGTTGACGCGCGCGTGCCCGAAGCCGGCCACCGAGGACGCCGCGCTCGTCGAGTAGAGCACGTGGTCCAGCGACTGCGCGTTGCCGTCGAAGACGTACGAGTAGCGCTCGCCGGCGGGGAGCAGGTGCGCCGCGTTCGCGAAGTCCGGGTCCAGCAGATCCGGCGAGGCCACGACGACCTCCTCGGGCGGCGTTGGCACGCCGCGGATCGTGGCGAGCACGTCCACGTAGCCGTCGTTCATATCGAACGCGTTGTAGTCGCCCACGGAGACGAGGGGCGTGGCCGGATACGCCGACTGCAGCTGGTGCAGGACCCCGGCCAGGTACTCGGCCTGCGCGGCGCGCTTGGCCCGCACGCGCTCGCCGCCCGGTTCGTCCATGCCGAGCAGCGACCGCAGGTGGTTGTTCACCACGATGACGTCGGCGGGGAGGCGCGACGGCGGGCCGGTGATCGTGCCGCGCAGCGAAATCGAGGGCCGATCGTTCAACAGCTCCGGCTGGCCGTTGAGCGGGTTGATGTAGGTGGCGCCGGCGCCCCACTGCACGAACGCGTGCACCGTGACGCGCGCGCTGGCGAGGAAGCCCACGTCGATGCCGCCGACGTCGTTGCCCTCCTCGAGGTAGGCGCTGTAGCCGGGATCCGGCCCGCCGCCGGCCACCGCGTCGGCGTTGACGCGCGCGGCCAGCGCCTGCAGCACGGCGAGGTTCTCGACCTCCTGCACGCCGAGGACATCAGGCGTGTGGAGGTAGTCGCGGATGATCTGCGACGCCTTGCCGAGCCGTCGGTCGAGCGCCTCGGGCGTGACGATCGGGCCCGGCGCCACCGAGTCGAAGAGGCGCTCCAGGTTGAAGGACGCGACGGTGAACTGCTCCGCGCCGGGTGCGGGCGCCGGCGCGGCGACGATTCCGCCGACGGCCGTCAGGGCCGGCACGGGATCCGGGACGATCGTCCATGTGCCGAAGTCGTAGTCGAGGATGCCGGTGACGTTCGAGATGACCGTGCCGGTCGTCACGGAGAGCAGCGGCGCGCCGAGCTGACCGCGGCTGTCGACACGGACCCGCTCGGGGTTGGCGTCGAACACCGGGATGGCGCACGGCGCGCCCGCGGCGCACACCGGCGGTGTCGCTGGCGCCTGGATGCCGGCCTCGCGGAAGGGACGAGCTTCGCCAGCAAGGACGGCGAAGAAGATCCCGTTGTCGGTGCCGGTGGACTGCTGCTCGTTGGTGCTGCCGAGTGTGGGCGAGACCGCCACCAGCGTATCCATCGAGACGCGCATGCCCTCGAGGCGTTCGAGCTGCAGCAGCCCGCCGTCAGGGGTGAGGTCGGCACGTGTCACCGGCACCGGCGCTGGCAGCGTCGCGCCGTCGGCGAGCAGCTCGACGCCCGAGATGCTGGTCAGCTCCGTCACCGACGCGGCATTGGCGCGCGCGAACTCCGTCACGCGGCCGCGCAGGCGCAGCACGTGGCCGACCTCGGCCAGCGGCGGCACGTTCCCGTTCCCCGTGAAGACGAGCAGGCCCTCCGATGTCTGCGGGTCGCCGTCCTCATCCTCGGGCGTCGACTGCAGGTAGAAGCCGTTGAACTTCACCCCGGTGACGATGCCCTGGGTCGACACGACCTGGCCGTCATAGGGGGAGGTGGCGCCGGCGCCCTGGATCTCGTGGATCAGCACGAACGGCGTCGGGTCGACGGCGCAGTCGCGGCGCGGGGCGGCGCTGTTGCGCGGCGCGGCGGCGTCCGCGAAGAAGTCGGCGCGGTTGTCGTCCGTGTCGACGCAGCCGTCCTGCAGGCGGAAGGCCGCCGTCTGGTTGTTCAGCGTCGGCGCGGCCGCCAGGCCCTCGAAGCAGTTGGCGACCCCAAACCCGACGAAGTCGAGCAGGTCGGGGCTCGAGGGGCACTGGCCCGTCAGGCCCGCCGTCGAGGCGACGAGCGCCACCTTGCCGCTGGCAGCCGACAGGTTCGTCGTGCCCGTCGCATCCGGCGTGGGCAGCGGGACGACGGCGCCGGCGCCGGCGGCGAGTTGCACGAGGTAGTAGCCGCCGGCCGGCAGGCTGCCGTTGATCGGCGTCACCTGCCAGGAACTTCCGGCTGAGGAGGCGTACTGCACCGACCAGCCGGTCATCGAGACGCTGTCCGGGCCCGGGTTGAAGATCTCGATGAAGTCGTGGGTGTAGACCGCGCCGGCGTTGCCGCCGCCGCCGAACACCTGGCTGATCACCGCCGTCGGCGGCGCGCACGACTGGGTCGGCGAGGCGCTGTTGCGCGGGAGCGGCGCGCCGGTGGCGAAGTCTGCCACGTTGTTGTTGGTGTCGAGACAGCCGTTCCCGGCCCGCAGCGCCGCCGTCGTGTTCGACAGCGTGGGCGCGGCCGCCACGCCCTCGAAGCAGGTCGCCGACGTGCCGAAGCCGACGAAGTCCACGACGTCCGCCAGCGGGCACCCACCGGCGAGCGTCGTGCTCGAGGAGACGAGCGCGACCTTGCCGCTGGTCGCCGCCATCGGGATGGTGCCGATCGCGTCCGCCATGGGAAGCGGGGTGGAGCCGCCGCTCCCCTGGGCCTGCTGCACAAGGAAGTAGCCGCCCGCGGGCACGACCCCGGCCAGCAGCGTCCGCTGCCAGCTCGTGCCGCCCGACGAGGCGTACTGCACCGACCAGCCCGTCACGTCCACCGGGGACGCCGTGGGGTTGAAGATCTCGATGAAGTCGTGCGTCAGCGTGGCGCCGGTGTTGCCGCCGCCGCCGTACACCTGGCTGATGACGAGGGTCGCGGATCCCTGGGCCGACACGCGTGCCGTTCCCGGCAACCACGTGGCAAGGGCGAGGAGCGTGAGCGCGCCGGTCGCGATCAGACGGCGGAGGACAGCAGGCGTGTGGGTCGTCATGGTACCCCCAAGGGCATCTCGGATCGCAGTTCCGGCCACTCGTGCAAGCATGCGGCCACAGTAGCCCAGGGCCGTGACGTTGGCGTAAAGAAGCTGCACGGGTTCATCCGCGTTCGGGACCCGCGCGGGCTGAAGTTGTGCAGCGATGCCGGATCCGTCAGCCGGCGTTCAGTCCTGACGGTTGGGTGAGCCAGGCCGCCAGGCGCCGGAACGCCTCACCCCGGTGGCTAACGGCGGCCTTCTCGTCGCCGGCCTCGGCGAGCGTCAGGCCGAGGGGTGGGTGGAAGAAGATCGGGTCGTACCCGAAGCCGCCCGTGCCGGCCGGCCGGTCGGCGATGAGGCCTTCGACCGTCCCGCGCGTTTCGAACACGACCTGTCCGGCGTCCACGACCGCGATGGCGCAGACGAAGCGCGCGGTCCGTTGGTCGCGGGGGACGTGCGTGAGCCGCCGTGCGATCTCGGCGAACCGCTCGGGGTAGGTCGCATCGGGCCGCAGGAAGCGGGCGGAGCGCACGCCCGGCTCGCCGCCGAGCGCATCGATCTCCAGCCCCGAGTCTTCCGCCACCGTGAGCATCCCGGCGTGGGCGGCGTAGTACTCGGCCTTCAGCCGGGCGTTGGCCTCGAACGTGTCACCCGTCTCCTCGGGTTCCGCGATGGCAGGGAACGCGCCGAGATCGACAAGCGTGACGCCGGCCGGCCCCAGCAGCTGCCGGATCTCCCGGATCTTGTTGGCGTTCGTCGTGGCCAGTAGAAGGGTCTGCACTGTGGTGAGCCAAGCTGATCGCCGAAAGCTGATCGCCGCCTACCGCCCGAGGATCGTGCCGACGATCGCGCGCTGTTCCTCGATGAGCCGGCGGATGCCCTGGTCCGCAAGATCCAGCAGGCCCGTGAGCGCCTCGGCGCCGAACGGCTCCGACTCCGCCGTGCCCTGGATCTCGATGAAGCGGCCGTCGCCCGTCTTGACGATGTTCATGTCCACCTCGGCCTTCGAATCCTCCTCGTAGGCCAGGTCCAGCAGCGGCATGCCGCCGACGATCCCGACGCTCGTCGCGGCGACGTAGTCGCCGACCGGGATGGCGCGGAGCACCTCACGCTCGCGGAGCCGGCCGAGTGCCAGCACGAGCGCGACGAACGCGCCGGTGATCGACGCCGTCCGCGTGCCGCCGTCCGCCTGAATGACGTCGCAGTCGAGCCAGACGGTGCGCTCGCCGAGTTGCTCGAGCCGCACGACCGACCGCATCGAGCGGCCGATGAGCCGCTGGATCTCCATCGTGCGTCCGCCCACCTTGCCCTGCGACGCCTCGCGCGTCGTGCGGGTCGTCGTGGCACGAGGCAGCATGCCGTACTCCGCCGTGACCCAGCCCTTGCCGGTGCCGCGCAGGAACGGGGGCACGCGCTCTTCGACGCTGGCGGCGCAGATGACGCGCGTGTCACCGACTTCGATCAGCACGGAGCCTTCGGCGTGTGCGAGGTAGTGGGGCGTGATGCGGGTGGGGCGAAGTTCGTTCGGCGCGCGATCTCTCATGCCGATCATTCTACCGGCACTGGCGTCCGTCGTGGGTACGAGGGGAGTGTCGTTGACGATTTACTACGGGCCGTGGAGCGGCCCGTAGAATCACGGCTCAACAGAAGCGCTGGGCATACCGCTTCAGTCGATACCGTCCACTAGTGGAGTGTATCGACTGAAGCGGTACGCCCAGCGCCTCTGCTCAACCGCGATTCGGCGGGCCGCCCAACGGGCGGCCCGGTAGTAAATCGTCAACAACACTCCACTAGTCGACAATCAGCGCGTCGTTGCGTGTCAGGGGGCGGCGCAGATCGACGTGGCCGGCGAGCGTGTCCACCTCCTGGCCGTCGATCAGGATCTGCACGGCCGGCACCGACGGGAGGTTGACGGTGACGGCGTTGACGATCGCGTAGATGGTGAACAGCTCGTACATCGACCCGCCCGGATGGGTGGTGCGGACGGCGCCGTCCAGATCCACGAACGCGTCGCCGCGCTCCGAGAGGTACACGCCGCGCAGCGTGACGCCCTCCGGCACCGTGGCCAGCAGCGGCTCCGCCGGGCGTGTGCGGAGCTGCGCCTCGACGATCGCGCGCGCCTGTTCCGCCGGCGTCGCGGCGAGCGGCACCTGGTACTCGACGCCCTGCAGGCCGAGGCCATCGGCCGAGGCGAAGTACAGCGTCACCGTGATGCGGGCGACGTCGTCGCCCGGCGTGGCCACCCCCAGGACGGCCTCGCCCCCGCCATCCGCCACGGCGGCAGGCGGGGTCGCGAGCCAGCGCTCGAGCGCGGTGAACAGCGACCAGCCGAAGCCGAGGGCCGCCACGGCCACCACGGCGCTGAGGACCAGTGTGCGGAGCGTCATCGGGGTTCGGGTGCGCCGCCGCCGGGGGTGGGGGTGCTGCCGCGCTCGACGTGATCGCGGAAGCGCGCGACGGCGTCGTACAGCGCCTGCGCGATCTGGTCCTGATAGGACGCCGAGGCGAGCGCCGTTTCCTGCTCGCCGTTCGAGAGGTAGCCGATCTCCACGAGGACGGCCGGCATGTTGGCGCCGACGAGGACGCGGAAGGGCGCCTGTTGCACGGCGTGGGGGCTCATCTCGACGCGGCCCCGCAGCGCCTGCTCGACGAGCCCGGCCAGCACCGACGACTGCTCGAGATGCCGCGCCTGCGCGGCCTCCCACAGGATGAGGTCGATCGACCGTGTGCCGCCGCCGAGCGCCGGGAGGCGTGTGGCCGGGCCTTCGGCGATGCGCTGCGCCTCGCGGCTCGCGCGATCGAGGCTGAGGTAGTAGACCTCGGCGCCGCGCACCGCGGCGCGCACCGCGGCGTTGGCGTGGATGCTGATGAACAGATCCGCGCGGTTGTTGTTGGCCAGCGCCGCGCGCTCATCGAGGCCGAGCGTCCGGTCATCGTCGCGCGTGAGCAGGACGCGAAGCCCGAGACGCGTCTCGATCAGCGTGCGGAGCCGGCGCGCGACGCCGAGCGTGACCGTCTTCTCGAGCGTGCCCCGGGGGCCCTGGGCGCCGAGTTCCTCGCCGCCGTGGCCCGGGTCGATCACGATCGTCCGCACCCCCGTGGCCGGTGCGGGCGCGAGCAGCGGCGGCGTCGCGGGCGCCGGCAGGGAGGCGGACGGGGCGGCTGGTGTGTCGGGCTCGGTCGTCGTGATGGCCGGCAGCAGTTCGATGACCAGCCGCGACGAGCTGGCGTCGGCGGGCACGGTCGTCACGCGGTGGGTGCTGAAGCGCGGGCCGGTGGCCAGCCGCACCGTCGTGGGCGTGTCGCCAGCCGTCACCGCCAACAGGAACGTCTGCGCCGGCAGGGTGGGCACGGACAGGTCGATCGCATCCGCGTCGAAGCGGACGGTGAGGCCGCCGGACCCGGCCGTGACCTCGGCCGTGGTCGTGGGCGTGATCTCGAAGGTCACCTGCGCCCCGGTCGTCCCCGCCTGGATGCGGGTGACGACGCGCGGCACGCGCAGGTCGCCGAGGACGAGCAGGCGCGAGGCGCGCCGCAGATCGAGGCGTTCCGGGTAGATGAGGCCGAGCGCCTGCGGCAGGAACTCGACCGGGACGAGCCAGCGGGCGCCCTGACGGCGCGGCGGCGCGGGCAGGGAGACGAGCCGTCCCGCCACCGAGACGACGGGCTGGTCGGCGGTCAGGACGATCGTCTGGCCGGCGTAGGTGAGCGTCATGCCGCCCGCGAGGTCGTCCTCGCGCGCCGTGAGCCTGAAGAGCCCTGCCAGCTCGTCGATCGTGACGTAGTCGCGGTTGGCGAGGGTCGTGAGGGGCAGGGTGCGCTGGCCGTCGCGCGTGAGGATCGTCAGCGCCGCGGCGCCCGGCGCCTGCGAGGCAGGCGCCGGATGCGCCGTGACGGCGAGCATGACGGTGAGGGCCAGGAGCATCAGCGGACGCACAACACGTCCATGATAGAACGTCGCGTCCGTTTTGTGCAGGCGGCCGCCCTGGGGTCTGATCCCGGCCCATCACCGGCGGCGTGGCGAATGATCAGGACGCCCGCTTGAGGACGACTTTGATGACCTCGGGCTTGAGCGTCTCCTTTTCGACGACGATGCGGACGCGCCGTGTCTCGTAGCCGGCCTTGGCGAACTCGACCGACCAGTCGCCTTTGCCGATGCCGCCGAGCGCCCAGGCCCCCTTCTCGGTGGACGTGGCCTGCAGCACATCGCCGCCGCTGGTCGGCGTCTTCACCGCCACGCCGTCGAGCGGGTCGCCCGACTCCGACACGGTGACGCCGTTGAGGCGGCCCATGCCGCGCGACTGGGCGAGGGCCGCCGGTGCGAGGGTGGTGGCGCCGAGGACGAAGGCCAGCAGGACAAGCACGGAGATTCTACGCATGGGAACCAACTCCTGTGATGGGCCGCGCACGCGCGGCGAGACGCAGTACTTCGGGAACGTGCCTCCCCAATCGGCGTCACCGGAGTGAGCATGAATGGGGGGCCGCGCGGTGATGTCGAGTGGACTCGAGGGTGCACCACGCGCGTTGGGCGACAGGGGGCGCGTGCGCCGATGGGCGGCGGCGCACCGGCCTGGTGCGCGCGTGCACACCGCGGGGCCGTCCCGCAGGGGGTGGTTGACGGCGGCGGGAACCGTCGCTATTCTTATTTCGTCGAATAACGAATAACAGCCGCCGCGGGGGCCGCCCCGCCCCGGCGCCACCGCGTCCCGGAGACGAGATGTCGAAGACCCGCACGCTCACGCTGCATCCGCATCGCCCGCCGCACGCGGGGGACGAGCGCTCCGACCACGAGCTGGCGGTGCTCTGCAAGGCCCTCGGCCATCCGGCGCGCGTCCAGCTCCTGCGCTTCCTCATGCAGCACGAGGCGTGCTTCTTCGGCGACCTGTCCGAGGCCGTGCCGCTCGCGGCCTCCACCGTGTCGCAGCACCTCGCGATCCTGAAGGAGGCCGGGCTCGTGGAGGGCAGCGCCGATCAGCAGCGTGTCTGCTACTGCGTCGTGCCGAAGCGGCTGGCCGCGCTCAAACGCCTCATCGCTGCGCTCTAGCCTTCGGGCCCCCTGGGAGGGAACCGTCCGGGCCAGTTGTTCGTAGTTCGACGAATAAGGAACATGGAGACCGTAATCATGACCACGCTCGACACGCAGCACCCCGTGGCCGTCCTCGGCGCCGGCCCCGTGGGCCTCGCCGCCGCCGCCCACCTCGTCTCACGCGGCCTCACGCCGCTCGTCCTCGAGGCCGGCGACGAAGTCGCCGCCAGCTTCCGCAGCGTGGCCCACGTCCGCCTGTTCTCGCCGTGGCGCTACAACCTCGATCGGGCGGCGCGGCAGCTGCTCGAGGCACAGGGCTGGACGCCGCCGGACCTCGACGCCCTGCCGACCGCCGGGGCGCTCGTCGACGACTACCTCACGCCCCTTGCGGCGCATCCCGCGCTGCAGCCGCACATGCGCTTCGGCGCGCGTGTCGAGAGCGTCTCGCGGCAGGGCCTCGACAAGGTGAAGACCGACGGGCGTGCCGGGGCCCCGTTCGTGATCCGGACCGTCGAGGACGGCGTCGCGCACGAGTACCTGGCCGCGGCCGTGATCGACGCGACGGGCACCTGGCAGCAGCCGAACCCCGCGGGGGCCGACGGCCGGCCCGCGCTGGGGGAGATCGAGGCCCGCGCGCGGATCGCCTACGGGATGCCGGACGTCGCCGGCGCGATGCGCGCACGCTACCGCGGCCGCCGGGTGCTGGTCCTCGGCGCCGGGCACTCGGCCGCCGGCAGCCTGCTGGCGCTGGCGAGGCTGGCGAATGAGGAACCCGCCACGCGCATCGTCTGGGCCGTGCGTGGGGCCAGCCTCACGCGCATCTTCGGCGGGGGCGACCGCGACGGCCTGCCGGCGCGTGGCGCGCTCGGCGCCGACCTGGCGCAGCTCGAGCGCGAGGGCCGCCTCGAAGTGCACCTGCGCTTCCAGCTCCGCGAGATCGTCCCGCATGGCGACGCGCTGCGGCTGGTGGGACACGCGCGGGACGGCGTCGTGCCGCAGATCGACGGCATCGACGAGGTGATCGTGGCCACCGGGGCGCGTCCCGACGTCACGATGTGGCGCGAACTGCGCGTCCGGCTCGATCCGTGGCTCGAGAGCACGGAGGCGCTGGCGCCGCTCATCGATCCGAACGTGCACAGCTGCGGCACCGTGCGTCCCCACGGTCACCGCGAACTCGCGCATCCCGAGCCCGGCTTCTATGTGATCGGCGCCAAGAGCTACGGACGCGCACCCAACTTCCTGATGGCCACCGGCTACGAACAGGCCCGGTCGGTCGTCGCGGCCCTGGCCGGCGACCTTGCGGCGGCCGACGATGTGCAGCTGGAGCTGCCCGAGACGGGCGTGTGCAGCACTGACCTGGCACCGGCGGCCGCCTGCTGCGGCACGGCGCCGGCGCCCGCCGCCTCATGCGGTGACACGTGCGGCGTCGAGCGGCCCGCGCCCGCCGCCGCCGGGTGCTGCGGGTGACGACCGCCGGCGCCTCCGACGGCCTCGAGCCCGCACGCGAGCCGTGGTCGCTCGTGGCCGTGCTGTCGGTCACCGAGGTCATCTCGTGGGGCACGCTCTACTACACGCCGACGGTGCTCGCCTCGCACATCGAGGCCGGCACCGGCTGGCGCCTGCCGATCGTGCTGGGCGGCTACTCGGCCGGCATCCTCGTCTCGGGGCTCGCGGCGCCGTTCGTCGGCCGCTGGATCGACGCCGCCGGTGGACGGCGCGTGATGGCGGCCGGCTCGGCCCTGGCCGTCGTCGCGCTGCTGCTGACGGCGTGGAGCACGAGCGTGGCCGGCTACTACGCCGCGTGGGGGGTGATGGGGCTCGCGATGGCCGCCACGCTCTACGAGGCCGCCTTCGCCACGCTCAACCAGCACTTCCCGGTGCACTACCGGCGTGCGCTCACCGCGTTGACGCTGCTCAGCGGGCTGGCGAGCACGGTCTTCTGGCCGGTGACGTACGCGCTGGCGGGCGCCTACGGCTGGCGCACCACGCTCGTGTGCTTCGCCGCCCTCCATGCCGCGGTGTGCCTGCCGCTGCATGCGTGGGGGATTCCGCGCGCAGGCGACTGGCGTCAACGGCTCGCCGCCGCAGCCGCCGGGGTCGCGGCGCCCCCGATCACGCCGCCCCGCCGCCGCGTCGTCGTGCTGCTGGCCTCGGCCTTCGCGCTCAACAGCCTGGTGACGACGGGCGTGCTGACGCAGCTCACGCGCCTGCTCGCGGCGACGGGCCTGACCGCGGCGCAGGCCGTGGGGCTGGCCGCGCTCCTCGGCCCGATGCAGGTGACGGGCCGCGTCCTGGAGTTCGTCTTCGCGACGCGGCTGACGGCGGTGCGGCTGGCGCTCCTGGCGCTCGGCGCCCTGCCGCTCGCGCTGCTGGTGCTGGCCTTCGGGGGCGGCGGGCTCGCCACGGCCGTTCTGTTCGTGATGTTGCTCGGGCTGTCGAACGGCGTGATGACGATCGTCCGCGGGCTTGTGCCCGCGTCGCTCTTTGGCCGCGAGCGGCTGGCCACGGTGCTCGGCCTGCTGGCGGCCCCCACGCTCGGCGCCCGCGCCGCCGCCCCGCTCGTGATCGCGCTCCTCGTCGCGTCGTTCACCGGCCCGCGCGGCGTCCTGCTGGTCCTGGCCGCGCTGGCGGCGACGGCCATCGCCGCGTTCGTCGCCAGCACAACGGTGGACGGTGGGCGGTGAACGGACCAGGGATCGGGATCAGGGATCGGGGATCGGGGGAAGGGGTCCCCGTCGGGTTTCATTTCAATCCAGGGTTGCCGTAAGAAGGCAAAGTCTTCGTGTCGCCTTCGTGGCCTTCGTGACCTTCGTGTTTGTCCCTGATCCCTGATCCCCGATCCCCGATCCCCCTCGACGTCCCCGCCCCCATCCCCCGTGAGGCATAATCGATTCGATGCCTGAGCGTCGTCGCGGCGGCGGATGCCGATGGTGAACACCCCGCCCCTGCTGATCGTGGCCGTCCTGCTGCTGCTGGGCGTCTTCCTCAGCAAGACCTCGTCTCGCATCGGCGTGCCGAGCCTGCTGCTGTTCCTGGGCCTCGGCATGCTGGCCGGTTCCGATGGGCCGGTGGGCATTGCGTTCGATGACTTCGCCCTCGCGCAGCAGGTGGGCATCGTCGCGCTGGCCTTCATTCTGTTCAGCGGCGGCGCCAGCACTGGATGGGCCGGCATCCGCAGGGTGCTCGTCCCGGGGGTGGCGCTCGCGACGATTGGCGTGCTGCTGACGGCCGGCGTCCTCGGCGTCCTGGCGAGCGTCATCCTCCGAATCCCGATGCTGGAAGGCCTGCTGCTCGGCGCGATCATCGCGTCGACCGATGCGGCGGCGGTGTTCTCGATCCTGCGGTCACGCGGGGTGGCCCTCGGGGGAGGCCTGCGACAACTGCTGGAGCTCGAATCGGGCAGCAACGATCCCACCGCGGTCTTCCTCACCGTCGGCATCATCGGCCTCATCCAGCAGACGACCGGGGGCGTCACGCTGGTGGGGGCGTTCGTCCTGCAGATGGGGCTCGGCCTCATCGTCGGCCTGGCCTTTGCGTTTGCCGCCACGCGGCTCATCAACCGGCTGAACCTCGAGTACGACGGGCTGTACCCCGTGCTGACGATCGCGATCGTGTTGCTGACCTATGAAGGCGCGACGTGGATCGGCGGCAGCGGCTTCCTCGCGACCTACGTCGCAGGCCTGGCGGTGGCGAACGCGGACTTCCTGCACAAGCGGAGCCTCCTGCGGTTTCACGACGCCCTGGCCTGGCTGATGCAGATCTCGATGTTCGTGTTGATGGGCCTGCTCGTGTTCCCCTCGCGGCTCGTCCCCGTGGCTGGACAGGCCCTGCTGGTGGCGGCGCTCCTGATGTTCGTGGCGCGCCCGGTGGCGGTGTTCCTCACGCTCGGCCCCCTGCGGCGGCCGGTACGCGAGATGGCGTTCGTCTCCTGGGTCGGGCTGCGCGGCGCGACGCCGATCATTCTGGCCACGTTTCCGGTGGCCGCGGGTATCCCAGATGCTCACACCATCTTCGACGTGGTGTTCTTCGTGGTGCTGATGTCGGTCCTGGTCCAGGGCACGACGATTCCGGCCGCGGCCCGGAGGCTCGGCGTCGCGAGCACGCTGCTGCCGTCTTCGACATACAGCTTCGACCAGGTGATCGCCGGCGACGAAGGGCACAGCCTGCGGACGTGGATCGTTCGCGAGGGCGCCCCGGCGATCGGGCGGACGCTCGTGAGCCTGGGCCTGCCCCAGGGCGTGCTGGTCGTGCTGGTGCGGCGCGGGGAACAGCAGTTCGTTCCGCAGGGGGGGACCAGCCTGGAGGCCGGCGACCGGCTGCTGGTGCTGGCGGAGGACGACAGCTACGCGTCGGCGCGCCGGCTGCTGACCGGCCACGACGAGGACGGAGACGACTGATGTTCGATCGCGTACTCGTGCCCATTGACGGCGCGCCGAGGTCGCGCGATGCGATTGCGGTCGGGCGGCGGCTGGCCCGGCTGCACGGCGCGCGGCTCTGGCTGGTGACCGTCGCGACGCCGGACGTCGACGACGCGGCGGCGGAGCTCGTCGTGCAGGACGGCCTCCGGGCGGCGGCCGACCCGGGCGCCGTGACGACCATCGTGCGGGGCGCGGACGCGGCGGAAGAGATCGTGCGGATCGACCGCGCACATCCCGGCGCGCTCGTCTGCATGGCGACGCGCGCGCGTGGCGCCATTGGGCGGACGCTGTTCGGGAGCGTGGCCCATGGGATCATCGGCCGTTCAAACCTCGGTCAGGTCCTGGTCGGGCCGGCCTGTGATCTGGCCGACCGCCCCATCGATCGCATCATCGTGTGCCTCGATGGATCCCCCGAAGGCGAGGACGCCCTGGCGCACGGGGTCCGGTGGAGCGAGTCCACGGGCACGCCCCTCATACTCGTGCGCGTGGTCTATCCGCTGGTCGATCCGGTGGCCCGCATCCCGCCAACCGATGCGCAGATGAGCGAACTCGGCTATGCGCGGCGGCTCTCGGCGCAACTCGAAGCCGGCGGCCACCCGGTCTCAGACGTAACGGTCCAGCATGTCTTCCCGCCCGAGGCGCTGGTCGACATCGCGGAGCGATGGCCGACGGGCCTGCTCGTCGTCGCCTCGTCCAATGCCGGGCCGGCGGCGGAGTTCGTCCTCGGGAGCACCGCCAACCGCGTGGTCCGGGCGAGTTCCGTCCCGGTGCTCGTCGTGCCCCGCGGCTAGATTCGCTGTTCGCTATTCGCGATTCGCCATTCGCCATTCGCTATTCGCCATTCGCTGTTCGCCGTTCGCCGTTCGCTGTTCGCTGTTCGCGATCCGCTGTGCGCCGTCCACCGTTCACTGTCCACTGTCCGCCCACTACCCACTACCCACTACCCACCACCCACTACCCACCCCCCATTACCCTCTGCAACCCCTCAAAGAGTCGGTCGACGTCGTCGCTGGTGTTGTAGACGTGCGGCGTGACGCGGAGGGTCTGGCCACCGCGCACGCTGACGTAGATCTGATCGGCCGCGAGCCGCTCCGACAGGCGGTCGGGGAGCGGGCGGGCGGCGCGGAGCCCCACGTAGTGGCGCGCGCGGCGCGACGGTGGGGCGGCGGAGAAGCCGAGCGCCTCCCCGCGGCGGACGATCTCGTCCGCGAGCGCACCGGCCGTGTCGGCGATGTTCGCCACGCCCCACGCCAGGATCTGATCGATGGCCGCCACGGCCGCCGGCAGCAGCGCGAAGTTCGACGGCTCGCCCATGTCGAACCGGCGCGCGCCGGGCTGGAACCGCTCGGGGTAGTCGATCAGCCCGCCGAAGTTCTCCGACCCCTCGCGCGCGTACCAGCTGTGCTCGAGCGGCCGGCCCTCGTGCCAGCGCGGCGCCACGTAGAGGAACCCGATCGAGTACGGCCCGAGCAGCCACTTGTAGGCGGCGGCGACGAGGAAGTCCGGGTCGAGCGCGGCGAGATCGATCGGCTGCGCGCCGAGCGACTGGGTCACGTCGAGCGCGAGGGCGGCCCCCACCTCGCGCAGCCGTCCGCGGATCGCGGCGAGGTCGAGCGTGCCGCCGTCCAGCCAGTGCAGCGCCGGCAGCGCCGCCACCGCCGTCCGCGCGTCGATCGCCTCCAGCACCACCCGCGTCCAGTCCCCATCGTCCGGCCGCGGCAGCCGCACCAGCTCCGCGCCGGCCTCGCGGGCGCGTTCCCGCCAGGTGAGGATCGTGGACGGGAACTCGCCCTCGAGGACGAGCACGCGCTGGCCGCTCGCGAGCGGCAGGTTCCGCGCCGCGGTGGCCATACCGTAGCTCGCCGACGAGACGATCGCGACATCGTCCTCGGTGGCGGGCGGGCCGAGCAGGGCGGCAAAGGCCCGGCGTCCCGCGTTCGTCGTGGCGAAGAAATCGGCCGGCGTCACCTCCCACGGCCGCGCCTTCCGCGCGAGGCCGGCCTGGCCGGCGGCCGTTACGTGCCGCATGAGCGGCCCCATGTAGGCGCAGTTCAGGTAGCAGATCTCGTCGGGCATGTCGAAGAGCGCGCGCTGTGAAGGCAGGATCATGAGCGAAACTATGGCATGACCTCACTGGCGATTGCCATCGGCGGCGCGCTCGGCGCGCTTGCACGGCATGGCGCCTCGGCGTGGCTCTCCGCCGGGTCGCCCCTGCTCGCGACGTTCACCATCAACATGGCGGGGTCGCTGCTGCTCGGGCTGCTCGTCGGCTGGCTGCCGGCCAGAAGGGCGCCGCTGGCCGTCCAGCTCGGGTTCACCGTCGGCGTGTGCGGCGGCTTCACCACCTTCAGCACGTTTGCGTTCGAGATGACGAACTTGCTGCAGCGCGGGCACGTGTGGGAACCGGTGCTCCTGGTCGGCCTGTCGCTGGTGCTCGGACCGCTGGTGATGATGGCGGGGCTGTGGATCTCGGGCGCGCTCCCGCTGCCGCACCACGACGGGAGGACGTCGTGACGTCGCTGGCGCTGCTGGCCGTCGGAGGCGCGTTTGGCGCGGTCGCGCGCTACAGGATGGCGACGTGGGTCCAGCGCCGAATCGGTCCGGGGTTCCCGTGGGGCACGCTGGCGGTCAACACGCTGGGCTCGTTCGCGCTCGGGTTCCTGCTCGCGGCCGTCGGCGCGCATCCGCTGCGGCCGGTGATCGTGATGCTGCTGGCGACGGGGTTCCTCGGCGACTTCACGACCTTCAGCACGTTCGCGTACGAGGCCGCCGCACTCGGGCACGCCCGCGCCTGGGGGCGGCTGACTGCGTATCTCGTGGGTACGTCGGCGGCGACCATGGCGGCTGTTGGCGCGGGCCTCTGGCTCGGCGGCGTCATCGAGCGTTGGATGTGACACACCCGCGGACGCTGTTGACAACCTGGCGGGGAGTGCCGATACTCCCGTCATGGAGCAGCACCCGGCCCGGGCGGGCCTCGCGTGGGCGGCCGTCGTCGTCGCGATCCTGGCCGCAGGCGTGCCCGCCACACGGGCGCAGGCACCCGCCGCGCCGGCCGGCAACGGCGTGTTCGTGCAGGACGGCGACACGTATGTGGCCTTGACGGCCTGGGGCCGGACGAGTGGCCAGCGCTTCGCGCTCGGCGAGGGCCGTCTCGAGGATGTCCCCGTCATCACCGACTTCAAGGGCCTGCTCGTGCGCGTGCCGACGATGACCCTGCACTCGGCGTTCGTGGGCACGGCCGGCAGCTTCACCGACCGTGGCGGCGAGTCGCGCACGCTCCGCACGTTCAGCCGCCGCCTTGACGCGCGGGCCAGCACCGTGCGCATCGCGGACCTCGAGAAGGCCACGCGTGTGGCGGACCTGCTGCAGCAGGTCGGAGCGACCGACGAGAACGCCGGCTACGTGTTCCTGGCGATCGGGGATGCGGGGCCAGATCAGCGCGGCGTCGAGCGCGGGTCGCAGCCGGGGCCGGAGCTCGACATGATGACCGCAGGCCGGCCTGGCGCCCCGGCGCGGATCTATCTCTTCCGTCTCGCAACGCCACCCCCCACGCGCTAGCGCGCCTGTCAGGCCGCCGCCAACGCGGCATTCGGCCTCACGAATGCCCGTCACGGGCGCCCCGTCGCGGTATACCATTCCGGTCACGACACACCCAGGCGGCACTGAGCCCCGGGGAGACAAAGGAGCAATGATGCGCGCGAATCGGTTGAGCTGGATGATCGGGACGGCGGCGATCGCCGTGGCGGCGATGGTGATGACGAGCGGCCCACGCCTGGATGCCCAGTCGATGACGACCAATCCATTCCGGCCGGATTACAACTGGGGCGAGCTGCCGGAGGGCCGCCAGTGGGGCGCCACCAGTGCGGTGGACATCGCCGCCGACGGGAACATCTGGGTGGTCGAGCGCTGCGGCGCCAACACCTGCGTCGGGTCGGATGTGGACCCGGTGCTGCTCTTCACGAAGGAAGGGAAGCTCATCCGCAGCTTCGGCAAAGGGATGTTCGCGTGGCCGCACGGGATCCACGTGGACCGCGACGGCAACCTCTGGGTGACCGACGCGTGGCAGCAGAAGGCCACGACGACCGGCCACGTCGTCTACAAGTTCAGCCCCGAGGGCACGCTCCTGATGACGATCGGCGAGCCGGGGATGGCGGGCGATCCGCCGAACCGCCTGACGCGCCCGTCGGACGTGCTCACCGCGCCGAACGGCGAGATCTACATCATCGAAGCGCACGACCAGTCGAAGAACCGCGTGACGAAGTGGACCGCCGAGGGCAAGTACATCGAGACGTGGGGCGAGGCCGGCTACGGTCCGAAGCAGTTCCACGACCCGCACGCGCTGGCGATGGACTCCGAGGGCCGCATCTTCGTCGGCGACCGCTACAACAACCGCATCCAGATCTTCGACCAGAAGGGGACCTTCCTCGCGAGCTGGACGCAGTTCGGCCGTCCGAGCGGCATCTTCATCGACAAGGACGACACGATCTACGTCGCCGACTCCGAGTCGAGCCCCGCGCAGGACAAGTACCAGGGCATGCGCAATGCCGGGTGGGAGAAGGGCATTCGCGTGGGGGATGCGAAGACCGGCTGGCTGAAGTACTTCCTGCCCGACGACCGCACCAACGTGCTCGGCTACAGCGGCCCCGAGGGCGTGGCCGTGGATAGCGACGGCAACATCTACGGCGCGGAGGTGACGCAGCGCCGCGTCGTCAAGTGGGTGCGGTTCCGTCCGTGACGTAGTCGGACGCCGCGTCGAACACTGGCCGGGTTCCTTCGCGGGACCCGGCCATTTTCGTATTGAAGCCAGACGGCACATGACTTGCTTAAGGAAGGACACGGCCGCACGGAGCGGCTGGGATTGACCGTTCTCGGGGTCACGCGGAGGTTCACCATGGATGCTCAGCGCGATGTGCTTGTCACCAATCACCAGCAGACGCTGGAGTTCTTCGTCGCCGGCCTGCAGGAACTGTCCGAGCCCGAGGTCGACGCGCACGAGATGCTCTACAACGCGAGCGTGCTCGCCCACTATGCGCAGGTCTCGACGCAGTCGGCGATGGACCTTCCGGCGCCGGCCAGCCTGAGCGCCGTGTTCGACTGCTTCGTGTTCGACACCTCGCTCGCCAACGACAGCACGATGATGGAGACCGCCGGCGCGCAGTGCCTGCTGCTTGCGGGGTTCTTCGAAGATCAAATGCGCGGGCGCCACAACATCCGCTGGTATGCGCAACTCGGCGCGGCTTTCTACAGCCGCGCGGCGGCCCACGAGCGCCGCGCGACGAAGGCGCGGATGATGGCGGCGATGGCGGAGCGGTTCGAGCCGTGGCGGCGGCGCCACGCGAGGTTGAGCCGCGAGCTGCGCGACCAGCCGTTCCGGCTCGCGATGCCGGCACCGCCGGAGCCGGAAGGGCTGGTCTGAGCGGCGCGTGATGCTCCCCCGCACGGGATACCCAGACGGCGGGTGGCTTCAGGCGCCCTCACCGTCCGTGCGCCGCCTCGTCCCGAGGCCGGGTGATTCCCTGAAGCCGTGGTCGTGCGCAAACACGATCGCCTGGGCGCGGGACCATACGCCCAGCTTGTCGAACAGGTTGGAGGTGTGATTGCGGACCGTCTTCTCGCTGATGTCCAGGCGTGCGGCGATATCGGCGTTGCTTAACCCGTCTGTGAGGAGCGCCAGCACCTGGTGCTCGCGCGGGGAGAGGGCTGCGAACGCCGTATCCTGACCGGGCTGATCCGGCCGTTGGAACGTGCGCACCGCGTCCTGGAACCGTTCCCATGCCGGTTCGTGCTCGAGCAGGATGTGATTGGGTGAGTCGAGCTCGACGAACTCGGCGCCGGGAATTCCGCTGGCGAGCATGCGCCCCTCGGCGACGGGGATGACTGCGTCATTGCGCGCGTGCAGCACGAGCGTTGGCGCTCGCACGAGACCAAGGAGCGTGGAGACGTCCACTCCGGCGCGTGCGTCGAGCAGGGTCGCGAAGATCGCGCCGGTAGTCGTCTTCCGGCAGAGGTCGTTGAACCATTGCAGCTGTTCGGGGCTGCCACCCGGAATGAAGCGCGACGTGAAGACCTGGCGGAAAGTCGGATTGTCGTCTCCCCAGGCGACCCGCACCAGGTCCACCATCGCCTTGTGCGCCACGACCGCGGCCGGCGTGCCGCGCCCCAACGCGCCGTGAACGTAGCCGCCGTACAGGATCATCCGGCCGACACGTTCCGGATGTCGAATCGCGTACTGAATGCAGGTGGCAGCCCCCTGTGAGATACCGAGCAGCGTGACCGGTCCGTTCGGCCGCGCGGCCTCGACGACCGATCCGAGATCCGCCGCCCACTGGTCGAGCGACAAACCAGCCGGTTGCCAGTCGCTCATGCCACATCCGCGTTCGTCATAGCGCACGAACCGGCCGAGTGCGGAGAAGAACTGCATCCAGTGCCGCCAGACGGGGCTCTCCCACTCGTACTCGAGATGGGTCAGCCAGTTGGCGGCCTTGACGACCGTGGGCCCGGTGCCCGAGTCCGCCCACGCCAAGCGCGTGCCATCCGCGGCGTGGACGTAACGAACGCGCTGGCGAAGCTTGGAGTCCATGGTCATCTGCGCACCCGGGACGTTTGTCTCTCTCCCCAGGCAGGCATGTTACCGGAACCGGGACAAAGCACCCATGGCGATGGCGGCGGCGCTCAGGCACTCTCGCGGAAACAGGAGGGCTGGCATGGCCAAACGTCTGGTGTTCTTTGCGTATGGCGTCGGGGCGTACGTGATCTTTCTTGGGACCTTTCTCTACGCGATCGCGTTTGTGGGAGGATTCGGCGTCTCGCGGCGTCTGGACGGCGAACTGCAGACGTCCCTGCCCCTCGCCCTCGCCATCAACGCCGCCCTGCTCACGGTGTTCGCCGTGCAGCACAGCGTGATGGCCCGCCCCTGGTTCAAGGAGCGCTGGACCCGCGTTGTCCCGTGGGCGATTGAGCGTTCCACGTACGTCCTGTTCGCGAGCCTCGCGCTGCTGCTGTTGTTCTGGCAATGGCGCCCGATTGGCATACCGATCTGGACGGTGGATCAGCCCGTGGCTCGCGCGGTGCTGTGGACGCTCTTCGGCGCCGGCTGGGCCACGGTCCTCGTCGTGACGTTCCTCATCAACCACTTCGATCTCTTCGGGTTGCGGCAGGTCTGGCTGCCGCTCACCGGGCAACCCTACACGCGGGTTGCGTTCCGGACGCCACTGCCGTACCGCTACGTGCGCCACCCGCTGTACTGTGGATTCCTGCTGGCGTTTTGGATGACGCCGACGATGACGCTCGCGCACTTGATGTTCGCCGTCGGCACGACCATGTACATCGTGCTGGCCATTCAGTTCGAGGAGACGGATCTCGTCGCCGAACACGGCGCGACGTACGAGGACTACCGCCGGCGGGTGCCGATGCTGTTGCCCGGTCGTTTCAGATAGCGCCGGATTCCCGAGGGGCGTGGTGACACGCCACCAGCGTCGCGTCGCCGCCGGCTTCGCCCCACACGATCGCGCGCTGCCCGAAGCGGGCGCCCAGGGCCACCGCGTCCTGTCTGGTGATGCCCGCGATGAACAGGCTCTCCTCCGGCGTCCAGTCCCCCGTGTCGGGCACGCCGCGGCCGGGCCACGATGGCCGCCGCAGGGCGGCGACCGCGCGCGTGAGCGCCAGGTGCCGCTGTCGATTGTCCTCGGCGGCCGTCTCGATCGACCCGGGATTCCACGCCGTCACGAACCCCCACGTCGTCCATCCGTGCCGCGCGAGCCAGGCGTCCAGATCCGGATGGCGGTCGCCCACGCGAATGCGCACGCCGCCGGGCGGCAGGTCGGCCTCGTACGTCGTCTGCCTGTAGGCGGTCAGCAGATCGCCGTCGAGTGGTGGGTCTGCCATGCGCGCACCTTGGTAAGGGGGCGGGGGAGGGGAGGGGACGCCCTCAACGCAGCACGGCCGCCGGGAGGCCGGCGGCCGTGCGCGTGAAACGTCAGTCGAGACGCGTGCTACTTGCGGCGGATGTAGGTCACGTGCGTGACGCCCGTGATCTTGCCATCCTTGTCCATGCGGATGTACTCGTTGCTGATCTGGTTGTTGTCGGCGGACAGTGTGTTGATGATCACCTGGGTGACGACGCCGTTCCGCTTGTTGTAGATGCGGGTGCTCTTCTCGTCGATGATCTCGACGGCCGTCTCGGCGTTCTCCTGGCCGGTGACGGGACGGTACTGGCCGTCGAACATCGTCACGTAGCTCCACGCCGCCTCGGGCTTGCGCGGATCGCTGACGGTGACCTTCATGCCGCCCTTCTCGTAGGGCTCGTAGGTCATGACGTTGTTGGGGTTGGTCGAGTTGTCCCAGATCCCGAATCGCGTCTCGCCCTGGGCCGAGGCCGGGCTGGCGGCGACGAGGGCGGCGGTGAAGACGGCCGTGCAGACGAGCAGATTTCTGTATCGCATCGATTCAATCCTCTTGGAGCTCCGGCAGCCGGAGAATCTGGTCAGCATACTCAATGGCGGGGAGGGCTGCAACGCGCGATCGGCGGCCCAACTAGTGGAGTGTATCGACTGAAGAGGTAATACCAGCGCCTCTGCTCAGCCGCGATCCTGCGGGCCGCCCAACGGGCGGCCCGGTAGTAAATCGTCAACGACACCCTACTAGACGGAGCGCTTCTCGTCCTCCCCGTCCTCTCCCATCAGCAATTGCCCCAGCCGCGCGAGCGTCTCGACCCCCGTCACATCGTCAGCCAGAAGCGGGATGTCGATGCGTGGCAGGTGGCTGAAGGCGCGGGCGATCGCCTCCCGGTGCACCGCCTCGCGCCGCCGCCGCGTGGCCGCGAACGCGCCGTCGGCGTCCTCGGGCGTCAGCCGGTTGACGATGGCCGCGGCCACGGGGATGCGGGCGCGCTCGAGCGACTCGAGGGCCTTCATGCTTTCAAGCAGCGACAGCTTGTCGGCATTGAGGACCAGGAGGAACGCCGTGGCCGTCCGGTCGAGCAGCAGGTCGCGCGCCAGGCGCAGCTTCTGCTGGCGTGCTTCGAGCAGCCCCTGCAGGTGCTGTTGCCGCTCGTCGTCCGGGCCGCCGAACATCGAGAGGTCGTCGCCGGTCGAGGCCGGCCCGCCGCCGAACCGATCGAGCACGGACGAGAGCTGAGACGAGCGCTCGCGGTGGCGCAGCAGGCCGTCGGTCCACGCCGACATCAGCTCCGGCAGCCGGAGCAGCCGCAGCGTGTGGCCGGTCGGCGCCGTGTCGAAGACGATGAGGTCGAAGCGGGCGCCGGCCTCGGCCATCAGCTCCGCCATGCGCTCGAGCAGCGCGGCCTCCAGCGTCCCCGGCGCATCGCGGGCCAGGTCGAGCTGCTTCTCGACGACGTCGTACATGCGCGGATGCACGAGGCGCTTCATCTCGTTGATGACGGACGCGATGTGGCGGTTCGCTTCGGCCTCGGGCTCGATCTCGAGGCCCCAGAGCCGATCGCCGAGCGGCGTGACGCCGCCGCCGATGGCCCGGTCGAAGACGTCGCCGAGCGAGTGGGCGGGGTCGGTAGAGACGACGAGGCAGCGGCGCCCCTGCCTCGCCGCGCGCACGGCGAGTGCGGCCGCGACCGTCGTCTTGCCCACGCCGCCCTTGCCGCCAACGAAGAGGACGCGCCCCGCCAGGGCCGCCTCGAGCACACGCCGGTTCAGCAGCACTTGATCCCGTCGAGCGGGGAGTGGTCGAGCCCCATCCGCCGGTGCCAGTCGTGGAAGCGGTCGAGCAGCACGGGCTGCAGCTCGAGCGTGAAGTACGCGGCCGGGTTCGACACCCCCATCAGCTCCGAGAAGACGAAGAGCATCAGGAGGTCGTCCTCGTCGCGGCGCAGGCGCGCGATGGCGCCGCGGTACGGCGCCACGTAGAACTCGGCGAGCAGCGCGCGCGCCGTGGCGAACCCGGTCATCCAGCTGCTCATGCGCGCCGCCCTTCCTTGTCTTCCGTCACACGGCCTTCGCGGCGCTGGCCGCGCGCCGTTCGCGGAGCAGCGCCGACGCGGCTTCGAGCATCACGAACACGGCGGCCCCGATGATGAGCAGGTCGATGAACACGAGGAAGTAGTTGCCCGACGTGTAGAGGTTCCACAGCTGGTAGAGCGCCGAGAGGAAGGCCATCGACGTGACGAACACCATCGGCGTGAGGGTGTAGCGCGACGGCCGGCCCTGCTTCACGAGGATCAGGCTGATGACGAGCAGCGTCAGGCCGGCCAGCAGCTGGTTCGTCGTGCCGAAGAGCGGCCAGATGATCATGCCGCCGCTGCCGTCGGCCCCGCCGGCGCCGAAGGCGAGCGTCAGGCAGGCGCCGACCGCCACGGCCGTTGCGACGTAGCCGTTCTGGAGCGGCGTGATGTTGTAGATGACCCCCCACTCCTGGACGATGTAGCGCTGCAGCCGGACGCCGGCGTCCATCGTCGTGCCGGCGAAGAGCACGGCCATCACCGTCAGCAGCGTCTGGGCAAAGGCCAGGGGCAGGCCCAGGGTGGCGAGGATGTTGCCGCCGCCGAGGACGAAGGCGCGGACGCCGCCCTCGCCGAACGAGGTGTACACCGCTTTCCACTCGGCCAGCGAGGCGAACCCGGCGCTCACGGCGATGATCGTCACGAGCGCGAGGGCGCCCTCGCCGAACGAGCCGAGGTAGCCGACGAAGCGGGCATCCGTCTCCTTGTCGAGCTGTTTCGACGTCGTGCCGGACCCGACGAGGCCGTGGAAGCCGGAGATGGCGCCGCAGGCGATCGTCACGAACAGCAGCGGCACGAGCGGCGGCGTCCCGCTGGGCAGATCGGTGTTGAACGCCGGCGCGACGATGGTCGGGTTCGCGAACATCACGGCGCCGTAGAGCAGGCCGAGGCCGATGAAGAGCTGGATGCCGTTGATGTAGTCGCGGGGCTGGAGCAGCAGCCAGACCGGCAGCATCGACGCCGTCGCCGCGTAGATGAACAGGATGACGATCCACTGCGCGCCGGGGGCCATGCCCAGGAACTGGTCCGGCACGGAGAGCGGCATGATCTCGCCGAAGTAGATCGCGACGTACAGGAGCGTGGTGCCGACGACGGTGGGCCAGAGGATGTGGACGCCGGCCTTGTAGATCAGGACGCCGATGACGAGGGCCACGGCGACGGCGCTCCAGACCGGGATGACGGCGCTCGGCATCTCGACCAGCTCGCGCGAGATCGTCACCGCGAACACGGCGTTGACCATCAGCAGCAGCAGGAAGATGACGATCATGAACAGCGCGCGGGCCCGCTGCGTCACGACGTCCCCGGTGAGCGCGCCGATCGATTTGCCCTTATTGCGCACGCTGGCCCAGATGGAGCCGAAGTCGTGCACGCCGGCGAAGAACACCGTGCCGAGCGTCACCCAGATGAAGGCCGGCACCCACCCCCAGATGATGGCGATGCCCGGGCCGATGATGGGCGCGGCCCCGGCCACGGCCGTGAAGTGGTGTCCCCACAGCACGATCCGGTGCGTCGGCACGTAGTCCACGTTGTCCCGCATCGCGTGCGCGGGCGTCGCGTAGTCGGGGTCAAGGCGATAGATCTTTTCGGCGATGAACTTCGAGTAGAAGCGGTAGCCGAGGAACATGGTGCCGAGGCCGAGCGTAGCCAGAATGATCGCGTTCACGGATGGGGGCTCCCTGCGGGAATGTGAGGACCGACGGGCATGGCGAGGGATTGTACCCTCACTGTCTGTCACGGGTCGTCACCGTTTGTCGCAGGATTCCCGCGGTTGCCTCCTTCGGCGGCGCTTTGGGCGGCCCCGGGCACGGTCGAGGCGCTCGGGGCATTCGACTGGCCATATGGCTTGCCATGGGGCGAATGGCTGAGGTGGCGGTCACGGAGGGCTGACGGGAGGCGCCTTCTCTCGGTCGGGCGTTCCAGGCGCGATGTCTCTACCTGGGCAGGGAACGCGGGTGATTCAACGAATTCAGCCACCGGCGTTCCCGGCACGGCTTCAGGTTCGACCATGCCACAATGGCGGGTTGCATGAGATCCCGTTCCGCGTCCCTCCTCCTTGGCGCCGCCGCGCTCGCTGCGCTCGTCGCGTGCCGGCCGGCGCCGCCGCCGCCCCTCAACGCCGCTCAGGACTGGTCGGGCTTCGGCGATCTCGAGAACGTCCTCAACTGGACGCCGGAACAGCAGTTGCGGGGCTATCGCAACATGGACCGGATCCACCCGACGCGGCCCGTACCCGCCAGCGCGCATCCCTTCCCCCTTCCGGACAAGCCGGCCGACTTCTCGGGCCTTCGCTACACGGTCGATGCCGGCACGTTCGACGTCGACGCCTTCGTCTCGCACAACCACATCACCGGCCTGCTGGCCATCCGTGATGGCGATGTCGTGCTCGAGCGTTATGCGCAGGGGAACGCACGCGACACGCGCTGGTACTCGTTCTCGGTGGCCAAGTCCGTGGTGTCGATGCTGGTCGGTGCAGCGGTGAGGGACGGATTCATCTCGTCTATCGACGTGCCGGTGAGCACCTTCCTGCCAGTGCTCCGCGGGTCGGCGTACGACGAGGTCACCCTGCGGCAGGCGATGACGATGTCGTCGGGTGTGGCGTGGGACGAGGACTACGCCGATCCGCAGTCGGATATCGCGCAGACGGGCGGGTCGGCCCTGGATCGCTTGCGCTATCTGCTGCGCAAGCCGAGCGTGGCGCCGCCTGGCAGCACGTTCAACTACAACACCGAGGAGACCAACCTCGTGGGCGCCGTGCTTCGCGCGGCGATCGGCAACAATCTGGCGACGTACCTCGACGACAGGATCTGGCGCCGGTTCGGCATGGAGCACGACGCCAACTGGCTGCTGCTCTCCGAGTCGGGGGCCGAGCACGGCGGCTGCTGCCTGAGCGCGACGCTGCGCGATTACGGGCGCCTGGGGCTCTTTGCGCTGCGCAACGGCCGGCTCACCGACGGGTCGTCGGTCCTGCCCGAAGGCTGGATGGACGCCTCGACCACCGCATCAGCCACCAACGACGGCTATGGGCTGCTCTGGTGGCTGCGGCGAGATCATGCGTTCGCCGCCATCGGCATCTACGGGCAGGCCATCTACATCAACCCGCCCTGCCGCCTGGTGATCGTGACCCACAGCGCGTGGCCACGCGCGACCGATCGCGAGCGCTCCGCGCACCGCGAAGCGTTCTTCGGCGAGATGGCGCGGTGGGCGGCGGCGCAGGATGGCGGCAGTTGCCAGGCGCGAGGCGACGACGCCGGGTAGTCCCTGACGGGCCACGCGGAGGGCAGTGGCCTGGTCGCCCAGATGGCCTCGTCAAACAACGGGGGAAATTGCCCCCCTTGCGCCACCAAAACTGACCCCCTCCCAATTACTGTTTTCTGCAGCACAGGATGTAGACGTGCCACATGGACGACGACGATGGCATCGTCGGGAGTGGAAGTCGAGAGGGTAGAAAGAGCCAACGCGCCAGATCGCTGGTGGGGCAAGCCCTTCGACTCGTTCCGCTCGCTCCCTTCGACTGCGCTCAGGGAGCCCCGAGCATCGTCGAGGGGCTCAGGGCATTCGACTCGCCAGATGGGCTCGCCATGAGCGAGCCTCCGGCTCGCCGCAGGCGATTTGGAGGCGAGTCGAATGGTGGAGGCGGCGGGAGTTGAACCGTGATGCACGAATTCCCTCAATGATTTAGCCAAAAATAAAAACGCAGCATGCGGCAAAAAAGGCAGAAACACCCGGTGGACGCTCAGATCGCACTCAGCAGTTGAATGCCTCCATGCACTGATCTACCATCGAGGTAATTAACCCCGGCTGAGGGATTTCTACCAGCCGGCCGGCACGCGGACCTCGGTGAACCGTCAGGTGACGGCCCGGGTGCTCCCCTCGGTTAAGGCAAGGTCTCCCGACCTTGCTAGGTCCCGCCCAGGGACGCGCAAGACCGACTCCCAACTTTTCGATGGAGATGTGTGTCATGGCGTCCAATGAACGTCCCCTGATCGATCCTTCGGCCCCGTTCCGCATCAAGGTCTACGCGAGCTATCGCGTGCGCGAAGTCGCCGAGCTCACCGGCATCGGCGTCGACAAGGTGCGCGATCTTTTCGCCTCCGGCGAGTACGGCGAATGCATCAAGGTCGAGAGCCAGCGCACGCGGAAGTTCCGCAAGAACTACACGACGCTGCTCATCCCCTATGACGCGCTGGCGAACTTCTTCAGCAGGTCCGTCCGCAAGAGCGCGTAGATCCCCGGGCCCGGCTCACCACCGGGCCCTCTTTCTTATCCTTCGTCAATCTCTCGTGCCAACGCACGATTAGCTCCGGCAAGGCCGGATAGCCCCGCAAAAAATTTCGCTCGGCAAATGCCGGAAACAGGCTCGCCCACCGGCCCCCTCCTCACCGGAGGGTTAGTCCCATGTTCTCGCTATCCCTCGAACCCTATTGGGCTGGCCTTCGGCCGCATGGTCCTAACCCTCCGCTTCGCGGGCCCTATCGGGCTCCCTATCGGTCGGGCCGGCGGGCGACTGGCTCTTGAAATTTCGCGGAACGCTCCGCGACCTTCGGTCCACCGTATCTGCGACGGTCCCTAAACACCGCTTACACGTAAGCTCGCCGCCGCTTCTTCTCAGGGTAGCGCGTCGGCAAGGAGAATCCTCGGCATGGCTGCGCCGCCTCATCTCCTCCTTTCCCTCGACGCGCTGCCCTTGTTGCGAAGCGGCAAGCTTCGCAAAGGTCGAAAATCAAGATCACAATCCGATGCTTTTCTTTTGTCTCGAATGCGAGCTCCTGACCTTGACGGAAATGGTGCCGCTCGGCGACGACGCAGGAGGTCCGTTGGCGGTGTGCTCCATCTGCCGCGTGCCTCGGTGATCACTTGGCTGCGCCGCTACCTCGCCACATATGGCGAGTGGAGCTGGTGTCTGAAGTGCAAGAAAAATACGCGCTCCTGGTTTCGCAAGGTGCGCTACTACGGAGAAATTCAACGCCGTCCGATTTGCTCCGTGTGTCTCGATTGGAAGCCTTTCGACAGTCGATAAATCAATCAATATATCCATGCCTCTTCCGATGTCGCCCGCGTGCGAAGACGGAGCGTGTGACGGATGCCGATACGGGGATTGCGCCTGCACCTGTCACGACGCAGACCCGTGGGACGTTGAGCCGGATTCCGCGATGCCGTAGCTGAAGGACGAGCCCCGCCTCACCCGCGGGGCTTTTCTTTTCGGCGTCCCCTCGTGCCGTGCGCTGCGCGCTTGCCGGATTACCGGCAACGGTGTTGCTACACCTGCGGCACTCGGGAACCGGCAAAACGAGCGTGTCACTTCCCGAGCCGAAGCCTCCGGTGCACCATGCCTCCATGGGTGAAGTTGCCCGGATGCCGCGCGTGCATGACGCGCTTTACGAGGAAGTGAGCATGAGCTATTCCGATCTCAAGTTCGCGGAGCTCCTGCGAAGGCTGAAGTCTCTTCAGGAGGAAGTGGTGACCTGGAACGGGTCCCCGCCCGCGTTGACCATGCAGGCCGTGGTCGCCATCGTGCGCGAGCTGAATGCCTACGGCATCGACGAGACCGATCCCCGGATGATTCTCAACCGCTTCTTCCCGCCCAAGGAAAAGCGCCGCCGCGTTCGCGTTGCCGAAGTCATTCCCGAGCCCGTCGAACCGATCCGCGACAAGACCGAGATCGAAAAACACCTGGAGGCGTTGACCGAGGAGGAAGCGCATGTCGTCGGTTATCTCGAACGCATTGGCGATGAGAAATCGGCCCGGGCCGCCAAAGAGCTCTACGCTGGCGTCCGCGCTCGATTTTTTAAACCGTCGCGATTCCACGAAACATAGCCTCCACCTCGGACGATCCGCAGCCGGGGAATTCCGGCTCGCCGAGGCGGACCGCAAGGGCCATGTCGCCATGTTCGGCGGCACCGGCACCGGCAAGACGAACGACATGGGCGTGATGCTCGTGCAGGACATCGAGCACTTCGAGGGCGTCGGGGTTATCTGCCCGATGAAGGAGCTCGCGGACCGGGCGGTGGAATTCTGCTACCAGGCCGGCAGAAAGGACGTCATCTATTTCGAGCCGGGCGATCCGAACTGGGTCACCCCGTTCGATCTCCGCGAGCTCGAAGGCGAACCCCTGGTCGCCGCCGAACGCACTGCCCAGGCCCTGCTTGCCGCCTGGGGCATCAAGGACACGAACCTGATGCCTCAGCTCGAGCAGTGGCTGACGATCGTCCTCCTCACCTCCCGCGATGCGGACATCGACCTGCCGTATGCGTGGCATCTCCTCGAGCACAAGACCAAGCTCCGCGAGAAGTTCGCGCCCTACATTTCGGACGACGCCGTGCGCGAGCTGCTCCTCTCGCTCGACAAATACAGGCACCACGATCTCGTGCACGAGGTCGGGTCCACCCTGCGAAAACTTCTGCGCTTCACCTTCGACGGGCCCGTCGCCCGGTCAATGGGCCTCGGGGCCAACGCCATCAATTTCAAACAGATCATGGACGAGGGGAAGGTCTTTATCGCCTCGCTCCCCGAGGGTAAGGGCCTTTCCCAGCCGATGCAGAAGCTTTTTGGAACCCTCATCGTGAACGGCTTCTACCACGCCGCGATGTGCAGGACCGGCGAGGAAAGGCCCTTCTACCTCTACATCGACGAGGCGCCGATGTTCGCCACGCACACCTTAGGAAACGCCCTCGATCAGTGCCGTCAGAAAAAGCTGTATTTCACCTTCGCCGTCCAGCGGCCCGGGCAGTTCAAATCGAAAGACCCGGAACTTTACGACGCCATCAAGAACGGCGCGCAGACCAAGATCGTGTTCCGCGCGACGAACCGTGTCGATGCCCTGGAGATGATCGACGACATCGTGTTCGGCCTGGCTGAGCCGCAGATCAAATACGAGCTCTGGGGCATCGCGTATCGGCCCGTGAACACCTACCTGCCCTCATATTCCTCGACCCAGGGCGGCGGCGACACCTGGGACCAGGGGGAGAGCTACGGCATCAGCGCCGGCAGCACGAACGGCGGCAGCCTCGCCAAGACCGACGCCTGGTCCGACAGCCGGAACGCGAGCGATACGAAGAAAGAAAACGAGGTCATCCACCACACCGACGCGACCGGCCTCGTGCTGCAGGGCGGCACCACGGAGGGCCGGAATTGGGCGACGAGCCTTGCCACCACGCAGACAAAAGGCTTCAGGAACGGCGGGTCCGGGAGTTGGAGCGACACGGTGACCTGGGCCCCCGGCACCATCCACATCCCCGAGAACGAGCTGAAGCAGGTCGTTCTTATGAGCCTGGAAGACCGGCGGCGGATGGAATCGGACGCGCTCATGCAGTTCCCCGACGGCGCGAAGTTCGTGAAGGTGAAGGGCCAGGGCGCGGTGGCGGTGAAGGGCCCCCTGGTCGTGAACTTGTCAAATCCGGAGGACATCGTAGAGTTTAAGCAGACCCTTCATCGAGCCCATTCCGTTCCCCGGGCCGATGCCGACCGCATCATCGCGGCGAGGCGCAAGGAGATCGCCACGATCCCGCCGAAGGAGCCGACCTTCGACGACGACTACACCTTTTCACCTTCAACGTCATGGCTGAAAAACAGCTCCGATTGAACGAGCACGACGAGGACATCTTCGAGTTGTTCGAGACGCGCAGCACGGTGATGGTCGAGGACGTTGTGCAGAAGTACAACCGCAACCGCAGATCCGCGCAGGCGGGATTCAAGCGTCTCGTGGAAAACGGTATTTTAATCGCCGCGCCCGTATTCGAGGGAAGGCATTTCAAGGGCTACGCCTACTCGATCCCGGTCCACGCCCGGCAGCGTGTGACGGAGCGCATCGGCGGAAAGAAGGTGTTCGTGCGCGACGACGCGCCGAAAGACCCGGACCATGAAGTGACGCTCGGCCGCATCGCGGACGCCGCGATCTCCCAGGCCGATGCAGCGGGCTTCGAGCCGCCGTTCATCGAGCGCAGGAAGAAGTTCCTGCACGACAGCGTCACCAAGGACGGCGAGAAGATCTCCATCAACCCGGACCTGTTCATCGCGCTGAAGCCCAAGGACCGGGACGTGCTGCTCATCATGCAGTTCGAGAACGAGGGAAAGCTCGGACGCTACCGCGAGGGCAAGTCGCAGCAGGACCGCAAGATGGCCGGCTACTTCCATTACCGGAATTCCGGCCGCGCGAAGGAGTTCTGGGCGGGCCGTAACATCCCCGTCCACGATTTCAAGACCGGCTTCGGCCATCAGACCACGGAGAAGCGGAACAACTGGGCGAGACGGAACTTGATCCCCTTCCGCTACCGGATGTTTTGGGGCGCGGCGAATGAGGACTTAATCCGCGACTTCTACGGCGACGTGTGGATCACACCTGCGGAATTCAATTCCAGCTATCCCGAGGAGAGCCCTCGTACAGGTTTCAAAAACTTGGTTCAATCAAAGAGGCCCCTTTAATGGGAGCGGCTCGGGTGTCCCCGGACCGCGAACCTCCGGTCCCTGCTCTCGCCTGCGGGACACACCCGCGGATGGAAGGGAGAGGTGGGGCTTGAGGACCACGAACATGGAAACCCTTATCGGTCATCGCATGGGCTACTACAACCGCGCGCCGTTCATGGTGAACGCGGACAAGCACACGCGCATCGTGGCCGAGACCGGCACCGGGAAGAGCGTGCTGATGGGCGACATGATGATCGAGGACATGCGTGCCGGCCGCGGGTTGCTCGCCATCGACCCGAACGGCACGCTGGTGCGCCGTGCGCTCCGTTACGTTCCTAAGCACCGCATACACCACGTCCGATGGTTCGACCCGCTTTCTGATCGCCCGCTCGGGCTGACCGTTCTGCGGGGGAACACCCGCGAGGAAAAGCTGAAGCGCGCGGACCAGTACATCGACACCATTTCAAAGGTCTTCGAGAACGGCTGGGGCGGTTTGAGCGATTACATCGTTCGGAATCTCCTCTACACGATCATCGAGGTTGAACCCGAGCCGACGCCCGCGCACCTGTATCTCGCGCTCATGTCCGAGGAATACCGGGACAGTTTATTCGGCCGAGCGACGTCGGAGAACTTCCGGCTTTTCAAGAACAAGTTCGACGAGGAATGGAAGGCATCGGACCGCGAGAACCGGTCGGCGGCGCCGATGAACAAGAGCGACATTCCGATCGCGAGCTGGATCATCAGGGACGTGTTGTGCCAGGCGAACGGCATGGACCTCGGTGAGGAGATGGCGAACGGCTCGATCATCCTGTGTGACCTGGATAAAGGCAGGATTGGCCCGAAGGCCTGTAGCCTGTTTGGCCGTTTCCTGCTTCAAGAGGTTCTCTTCGCGGGTTCCGCCCGCGAGGAAGGTTCGAAGCCGTTCTCGCTCTACATCGACGAGCTCCACAACTTCGTCGACGTGGATGCGCTCGAGACGGTGCTTCAGGAACTCCGCAAGCGGAATGTCCGTGCCGTCGGAGCTGACCAGGAAGCTCGTTACATTCCCCGAGCCAATTTCACCACGACGATCGTCGGTGCCGTGGACCCCGTTTCGGCCGAGGAGCTCGCGGCGAACTTCGCCAAACCTGACCTCGCCGAGTTCCTCACGAAGATCCCGGCATTTCATTGGGAGGTGCAGACGAAGGATGAGAACGGCGTGAAGTCCGACCCGACGTTCGTAAAGGGACGCACGCCGCTCAAGCGCATAGGGACCGAGTATCCGGCGGCGCGCGCCATTCAATACAGCGAGGAGAACTACGGCACGCTGCGGGAAAAGGTGGAACGCGAGATCAACCGCTTATTGGCAGCCTAAGGAGGCCATGTGGAATCTTTCGAATCAGCAGCGAAGGCGCATGAAAGTTTTCAGCACGCCCGGCAGCAAGCCCTTGCCGATCTCCAGGCCGAGCGCGATCGCATCGACGAGCGCATCAAGCAAGTGCTCGCCTGGGGCAAGCCGGCGAGCCTGCCGGTGAAGGACAAGAAGCGCGGCCGGCCGAGGAAGGAGGACTTGCAGAAATCGGCCAGCGTGCTTAAGTAAACCTGTCCCTCAATACGGGGCGCCTTCACCCGGCGCACCACCGGGCCACAGTAGGCGGGACGTCGGGTGAAATGGCTAAATTCAAACGACGAAAACCCAAGAGGCAGAAGTTCTCGCGAAGTGGGTGGCGAGCCGAGGGCATTTTTCAGAAGCGCGCAGTTTACGTTCGGATTTTCAAACAGGAGAAACGACAGTTCGGTCTGCCCACCGCATAAAAAGAGACCCCGCATAAGCGGGGTCAAAACAGTTCATAGAGATCTTCCGGGGGCCAGCGATCGGGCTGGCTCCATTCTTCTTCATCAGGCAAGAACATCACCTTCACGCTCTCGAAGTTCCGCGCGAGGAGCTTGCAGCCGGCCTTCGCCGCCTCCTCCTTGGCGTTGCCGTCGAACATGAGGATGACGTGGCGGAAGTGCCCAAGAAGGTCGGCCTGCTCATCGCTCAGATTCTTCCCGAGCGTGGCGACGCCGTTCTTGATGCCGGCGCGGGCTAATGCGAGAACCCCCCACGGACTCTCCACGATCACGGCGGTGTCGAAGTCGTGGCTGACCACGCGCTCGATGTTGAACAGCTCGAGGTGGGCGTGGAATTCGGCGGGGAGCTGCCAGCGCGGAGGTTGGAACTTCGGATTGTCCTTCGGCTTCCAGGCCAGCTTCTCATCGACGAGCCTGCCGGAATATCCGACGATCTCGCCCTTCACGTTGGCGATCGGGAACGCGATGCGGCCGGCGTTGTAGCCCTTCGAGGTGTAGCCGACGCCGAATTCCTCGCACAGCTTCGGATCGAACCCGCGCTCCGCAAGATACGGATACGCGTGATCGAGCTTCAGTTTGCCGTCCCAGTCCTTGCCGGCCAGCCTGGCCTTCTCGCGGAGAGGGATGTTGACGAGCGGCACCGGGGCGGTATTCTGAGATTGCTCCGACTTCGCAACGGTTACCTCCTGCCTCGCGGCCGGGGGTTTTCCGTTTCCATTCCCGAGCCCGAACCATCCGTAGATGCGCTCGGCCGCTTCCTTCGGGCCGATGTTGTCGGTGAGCTCCACGAACTTCAGCGCACCGCGGCCCTTGGCCTTGCACGAGAAGCACTGGAAGCGCCACTCGGCATCTACGGAGAGATCACCGGGATCGGGTTTACCGGAATGCCCGTGGAACGGACAGACGGTGCGAAGGTTCTTCCCCTGCGGCCTCGCTTCGAGCGAGTACTGAGCGAACACCATCTCGGGCGTCACTCGTTCGCGGATCACGGCGAAGTCAAAACGGTGAGCCATCAGACCTCCTTTCAATGGTCTGACCTCACCGTACCAAGCCCACGGAATCTGACAAGCGAAGGAGAACCGGGAGAAACGACAGCGCGAATAAGTACGCAGATTTTGCGTACTAAAAAATAAATGAAGTTTCGATTGACGGCGTGATGTGGCGGCGCGATTCTCATCTCATGACGACGTTCGCTCTCGAACGCCGCGCCACGAAACCGGAACGAGCCGTCCGGGCTGCGCTCCTACAACTAGGGGTGCGCTTCGAATGCAACGTGCCGGGGCTGCCTGGAACTCCGGACATAGTGCTCTCCGGGAAAAGAGCCATCTTCGTCCACGGGTGTTTGTGGCATGCTCACGACTGCCCGCGCGGCAGGGTGTTCGGGAACCCGCCGCTGAGACTTCAACAGGCAAAGAACGTCGCGCGAGATCTCGCGAATTGCTCAATGCTCGCTGATCGCATGCATTGGCGACTTTTGATTCTCTGGGAGTGCGAGACGAAAGACTTCGACGCGCTCAAAGAGCGGATTCAGGCCTTCCTCAACGACTGAATCTTCCGCATCTCGTCCGGGCTCCGTTTGCGGTGCTTCCTCGCCTGGTCGACGAGCGCCGCGGAAAGCAACGTGCCCAGGTCGAAGTCGCTCACGGTGAAGCCGTCGAGCCACGCCTCGTGATTGCAGCTCAGGCACTGGATTCGGACCCGGTTCGCGTTCCATTGGCCGGTCGTCAGCCGGTCCGATCCGCATTGGCAAAATAGAAGTAACGCCACGTTCCGCGAGCACGATAGCATGGAGGGCGAAAGTAGAGGCGAAACCGTGACCTCTCCCGTCACCGGTCTGCGCGAGAATTCGTGACCTTATGTGTCGAAAACTGCGTCCGTCGGTCTATACTTTGGGCTCGAAAGACATGAGAGCCCCATATGCAGTAGGAGGCGGCCTGTGACGCCACTACCAGCCGCAGCTCTGCCCGTCGTCGACCTGCCCGAGCAGGACAACACGAGCGAGGCTCTCGCGACCCTTCTCGCGGCCAATCGGCAGTATCGCGCGAGCACGTGGCCGGCGCCCTACGACCAGACCACGCACCGCCTCCACCTGGGCGACGCCCGTGACCTCTCCTGGCTGGCCGATGAATCGGTTCACCTTGTGGTGACCTCGCCGCCCTACTGGACGCTCAAGGAATACGAGGACCACGAGGGTCAAATGGGCGCGATCGAGGAATACGAGACGTTCCTCGACGAGCTCGACAAGGTGTGGAAGGAATGCGCTCGAGTGCTCGCCCCGGGAGGGCGGATTTGCTGCGTCGTGGGTGACGTTTGCCTGCCGCGTAAGAAGAACGGCCGGCACTACATCATGCCGCTCCACGCCGACATCCAGGTCCGCTCACGGAAGCTCGGTCTCGACTGCCTCACGCCGATCCTGTGGCACAAGATCTCGAACGGGGTGACCGAAGCGGAGGGCAACGGCGCGGGCTTCTACGGGAAGCCCTATCAGCCTGGCGCGGTCGTGAAGAACGACGTCGAGTACATCCTGTTCATGCGTAAGGGCACCGGCTACCGCTCCGTGACGACGGTGCAGAAGGCCCTCTCGATGCTGACGAAGGAAGAGATGCAGTCCTGGTTCCGTTCCTTCTGGTCGGACATCAAGGGCTCATCGACCCGAGCCGGTCATCCGGCACCGTATCCCGCGGAGCTCGCGGAGCGACTCATCCGCATGTTCTCGTTCGCGGGTGATTACGTGCTCGACCCGTTCGCAGGAACGGCATCGACGAGCGTCGCCGCGGCAATTACCGGCCGGCACTCCATCGCGAACGAGATCGAACCGAAGTATCTGAGCTTGGCGCAACAGCGAATCGAACGGGAGCTCGAAAAGCTCCGTTTCTCTAGCACCTCGAAGGCGACCTACACCGTCGACAAGCCTTCGCGTCTTCGCTCCCGGAAGTAAGGGCGCGCTCAAAGGATGTAGTGGACTATCGGCTTCTCGCCGCTTTCAAGGACACTTTCGACGGCAAGATCTACCGACACCGAAGCTCCACGCATGGTGATCGAGTGTCCCGTGAGCTGTATGAGGACCTCTACGCCGTCGGAAAATCGAAGGCGTTCAGCGAGGGCGTCAAGAACCAGGAAAAGCTGCTCAACGTCTCGAACCGCCGCCGCGGCGTGAAGGCCCGGCGCGGTGACGGCACGTTCGGTGAGCACGTTCCCGGCAAGAATCCCATCGTCGTCCCTGGCTTCTCGGTCGCGCGCGGCACCATCGCGAACGTGGAGATCGGCATGGAGGCGAAGTTCCTCTCCAAGGCAATGATCAAGCAGGTCGATCGCGTGATGAGCGACCTCGAGAAACAGTTGAAGCACTTCCACCGCGGTGCGGCGAATCCCATCACCGTGGCTGTCGTCGGTATCAACTTCGCCGATCACACGGTGAGCTACGAAGGCAAGAAGGCGTGGCCGACCGATGGGAAAGATTACAAGCACCCGATTCAGGAAGCGGCCGAGGCCGAGCGTCGTCTCCGTGAGGAGATCGCCCCGAAGTTCTACGAGTTCATCATCCTGAAATACAAAGCCACGAACGAGGAACCGTTTCCCTTCGAGTGGCTGAACTTCGCAGACACCTATGAGGACTACGGTGCCGCGCTCATCCGGATCGCCCGCGAGTACGAAGTTCGCTTCGGAGAATGACCCGTGAGTGACACCGAAACCGTGATGTGGAACGGTCGGCAGTTCGAGCTGACCGTGCGCAAAGTAAACGAAGAGCCTGAACGATGGGTCGCGTGGATCAAGGTCGTCGGCAAAGACGATCTCGGCGGGCGAAATTCATCCTCCTTCACGGGCCTCATGGAAGGCGAGGTGCGTGAGAAAGCGAAGGAGTGGATGATCCGCTGGAGGAATTAAAACCTCCGCCCGAAGGGCGGCGCGAGCTCGCGCCGGTTGTTCCCTCCCCTTGACGAATAGCAATGGCTTGTTAACGTTGAGGGAATGACCGATTTCGAGCGCCAGAGGCGCGAATTCAAGAAGAGAAAGGAAGCAATCCTCCGATTACGCTCCCAGCGCTTCACCCTCCAATACATCGGCGACCTTTACGGAATATCTCGTGAACGTGTTCGCCAGATCATCACTGGCTACGTCTCTCCGAGAAAGAAACCGAAGCCGCCGGCCGAACACAAGATCCTAACGCCTGCAAAGAGGCACGCCCTTGGTCTGCCGGCCCTTGATCCATCGATCGGAATTGCTTTTCCAAATGGTCAGCGTGATCGAATTCGAGAGATGGTTCGCATCCGCGATAATCGCACGTGCCAAATGTGCGGGAAGGTGTGGGTTCCCGGCACTCGTCGGCTAGATGTCCATCACCTCGACGAGCGCATGGAGGGCAAAAGCAAAACGGCCGGCATTACTCGTTACGACATCGATAACATGGACAAGATGATCACCGTCTGCCACAAGTGCCACTACAGCCTTGACTGTGTTAGGAAAAAGATTTCTAAAGGTCTCTTAGCCGCAGCTGCGTAAGTTATCAACAGCCCCCCTTGACGAATGTCAATGGCGTGCTTTACTTACCTTGTAGGACAAAGGTCGATAAACCAACACTACAAGGAGGCATGGAACACACAACGCATCTGATCTTCCCCGCTCGCACCGTTCAGCTCCGCCGCCCGTCCCGCAGTTCCTTCATCAAGAAGATCTTCTCCCGCGACCTTTTAACCTCGTTGAAGCTTTCCCTCACGGGAGCCATCAACGATATGCAGGACGCGGTCGACGACGTGATGGAACTCGCCACGCGGCCGAACACGAAGCTTAGTGACCAGGACACGTACGGAATCGAAACGCAATTGAAGGTGCTCGAATCGAACGTCGCCATCCTTCGCTCACACATCAATGGATCAACCGCTCGACCATTACGCACCCGACGAGCTCGGCATGAGACCGGCCGAGGCGATCGACGAGGACCGGCTACCGGAGCTCGATAAGGACGAAGAAGAATTCTTTGAGAGAGAAGCCGAACGCCTGAAGAAGATTCACCCCCGCAAGAAATAAACCCACTGTCGAACGAAAGTAACGTCACCGCTCGGAAGGGCCCAATCCTTTCCGGAAACATTAGGAGGAGTTCTGGTGAAGTTCGCCTCCGACCCTTCCGAGCCAATCACATCGCATGAAAAAGGAGATCGTCAGCATTGATGAGAAGCGCGGCATCGCCCGCGTCACGACCGCAGATGAACGCTGGTATACGCGCGAGACCACGAACCCGCAAACCGGCCTTCCGGAGATCGACTTCCGCAAGTCCGTAACCTACATCGGCCACTTCTATCCGAAGGGCAAGGGGTTCGAGAATTGGATGAAGAAGAACGGCGAGGAAGCGGACATGCTCGTCGCACTCGCCGGAGAACGAGGCTCGAAGGTCCACCAGGCCATCGAGGCCCTGAACAACGGCGAGCAAGTGAAGATGACCGACACGTTCCTCAACACGAGGACGGGCGCGGTCGAACAGCTCACGCCGGAGGAATACGGCGCGGTCATGTCTTACCGCGACTGGTGGATGACCGAGGGCTCAAAGGAATACGTTATCCTCGAAGCCGAGCAGACCATTTGGCCCGAGGGCAAAGGTGCCGAGCCGGGCGGCCCGCTCCATTTCGCCGGAACGCTCGACCTCCTAGTCAAGCGCGTCGCTGACGGCGCGATCGGCATCATCGACATCAAGACTTCGAAGGAGGTCTATACCGGCCACATCATCCAGCTCTCCGCTCTCCGCGAAGGCAAGAAGGCCGAAGGTGTGGACGTGCAGTTCCAGGCGATCCTCCAGGTCGGCTACAAACGGAACAAGCAGGGCTTCAAGTTCACCGAACAGGAGCACCGCTTCGACCTCTTCCTGGCCGCGAAGAACATCGCCGATTACGAAACGTCCGGCGAGGCTCCGCTCCAGCGCGATTACCCGCTCGCCCTCACCCTCGGCCTTCCGAAGAAGAAGAGGGCCATCCCTTCCGTCACCGAACCCGCCGCTGAATCCGCACCAATCGCGGAGGAAGCTCCGGAGCAGCCAGAGCCGGCAAAGGTCGCAAAGAAAAAATCACCCAACAAACATGGATAAAGAAAAGTACAAGCCCGTGGGCGGAGAGATGACCGACCGTAACTGGCCGGAGAAGGGCCAATCGCTCGTGGAGGGTCAGGTGATCGAAGGCATCTACGTTGCGGTCAATCGCAACGTCGGAGCGAACAAGTCCAACGTCTACGTGCTTGAGACGGCGGAAGGCGACAAGGTCGGGGTGTGGGGTAACACCGTACTGGACACGAAGTTCGAGCAGATCGAACTGAACTCGAAGGTCGGCATCGAGTATCTCGGTAGCAAGACGAGCAAGAAGTCCGGCAAGCCGTATCACGACTTCTTCGTCGGAATCGAGGCGCCGGTCACAGACAACGAGCCTCCGTTCTAGTAAACCCGTCGCGTCCCTCGGCAATTGGCCGGGGGACAGGCACTACCACAAGGAAATGAATAACAAACAATACCGGCAAGGAGATTTACTACTCACCTACGTCCAGCACCGGCCGAAGGGAACGCCTACTCATAGCCTGGACATTCTGACGAGCTCCGTGACCGGCCACTCGCACACCCTGACCGCCGGGCAAATCTTCGTGAATGAGCCGAACTGGGAGGACAACGCGAATTTCTACGTCATGGTCCCCGAGGGCGCTCAGCTCGTGCACGCGGAGCACGCCGCGATCACGCTCCCGGAGGGTGTCTACAAGGTCGTTCGCCAACGTGAAGTAACCGGCTATGTCCGCGATTAAGGAGAAGCTTAGGCGACTCATCGAACGCCGGCATCTGATCCCGGATGAGTTCTGGGTCGACGGTCGGTTATGGGTGTTGGACCAGGAGGATGGCACCGCCGGAGCCTACGAGGTTTCTCAAGAACGACTAGGCATCACACGGAGCGGCGAGATCGTATGGGGCTTTTCGTCCGGATGCTCGTGTTGGAGCGGCTGGGAAAATGGCGACTACTGTCCGACGAAGTCCTACAAGGAATTCTCCATTGTGGACTTCACCGCAGCCCGCAACGAAAAGGCGGAGCCGTGGGAGGACACCGCGGAATCGAATCTGAACGGCTTCCTTCTTCTAGTCTCGGAGACACTTGATCCCCGCGAGGTACTCGGAATCGGCAACCAAGAGATCCGGAGGTATCTCATCAAGCGAATCGGTTTCCAGAAAATAAAGGATGCCGTCTCTGCCGTCGTTCTCCATACAGACGGAACGAGCGAGCTTCTCGAGTGCACCATCGGTGCCATAAAAGAGCGATACGTGAAGGTGAAGGACGCCTCGACCGAACGCGAATACCTCCTCTACGTCCCGGACAACGTCAAGACGTGCCGTGAGGGAATTGCCTGGACCTTCGGGCTGTCGGAAAAGGAGTACGACCCAGCCATCGAAACATGACCGACGACATCATCTGTCGCTGCGGGCACAAGCATTCGGACCACGACGAGAGCCGGGCGAACGCGAATTACTCTGCCGGCGAATGCTCAGGCCGCGTCGTCGATCGAACGAAGTGGAACGAGTCGGTCTGGAAGCGATGCGCCTGTAAGCACTTCGTTATGGCGAAGGACCGACCATGATCCAGGACACATCCCTCGCCGCGCACGAATCCATCAAGCCCGAGATCAGTGAACGGCAGGCCAAGGTGCTCAAGGTGATCTCCGAGCTCGGCCCGGTCACGAACAAGCAGATCGCCCGCAGTCTCGGATGGCCGATCAACACCGTAACGCCGAGGACGTTAGAGCTCCGCGAGGCCAAGCTCGTCGAGGAAGCCGGGAAAGAGCGCGATCCGGACACCGGTCGTCATGCGATCACCTGGCAGAAGGCGCCGCCGAGGATCATAGTGCCCGCGTTCCCGCCGCCACCTCCGGAGCCGCAGGTCGAAGAAACACGACAGCAGATACTCGCATGAACGACATCGAGATGAAGCACCGCGTCCTTCCGCCCGGTGGCATCACCGACCATCCGTGGAGGAACCCATGCGGATGCGGACGAAAGAGCGATCTCACTCTCCCATGCGACTACCGTTACGACGACTTCACGCTTTGCCTGAAGGACCGCACGTCGCACACCATCGATCAAACCTGACCCATGTACCGCGGCGAACCCGACGACAAATGCAGGAAGCGCGACTACACGAAGAAGGAGGCACAGACGATGAAGAACCTCCGGGAGAGCCAGCACAACGGCCACCGCCTCCGGGTCTATCAATGCAATCGGTGCCCGCACTGGCACCTCACGCACCGGGGGACAAACCGGGACGTACTTAGTCGATAAACCAAAACACAACTTACATGAGAGAGATCAAATTCAGAGCGTGGGATGGCAGAGAGATGCACCACGAGCTTACGCATATGCTCGCACCGAACGGTCGCGCCTATCCGACTCTTCCGCTCGGAGCTGGTCTTCCGAAGGAAATCCGAGTAAAGAACTCTGCCGACCTGCATGTCGTTATTCAGCAATTCACCGGCCTCCATGACAAGAACGGGATGAAGATTTACGAGGGGGACGTTCTTCGGATCTTTGACGAGAACTATGAGGTGAAATTTGTTGTGAACGATAGCAAGTGCTTCGTCGATTACGGGTACCCCAACATCCATAACGGCCCGGCGCCGCATTGGGTCGAGGTCATCGGCAACATCTATGACAACCCGGAACTCTTACCGAGTTCAGATCCTGAACACCTCAAGGTCGATAAACCAACACATCACGACAATGCTTAACGCTATTCTCGCGAAGCTCCTCGTGGGCCTCTCCCTGTGTGCGGCGGACGCGCAGCCTGTTACGCCGGTTTGCCAGAAGCACATCGCTGACGCCCAGGCGATCATTCAGTCGGCCGAATACTACGGGCTCATCGATAACAGCTCGTACGCGCTCCCGACCCAGTTGAACCCGCTCTATGTCATCTACCGGATGGACGAGCGCGGCACGCGGACGAACATGCTTGAGTCGTCCCGCTAGGCGACGAGTGCAGGGGGGAGCGCAGTGCTCCCCCTTTGCACGTTGACGGATTCCGCACGCGCGGTAATCTGAACTCAATCCCCTCCATGACCGAACCGATCGTTTTAAAGCTCGGACAGGTGTGTACGTCGGGTTCGGATTGCCGGCGGATTCCGCACAATTTCCAGAACAAGCGCGGTCCCTGGCAGGTGCGCTGGAAATGGAATACCGCCTGGAAGGGCGAGGTGAGCGCCCGCTGGTTGGAGATCCGCACGAAGGTTCTCGCGAGCGGCATCCGGACGCCGCTCGAACGTCCGCAGATCACGTTCACGTTTTACAAGGCGGGCGTCCAGTTCGATTGGGATGGATTGCGCGGGGCCGCGAAGCCCCTCCTCGATGCGCTGACCGGCCGCGGCATCGGGCTCATCGTGGACGATAGCCCGGACTACATCCCCGAGCCGGTCTACAAGCAGATGAAGGTCGGAAAGATTGCGGAGGAACGAGTGGAGATCCAAATATCAACATGACCGTCCGCTGTCCCAACTGCAAAACGAAATTCGACCGCGAGAGGGCCGACCAGGAGAAGTGCGGTGTCTGCGAGCAGGTCGTGAGAATGAAGCCTGTGAAAGAGAAACGTTGATTTCTTGATTCTTATCAATCATGGCAAGAGGCGGAAAACGAGAAGGAGCAGGACGAAAGAAAGGCGCCGCCGCGCTCGCTGCTGAGGAGTATCGCAAGTTCATCGTCGAGGAGGTCCGGAAGAATAAGAAAGAGATCGTCGCCGCGCAGATCAAGAAGGCGAAGGACGGCGACACCCAGGCGTTCAAAGAGCTGAACGATCGCGCGCTCGGCAAAGCACCTCAGGGCATAGACCTCACATCGAAGGGCGAATCGCTCGGAAAGGTCGTGATGCTGCCGACACGGCATGCAGACGGAGGTTCTGTGGTCCCCCAATAGCTCGCCGCAGCGGATGGTCCTCCAGCTCAAACCGGAGGACTTCTTCGAAGTCGGTTATGGAGGTGCGAGAGGCGGAGGGAAAACGGCCGCCGGCATCGCCTGGCTCCTCTACGACAAGGACAACCCTCATCTTCGAGCCCTCATCATTCGTAAGCAGTCTAAGGACCTGAACGACTGGATCGATCGCGCGCGGCAGATCTACGAGCCGCTCGGCGCTGTCATCAAGGGCAACCCCGCGGAGTTCCACTGGCCCTCAGGTGCGATCTTCCGCACGGGCCACTTGAACGACGCGGGAGCGTATAGCGCCTACGTCGGTCACGAATACCAGCGGATGCTCATCGAGGAGCTGAACCTCATCCCGTCCGAGGAGAACTACCTGAAGCTCATCTCGTCCTGCCGTTCGACGGTGGCAGGCCTCCGGCCGCAGGTGATGAGCAACTTCAACCCGTCGGACGCGGGCTTCTACTGGATCAGGAAGCGGTTCGGGCTCCACGGCATTCCGAGGAAGGCCATCACGATGGCCGACCCTTCGACCGGCCTCCGCAGGATCTTCATCCCGGCGCTCACGAGGGACAATCCGGCCCTCGCCAGCGATCCGCAATACAACGCGTTCCTGAACGGCCTCCCGGATGGATTGCGCCAAGCGTGGCGGGACGGCTCCTGGGACGACCCGATCATCAAGGGCGCCTATTACGCGAACGAGCTCGATCAGGCGAGGCGTGAGGGCCGGCTGCAGCGGGTTCCGTATGACCCGAGGCTGAAGGTCCACACCGTATGGGACCTCGGCATCGACGATGCGATGAGCATCGGCTTCTGGCAGCACAAGCAGAACTACACGGCGCTCATCGACTACTACGAGAACGAGAACTTCGGCCTGGATCACTATCGGGCCAAGCTCGAAGAGTTCGCGCGGGATAAGAAGTATTCCTACGGCAAGCACTTCGCCCCGCATGACGTGAACAGGCGCGAGCTCTCGACCGGCAAGACCATCATCCAGCTCGCCGCCGAGATCGGCCTCAAGTTCGAGAAGGTGCCGATGGTCGGTGTCGCGGACGGCATCCAGCATGTGCGCCTCATGTTCCCGCGCACCCACCTCTCCGAGCCGACGTGCGAGCAGGCGGTCAACGCCTTCCGGAACTACCGGCGCGAATACGACGAGGAGCTCCTCAAGTTCAAGGACACGCCCGTGCACGACTGGTCCTCTCACGCGGCCGACATGCTCCGCTATGCGTCGCTCGTCGAGGACGAGATGACGAACGAAGGCGACATTCCGCAGGTCGTGATCCCGCCCCGACCGAGAGAATCCATCTACGAAGGCGTCGAAGAAGACGACGGCCGGCACCCGATGTTCCGAGGCGTCGACATCGGCAAGATGGGCCACGAGAAGGCGGCTTGACACCTCCTGCGTACATGTTTCCATGAAAGAAATGGCATCTCCCGAAAAACCGAAGCCGATCACGACCGAGGAATCAGAGCGCAGTCGCGAGGACCGGTTCGCGGATAAATCGATCGCCGTAGCCTGCCAGCAGCTCGAGGCGGGTTTGCTGTTCAAGCAGCCCCGCATGAGCCGCATCAAGGAGATCGAGGAGATGTATGCCATCAAGCAGAAGCCTGCCCTCGCCGGCCGCTTCAACATCCCCTTCGACGGCGTGATCATGCGCGGCTACGTCGAGTCGATCATGGCGAAGGTCGACGAGGCCCCCGCCCTTCGGTTCAAGAACACGAAGGAGGCGTCGCTCAAGGGCGCGAGGAAGATCACCGCCGCGGCGGAGTTCGAGCTCGGCTCGTCCCGTTCGAACTACAACCAGAAGGATCGCTGGGCGAAGAAGCTCGGCATCCTGTCTGGGCGCGCCATCATCAAGGCCTTCGGTGAATCGGACCCCGTCTTCAAGTTCCACGTCTCGAACGTCGACCACTACGACTTTGTGTCCGAGCCCTTTGGCGGCGGCGATCTGGAGGATCACGAGTTCAAGTTCCAGCAGAACATTTTCAAGACCCGCGAAGCGCTTTATAGCGGCGCGCGAAGCGGGCTCTATGACGCGAAGCAGGTGCGGAGGCTCACCACCTGGCAGCCGCCCAAGGAGAACAAGGAGGTCCAGGACGAGCACAAGAACAAGGTGTCTCGCTTTGCCACTCTCGGCCTTGATCCCGAATCCCACAGCTACGTCGGCACGCAGATGTTTAACCTCACCGAGGCTGATTTCCGCTACCGCGGCAAGCGCTACTACGCCCTTTTCGATTCCAAGAGCAAGATCTGGGTCCGGTTCGTCGAGTTCAAGGAGGTGTTCGAATCCGACCTATCGCCCTGGGTGACCTGGGCTCCGGATGACGACGCGTTCGGCTTCTGGAACCTCGGCCCGTGCGACACCATGTTCCCGATCGCGGAGGGGCGTCGCATCAACCTGAACGCGATGCTCAACAACGCCCGCAAGATCGCGGACGACATGACGCTCTACGACATCCTTGCCGTCGTCGATCCTTCGAAGCTGATGTACCGGCCGGACGGCCTCGTAGGCGTGAAGCTACGCGAGGGCCAGGCGCTCGGCGACGTCGTGAAGAAGATGGCCCCGAACGACATCACGAACCTCGCGATCCGGATCGAGCAGTTCATGAACAACTTCGCCGGGCAGATGACCGGCGTGACGCCCTCGGCCCAAGGCCAGGGTAACGAGCAGCTCGCCGCGATCCTCGAATCGAACATCCAGCAGGTCTCCGACCGCATCGGCCTTATCAACAAGTCATACACACTCGGCCAGGAGCAGATCGGCCGCCGCTTCGACTGGTCGCTCTGGGAGCACGCTCCGGAGGATTACATGGTGAAGACCATCGGCTCCGAGGGCGCTGAATGGGACGCCATCACGAAGGAGGACAAGGACCCTGATTACGAGGTGGTCGCGGTGAGCGCTCGTGCCGAGCAGGAACAGAGCGCGGCGAAGGCTGAGAAGCAGGAGAAGGCGCTTTCGATGGTCGTCTCGAATGAGCACCTTCTTTCGGTGCTGAGCCCGAAGGCCACCGTGCAGGAGATCCTCCGCTTCGGCGGATTCGAGGAGGACAAGATCCGCGTGCTTACGTCGCTCAATGACGAGGCCGACGAGGAGATTCTCTCCGAGGCCGCACGCCTCATCGACGCCTGCCTCCAGGGCGAGCCCGTCGACCTGTTCCCGGGCGCGAACACGGCGTTCGTGCAGAAGATCATGGACTTCGCGCAGAAGATGCGAATCCCGAGCGCCGAGAAGGACAAGAAAGGCCACGCCAAGGCGATGAAGCAATACATGAAGCTGATGGCCCTCGCCGAGATGCACGTCCCGATCATGCAGGAGAACATGGCGCGCAAAGCCATGCTCGAAGTTCCCGCCGCCACTGAACCCGCCGTCGATCCCGCTACCGGGCAACCCCTCGCACCCGCCGCATGAACACGCACCGCATCGAAGAAAAGGTAGAAGCGCTGAAGAAGAAATACGCGAACCCGGCTACCCCGGACACATTCCAGGAGATCGCCGACATCGAGAAATCCCTCCACGAGGCGATCCTGCGAAATCACCTCGCGAGCCACGAAGGCTTTAAGCCGTTTCTTAAGTGGGTCCTCGCGGAGATCAAGAATATCGATTCATCGCTCGTGAGCTCAGATTCGAAGAGGCTGCCCGACCATGAGCGCGATCGCATCCTCGACGCCAAGAAACTCTATGAGTCGTTCGTCGGATTTTTCGGCGACACCGCTACCATCCTCCGCTCGCTCGAAGCGGAAATAGATCAACACCTAACACACGATGAACCGCATCGATAAGGTCAGCATCGCCGCGAAGGAGTTCGCCCATCAGAATGACCACCTGTTCGTCATCGTGATCGACCCGGAGACCGACCATCTCTTCGCCGGATACCGGGACAGCTTCACCTACGGGAAGATCCAAACGAAGAAAGGCACCAAGGCCCGCATCGCGAAGGAGGTGCTCTTCTACAGCCGCTTCCGACCGGCCCTCGACGACTTCTCGGGCTTCAAGTTCGTCGCCGACATGCTCCTCGAACAGCTCGCCGAGTTCCTCCACCTGAAGATCCAGCAGGTGCCCGAGTTCTTCAAATGGCTATCGGACGCCCTTTGGTATCTACCGAAAGGTCCGCGCCGTCCTGGGGAAAAGTCGGGCCATTGACAGCCCTCGCACGTCACTCATACTGAAATCAAACGGTCGAAATAACTTTTAACTTCTAATGGCGAAAGCTAAAGCAAAGAAGGAGGAAGTGGCGCTCGAAGCGCCGGAAGCAGCGACCGAGCCGGAAGCTGTTGAAGCTACCGCCGAAGAGCTCGCGCCGAAAGGCAAAGGCAAGGCGGGTTTCCCTGAATCCGTTGAACCGCTCCGGACCAAGTTCGGACCCGCGTTCAAGGTGGTCAGGATCGGCGACGAAGCTCGCGTCTACGGTAAGCGCGGCGAGCCGGTCTCCCCGGTCACCACGTTGAGCGAGGCGTCCAAGCTTGCGAGCCAGTTCAACCGCCGCGACCCCGAGCAGATCGAGGCGCGCAGCCGGAAGACCGACCCGAAGAAGAACGTCCTCGCCGAGCGTGCCGCTGACGAAGACGCTCGCGAGTAGCACTTCGAGAACTGAAGCCACATCACGACCCATTGGGGCCACCGCGCGGGGCTCGAATGAACGTAGTGATGTGCGTTCCTCGAACCTCAGGCGGTGTCTCCAAAGGACACCGCTTTTGTGTTTTCGCGGAAAGAAAACGCCCGCCGAGGCCCGGATAGGCCCACATGAGGGTTAGTCACCCCATTTCAATAACTCGTGTGCGCGAGCACACACGTAAATCACTGCCATGGACCCCGAACTTCAGGCGGAAATAGCCGCCGACGTAGCGGAACTCGAGGCCGAGGAAGCCAAGAAGGACGGCGACCCCGAGCCCAAAACCGAAGTTGAGGAGGAGCATGAGGACGATGTTCCCGAGCCGGGTGAAGAGCCCGACCCGAAGCCGGACCCGAAGAAGGATCCTCCTGAGAAGAAGGAACCTCCCAAGGAGCCGGCGAAGATCGAAGCGTGGCGCCTGAAGGTCGCCCAAGATAACTGGGAGAAGGAGAAGAAAGAGCTTCTCCGCCAGATCGAGGAAGGCAAGAAGGCCCCGCCCGAGAAAAAGTCCGACGTTGAGCAGCCCGCTCTTTCCGAAGATGAGATCGATGCCTTGGCTAAGAAGCACGGACTCGACGAGGGCCAGAAGGGCCTGATCGCCGAGATCGTGCAGCTTACGTCTAAGCGTGTCGCATTGCCGCCGGAGCTTCAGGAATTCTTGAAAGAGATGCCCGAGCTCCGCAAGGTGAAGGCGACCGTGGAAGCGCAGCAAGCCGAGCTCGCCTTTGATTCGGATTTCGAGCGCGTAGTACGACCTCTTGTCGAGAGCGAGTACTCGGATGTCTCACCGGAGCTCCTTAAATCCGTGAAGGCCAAGATCAGAGAGAAGATCTCCGATCCGAACTTCCGCCATACGCCTCTCACGACCCTGTATAAGGGCGAGGACGACTTCCGCGGGCTTGTCCCGAAGAAGAAGGCCGCTGAGAGCGATTCCCGCCCCGGCTCCGGCCGGAAGGTGGAGGTAGTCGACTTCGAGACCGCGACTGATGCAGAGGTCGCAGGCTTCGATGACGACACCATGGAGAAGTTCGTGGAATACCAAACGGCCAAGGAGCGAAATCGCAAGTAAAAACAATTCAACGCACTCTTAAATGAGTCTTAACGCTCTTTCGCCGACCTACTGGTCGAAGCGAATGGGTTCCAAACGCTACAAGACCACCCAGTTTCGTAGCTTTGCGAACTTCGAAGAGCAGGACGGCCTCTCCGACGGTCTGAAAGTGGACCGGCCGTACCGCTCGAACGTAGTGATTGAAAACTACGTGAAAGGAACTGCGCTCGAAGGGCAGTCTCTGGACGCCACGAGTGACCAGTTGACCATCGACACCGTCAAGGGTCTCTTGATGTACGTCGATAACGTCGACAAGATCCAGAACAAGTACTCCGCCGCGGAGGCCTGGATCGCGGAGGCGATGAAGCGCCTAAACATCGGTCTCGATGCTCGGTTCTTCTACGAGGTGTTCAGCGCGAACGACACCGTTGATGACGGTGACGCGGGAGGCACGAACGGCAACGCCTGGGTTCCGTCCGAGGCGACCGTCTATGACCTCTTGACCGCGATCAATCTCAAGTTCGACACGGCCAACGTGCCGGACGGTGAGCGGAAGCTCGCGGCCAGCCCGCAGTTCATCCGCGTGCTGAAGAAGAAGCTCGAAGGTAAGAACTCGACCTGGGGCGATAAGGTCGGCAAGGACGGATACGTCGACGAGTACGACGGCATCAAGTTCTACAAGACCAATAACCTCTCCGCTTCGGCGAGGTGGACCCCGGCGAACAACCCGTCGAACAACGACACGCTCACGATCAACGGCATCACGTTCACTTTCGTGACCTCGATCGGAACGACCGCCGGCAATGTCCTCATCGGCGCGAACACCGCGGCGACGATCGACAACCTCGTGGCGTTGATCAACGCGGGCGGTGTCACTTCGGATTCGGGCGTCTCCAACGTCTCGCTCTCGGCCGCGAACAAGCGCACCGTGCAGGAGTGGGTCGCTGTCGATGGTACGACCTACATCGAGGTCCGGGCCATGGGCGCGTCCTACATGACCGTCTCCGGTAGCGAGGCCGCCGACGTCTGGTCCGCGAAGATCCAGCACATGTTGGCTTCGGCCGACAAGGCGATCGACGCCGTGATCCAGAAGGCCCCGAGCGTGGAGATGGCCTCCACCGTTTCGGCTGGTAAGTCCGGTGTGAACATCCTGCCGCTCACGCTCGCGGGGTTCTACACCTTCTACCAGGGCAAGAACGAGATCTTTGACGTGCAGGTAGATTCGTCGAACTACTAACCCACCAACGACACGACCATGCGAAACATCCTCATCGGACTCTTGGTGGGCGCTCTGGTCGCTGGTGGCTTAGCGCTCGTGTTAGTTTCGGCGAACCCTGCTCCCGCTGATCCCGATCGTCTCGGAGCGGCTCTCGGCCGCATCGAGAGTGGGCTCTGGACGTTCGTAGGCGGCCTGAACATCGGGACGAAGACGAGCCCGACGATCCTTCAGGTTTCCTCCTCGGGCGTTCTCAGCTCGAGCGGCGACGTGCAGCTCAACAAACTGATCTTCGGATCAGGTAAGACCACGCTGACGACCGGCGCGACGACCAGCGTCACCGCTGCGAACGTCTGCGATTCGGGCATCATCTCGTGGGTCCCGACGGGCGCGAACGCTTCGTTCACGCTGCCGACGGCCCAGACACTCGTCGCTGACTGTATCCCGACGGTGGGCATGAGCAAGATGGTCTACATCTTAAACGCCGCCGCTACGTCGTCCTTCGTGACCGCGACCAGCACCGGCCTCAGTGTTCGCCAAGCGAGCACTACCGGCGCGACGTTCGTGATCACTTCGTCGACCCCGACCTGGCTGACCCTTACCACGACGCTCGCGTCCGGTTCGGACAGCACGGTCGACGTGAACGTCGACAAGTACACGATCTCGTTCTAGAGCAACCAGTTGACCGCTCGCTCTGGGGCTTACTCGGCCCCAGGGACGAGCGGTGGACTCCCACGATTCACCTCACCAACTTATGAACAAAATCACTTTCATCGCCTACGCACTCCTCGCCGCGCTTTGCGTTGGCGTGATCGGCGTGGGCTACCACCTCAATAGCACCTTGCAGGAATACCGGAACGCGGTGTCGCTCAATACGCTCGCCCTGGACGAGATCAATGCGACGCTCGCTCGATTGCGCCAGGCTGAAGGTTCGCGTCTCGGCGCCTCCGGCGTGAAGACCTGCACCACGACCGCCATTTCGGTCAGTGCGAGCACTTCGACGCTCGTTCTCGCGACGAGCACTTCCCGCCGGTCCGCCGCCCTCGTGCTCGGCAATAGCACCACGACCTACATCAGGCGTGGGCTTGCCGTGACTTCCTCGACCGGCCTCCCGCTCACCGCCCTCGGTTCCTCTCGAACGTGGGATGAGGAAAGCGACCCGTACATCGGCGTAGTCACTGCCATTTCGTCGAATGGCACGACCACCATCTTTGCCGAGCAATGTCAGTAACGAAGAGAGTCCTGACCCTGGCCGGTATCATCGTCTTCGCGGCGCTCCTCGCCGTGGCGCAGTCCTACGCAGGGATCTACAACCCGAGCAGTTCGTCGGGTTCGTCTTCCGCTTCGACCACGGTCGTCACGAGTTCTGGAGGCACTCCGACCGTAGGCACCTCGGCGACTTCGACCGCGACCTTCGAGAGCCAGCAGAGCATCGCGTTCACGGGACCTGCCGGGAGGGCGACCACGAGCCAGCCCCTCGGGACCGGCTACACGCAGACGGCCGAGGCGATTCAAACCGTCCTGTTCACGGGTGACGCTTCCACGACCATCACGCTCGACGAGTGCTCGTCTTCCGGCTATAGCGACTGCTCGATTAAGGCCACCACCGGGAGTTTCAACCTCACGGGCGACGGCACCACCTATGTGAACGCCTCGTTCACCACGCCCTATGCGATGAAGCCGGATAAGTATTACCGCTACTTCTCGACCTACGGGAACGCGAGCGGGCGCATCCAGTGCGGCGCAACTGCTTCCTCCACTCCGATAACGGTGGGAGACAACGACCAATGCGGAGGCGCGAGCCGAGCGGCCGTGTTCAAGCTGAACGGCTTCACGACGCAGCCGAGCGTGACGGCATCGAGCACTAACAGCTCCTTTGCGCTCACGATGGGGGCTGCCACGTCCGCTGTCGTGACGTTTGCGACGAGCACTCCCTTCACCAGCGGTGTCTCGTGCGGGCTCACGAAAGAGATGCTCCGTAACGACTTCGCGGTGTCCTCTGTGAGTACGACTTCCATCACCCTCATCGCGTCGTCGAGCCCGAGCGGTTACACCGTCTGGCTAAACTGCATCGGGCGGTAGAAGCCAATGGCCGAACACATCGAACGACGAGCGGATGGGCAGCTCAGCTTCAAGCAGATCGCCATCGCCCTCGTAGCGATAGTCCTTTCGCTTGTGACCTATATCTATCTTTCAGGCGTACAGGTGCAGGTTGAGAAGTCAGCGAAGCTAGAGGGCCAAGTGGATATTATCCGCACCGAGGTCATTCCCGGCCTGAAGAGTAACAACGACCTCCTCACCCGTCTCATCCAGCAGCACGAAGACCGCATCACGAAAATCGAATCACAAAAATGACCGGAGAAGAAATACTGAGCGCAGCCGACGACATCGCCGAGGATGACATCCCGCGCGCCCATGGCGTAGTGCTTTTGAACTCCGCGAAGAACCTCCGCGAGGATCTTCGGCCGTGGCAGTTCTTGAAGAAGCTCGACTCCTCGAAGGTCGCGAGCCCGGGCGACACCTGGCAGACATCGAAGGCATTGCCGGCCGACTTCCGCCGCGGCTACAAGATGTTCGTCGGAACGAACAATGAGTATTTCGGATTGCCGTTCGAGCAGTGGATCGCGTTCAAGAATTCGGCCCGCCGATACGTCATCGATCTTGGCAACGACGTGTTCTACCTGACCAGCAGCGTCGGCAGCCAGCAGACCATCTACTTCTTCTATATCAAGACTACGACCGACTTCACGGTCGACACGCTTGATGATGACCTGCTCGTGTGGCCTGATCGGTTCCACCCGCTCCTGGCCTTCACAGTCGCCGCGATGTTCCAGGGCGGGACGGATTACGACGACGTGTCGATCCGGATGTCCGAATCGAACCGGGCGGCGGCGAAGGTCCTCGACGATTCGATGGTCGCGTGGGATAACGCCCTGAAATTGGAGGAGATGAATCACAGCTTCGCGGGAAACGGCGAAGCTGACATGAATCTCGGCGACATGTAAATGGCCGAGGCCCTCAAGAACTTCTTCCGGGGGTTGGTGAACCGCTACGAGGCCCAATCCATTCCGAGAGGGTCCGCTTCGAATTCGCTGAACTGGAAGACCGAGGGCGACAAGATCGTCCTTCGTGGAGGCTCCCGCGCGCTGGGCGGTTCTTCTTCCACAACCGGCAAGTGCTGGATTCACGTCGCAAAGAAGGCGGATGGCACCGATCTCCTCGTGCGGAAGCGTGGCCGGAAACTCGAATACTACGACGCGAATAACGACCAGTGGCTCGAGAACGGCACGAACATCTTCCCGGCCGCCGCCGCGGATGACGAGCCTTGCTTCGATAACTACAACTCGCTCGCGGGCGCGCAGATGTTCGTCTCAACGCCCAACGGCGGGGTGTTCAAGATCATGTGCGCGAATCCAGGCTCGTATACGGACCTCGGGGAGACCACTTTCCGAGGCAAATTCCGCATCAAGAACAGCCGAACGTTCCTTTGGCAGCGGCAGGATTCGAGCGGCCGTAAGGACCTCACCGGCCTTTACGGCTCTTACATCGACAAGGACGAGATCTCCGACTACACGCAGATCGCGGCCGAGGTTCTGGGGTCGGGTAACGGAGTGCTCGTCACCTTCTCCGGGACGCTCGCCTTCAAAGCCGCCGGAACGGTCCGCACCTGCTTCGCTATCACGATCACGGACGGGACCGAGACCTTCGTCGACAACTACGACGGGACGCTGACGGGCTCCGCAGGCGGCACCGGCACCATCAATTACACGACCGGCGAATGGTCGGTCACCTTCGCCGTGGCTCCGGCGAACACCCCGAACAACGTCACGGGCACCTACTACTGGGAGAATTCGAAGAGCGCCGGGATCTGGGACTTTTCGAAATCGGCTCCCCGCACGGCCGGCCAGGGCTTCGTGCTTCGCCAGGACGACGGCGGAGGCAAGTTCCAGGCGGTCATGGGCTACCGGGACGTCGAATACGGCCTCCACGAGCGGAAGACCTGGGCGACGACCCTCACGAACGACGACACGAATGCGACGAACCTCCCGTTCCGGAGCAAGGTCGGCATCCCGAACTGGCGCGCGGCGTTCGAGACCGGAGACGGGATCATCTACGTCGACACGGCCGAGGATGATGACCCGCAGGTCCGGCTCCTCACGCTCGAATTCGGCTCGACAGAAGTGGTCCCGAAGGCGATCTCCGATCAGCTCGATCTCTCGGCTTTCCTGTTCGATAAAGCCGTTGTGCACGAACACGGCTCGATCGTCGCGATCGCGTGCCGCACCTCGGATTCGACGGAGAACAACCGGCTTCTCACGCTCGATCGCAAACTGAGGGACAAGGGCTCGCCGGGTTCCTGGGACGTGCATGACTTCTACGCCTGCTCGCTCGCCGTCTATGACGGGATGCTCGTAGCCGGAGACTCCGTTACCGAGAGCGTGTTCGAACTGTTCTCCGGCCTGGACGACGACGAGGCGCAGATAGCGAACTTCTGGGATTCGAACCTGGACTCGGTCGATACCGAGGATCTGAAGAAGGTGAAGCGATACAAGCTCCAGGGCGCGATCGGGCCGGACCAGGTGCTCCACATGCTCGTCTCGATCGATAACGGCCCGTTCGTCTACGTCGGGAGCATCGAGGGCGATGGTCCCTATGTGGACCGAGGCCAGCGCGTGTCGGTGGGAGCGCCTACGCTCGGCACGACCGAGATCGGCGGCGGAGGCTCCGTGGAGGACGACGTTGTGGCCTATAACTATGAGCGTGAGTTCACGCTCCGATTGGATCGCTTGGAGCAGATGAAGGTCCGCTTTCAATCGACCGCCCTCGGCTATGCATCGGTGAGCCTGATGCAGCCGAAGGACGTGCGCCGCAAAGGCCGCAAGGTGCCCCGGAAATACCGTGGGAGTTGACCCTTGCGCGAATAAACACAGGTACTAAACTGAAACCAATGCCCCAGAACATCGAGGGTAGAAAGGGAGAAATACTCAGCAGCATAGTTTTCGCCTTCGCAGCCGTCGCAATCGTCAGCGTATGGCTTTTGGTATATCCACCGGCGTCGCCCGAACCCGCTCCTGAGCCCGTCGAAGAACCGCAGAACATCGGCGCGACGATCCCGAAGGTCATCGCGCTCTTCGAGACGTCGCTCGCTTCGAAGGTCACCAGGACCGATACGAGCATGACGCTGGTCTCGGGCACCGATAAGGCCGGCACCGCGATCTCCGGAACTATCGGCTTCATCATCGACGAGGGCACCGCGACCGAGGAGTTCGTGATGTGCACGGCCTCCTCTACGGCCCTTTCCGGCTGCTCCCGCGGTCTGAACCCCGTGACCGGGAATACCACTTCCTCGGCGCTCGCGTTCGAACACCGCCGCGGCGCTTCGGTCAAGATCACGAACTTCCCGAGCCAAGGCGTCCTTTCTCGAATCTTGAACGGCGATGAGACTCTGCCGAACGTGCTCCGCTACGATGCGGCGGTTACCACGACGACCATCAACGCTTCTGGCAGCCAGGCGATCGCGAGCAAGGGGTATGTGGACGCCGTAGCCTTCGCCGGAACCCCCGATGCCACGGAAAGCGGCAAGGGTATTTTCGAAGCTGCCACGTGTGCGGAGCTTGGAACCGGGACCGCCACCGGTTCGACTGCCGCGCTCCTTGCCGCTCAGGGCAAATGCTTCAACTCGACGAGCACGGCGACCACCACCGTCCCCGTCACGAAGACCAACGGGAAGCTCGAGGCAGGATTCATAGACGGAGCCGGTACTTACGCTTGGACCGGCCCCCACACGTTCGGTGCAACCACGACGCTCGCCTCGACGACCGCTTTCACCGGCCCCGTATCCTTCTCACAGTTGCCGACCGCGCCCACCACTACTCCCACCTCCACGAGCCAGCTCGTCACTCTGAACTACATACAATCCCTTACTCTTCCCTCGAACCACACCACCTCCACCTTCACCTTCGTCGCTGGAAGCGGAACCCGCGACGCCACGAGCACCGCCATCACGATCAACCTCTCCTCTCAGCGGACTGTCCTTCTTGGCTACAACGCCACGGCGGACATCACGACCGGCGCGGCGAACGAGTCCGGCAGCTTCGCCTTCAACATCAACGCCAGCACCTCGATCGTGACGGCCGGAGGCACATTCGAGACGGATTCTTCGAACATCGCGTTCAACTACTCAATGAGCGGCGTGACGTTCACTACGCTCTCCGCAGGCACTTCAACTATCGCCATTCGAGCGGTCGAATCCGGAGCTGGCGAATGGAGCGCCACCGGCAGCTTCTTCGTAATCGCGCTCTAACCATGCTTCCTTCCTCCGATCCCGCCGAGAATTTGAAGAAAGGCCTCTTTACGGAAACGGGCGGGTATGACCCGTCTGCGTTCACGTTGCCGGGCGGGGCTCCGATGGCCGCGCCGACGAACCCTCTTGTGGAGCGTTATCGCACGGGTGTTCCCAGCGACCCGCTTGCCGAGGCCCGCGCTGAGCTCGCGAAGCAGATGAAGGACGGCAGCTCCTCGCCGGACGTTGTAGCGATCCGCGAACAGACGAAAGCGAGGCTCCAGCCGATCGTAGATGCCACGCAGAAGTATTACGACGAGCTCCGCGCCAAAGAGGAGGCTGCGGGGATCGTCCGCGCCCGCCGGACCCAAGGCATCAACGTCCGGGCCGGTCTCGGAGGCTCCGACTTCGCGTCCGCGAACGCCGAGGCGACGGACAAAGAGAACAAGTCGGCGATCCAGGCGATCGAGAGCGAGCGTGCGTTGAAGCTCACGAGCATTTTCGACACGATCGACGAACGCGCAACGAAGGAGACCGAGACAGCGCGGAAGCTCGCGTCCGAGAACGCCGAGAAGCGCGTCAGCCTGCTTTCGCAGATCCAGGACCAGGCCCGCAAAGACATCACTGAGATCGCCAAGGGCGGTTTCTCGCTCGAGAAGTTCCGCGAGGACCCCGCCTACCAGCAGGTCCTCAAGGAGTCGGGCCTCTCCGAATTCGAGCTCGACGCGATGTATAGCGCGAACCTCCCGAAGAAGGCGGCTAAGGACATCAATTATCAGAAGATCGGTAACAACAAGATCGCCGCCTTCTACGTCGGCGACGACGGCACCATTAAAAAGCAGGAATACGACTTCGAGATCCCGGCCGAGAAGGACCTGAAGGTCATCGACGGCGTTCCGTATCTCTACGACCCGACGACCCAGGTTCTCGAACCCGCGCGGGGCTTCGCGCCGAAGCCGAAAGAGACGGATGCAGTGGTGACCGCCGACGGCACCGTGGTAACGCTCTCGAAGGACCAGTCCGCTCGTCTCTCCAGGATCGTGGACGACGTGCGTGTGGACCCCGACGTGAAGAGCTTCGTCGAGATCCGCGATGGCTATGAGCGCGTCCAGACGGGCGCTCAGCTCAATAACGCCCAGGGCGATCTCTCGCTCCTCTTCGGCTACATGAAACTCCTCGACCCGAACTCCGTGGTGCGTGAGACCGAGTTCGCCAACGCCGAGGCGGCGATGGGCTACGCGCAGCGGATTCTGAACATTCCTGCCAAAGCCATCAAGGGCGAGCGGCTCACTCCCGAAGCCCGCAAGCAATTCTCCAGTGCGGCGAAGGACCTTTATCGCCGGAAGGAAGCGAGCTACAAGAAGGCTGCCGATTACTACGAGGGACGCGCCAAGGCGGACGGCCTGGACCCGAAGCTCGTGATGCGCGACTACGGCACCACCGTCACCGATCCCACCGCGGACCAGATGCGTTCGCAACTCAAACCCGGCGAGATCATGGTGAAGGACAACAAGACCGGCCAAGTCGGAGCCGTGCCCGAGAAGGAATTCGATTCGAAGATCTACACGAAACTCTGATGCCGTTCCGGCCGCTCGAAACCAGTCAGCCGACCGCCACGGGCCCCACCCCGGGTTTTCGGCCGCTCACCGAACCCGAGCCGGTATTCACTCCCGCGCCCACTCCGACCATCTTTGATAGAGCGCAAGGATTCTCCGATGGTGTCAACGACATCGGCGGCGAGTTCCTGAAGGGTGTCGGGAAGGGTGCCGCTTCGACCCTCAAAGGCATCGACACCTTCGCCCGGAAGATCCCCGGCGTCGGTTCGTTCCTGAACAAGGTGAACCCGATAAAGCCGGACGAGGAAGCGGACCGTATCCTTACCCAGCCATCGAACAACGCGCAGGCTGCGGGCTTCACCGCGGAGCAGATCGCCGAGTTCCTCATCCCGAGCGCGTACATCACGAAAGCCCAGAAGGCCGCGCAGGGTGCGGTCGGGGCCTCGAAGATCCTGCCGAAAGCCGCGAAGCCGGCCGCGAGCCTCTTTGCGAAAGCCGGCGTGGAGGGTGCCGCCGCTGGCGTGATCCGGACCGCTCAGACGGGCGATGCCGGGCAAGGCGCGGAGGCGGGTCTCTACGGTGGTCTCCTTTCCGCGGGAACGCAGCTCCTCGGCAAGGCCGCACGTGGACTCGGTTCGAAGATTCAGGACTCCGTCATCAAGCCCTCTATCCGCGACGTGAAGGACGGCTTCAATATCAAGAACGTGCAAAAGTACGACGTGGGCGGTTCCCTGAACGACACCCTCACGAAGACGAACCGTAAGATGAACGACCTCTCCCGAGAGCTCACTGAGAAGCTGAAGGCCCACCCGAGGGCGCGCATCGACCTGAATGACATCTACGACAAGACCGTGGAACGCCTCGGCGGCGAGAAGGCGAAATTGTTCGGCACCTCCGGCCGCACGGACGGCGCGCTCGCGGAGCTCAAAGACGAGATCGCGCGGTTCGGCGAGAAGTCCGTCGACCTCGTGACGGCGAACACGGTGAAGCGCGCGGCCGGGACACAGGGTGCCTGGCAGTACGGCATCCCTGACCCTTCGGCCGCAGCCCGGGAGAAGGTCTACGACACGTTCTATAACGAGATGAAGGTCGCGATCGAAAGAGCGAGCCCCGGCGGCGTGAAGGAGATCAACCGCCAGCTGTCCGACCTCATCCCGATCCATAACGCGGTCGTGCGCCGCATTCCCGTCGCTGAACGAAATAACGCGATCGGCCTCGACGACGCGATCGGGCTCTTCATGGCCTCCCAGACGCCCGCAGCGATCCCGGTGGTCGTCACGAACAAGCTGATGAAGAGCGGGAAGTTCGGGAACATGCTCTCCAAGGTCGGGACCCGTGGTCCAGTCAGCGAACGCCTTTTCGGAAAATGATCGTCGCGCTTCTAATCCTGCTCATCATCCTGGCGATCTTCTTCTGCCAGCCGGCCGATTGGTGATTTCGCCCCCTGTGCATAACCGGGCTCGCGCGGATCGCCGCTGCGTCTTAGAGTGAAGCCATATCCCTCCGGAGGACATGTATGACAACAAACACGTAGGAGGACTCAAACCGCTTTCTGTCGACCCACGGGATCGATCGCTCGGCGCCGCCTTCCGACTGCCCCCGCTCTCCGAGCTTCCCTCGAGCTTCCGCCACGTTCCGCTCTCCATCAAAGATCAGGGCGTCTCCGATCTCTGCACCGCCTACGCCACCTGCGGGGCTTCCGAGCTTCAGGAGGGCGTCGAGCTTTGCCCGGAGTATTCGTTCGCGGTGACGAAGGACCTTATGGGAGATCCCGAGGAGTGGGGCGCGGATCTCCGCGTCGCCATGAAATCGCACGTGAAGGTGGGCGCGATCGAGAAGGGCCACATTTCGGCGATCCCTGCGGTGCCGCGCAGGCTTTCAAGCTGGCCGGCCGACCTGAAGGACAAAGCGGTCGTTCATGCGAAGGGGTCGTTTATGGAGATCACCGGCCCCTACGACCACTTCGACAACATCCGCGCCGCGATCTGGCTCTTCCGAAACGAGAAGCGCGCCGTCCCCTTCGGCGTCCGATTCGGCTGGCCGCTCGACCAGATCATGATGAACGAGCCGAACGACGCGGGCGAGGGTCACGCGATGTATGCCGTCGGGTGGGACCTGCTCGTTCACGATGATTATCTGGTCGTCGTCGGGAGCGCCGGCCGCGGCGCCGGTTCGAACGGGATCCATTACTTCTCCCGCTCGATCATCAACAAATACGTGGCTCTCTATGGCGCGTATATGTTCGCGGACCTTACCAAGGAGGAATATCTCGCGCGCATCAAGCCGCGCATCGAGTGGAGCATCGTCGGCATTCTCCGAGCCGTGAAGCAAATCCTCGCCGCTTTAGTGAAGGAGAAGCAGACGGCCCTCATCCCGGTCCCGCCGGTCCCGGTCACGAAGGTCTCGCGCCTGGCCGATTGGGCGAAGGCCATCGAGAGGATCGAGAACATGAAGAAGTTCTACCCGGGCCACAACAACCCCGGGGCGCTTCGCTATTCGAGATTCCAGACGGGCGTGAAGGACGGCTATGCGACCTTCGCCACCTACACCGATGGATGGAACGCGCTTATGTTCCAGCTCCGGATCGCGTGCGACGGCCGCTCCCAGATGTATTCGCCGACCGACACCCTTCTCGATTTCTTCAAGAAGTACGCGCCTTCCAAGGACCGCAATAACCCCGACAAGTACGCCGCAGACGTGGCCCTCATGCTCGACGTTCCGATCGACATCCAGATCAAGGAACTCATGTAAAGGTCGTCATAACACCACACCGAAATGTCACTCACTATCTTTGGCATCTTCACCGCAGTAGCGGGCACCGCGCTCGTTCAGCTCGGCTTCTCCGAGGTCTGCTCGAACGAGATCATCGCGAACCTTCCCGCCGCTGTTGGTGGAGCGATCGCCTACTACGGCCGCTGGCGGCAAGGCGACGTCACGCTGTTCGGCGTTCGGAAGGAATCCTACTGATACCGCGCCGGACGGCGTTCCCTTCTACCTCCGTCGTCCGGCCTTCTGACCTGGTGCGGTGCCCCATACGGGCAAACAGTTCCACCGCTCCAGATTAGAGGGCGCAATCCCGCGTTCTCTCTGTCCATTCACAACTGAAAAGGAGAAGCACATGGACGGATTGATGCTCCACCGCGGGGCCGAGCTTATCGGTCGGCAGAACCTTCCCGAGCTCGTCACCCCGGACCCGACCGAAACGCACGTCCCGATCCCGCACCACCGTCTCGTCGAATCCGTTCTCGAATCCCTGGCCTACCGCAAGATCGAGGTCACCAGGGATCAATACGCCGTCTCTCCGGACGGCATGAACATGTTCGGGTTCCTTCAAGTGAACATCGAGCATGAAGGGGTACAGCTCGCGCTCGGCCTCCGCAACTCCCACTCCAAGCAATTTTCGCTGGGCATTGTGGCGGGTTATCGCGTTTTCGTATGTGACAATTTGGCGTTTCACGGCGCGTTCGCCGCGATCACCAAGCGGAAGCACACGAAGCACCTCGAACGCGAGCTCATCGAGGTCGTTAGCGTCGGTGTTGATCGTATCCAGCGGCACTTCGACAAGGTGCGCTCCGACATCGACGCCTGGCGAGGCTTCGAGCTTCCGGACGGCCGCGCGAAGGAAGTCATCTACGACGCCTTCATCGGCCGCGGCATCGACGCCCCCCAGCACCTCGGCAAGCGCGTGCATCAGCTCTACTTCGCGGGCGTCGAACCGGCGTTCTTCCCGCGCAACATGTGGAGCCTTTCGAACGCGTTCACTTCGGCCTTCAAGGAGCTCGACCCGATCCCGCAGATGAAGGCCGCGGAATCCCTTCAGCCGTTCCTCGCGCAGTTCAACTGATCGCCTAGAGGGTGTCGACCCTATTGGGCAAGGAGGTCTGTCGTGGCCTCAATGGTCGCCGTCTGTCTCGCGTGTCTCCGCGAGTTCACGCTGCCCGTCAACAAGAAGGGCCAGCCGATCCACTGGTGCCAGCCCGAATGCTCGGCCGGCTCCCACTTCGACCACTGCGTTCGTTGTCGCACCGCGCTCATCGTCTTCTGGACGACCGGCGCGTCACTCATGAAAGGAGTTTCCGATGGTAGTGAAGATCATTCCGAACGATAAGGGCACCGCGAACGGCAAGCTCGCCGATGCCGAAGTGCATTTCACCGAAGGTCCGCTCGAGGGCTTGCGTCTTCTCGGGTTCGCCGTCTGGGAGTCGAGATCCCGCGGCGGCCGGAGGAACGTGACCTTTCCGTCCCGCACCTACTCAATCCAGGGCGAACGGAAGTCGTTCGCTCTCCTTCGCGTCATCAGCGATCCCACGGCGCAGGACCGCGTCCGCGAGCTCGTGCTGCAGGCGTACGCCGAGTTCGAAGAGCAGGTCGGCGACGGCACCAATGGATAGGAGGGCGTCATGGAGCAGAAGCCGCTTCCGACCGTCTCCTGTAAATCGTGCAACCTCCTTCAGTGCTACCGCGGCCAGCAGAACTGCATCCACTGCGGCCGTCGGCTATCGGACTGGCATGTGGCTTCGCAGCTTCGCATCCAGGCCGAAAAGGCCGTTCAACAGAAGCGCTTCCTGAATTGAGGCGCAGCCCCCGACATTAACCGGGGGCTTTTTATTGGACCAATCTACTGAGTATCCTCGTCGAGTGCGTACACTGCCGCCACCAGTGCCTCGGCGTCAGCCTTCGAGATCTTCATCCGGTAAGCGACATACTCCGCAGGGCTGAGGCTCGCCCGTTCCATACCCGCCTCGTCGTCCATCCAGCGCTTCGCCGCCAGCACTTGGCTGCGGTTCTCTGCGATCGGTTCCGTCATTCGCGTACTTCTCCCTGAGGCAATCGAGAATAACACTGGCCGGGGCATCCCGCGGCGCTACTGGGGCATCAGCCGGATCGTCGCGATCACCTGGGCGAGCCAGTATTCAGCGATCGACCCCGGGCGGGTCATGTGCGGATGCCCCGCGATCTCGCCCGCGCGGATTTTCGCCGGCAGCCCGTATCGACCGATGAGCGCCTTCACCTGATTCGCCGTGTGATGACTGCGATGCGCGTAGAAGTTCCTCGCCTTCGGCAGATCTTCGAACGCTCGGCCCGGCACACCGAACGCGACCTGGATCTGTGGCGCGTTTGAAAATCCTGCGCGTTGCGCAAGTCTAAGCAGGGTGTTTGGCTGATGCCATCGCGGCTCGTCGAGCGGTGCGATTCTCGCCTGACCAGCCAGGCGCGCGTTGTTCGCGACAGCTGCCCAGCGGATGGCATCGGTAGGACTCCTCGACCCGGGCGCCGTAATCGTTACACGACCGCCGCCACCACGCTTCGCTCCGATGAAGGAGGAGATGAAAAAAGCCCGGAAGAACAGACCCCACGTCGATTGTGCATCGATGAGGCAGAGCGCGACATTGCGCTCAGCGGCCTTCGCCGCGAGCCCTGGGGTCGTTAGCCTCGCTTCGATCGCGGTGAGTTGATGGAGCGCGGCGCGGACGACCTTATCGAGATCCTCCGCGTGCGTCATTCAGCCGTGAGCGCCTCGCAGTAATACTTGAACCGGGTTTCGCGCTCCGCCTTCACGTTCGTCTTTTCGCTCGACGCCAGGACGAACGCCGCGTACTTGCCCGTCTCGACCTCATCGTCGATCGCCTGGGCGAGCCGGGCCAGTCGCTTCACCGCCTCTTCGTTGTCGATCTCGATGCCGTCGTCGATGTCGAACACTTCCTTGAGCTCTTCGATCGGCTCCGTAACGTGGATGATCGCGAGGACGAGGGAGTAGACCTGGAACGGTTTCATGATCGACGTATCGTGAATGTCCTCCCACTCGGTCAGCTTGATCACGCCGGCAAGCAGCCGCTCCTCGAAATCCTCCTCGTCCTCGAATTCCTCGTCGTGGTCCGCGTAGAGCTTGTCGAGGATCCGCTTGTTCGTGGTCGTGATGCCGTTCATCATCGCGTGGCAAATTTCGGCGAGCAGCTTGTTGTCCGCCATGCGGGCCAACTGCTTCTGCGAGAAAACCCCGGTCTCCTCGAATACCGAATCGAGGGCGAGCCCGAGCCGGTGGAGGAACCACTTAAAGGCGCCCTGATATTTCGAATGGCGCTGCTCTTCGGCGTTCAGTGGGAACGTGTACGAGTTGATGCGGCGAAACACCTCGCGGATCTGCGTGTGCTCGGCACCCAGGAACAGGTCGACGCTCAACTGATAGTTCAGGAAAGTCGTGCGCTGGTCGATGTCGAGGTCGTCGTACTTCAGGCCCCGGAGGTCCTTGTTCTCCACGGCCGACGACAGCGCGAACTTGTTCTCGTAGAACGCCCGGATCGTCGCCGCGCGCTGCTGGCCGTCCACGAGCTCCTTGTGCGACTTGCCCGTCGCCGCGTCCGTGACCTGATGCACGGCGAGTTTAGGGATCGGGTAGTCAAGCAGCACGGTCTCGATCAGATACGACCGGGCCGCGTCCGGCCACACCTCGTCGCTCCGCTGGTAGTCGCGGTTCACGATGATCTCTTTGCGCTCGAGCGCGGCGATGAAATCCTGAACCGTGTAGCTCGTCGTCACCGTCTTCATGTGCTCTCCGGGAAGGCCCCGCCGGGGGGAACCGTCAATGATGGATCAAAACCCTGAAACATCGGGAGGGTCCCGTTCGTAGGCCGCCAGGGCCGCTACACGCCATTGCAGGCCGTGAGATTCGACCCCCGGATGACCCGAGGTGGCACCCAAAAAATCGCCCTCGTCCTGGGGCGTTTAAACCCAAAGTTTGACAGCGCGGGCCGGATATTGCGCCGTCCACAAGTCTGGGGATAACCGGCTATCGACTTCCCGCGTACGTTCGGTATCGTGAAAATGTTCCACCACGGAACGGCGGCAGCGGGCTCACTAGGTTGATTCATGCCCGTTGTGGGAGCCGCACCAGCGAAAGTTGGTGCTGCCGCCAGAGCGGGCTTTTTTGTTCTTTCCGGCGGGGGTTGCGATACGGATTCGACGAACAGTAATGTCGTCGGTGGATGAAGTTACCAGTAGATTCTCTGGACTTCCGTATTCCTCCCTCTGGAGAGCGCAATACGACGGGATCATGTGCCCCCGTCGTGGCTCTCGGGATGGTCGCCGAAGTCGCTGCTCGCCCGGCGCAGATAAGCAGCGGTCATTGCCTCGTGGCTCGCAAGAGGAGAGGACCGCGCCGATGCCGACCATCCCTCAGTTCTTTCACTTCCGAATTTCTCTCAACCTTCGACCCGTGCGCCTGGGGGATGGTGCTACATCTGCGATGACCCGCTGGCTTCGGCGAGCGGTATCAGGAAGAGCGGCACCTGCAATCGGACCATCGAAGGTTAAGAGAGATCCGTAGAAGGTTCTCACACCAGGGGGTTAAAACGGGATGGTGGGCTCAGCCGCCGAAATGCCCGTTGCCAATAACCGACCGACGCCGGAGAAAGCGCGGACATTCCGAAGTTCACGAAGGGGAAGTTATTGGCCTGCCCGACCTCGCCGGATTTTCAGATCCTGGGGGGTCGGGGGGCCATCAAGACAAATCCAAGTTCATAAAGGGTGAAAGAGATTCCATTGAGGGATGGCGGCGCTGTGATCATCGACGACGAGGATTACGATCGGCTCCGCAAATACATTTGGAGGACGGACCCGGCAGGCTACGTATTTCGGTGCGCCGGGGGGAAGATCAGGATGGCCCGGCAGATCTTGAAAGCCCCGCGTGGGATCTGGATTCGCTGGATCAACGGGAACAAGCTCGATAACCGGAAGGAGAACCTCCGGCTTTACACCCGTTCGCAGCTCACCGCTTCCTCGAAAATGTTCAGGACCAACACGACGGGGTATCGCGGCGTGTACTGGCTCGCTCCGAAGAAAAGATGGATGGTCATCGTGATTCATCTCCGCCGCCGGCATTTCTGCGGATACTTCCGCGATCCCCATTCCGCGGCGGAGGCCTACAACCGAAAGGCCCTCGATCTCCGCGGAAAATTCGCCCGCCTGAACGTCATCGATCGAAGCCGTTCGATCAGCCCGCCTTCTTGTCCTGCTCCGCTCCAAAACGCGCGAGCTGCATGACGTGCGTGTCTTTCAGCTTCCCGCCCTGCCAGCCGATATTCGCGACCTTCGTGAAGTCATGGAAGCCGCAGTTATTACACAGGAGCTCGAAGGCGATGATGAAGTCGCGCTTTTCCTTTTTCCGTAGCTCCGGGTTGTATTCGACCGGGCCGTCCTTAATCACCTTGAAATCGAGAATCCGTAGGACCTCGCTGTCGCCGCAGGTCGGGCAATGAAAATAAAAGTAGTCCGTGTCCGTCGAGCCTACGAGCTTCCCGCCTTCAACCGCGTCCGAACCGTGCCACGTCTTGATCGGCATCACACCCTCCAGGACCTCTGATCCTACTCCCGGAAGCCCGGTTGAACGACTTAACTCGCCCAGAGCTGCCGGACCCCTTCTTCGAGCCGTTCCCGGCGGGCCGAGATCCAGTGTGAGTAATACTTTTCGGTGATCTTCACGCTGGAGTGACCGAGGAGCAGGCTCACGTCCTCGATCGGGAGTGGCTTCTTTTTTCCATCATGTCCGCCGGCGAGGAGCTCCGTCGCGAACGAGTGGCGGAACATATGCGGATGACCGTCCACGCCGGCGAGCTCGAAGAGTCTCCGGATCGTGCGCTGCCAGTCCGCGACCGCTGATTTCGCGAGGCCATTTCCGGTCCAGAAGAAGTATTCGCCGCCGCCGATTTTCCCGACCGCGTCGACCACCACCTGCGGCACCGGCACCCACACGGGCGTCCCGGTTTTCTGCTGATGGAGGAACAGCCGGCCGTCCTGCAGGTGCGCGGCGCGGAGCTGCACCACGTCACGGATGCGGAGGCCGGAATATCGGAGCACGAGGACGAAGGCGCGCACCCTGGCGCGGTTGTCGTGGCCGAACGAATTTCGCGTCGGATATTCGTCGACCGCCGCGAGAATTTGCTCGAGCTGGGCGGGCGTAAATACCTTCACCTTTTGGGCTCCGACGATCGGCGGCGGGACGCCATGCGCGGGGTTCGATTTCATCCATTCGCGGACGATGCAGAAGTGGAAAAATCCCTTGAGCCGCTCGAGCTTCTTGTAGGCGGAGATCCCCGAATCCTTCCAGGTCTGCCGGAACTCGGTCACCCGATCGACATCGAGCTGGCGGAGGTAGACGATCCCTTTCGCGCGGCAGAACGGTAGGAGCTGCTTTTCGAGCAGCACGGCGCGCTTGCTGAGCGTGGCCTCGGACAGTCCGCGGGCCTTGCCGTCGGCCATGAATTTCTCGACGGCGCCCTTCACGTTCGGCGGCGCATTTTTCTCGACTCCGATCTCGCCGGAGGCGGTCCACCGCGCGACGAGATCCGACGCGGCCTCCCAGGAAGTCTGGTCGAGCGCCTTCCGGATCGGCTCACCGCCGAGCGAGCCCTCGACGTAGATCGGGCACGAGCATCGGCGGTATTTCGTCGAGGTCTTTCCGCATGCGACGCGATGCCGTCTGTAGATCCTGAGCACGAGCCCAAGATAGCAAAGCGTCCAGAATGGCCCCAGCGGGGGCTCATTCTGCCGTAAGTCGATGATCTAGAAAGAGATAGAGATGGTGGAGGCGGCGGGAGTTGAACCCGCGTCCGAGAATGCGTTCCCGCAGGACACTACGTGCGTGTCTCCATTCTGATGTCGCGGCCGGTTCTGAACGGAGCCAAGCGCCCCGGCCGCCATCCCCGATGTGTCTCGTCGTCACGCGTCGGAGCAGCACGTGTGGACCAGCCTGCTAAATGACGGTCAGCCCCATGACGCAGGCATTCTCAGGGTGACCGCTCACTGCCTAAGCAGCGAGAGCGAGCTGCGGTTCCGCAGTTATGGTTTTTTCCACCGGATTTGCGAGGAGATGGCCCTCGGCACGCGTCCCACGATTCAACACCCCCGTCGAAGCCAGATCGCCCCCATCTGAGGAGAGACGACACGGCCCGCCGTGATGGCGAGCGTGGTGGATCCAACCCGGACTGCGCTTCCAGCCCGCTTCGAATCCACACCCATTGTAGCGCACTTCGCCGCCACACGTGTGCCGGATGCGACCCCGCGAACGCGGGGGCGGCCGCTACAATGCCGCCATGACGCCCTGCCTTGCCCCCCAGACGATGGCGGCCCCGCGATGACGCGCGTCGACGCGATCATCATCGGCGCGGGCCAGGCCGGCCCGCCGCTCGCGGGACGCCTCACAAGCGCGGGCATGACCGTGGCGCTCGTCGAGCGGAAGCAGCTCGGCGGCACCTGCGTCAACACCGGGTGCATGCCGACGAAGGCGCTCGTGGCCAGCGCCTACGCAGCGCACCTCGCGCGGCGCGGGGCCGAGTACGGCGTGCGCCTGGACGGTCCCGTGCAGGTGGACATGGCCCGCGTCTCGGCACGCGCCCACCAGGTCATCGCCGATGCCCGCGGCGGCCTCGAGAAGTGGCTCGGCGGCATGGACGGGTGCACGGTCCTCGACGGGCACGCCGTGTTCGAGGCGCCGGACATCGTGCGCGTCGACGAGACGCGGCTGACCGCGCCGCGCATCTTCATCAACGTCGGCGCCCGCGCGGTCGTGCCGGACCTGCCCGGCATCGGCGAGGTGCCGTACCTGACCAACACCTCCATCCTGGCGCTGGAGCGTGTGCCGCGCCACCTGATCGTGGTGGGCGGCAGCTACATCGGCCTCGAGTTCGGCCAGATGTACCGCCGCTTCGGCGCCGACGTCACCATCGTCGAACGATCGCCGCGGCTCGTGTCGAAGGAGGATGCGGACATCTCCGACGCGATCCGGGACATCCTCGTGCGCGAGGGCATCGCCGTGCGCACCGGCGCCGAATGCATCAGCCTCGCGCCCCACGCGGACGGGGTGGCGGTGTCGCTCGACTGCACCGAGGGCGCACCGGTGGCGGCCGGGTCGGACGTGCTGCTGGCGGTCGGCCGGCGGCCGAACACCGACGACCTCGGGCTCGACCGCGCGGGCGTCGCCACCGACGCGCGTGGCTACATCACGGTCGACGACCACCTCGCGACCAACGTGCCGGGGATCTGGGCGCTCGGCGACTGCAACGGCCGCGGCGCGTTCACGCACACGGCGTACAACGACTTCGAGATCGTCGCCGCCAACCTGATCGATGGCGCCGACCGCCGCGTGAGCGAACGCGTGCCGGCCTATGCGCTCTACATCGACCCGCCCCTCGGCCGTGTGGGGATGACTGAAGCCCAGGCGCGCGAGACGGGCCGCCCGCTGCTCGTCGCCACCCGGCCCATGACGCGGGTCGGCCGTGCCGTCGAGAAGGGCGAGACGCTGGGCTTCATGAAGGCCATCGTGGATCGCGACACCCGGCGGATCCTTGGCGCGGCCATCCTCGGCACGGGCGGTGACGAGGCGATTCACGGCGTGATCGACATCATGTCCGTCGGCGCGACCTGCGATGCCCTGCAGCGCGCGGTGCCGATTCACCCGACCGTGTCGGAGCTGATTCCGACGCTGCTTGGCGATCTGCGGCCCGTCGACTGACGGGACGGGGGCTCCGCACGGCCCGCGGCGGGGCCAACCCCCGGCACCTCAGCACTTTCCGGCGGGTGCGCCGCCTTGACTTCCCGCGGACCGCGTCCGCATAATGCGGGGAACGGACGCCCGTCAGATGTCCCGGCGCCACGGGCTGACAGGCACGCGTCTCCCAGCCGCGCGGGTCCGACGAACGCTGCTCCTCTGCCCTCGATCGAGAGCGAAATGCTGGAAGACCGGATCCGTCAGTCGTTCGACGCCGCCCTTGCCGACCTGCGCGCGCGCCTCGAGGCCGAGCTGCGCGACGCGGTCGCCGAATTCCAGACCGTACACGACGGAGCCCTGCAGGCCGCGCGGGCCGACGCACTCGCCGGCGCCGACGCCGAACGCGATCGCGCCGTGGCCGAGGCCGAAGCGCGGGTGCGCGCCACGATAGATGAAGTGGTGGCCGCCGCGCGTGAAGAAGATCGACAGCGCGCCTCCTCCGAAATCCGGGCCATCGTCGACGCCGAGGCCGTGCAACGGCTCGACGAAGCCATGGACCAGGAGCGTCACACGCGCGCGCTGGCGCTGGCCGATGCCGCGGACCGCGCGGAGCAGAGCGAGAAGGCCGCCGTGGCGTCCGCGCGCGTCCGTGAACGCGAGGAGGCGCTCGCCGGCGTGAGCCGCCTGCTCGACGGCGTGCGGCGGCTCGACGAGGCGCGGTCGCTGAGCGACCTGCTCGATGCGCTGACCGATGCCGCCGCGGCCGAGGCGCCGCGTGTGGCCGTGCTCGTGCTGCGCGGGGAACGCGTGCAGGGCTGGAAGGTGCGTGGCTTCGGCGCGCGCGACGAGCAGCCGAAGACGGTCGACCTCGCCCTCGCCGAGGCCGGGGTCGTCGGGCACGCGGTCGGCGCCGGACGCACGACGACCACGCGCGACGGGGCGTCGTCGGCCGCCGGGCCCGGATTCGCGCCGCTGCCCGCCGATCGCATGGGCCTGGCCGTCCCGATGATCGTCGGCGGCCGCGTGGTCGCCGTGGTGTACGCCGACAGCGTGGGACCGGACGGACACGAGACGACGGTGCCGAATGGATGGCCCGAGCTCGTCGAGGTGCTGGCCCGGCATGCCGCACGGTGTCTCGAGACGCTGACGGTGCAGCGCGTGGTTCACACACCCGCGGCGCGCGTGGCCGTTCCCGCCGGCGCGCGTGGAGACGCGTCCGCCCCCGCGGCTCCCGCGCCTCCCGCGCAGGCGCAGCAGGCCCTGGTGGACGATGACGAGGCGTCGGCGCGCCGGTACGCGCGGCTGCTGCTCTCCGAGATCAAGCTGTATCACGAGCCCGTGCTCGACGAGGCGCGCCGCGAGCGCCGGCTGTTGACACGCCTCGGACCGGAGATCGCGCGCGCGCGCCGCCTCTACGAGGCACGCATTCCCGCCGCGGTCGCCGCGCGCGCCGCGCTCTTCGAACAGGAACTGGTGCACACCCTCGCCGGCGGCGATCGGTCGCTCCTGGGGCAGCCCGCATGACGGGCCGCCTGACGCCCGCGCGCTTCTGGCCGGCGCTGGCCGTCGCGGGGCTGGCTGTCGCAGGCGCGCTCGCCGGTGTCGACCCGGCCCCTGACGCACGGCCGCTCGAGGCCGCCGCGTCCGGCGGCGTCCAGATCGCGCCGACCGCGCATCCGCCGCTGCCGGGCACGCTCTGGCTGGCCCCGGCCAACGAGACCGTGCCGTCGGCGGCGCTCGCCGCGTTCGTGCGCGGGGCCCGGATGATCGACGAGGGGCAGGATGCGAAGACGGCGCTGCCGCTCGTGAGCGCCCCGGCGCTCGGGGCCACGGCGGTGGCCGACTACGCCAGCTACTACACGGGCCTCGCGCAGATCGCCCTCGGGCAGACGTCCGAGGCCGAGGCGACCTTCGCTGCCCTCGCCGACCGCGACGTGCCCGGCCACCTGCCCGAGGACGCGGCGCTCACGCTGGCCGAGCTGCGCGAGACGCGCAAGGACTTCGTCGCCGCGCAGCGCGTCTACGAGCGGCTCGCCGCGCGCAAGACGATGACCCCGCATGTGGTGCTGGCGCGGCTCGCCGCCGCGGCGGAGGCCGCGGGAGACACCGCGCGCGCGGTGCGTGCGTACTTCGACGTCTACTACGAGTACCCGCTGAGCGCGCAGGCCACCGACGCCGAGAGCGCGCTCACGCGCCTCAAGGCGTGGGACGCCGGGCGCGCCGCACGGTTCGATCGCGAGCTGGCGCGCGCCGACGTGCTCTACGGGGCGCGGCGCTGGCAGGCGGCGCGCACCGCGTACGGCCGGCTGCAGCCCAGTGCGCGCGGCGACGTCCGCAGCTACGTGACGATTCGCGCGGCCGCGGCCGACGGGCAGTTGCGCCGCCACAAGGAGGCGCGCACGGCCCTGGCGCCGTATCTGGCCGAAGGGCGGTATGCGGCCGAGGCGCGCTTCCATCATCTGACGGCGACCCGCGGCCTGGGCCTCCACGACGACTTCGTCCAGCGCGTGCGCGCGCTCGTCGCCGAGTTTCCCGATTCGCCGTGGGCCGAACAGGCGCTCGACAGCCTCGCGACCCACTACATCCTGATCGACCGGCGCCCTGACGCGGACGCGGTGTTCCGCGAGACGCTCCGGCGCTATCCCTCGGGACGCTTCGCGGACCGCGCGGCATGGCGCAGCGGGTGGTGGGCGTACCGTGCTGGCGCGTTCGCCGAGTCCGCGGCGCTCTTCGAGCAGGGCGTGGCAGCCTACCCGCGGTCGGACTACCGGCCGTCGTGGCTCTACTGGAGCGCGCGCGCCTACGAGCAGATCGGCCGCACCGCCGAGGCGCACGCCCGCTACCGGCTGACCGCGGCCGACTACTTCAACTCGTACTACGGACGGATCGCCTGGGCCCGGCTCGAGGCGCAGGCGCAGGCGTCCCTGCCGGCGCGCGTCGCCGTCGCGCCGGACGCGGGGCCGGCGCTGCCGCCGACCGCCGACAAGATCCGGCTCCTCGTCGGCCTCGGCCTGCACCGCGAGGCGCTCAACGAGCTGCGCTACGCGCAGGCGATGTGGGGCGATTCGCCGGCGCTGCAGGCCACGGTGGCGCTCATCCGCCATCGCCAGGGCATGCAGGTGCGGACCATCGAGCGCTTCGCCGATCTCCGTGGTGCGATCACCCTGATGCGCCGCGCGTATCCGCAGTTCATGGCGGCCGGCGGCGAGCAGCTGCCCGACGAGATCCTCCGCGTGATCTTCCCGCTGGACTACTGGCCGCTCCTCGAGAAGCACGCCCGCGCCCACGGCCTCGACCCGTACCTGATGGCCGCGCTCATGGCGCAGGAGTCCACCTTCACCGCCTCGGTAAGGTCGTCGGCGAACGCGATCGGGCTGATGCAGGTGATCCCCGCGACCGGGTTGCGCTACGCACGCCGGCTCGGCATCCAGCCGTTCTCGAGCGCCCGGCTGACCGAACCCGAGATCAACGTCCGGATCGGCATGACGTACTTCGCGGAGCTGTCGCAGCGCTTCGGCGGCGACCACTTCGCGCTGGCCAGCTACAACGCCGGCGAGGGCCGCGTCGTGCGCTGGCAGCGCGAGCGCCCCGGCCTGCCGCAGGACGAGTTCATCGACGACATCCCGTTCCCCGAGACGCAGAACTACGTGAAGCGCATCCTCGGCACCGCCGAGGACTACCGCCGCCTCTACGGCGGCCGCGCCGTCAACCCCAGCCCCTAGCGGCCAGCTGACAGTTGCCAGCTGAGCGCCGTGAACCGATAGCCAACAGCTGATCGCTGTGTGGTCGCCGATCGCCGATCGCTGACAGCCGTGCGGTCGCTGATAGCCGAGAGCCGATCGCTGGCAGCTGTTTGGCCGCCGATAGCCGACAGCTGGTCGCTGCTCCCCGCCGGCCCTCAGCCCTCGGCCGCCGGAAAGCTCGTGATTTCGTACAGCCACACGCCGTCCTTCTGCAGAATCAGCCGAAGGTGTGCGCCGAAGGCCTCCAGGCGTTCGGCAATCCGCTCCCGGCTCACCTCGTCGAAGTGGTGTGCGTGGATGAGCGCGTAGCGCGCGCCGATCGCCTCGAGGATCGCGAACGACTCCCGTGTGGGGAACGCGCTCAGCGCGCGGGCGTTGTCCCGGAAGTCCTGGGGGATGTGGTCGCTGTAGCCGTTCACGAGCGGGAAGAAGTGCGCCGTGGACTGCAGCATGTAGTAGCCATGCCGGTGGAAGTTGATGCGGTCGTGGTAGTAGGGCAGCACCACGACGGGGCCGGGGGGGAGCGTCGCGAGCAGGCGCTCCGGTGAGGACACCGGCTCGGCCGCGCGCAGTTGCCGCAGGGGCGCCGGCATCAGCTCTGCCGCGACGACCAGCGTCACGATCGCCGCGGCCAGCGCCGGACGCGTCAGCCGGCGGAAGTGCGCGGCCAGCACGCCGGCCGCGAGCACCGACAGCGCCAGCGGCACGAGGATCCCCATCCGCGCCGGGGCCCGCAGGAACGAGAACACCGGAATCGTGTTGTAGAGCAGCGTGTAGAGCCCCGCCGCCGGGCCGAACGAGGCCCACACGGTGATCCCGATCACCAGCACGTAGAACAGGGCCGAGTCGCGCGCGAGCGTGGAGCGCACCGGCGCGTTCGCCGCGGGGGCACGGCCGAGGGCCCGCCACGCGCCGTACGTCCCGAGCAGCATGGCCAGGATGCCGGGGAAGAGCACTTCGTTGAAGCCCCCGAGGCGCGGGAGCCACCAGCGATGCGCCCACGCCGACGAGGCGAACCAGGCGCCGAGGTCGGCCGAGTACGCCCGCGACTCCTCGAGCTGGCGCGTGAAGCCGAGTTCCTGCTGCACGTCGAGGTAGGGCAGGAAGAAGGGGATCGTCAGGCCGATGGCCACGGCGCCGGCGAGCGCGAACCGCAGCCAGTACGCCGGCTGCCGCCACGTGCGCCGCGTCACGCCGTACACGACCGCCCCGAGCGCCACCATCAGCCCGGCGAAGATGCCGTAGTACGCGCACGCCAGCGCCTGCAGCCAGACGGCCACCCCGACGATGACCGCGCGCCGCGGGCCTGGCGCGTCCACGAGCCGGTGCATCGCGAGCAGGCACCACGGGAGCCCGGCCGTCAGCAGGAGCTGGATGTGCGCGGTGCGCGCGAAGATGAACGGGCAGAACGCGAACATCACGCCCGCCACCGCCGCCGCGCCGCGATCGCGCGTCAGGTACCGCGCGAGGTAGTACGCGCCGGCGGCCGCCAGGATGAAGCCGAGCACGACCACCACGTTGTGCGTCAGGTAGGGGTTGCGCGACAGGTACCAGACCGGGGCGCCCACGGCGCCGGCCACGATGTTCGGCTCCGAGTACGCCAGCGTGTTCTGATGCGGGTGGAAGATGTTCGCGTGGAAGAGCTGGCGGGGATCGGTCGTCAGGGCATGCGCCACCCAGGAGACGACCCACAGGCTCCAGCGGCCATCGTTGGTGTTGACGCGCCCGATCCGATCGATCTGGGCGACGAGTGGATGGGTGAGGACGGCGGTGAGCGCCGCTGCCGCGACCGCGACACTGAGGGCCTCGGCAAGCCCGCGGGAGCGCATGGAACCCGTATGGTAGCATGAGGCGCCCCTCCGGCCTGACGATGGACCGCCTCCTTGAACTGACGTATCGCGCCGAACAGTCGCACTTCTGGTTTCGCGGATTCCGCTGGTTCGTCCGGCCGTTCGTCGCGCGCGCCGTGGCCGGTGTGCCCGCGCCGCGCCTGATCGACTGCGGCTGCGGCACCGGCACCAACATGGCCATGCTCGATGCGTTCGGCCATGTGAGCGGCTTCGATCTGACGTGGCGGGGCCTCGCGTTCGCGGCGGCACACGGCCGGCGCCGCATCGCACAGGGCAGCATCGGCGCGATTCCGTTTCGTGACGGCAGCGCCGACGTCGTGACGTCGTTCGATGTGTTCCAGTGCCTCCCCTCCGACGTCGAGGCCGCGGCCATCCGCGAGCTCGCACGTGTGCTGAAGCCGGGCGGGCGCATGGTGCTGACGTTTGCCGCATTCGAGGCGCTGCGCGGCGAGCACTCCGTCCTGGCGGAGGAGGTGCGGCGCTACACGCCAGGGGACGTGCGGCGGCTGCTCGAAGGGGCCGGGCTCGAGGTGGAACGGCTCACCTGCACGAACGCCGTCCTCTTCCCCCTGCTGCTCCTCGTCCGGTCGCTGCAGCGGCTCAAGAGCGGCGGCGCGCCGCCGCCGGGCGAGTGGGAGATCACGGTGCCGGTTGCGCCGGTCAACGCGGCGATGTCGGCCCTGCTCTGGCTCGAGGCGCAGGTGCTGAAGGCCATCAACCTGCCGTTCGGCGGCTCGATTCTCTGCCTTGCCCGCAAGCCACGATAGCCCCCGCCGAATCAGGAGCGCGCCGCTGGTCCTCGCGACCATCGCCGGTGTGTCGATCTGGCTCTCGCTCGGCGCCCTCGCCGTCGTCGACCGCGACACGATGGCGCGCGTCGGGGGGCTGCCGCCGTGGTGGGCGCTCGTGGGGTTCGTCGCGATCGGCCAGGCGGTGGCCTGGGCCGGCCGGTTCGAGGCCGATCACCTTCGGCCGTTGCTGCTCACGCTGTTGCTGTGGCTGCCGTGGCTGCCGCTTCCCGTGCCCGCGGCGTTCCTGATCTGGCTGGGGCCCGTCACGGGCCTGGTGTGGCTGGCCGCGCTCGTCGGCCTGGTCGTCACGCGGTGGCCGCAGACGGTGACGCGGCTGGCGGCGCTCGGCGCGCATCCACGCGCCGTCCCGACGGCGACCCTCCTGGCCGCGCTGGTGTACGTGACGGCCGCGATCGCCGTCGCCCCGCGTGTCCCGACAGGCGACGAACCGCACTATCTCGTCATCACGCAGAGCCTGCTCCGCGACGGGGACCTGCGGATCGAGGACAACCATCAGCGCGGCGACTATCTCGAGTACTTCGGCGGCGGCCAGCTGCGGCCGGACTACCTGCGGCGGGGCGTCGACGGCGAGATCTACTCCGTGCACCCGCCCGGCGTCTCCGCGCTGGTGCTGCCCGCCTTCGCGCTGGCGGGCTACGGCGGGGTGGTGGTGTGGCTCGCGCTGCTGATGGCCCTTGGGGGCATGGCCGTCTGGCACGCCGCGACGCTCGTGACGGGGGACCGCGGGGCGGGGTGGTTCGCGTGGGCCTCGGTGATGCTCACCGTGCCGATCGCCTTCCACGCGTTCACGGTGTATCCCGATGGCCCGGGCGCTGCGATCGTGGCGGGCGCGGTGCTGACGCTGGTTCGCCTCGAGGTCCGCGGCGCAACGGCCGTCGGACGCGGGGAACTCGCGCTCGTCGGCGCCGGGCTGGCCGCGCTGCCGTGGCTCCACACGCGGTTTGCGATCGCGGCCGGCGTGCTGGGCCTCGTGATCCTGCTGCGGCAGTGGCGCCTGTCCGACCGGGTCGCGCGGGCTGCCGCGTTCCTCGCGGTGCCTGTGATCGCCGCGGCCGGGTGGTTCGCGTACTTCTGGGTGATCTACGGCACCCCCAACCCCGCCGCGCCGTACGGGGGCTACACGCAGAGTTCGCTCGCGTATGCGCTGACGGGCATTCCGGGCCTGCTCTTCGATCAGCAGTTCGGCCTGTTGCTCGCCGCCCCGGTCTACGCCGTCGCGATCGCCGGCATCGCGCCGCTGGTGCGCCGACGGACACGCCTGGCCCTCGAACTGGCGCTGGTCGTCGGCCCCTACCTGCTGGCCGTCGGGTCGTACGCCATGTGGTGGGGCGGCTACAGCGCGCCGGCGCGGTTTGCGGTCGCCGTGCTGCCCGTCTTCGGCGTGCCGGCGGCCATGGCGTGGCACGCATGGCGCGGCCGGCCGGCGCGCACGCTCTTCGCGGTGCTGCTCGCGCTCTCATTGCTGCTCGTGTGCGTGCTCTCGGCAGTGGACCGTGGCGTGTTCCTCTACGAGGGACGCACCGGCTACGCCGCGTGGCTCGACTGGCTGAACCGCACGGTGAACATGCCGCTGGCCCTGCCGGCGATTCATCGGGGGCCGGCGGCGACCGCTGTTCTCGTGGTCGCGGTCTGGGCCGGCGTCGTGCTGGCGGCGGTGTGGGGGCTGGCCCGTCTGGCGGCGGCCCGCGCGCTGCCGCGCGGCGCCTGGTGGGCGTCGGCGGGTGCGGCGCTTGGCGGGGCGGTGATGCTGGCCTCGACGATGGCGTGGATGCTCGAGGAGGCGCCGGCCGTCAACCGCGCCACGTCGCAGATGGCCTTCCTCGAGCGATGGGATCCGGTGCGGCTCGAGGTGGGGGTGCGATACGGTCCGCTGGGGTGGCTCGATGCTGACGACCTGCCCCCGTATCTGACGCTGGCGACGACGGTCCGGCATCGCGCGGGAGACACGGACACGCCGCTGCTGCTGATCCCCTACGTGCCCGCCGGGGAATACGACGTGCTGGTGCGGAGCCGGGTGGGGCTGGCCGGGACGCTCACGGTCGCGATGGGACGCAGCGAGCACCGCCTCGACGAGTGGCGGCTCGACGGGCGACCGGCGCCCGAGACCGGGATCCGGCTGACCCTGCCGGTCAAGGTGCATTCCCTCATCGTGCGTGGAGACGCGACAGCCGTCGCCGCCATCGACGAGGTCGTGCTCCGGCCGCGTGCGATCCAGGGGGGGCGGCTGCGCGGCGAGTACGCGTCGCGGGGGATCCGATCCGGCTCGGCCCGGGTGTTCTTCCTGGACGACCAGGCGTTTCCCGAGGAGGGCGGGTTCTGGACCCAGGGACGCGTGTGGACCAGGGTTGTGATTGCGCCAGACGGCCCGGTGCGTCCGGTGGTCCGCCTGCATGGCGGGGAGGTGGCCACGCCTGTGGAACTGCGCATCGGCACGTGGGTCTGGCGCGGACAGATCGGCCCCAGGGGGACCGAGGACGTGAGCCTGCCCTCCGTCACGCCGGGCGAGGCCGTGCGGCTGTCCCTGCTCGCGGAGGAGGGGTTCCTGCCGACGGCCTTCGACCCGGATTCGACCGACGACCGCCACCTCGGCGTCTGGGTCGAGGTCCGCTAGCTGGGGCGGCCGATAGCTGATAGCCGATAGCCGACAGCCAACTGGCGAGAGCCGACGGACTGGCGAAGCCGCCTAGAAGCGGACGACGCCGCTCAGGTACCAGCCCTTGAACTGCAGATCGCCGCGATCGAGTTCGACCTCGTAGAAGACGTCGACCGACCGGTACCCGGCCTGCACGCCGACGTTCTTCGTCGCGTTCCAGGTGGCGTAGAAGTCGTAGTCGAAGTACCGTCCGCCGTACTCCTCGCTCAGGCTTTCGGGCACCTTGAAGAACGTCATCTCCCCGGTCACCGAGACCTGGGGCGTGGCGTAGACGCGTGCGGTGCCCCCGAAGCTCGGGATCGGAGCGCCCTGCTTCGTGAACTCGGTTCCCAGGGGGCTGTCGAGCTGCACGTTCACATCGGTGTACTTGAGGTCGGCGAGGAAGCCCAGATACCCGCGGTCGCGGTGGATGAAGTCGTACTCGTACCCCACCCGCCACGTCGTCAGCGTCGCCTCGGTGGTGACCGGCAGGCCGGCGCGGTACCGCAGGGCGTTGAAGACGAACTCCCGCTGGACGACCGTGTCGGCCGTGTAGGTCATGGGCAGGTAGTGCACCCGGAACTTGTGCTTGCGCGCCGGGCGCAGCACGAGGCGCGCTTCCCAGAGCAGCTTGTTCTCGATGCCCAGGTCCTGGACCAGGTCGACATCAGTGCCGGGAATCCCGATCGATTCGCTGCTGATGATGAAGAACGGCGTCGGCCGCCAGCCGAGGACGGCCAGCTCGATGTGGTAGTCCTCGCCGCCGGGCGGCGTGCTCGGCGGGCTGTACTGGGCGGCGGCGGGGAGGACGAGCCACGGCGCGGCAACGAGCCACACGGCAAGGGACAGCACACGGGTCGTGAACAGTCGCATAGCACCTACTTCGGCCCCGGCCGGGTGATCGCGTGACGCGCTCGGGGGAGGGGAGCGCGCCCCGTCTTGAGGGAAGACGGCGTCTGCTGGGACAGACGCTTCACAGCATAACAGAGGTGGAGCGATTGTCGATCTCAGATTGCAGATTGCAGATTGCAGATTGAAACGGCTGTTGATTGGCGGAATGTGGGGTGGCCCGACGCGGAAGCCGGAGCGAACCGCGAACCGCGAACCGGAAATAGCGAGCAGCCAGTGGCGAACAGCGAATAGCGAACAGCGAACGGCGAACGGCGAACAGCGAATCGCGAATCGCGAATCGCGAACAGCGACCGGCGCTGAACCCTGAGAAGGCGGCCCGTGGTCCTATACTGCTGAGATGTCTTCGTCCTGGGTGCGGCTGCTGGAGCGGCTCCGGCCGTACCGCCGTGCCTTCACGGGCGGGCTGGCGTGGGTGATGGCGACCACCATCATCACGCTGGCCAGTCCCTGGGTGCTCAAGCTCGCGATCGACGACCTGACGGCCGGCGTGACGCCGGAGAAGATCCGTGCGTACGCCGCGGCGGTGTTCGCGATCGCCGTGGCCGGCGGCGTGGGCCGCTTCGAGATGCGGCGCCTCATCGTCGGCGCCTCCCGCGGGTTCGAGTACGACCTGCGGAACGCGTTCTTCGCGCACCTGCAGCGCCTCGCGCCCGCCGACCTCCAGCGCCTGCCGACGGGCGACCTGATGTCGCGCGCGACCAACGACCTGAATGCCGTCCGGATGATGATGGGGCCGGCGATCATGTACTCGGCCTCCACGGGCCTGACGTTCGTGGTCGCGCTCGGGGCGATGGTGGCGATTGCGCCGCGCCTGACGCTCATCGCCCTGCTGCCGCTGCCGTTCGTGACGCTGTCGGTCCGGTACTTCGGGGCGGCGATCCACCGCCGCTTCGAGCGCATCCAGGCGCAGCTCTCGGTGATCAGCACCATCGTCCAGGAGGCGCTGGCCGGGGTGCGCGTCGTGCGCGCGTACGGACAGGAAGCGCACGAGGTCGCGCGCTTCCGCGAGGCGAACGACGAGTACGTCCGCCGCAATCGCCGGCTGATCGCGCTGCAGGGGATCTACTACCCGAGCATGGGCTTCCTGATGGGCCTCGCCTCGCTGCTGGTGCTGTGGCTCGGCGCGCGCGAGGTCGTGGCGGGACGCCTGACGGTGGGCGCGCTCGTCGCGTTCAACGGCTACCTGATGCTGCTGACCTGGCCGATGATCGCGTTCGGCTGGGTCACCAACCTGTTGCAGCGCGGGCTGGCGTCGTGGGAGCGCCTGCTCGCCGTGCTCGACGTGGTGCCGTCGGTGGCCGATGCCGGCCTGCGGCATCACATCGGCCCGGAGGCGATCCGTGGGACGATCGAGTTCCGCGGACTGACGTTCGACTACGGCGACGGCCGGCCCGTCCTGCGCGAGGTCTCGGCCATCATCGCCGCCGGCACGACCACCGCCATCGTCGGGCCGACGGGCGCGGGCAAGTCCACGCTGCTGCACCTCCTGGCCCGCCTCCACGACCCGCCGCCAGGGATGGTGTTTCTCGACGGGATGGACGTCTGCGCGCTCCCGCTGGCCACGGTGCGCGGCGCCCTGGGCGTCGTGCCGCAGGAGCCGTTCCTCTTCTCGACCACCATCGCCGACAACATCGCGTTCGGCGCGGCGGACCCCGGCGCCCCCGCCACGCGCGAGGCCGTGCGGGCGGCCGCCGCCGTGGCACGGCTCGAGGCCGACGTCGATCAGTTCCCCCTCGGCTACGACACGCTGATCGGCGAGCGCGGCATCACGTTGTCGGGCGGCCAGAAGCAGCGCACCGCCATCGCGCGCGCGGTGTGCGCCGACCCGCGCGTGCTCGTGCTCGACGATGCGCTGTCGGCGGTGGATACCGACACCGAAGAGCGCATCCTCGAGGGGCTGCGGGCCGTCCGCCGCACGCGGACGACGGTGATCGTCGCACACCGGGTCTCGACCGTGCGTGACGCCGACCAGATCCTCGTGCTCGACGAGGGGCGCCTCGTCGAGCAGGGCACCCACGACACGCTGGTCGCACGGGGCGGCCGTTACGCGGAACTGGCCCGGCAGCAGCAGCTCGAGGCGGAGCTCGCCGCGTCATGAGCGAGATGACCGACGACGTCCTGGGCAAGGCCTACGACGCGCGGCTGATGCGCCGGCTGCTGACCTACCTCTGGCCGTACCGGGGGGCGGTCCTGATCGCCCTCGTCGCGATCGTGGCGCAGGCGGCGCTCAACCTGGTGCCGCCGTACCTGGTGCTCCAGGTCATCGACGTGCACATCCCGTCGCGGGACCTGTCGGGCCTGGCCAAGATCGGCCTGGTGTACCTGGCCACGCTCGCCGGGACCTTCGCCCTCGAGTTCACGCAGACGTGGACGCTGCAGCTCACCGGGCAGCGCATCATGTACGACCTGCGGATGCAGATCTACGCGCACCTGCAGCGGCTCGGCCTTCGCTTCTACGACCGCCATCCCGTGGGCCGCCTGATGACGCGCGTGACGAGCGACGTGGACGTGCTGAACGACCTGTTCACCTCCGGGGTCGTGTCCGTGTTCGGCGACGTGTTCACGCTCGCCGGCATCATGCTGGTCATGCTGCTGCTCGACTGGCAGGCGGCGCTCGTCGCCTTCGCCGTGCTGCCGCTCATCGTCATCGTCACGCAGTGGTTCCGGAGGAACGTGCGCGAGTCGTACCGGCAGGTGCGCTACTGGATCGCGCGCATCAATGCGTTCCTGCAGGAGCACATTACGGGCATGGCGACGGTGCAGCTCTTCCGCCGCGAGGCGCGCACCTTCGACGCCTTCGACACCATCGACCGCACGCACCGCGACGTCAACCTGCAGTCGATCTTCTACTACGCGGTGTTCTACCCCGCGATCGAAGTGATCGGCGCGCTGGCCACGGCGCTCCTCATCTGGTACGGCGGCGGCCGCGTCGTGGAAGAGACGCTGACGCTCGGCGCGCTAGTGGCCTTCATCCAGTACTCGCAGCGCTTCTTCCGGCCGATTTCAGACCTGTCCGAGAAGTTCAACGTCCTGCAGGCCGCCATGGCGTCCGCCGAGCGCATCTTCGGCCTGCTGGACGAAGCCCCGGAGGAATCCACCGGCCCCATCGAACCTGCCGGCCCCGTCGAACCTGCCGGACCCGCCGGACCTCGGTTAGCTTTCGAACACGTCTGGTTCGCGTACGAGGGCGACGACTACGTACTGCGGGATGTGTCGTTTGTCGTCGAGCCCGGACAGCGCGTCGGCATCGTCGGCGCGACGGGCGCCGGGAAGACGACGATCATCAGCCTGATGCTGCGGTTCTACGACGTGAGCCGCGGGCGCATCACGCTCGACGGGGTGGACATCCGCGAGATCGACCGGCAGGTCCTGCGCCGGCACTTCGGCCTGGTCCTGCAGGACGTGCACCTGTTCTCGGGGACCATCGAATCGAACATCCGGCTCGGCACGCCGGCCATCGACAGGGACGGCGTGGCGGCGGCGCTGGCCGCGGTCGGGGCCACGCGCTTCGTGGAGGCGTTGCCCGGAGGCGTCGCGGCGCCGGTGGCCGAACGCGGCGCCACGCTCTCCGTCGGCCAGAAGCAGCTGCTGTCGTTCGCGCGCGCGCTCGCCCACGATCCGGCCATTCTCGTGCTCGACGAGGCGACCTCGAGTGTGGATACGGAGACGGAACTGGCGATCCGCGCGGCGCTCCGATCGCTGATGCGCGGCCGCACGACGATCGCCATCGCACATCGCCTCTCCACGATCCAGGACATGGACACGATCCTGGTGCTGCACAAGGGGCAACTGCGCGAGCAGGGGAGCCACCAGGCGCTGCTCGGCGAGCGGGGGATCTACTACCGGCTCGTGCAGTTGCAGTACGGGAACTAGGTGCGGGGTGCCCACAGTGCCCAAGGTGCTCGGGGTGCCCAGGGTGCTCGGGGTGCC
>JAUXWO010000087.1 GCA_030680175.1 Vicinamibacterales bacterium
TTGTGGGTTGGGGGTGGGGGGTTGTGGGGGGGGGTTTGGGGGGGGGGGGTCGGGGGGGGTGGGAGTGGTGGGCAGCAACACTACCCACTACCCACTCATGTCGTCTTCGTGACCTTCGTGTTTGTACGGAACAGTGAGGCATTCACCATGTCAGAGGCGCGTACGCATCACGTCACCCTGTCGCTCCGCAGCGGCTATCAGTTCGACGCCGTGTTTCCCGGCGTCGACGGCACCCCATCCATTCACCTCGATGAACCTGTGCCGCTCGGCGAAGGGCAGGGGCCGAATGCGGCGGCGCTGCTGGGCGCGGCCGTGGGGAACTGCCTGGCTGCCAGCCTGCTGTTCTGTCTGAAGAAGTCCCGCACCGAGGTCGGGGGGCTCGAGGCGGCGGTTGATGTTCGGATCGAGCGGAACCCGGAAGGGCGATTCCGCATCGCGGGCATCACCGTGACGCTCGATCCCACGGGCGTTGACGATGCGGCCAAGCTGACACGGTGCGAGGGCCTGTTCGAGGACTTCTGTATCGTGACCGAGAGCGTGCGTGCAGGGATTCCCGTCGAGGTGACGCTGGCGAATCGCGCATAGCGAACCGCGAATCCTACGGTCGCGGGACGACGAGCACCGGGCAGTCCGCCGTGCTCAGCACCCGTGCCGCCGTGGCGCCTGGCCGGTGTGCCGCCCGGCCCACCCCCATCACGATCAGCCCGCACGCGCGCTCATTGGCCGCGTGTACGATCGTCTCCGAGGTCTTGCCCTCGCGGGCCTCGACTTCCACCTGCGGGCCGTCTTCGACGCGGCGCGCCAGTCGGTCGAGGGCGTCGACGACGGCCGCGCGTTCATCGATGCGTCGTCCGGCCAGGACGTCGGCCCATCCGGCACGCACCGGCAGGGGAGGCAGCACATGCAGGAGGAGCAGGGTCGCGCCGGTCATGCGGGCCCAGGCGGCGGCCTGGGCCGCCGGCCTCTGGTCGGCGTCGGTCACGTCGAAGGCGGCCAGGACGCGGTGCACGGAGAGATGCGGACCTTCGGCCGAGAGCGTCATGCGCTCCGGGGCGTAGGCGGGCACGGCCAGCACCGGCGTCGGGGTGTGCCGCAGGACACGCTCGGCGGTGGAGCCGAAGAACATCCGCCGCGCGGCGCCGAGGCCCTGCGTGCCCAGGACGATCAGATCCGCGCTGCATTCAGCGGCGGTGGCGAGGATGAGATCGGCCGGCGCTCCCACGCCGACCGAGATCACGACCGGCGCGGCACCTGCCGGCGGGCCCGCCGGCCAGACGCGAGCCAGCAGCGCAGACAGTTCGCGCTGCGTCTGCTCGTGGAGCGCCTCGGCCTGTCTGGCGGCGCGCGCCGCGGCCTCGAGCAGGGGATCGTTGACGGTGCCGAGCGTCAACCGCGCGCCCGTGTGGGCGGCGAGCGCCGCCGCATGGCGCAGCGCCCGCTCGGCGTGTTCCGAGAAATCGATGGCGCAGAGGATCGAGGCGAGGCGCGACATGCCGTCGCGCCATTAGGCCTTATCCCCGCACGCCGGCCTTCCGGAGGAACGTCATCATCGGGCACCAGTTGGAGAACCCCGACTGGAAGAGGTTCGCCCCGACGAACACGGTGAACCACAGGAAGTAGGGATGGACGTACATGCCGAGCAGCACGCTCAGCACGACAAAGGCTCCGGCAATGATGCGAAGGGCGCGGTCGACGTTCATGATGGGTCCTCCGGGATGACGAGAATGGGAAGCCGGCAGTCGCGGATCAGCGCGGGGCCGGCGGCGGTGAGCGCGGCGGTGGTGCCCTCGGGGCCACGGGGCACCACGACGAGGGTCGCGCCGCTGGTGCGGGCAACCACCGGCGCGTCCGCGCTGTCGCTGTAGTGCACCTGGCCGCCGGTCTGCGCGGCCAGCAGTTCGGCGCACCGGGCGCTCCGGCCCTGATTGGGATGGCCGATCACCAGGACGCTGGCGAAGGGCTCGGCTGCGGCGGGGGCGTCGTGCACCACGAGGACCGGCACGGGCGATGAGCGCGCCACGCGCTCCGCCACGGACCCCAGCCACCAGCGGCTCGGCCCGCGCCGTCCATGAGTGCCGATCACGATCAGGTCCGCATCCGCCGCGGCGTCCACCAGCACGCTCGTGGCGGGTCCGGCGACCACACGTGCGTCGACCGGGCCGCCGGCCGTGTCACCGACGACGTCGCGCAGATGCCGCTCGGCGGCCTCGCGCGCGGCGGCGCGCTGGGCTTCGAGCGCGCCGATCTGATCCGAGGTGAAGTAGGGCGGCGCCTCGAGCGTCTCGGCATGCACGGCGATGAGCGCCGCGCCGAGCCGGCGCGCCAGCGGCGCGGCGACCCGGACGGCGGCCAGCGCCGGTTCTCCGAAATCCACGGCGACGACGATGCGAGCGGGAGGACAGGTCCACATGATTGGGTGCCTAAGTGCCTAAGTGCCGAGGTGCCGAGGTGCCGAAGTGCCGAAGTCCGACGTGCCGAGGTATCGAGCTGCCGGACTGCGGCAGCTGCGACACCCGTCTACGAATGCAGGGCCGGCACGGCGTCGGCCGGGACGGTCGCGGCATCGTCTCTCGACGCCGAAATGAAATAGAGCACGGGCACGGCCATGCGTGACAGGAGCAGCGAGGCCACCTCGCCGGCCATCAGCGAGATCGCCAGTCCCTGGAAGATCGGGTCGAAGAGAATCACGCCGGCGCCGACGATGACCGCGGCGGCCGTCAGCGCCATCGGCCGGAACCGCACCGCGCCGGCGTCCACCACGGCGTCGGCCAGGGTCATGCCCTCCTTGAGGCGCAGTTCGATGAAGTCCACGAGGATGATCGAGTTGCGGACGACGATCCCCGCGCCGGCGATGAACCCGATCATCGAGGTGGCGGTGAAGAACGCGCCCATCGCGGCATGCGCCGGCAGGATGCCCACGAGCGAGAACGGGATGGCCGCCATGATCGTGATGGGCGTCCGGAAGCTCTGGAACCAGCCCACGACGAGGATGTAGATGAGGATCAGGACGGCGGCGAAGGCCAGGCCGAGGTCGCGGAAGACCTCGAGCGTGATGTGCCACTCGCCGTCCCACTTCATCGCGTAACGCGTGCTGTCGGTCGGCAGCTGCGCGTTGAAGACCTCGAGGTCGTAGCCCTCGTCGAGGGTCATCGCCGAGAGCGTGCGGTTCATCTCGAGGATGGCGTAGACCGGGCTCTCCGAGCCGCCGGCCATGTCGGCGGTGACGTACGTCACCGGCTGCAGGTTCTTCGCATACAGGCTCCGGTGCTCGGTCGTCTCCATCGGCCTCGTGACGGCGCCGACGGTGACGGGGTGCGTGCCGTGCAGCCGCAGGCTGGCCAGCGCGTCGGGCGTCCGCAGCGCACGGGGCAGGCGGAGCACGACGGGGACGTCCTCGCGCGCCGCTGGATCGTGCAGCAGGCCGACGGACTGTCCGGCGCCCCCCATCCGCACGAGCGCGGCGATGTCGGCGGCCGTGACACCCGCCGCCGCCGCCCGTTCGCCGTCCACCGTGAGCGTCCGCTTCGGCTGCGGCGTCTCCACGTACCAGTCCACGTCGACCACGCCCGGCGTGCGCAGGAACAGAGCCCGCACCTCGGTGGCCAGCGCGAGCCGGCGCTCGGCGTCCGGTCCGTAGATCTCGGCGACGAGCGTCTGCAGGACGGGCGGCCCCGGCGGCACCTCCGCGACCTGCATGCGCGCGCCGAACGAGGCGGCGATGGGCGCAAGGCGCGTGCGCACGCGGCCGGCCACCTCGTGGCTCTGCGCGTCGCGGTCGCCTTTCGGGCGCAGCAGCACCTGGAGGTCTGCCTGATGGGGCTCCTGGCGGAGGAAGTAGCGGCGCACGAGGCCGTTGAAGTTGTACGGCGACGCGGTGCCGACGTAGGACTGGACGCTCGTCACGTCGGGCTCCTCGAGCGCGGCATCCGCCAGCGCCGCGGCCACCCGCGCCGTCGACTCGAGCGGCGTCCCCTCCGGCATGTTGACGATGATCTGGAACTCGCTCTTGTTGTCGAACGGCAGCATCTTCACGGTGACGAAGCCGAGCGGCACGAGCGCGGCCGCGAGCACCAGCAGGCCGGCGACGCTCCCGAGGAAGCCGAAGCGCGACGCGGGCGAGGCCAGCAGGCGCGCCATCACCCGGCGGTAGAGCACCGTCAACCGGTCCTCCGTGTGCGCGTGGTCGCCGTGCGCGTCCGTGGAGAGGAGCCGGACCGCCGCCCACGGGGTGACGATGAACGCCACCACCAGCGAGAAGAGCATGGCGGCCGTGGCGCCCACCGGGATGGGCCGCATGTAGGGGCCCATGAGCCCGCCCACGAACGCCATCGGCAGGATGGCCGCGACGACGGTGAGCGTGGCGAGAATCGTCGGATTGCCGACCTCGTCGACGGCGCGGATGGCGATCGTGCGCATCGTGCCGCCGCCGAGGCGCACGTGCCGCACGATGTTCTCCACCACGACAATCGCATCGTCCACCAGGATGCCGATGGAGAAGATCAGCGCGAACAGCGTGATGCGGTTCAGCGTGTAGCCGTAGAGATAGAAGACGAACAGCGTCAGCGCGAGCGTGACGGGGATGGCGGTGGCCACGACCAGGGATTCCCGGCGGCCGAGCGCGAACCAGATGAGCAGCGACACCGACACGACCGCGATGGCCATGTGGAAGAGCAGCTCGTTCGACTTCTCGCTCGCCGTCTCCCCGTAGTTCCGCGTGACCGAGATCGTCAGGTCGGCCGGGACATAGGTGGGCCGGAGCAGGGCGAGCTTTTCCTCGATGCGGTGCGTCAGGTCGATGGCGTTGGTGCCCTTGCGCTTGGCGATGGCCAGCGTGACGGCGGGCGACGTGCCCTCGTCGCGCGTGTGGAACCGGACGTAGCTCGTGGGCTCGGCATCGGCGTCGTCCACCGTGGCGACGTCCCCCACGCGCAGCGGCCGCAGGTTCGCCGACGCGCGCACCACCACCTGCTCGATGGCGGCGCGCGAGTCGAGCCAGAGGCCTGTCTCGATCCGGGTGGCCAGACCGTCCGAGGTCGTCGTGGCCGCGGCGGCGCGTGCGTTGGCTCGGGTCAGCGCCCCGGCCACCTGCAGGGCATCCACCCCGTGCGCATCGAGGCGCGCGGGGTCGAGTTCCACGCGGACCTCGCGGCGGCGTCCGCCGAGGATCGTGACCTCGGAGATATCCGGGACCTCCTTCAGGCCTTCGGCGAGCTGGCCGGCCACGAGACGCAGCGCGGCATCGTCGTAGCGCGCACCCCAGAGCGTGAGCGCCATCACGGGCACGTCGTCGATGGCGCGGAGCGTGACGAGGGGCGCGGAGGCCCCGGGCGGCACGAGCGCCGCGTTGGCCTGGAGCTTCTGGTTCAGGCGAACGAGCGCGGCCTCTTCGTCCTCGCCGACCAGGAACCGCACGATGACCATCGCGCGGCCGGGGCTCGAGGTGGAGTAGAGGTATTCGACGCCCGGGACTTCCCAGAGCAGCCGTTCGAGCGGCCGCGTGACGCGCTGCTGGACCTCGGCCGGCGTGGCGCCGGGCATCTCGACGATGACGTCGATCATCGGGACGATGATCTGCGGCTCCTCCTCGCGGGGGAGCGCGATGACCGCCATCACGCCGAGCAGCATCGACGCCACGATGAAGAGCGGTGTGAGCTTGGAGTTGATGAAGGTGGCGGCGAGGCGTCCGGCGACGCCGCTCGCGTGCGGCGTGATGCTCATCGCCGGCCTCCCCGCGTGGTGACCGGGGCGCCATCCACCAGATGTGCGGGCGGCGCGACCAGGACCGTCTCACCGGCCTCCAGGCCCGCAAGGATCTCCGTCCGGCCACCCAGGGCGCCGCCGGCGGACACGAGCCGGAAGCGCGCGCGCTGGTCCGCATCGACGACGAAGACGGCGGTCAGCTGGCCCCGTCGCACGATGGCGGTGTCCGGCACGGCGAGCGCCTCGCGTGGCGCGCCGGCCACCCGGACGCGCGCGAAGCGCCCGACGGCCGCCTCCGTCCCGCTGGCGAGCGCGATCTTGAGTGTGACGCTCTGCAGGCCGGCCTCGACCGTGCGCGCGATCTCCGTGACGGCGCCGGGGATGGGGTCGGGACGATCGTCGAGCCAGACCTCTGCGGCATCGCCCACCGCGACGCCCGCGGCCCGTGCGGCATCGAGGCTGATGTCCACGCGCCGTCCGGGCGACTCGATGCGCGCGACCGGCGTGCCGGGGGCCACCTGGTTGCCCGGGTCCACGCTGACGAGGCCCACGATGCCGTCGAAGGGAGCACGCAGGACCGTGTGCGAGAGGCCGATGGCGGCGCCGTCGCGGGCCGCCTCCGCGGCGGTGATGGCCGCGGCGACCTCGGTGAGCCGCGCGTCGATGGCGGCGAGGCGGGCCTCGGCCGCGGTGAGCGTGGCGCGCGCCTGATCCAGTTCCTGGGTGGTGGCGGCGCGCTTCTCGTGCAGCCCCGCGATCCGCCCGTGCGTCACCTCGGCGAGGGAGAGGGCCGCGACGGCCGCCGCGCGCTCGGCGTGCGCGGCCGCGCGCGACTGGGTGACCGCCGTGGCGCTGGCGTCGGCCTGCGCGCGCGACGCGGCAAGATCGCGGTCGTCGAGCGTGACGAGCGGCTGGCCGCGACGCACCTGATCGCCCGCCGTGACGTGCACGGTGCGGACGTCGGCGAGCAGCCGTGACGCGACGGTGGCGGTGAGCGTGGCCTGGACCAGCCCGCCGCCTTCGAGCGCCTGGGGGAGCGCGGCCCGCGCCGCGGTGGTGGTCTCGACCTCCAGCGGCGTGCCGGCGTCGGGGGCGGCGTCCTCGGGAGCCCCGCCGCACGCCGCGGTGGCGAGGGCGCTGGACAGGAGGAGAACGCCGAGGAGGCTCGTGGATGTGTGTGACATGACTCGTTCAGGGGTTCGGGTGGCCGAGGGCGTGGGTGAGGGTGACCAGGCTGACCACGAGATCCAGGCGGCTCTGGACGGCCCTGGCCTCGGCGTCGAGACGCGCGCTCGAGGCGCGCAGCAGATCGGTGATCGTGGCGAGGCCGGCTTCGTAGCGCTCGCGGACGAGGCGCTCGGCTTCGCTGGCTTGCGCCGACGCGTCACGACGGGCCTCGGCCTCCGCGCGTACCGCGCGCACGCGGCGGCTGGCGGCGCGCACCGACGAGGTGGCCGCGGCCTCCGTGGCCTCGCGCTCCGCCGCGG
>JAUXWO010000095.1 GCA_030680175.1 Vicinamibacterales bacterium
TCCGCCCGGCCGCGGCGCGCGCCGGCACGGCGCTCGCCGCGCGGCCCGCGGCCGCCTTCCCGCTCAGCAGGATCGCGATGGCGGCCGCGATAAACACGGTCGAGTAGGTGCCGGCGATGATCCCCACGATCATGGCGAAGGCGAACGGCTTCAGCACCTCGCCCCCGAAGGCGAAGAGCGTGATTACGGCCATCAGCGTCGTGCCCGACGTGATGATGGTCCGCGGCAGCGTCTGGTTGACGCTGAGGTTCACGACCTGCTCGAGCGGCTCACGGCGCATGCTGCGCAGGTTCTCGCGCACGCGGTCGAAGATCACGATGGTGTCGTTCACCGAGTAGCCCGTGATCGTCAGGATCGCGGCGACCAGGTTCAGCGAGAGTTCGTACCCGAAGAACGAGAGGAACGCGAGCGTGACGAGCACGTCGTGCAGCGTCGCCACGATGGCGCCGGCCGCGAACGTCAGCCGGAACCGCAGCCAGATGTAGAGCAGGATGCCGACGAGCGACGAAATCGTCGCGTAGATGCCCTTGAGCTGCAGCTCGCGGCCGATGACCGGCCCGACGATCTCCGTGCTCAGCACCTCGAACCCGCCAAGGCCGGCGCCCTCGATCGCCCCGACGACGGCGCGCGCGCCCTCTTCGAGGTTGGCGCCCTCTTCCTCGCCGATCTGCGGCAGCCGGACCAGCACTTCGTTCTCGGACGGGTCGCCGTACGACTGGACCACCTTCTCGCCGGGCAGTCCGTCGAGCGCGCGGCGCACCGCGTCCTCGCCGACCGCCTGCTGGAACTTCACCACGACGATCGTCCCGCCCGTGAAGTCGACGCCCATGGGCAGCCCGCCGCGCGAGACCATCAGGCCCACGCCGACCAGCAGCACCAGGGCGGACAGCGCGATGGCGTGGAAGCGCCAGCGGATGAAATCGATGTTCGAGTTGTTCAGGATCTGCATGGGGCTAGATGCTCAGCTTCGTCACCTGGCGCCGGCTCATCACCAGTTCGAACATGGTGCGCGACAGGAACACCGCGGTGAAGACGTTCGAGAGCAGCCCGATCGTCAGCGTCGTGGCGAAGCCGCGAATCGGGCCGGTGCCGAACTGGAAGAGAAACGCCGCGGCGACGAGCGACGTGACGTGGGTGTCGAGAATGGTCAGGAAGACGCGGTCGAACCCGGCGGCGACGGCCGCCTTCACGCTCTTGGCCGAGGCGAGTTCTTCCTTGATGCGCTCGAAGATCAGCACGCTCGAGTCAACGCCCATGCCGATCGTCAGGATGAAGCCCGCGATCCCCGGCAGCGTCATCGTCGCGCCGAGATACGACATCAGCCCGAGCAGAATCATGAGGTTCACGGTCACCGACAGCACGGCGATCAGGCCGGAGAGGCGGTAGTAGAACACCATGAAGACGAGCACGAGCGAGAGGCCGGTGACCGAGGCGATCACGCCCGCGCGAATCGACTCGGCGCCGAGCGACGGGCCCACCGTCCGCTCCTCGAGATAGGTGAGCGACGCCGGCAGCGCGCCGGACCGCAGCACGAGCGACAGGTCCGCCGCCTCCTGCTGGGTGAAGTTCCCGGAGATGCGGCCCTCGTCGTCGATCCGGCCCTCGATGCGCGGCGCCGAGTAGACGCGGTTGTCGAGCACGATGGCGAGCTGGCGGCCGATGTTGGCCTGCGTGAACGCGCCGAACTTGGCCGCGCCCTCGTTGTTCAACGTGAAGCTGACCGCCGGACGGTTGTTCTCGTCGAGCGTCGGCCGCGCGTTGCGCAGGTCGCGCCCGGTGACCGCCGCGATGCGGCGCAACACGTAGTAGACCGTCGCGCGATCACCGCCGATGCCCTCGCTGTTGCCGGGCAGCACCTGCAGCTCGGGCGGCAGGTTGTTCGCGTACGCCTGGAGCGCCTGCTCCTGGGTCCCGAACGGCCCCTGCTCCACCTGCTTCAGCTCGAGGAGCGCCGTCGACCGGATGATCTCCTTCGCGCGGTTCACGTCCGTGACACCGGGCAGCTGCACAAGGATCTGGTCCGCGGCGCTGTGGCGCGCCACGACCGGCTCGGCCACGCCCAGTTCGTTCACGCGGCGCTCGATGGTCTGCAGGGCCTGGGCCACCGCTTCGTCGCGCAGCTGCACGGCCAGGTTCGGCCGCAGCGTGAACGTGTAGGCGCCGCCGGCGCCCGAGGCGCGGTTGTACGAGAGCTCGACGTCCGTCAGCGACTGACGGAACGCCGCGTCCTGATCCCCGGGCACGCCGTCGACGCGGAACGTCGCCGGGTCCACGATGGTGATCGCGCCGGTGGTGATGTTGGCGATCCGCAACTGCTCCCGCAGCCGCTCGGAGGTCGTCTCCGTCTCGAGCCGCAGCGCATCGTCGGTCTGCACGCGCAGGACGAGGTGGACGCCGCCCTTCAGGTCGAGCCCGAGCCGGACCTTCTCGCCGGGCGGGTAGAAGGCGTACACCGACAGGCCGACGACGGCCAGGATGGTGAGGACTTTCCAGCGTAGATTCTTCGCCATGCTCAATCGTTCTGGTTCACTCGCGGCGCGCACGCGCACCCCGGACACCCGGCCGCCGTGGCGGCGCACACGCGGGGACCGCGGACGGCCGCGGACGGCCCGGGCGGCCGCGCCCCGTATTGTTACATGTTGTGGCGCGCGCTACGCATTCGTCTCGCCGGCCACGGGCTCCTGGCCCTGATAGCCGACGATGGCGGCCCGCGACACCTCGAGGCGGACGTTCGGCGCGACCTGGAGGTGGACGGACGAATCGGTCAGCTTGGCGATCGCGCCGTACAGGCCGCCCGAGGTGACCACCCGGTCACCGACCTTGAGCGCGGACAGGAACTCCTGCACCTTCTTCTGGCGCCGTTTCATGGGCAGCAGAATCACGAAGTAGAAGATCCCAAGCACCAGCGCAAAGGGAATCAGCTGCACCAGGGGGCTCACCCCCGAATCCGGTGGCGCGGCCATGGCCAGCAACGGGCCGAGGGCGAACATTCCTGTCGATGTCATGAAATCAGAGGCCGGGGGGAATACGTCCGGTGGAAATCCTGTCTGAACGCCTGGAACGAACCAAACGCTATAGCCTCCCTAATCCGCTCCATGGTGTCAAGGTAAAAGTGGATATTATGCAACGTGTTAAGGGCGCTCCCGGTCATCTCCCCGGCCTGGAAGAGATGGCGCAGATAGGCCCGCGAGAAGTGCCGGCAGGTGTAGCAGCCGCAGGCCTCGTCCGGCGGGCGGTCGTCCTCGGCAAACCTGGCATTCTTGATGTTGAGGGGCCCGTGCCTGGTGAAAAGCTGGCCGTTGCGGGCGTTTCTGGTGGGCATCACGCAGTCGAATAGGTCGATACCCCGATTAACGGACTCTATTATATCTAGCGGTGTGCCGACACCCATCAGGTAGCGGGGCTGGGCCTCTGGCAGGAGCGGCGCGGTGGCCTCGACCACCCGGTACATGTCATCGCTCGGCTCCCCGACGCTCAGTCCGCCGAGCGCGTAGCCCTCGAACCCCAGCTCGACCGTGAGTGCCGCGCTGCGGGCGCGGAGTTCCAGGTCCACGCCCCCCTGCACGATCCCGAACTGCACCTGCCCGGCGTTGGTGACGGTCACCCCGTCCGCGCCCTGCGCCTGGACCTCGAGGAACCGCTCGCGGCTGCGCCGCGCCCAGCGGGCCGTCAGGGCCAGCGATGTCTCGAGCGCCTCCCGCGACGAGGGGAGCGGCGGACACTCGTCCAGGACCATCGCGATATCGGATCCGAGATTCGCCTGGATGTCGACGGCGCGCTCGGGGGTCAGGGTGTGGGCACTGCCATCGAGGTGCGACCGGAAGGTGACCCCCGTCTCGGTGATGGTGCGGCGCTCGGCGAGGCTGAACACCTGGTAGCCGCCGCTGTCGGTCAGGATCGGATGCGGCCAGCCGATGAAGCGGTGCAGGCCGCCGCGGCGGGCAATCAACCCGTCGCCGGGCCGGAGGAACAGGTGATAGGTATTGCCGAGGATGATGCGCGCGCCCGCCCCCTCGAGGTCGCGGGCGGTCACGGCCTTGACCGCCCCCTGCGTGCCGACCGGCATGAACATCGGCGTGGGGACGTCCCCGTGGGCGGTCGTCATGATGCCGCGGCGCGCGGCGCCGTCGCGATGGGTGATCCGGAACGCAAAGGACATGGGGTTCGGGGCGGCCGTCCGCTCTCGGCTATTATTTCATTGTGAAGAAGTTGCGCGTCGGCGTGATCTACGGCGGGCGGTCGGGCGAGCACGAAGTCTCGGTGGCATCGGCGGCCTCGGTCATCAAGCACCTCGACCGCACGCGGTACGAACCCGTGCCCGTGCGCATCGAGAAGGACGGCCGGTGGACGCTGGTCGATCGCGCCCCGACGGCCGCCTCCGCGGCGGAGGTGATCGAGCAGGCGCGGCAGGCCGGCCCCCGCACGTCCCGCGCGCGGCGCGAAACCCTGATCGTGCCGCACGAGTCGGACGACACGCTCCTCACGATCGATCGGCTGACCGGCGCCGAGGCGGACCAGGGCCAGGCGGTCGTCACCGGCCTCGGCCTCGACGTGATCTTCCCGGTGCTCCACGGGCCGTACGGCGAGGACGGCACGGTGCAGGGACTCCTGGAACTCGCGAGCGTCGCCTATGTCGGCCCCGGCGTGCTGGCGTCGGCCGCCGGCATGGACAAGGCGGTGATGAAGGTGCTCTTCGCCGCGCGCGGCCTGCCCCAGACGCCCTACGTCGTCCTGCGCCGGCGCGAGTGGGAGGCGGATCGCGAGGCCGCGTCCGCGCGCGTGCTCGCGCTGGGCCTCCCGCTCTTCGTGAAGCCGGCCAACCTCGGCTCGAGCGTCGGCATCTCGAAGGTGAAGCGCGCGCCGGAGCTCGCCGCGGCCATCGACCTCGCGCTCGAGTTCGACCACAAGCTCGTCATCGAAGCGGGTGTGCCCGAGGCGCGCGAGATCGAATGCGCCGTGCTCGGCAACGACGACCCGCGCGCGTCGATCCCCGGGGAGATCATCCCGTCGCGGGAGTTCTACGACTACGAGGCGAAGTACCTCGACGCGGCCTCGCGCACCGAGATCCCGGCCACGCTCACGGAGGCGCAGGTGGCCGAAGTGCAGCGGCTGTCGCTCGAGGCGTTCGAGGCCATCGGCGCCGAAGGCCTGTCGCGCGTGGACTTCCTGATCGCGCGCGACACCGGCGCGGTCTACCTCAACGAGATCAATACGATGCCCGGCTTCACGACCATCAGCATGTATGCCCAGCTGTGGGACGCGAGCGGGGTGAGCTACACGGCGCTCGTGGACCGGCTGATCACGCTGGCCCTCGAGCGTCACGCCTCGAAACAGCGCCTGCGGACGAGCGTGCTGTGACGCGCGCCGCGCCGGTGGTGGCCTGCCTGCTGGCGGTCGTCATCGCCGCCGCGGCCCAGCCGCCCCCGCGGGGCGCCCTCGCCGGAGGCGACCGCCTGGCGGCCGTGTATGACGCGGCCCTCAACGCCGACTTCGCCGAGGCCGAGCGGCAGCGGCTCGCGGCCTGCCCCCCGGCCCCCGCCCCCGCCTGCCAGCTCCTCGCCGCGCTCACCATCTGGTGGCGGCTCCAGCTCGACCCCGGCGACCGGCAACACGACGCGGCGTTCGAACGCGAGGTGACCGGCGCGATCGACGCGGCGCGCCGCGCGACCGCGGCCGCGCCGGATCGCGCCGACCTCTGGTTCCACCTCGGCGCCGCCCACGGCGCGCGCGCCCAGTGGCTCGGGCTCCGCGGCGATTCGCTGGCGGCGGCCCGCGAGGGCCGCGCCATCAAGCAGGCGCTCGAACGCGCGCTCGCCCTGGATCCGGCGCTCGACGATGCCCGGTTCGGACTGGGGTTGTATCAGTACTACGCGGGCACGGCGCCGCGCCTGCTGCGGATGCTGCGGTGGCTGTTGCTCCTGCCGGGCGGCAACCGCGCCGCGGGCCTGGCGATGCTCGAGCGCGCCCACGACGCGGGCGGCCTGGTGTCATCCGAGGCGGCGTATCAGCTGCACGCCATCTACCTCTGGTACGAAGGCCGGTTCACCGACGCCCGCGCGCTCATCGACGCGCTGGCGCGCCGGTACCCGCAGAGCCCGCTGTTCCCACAGGTGCGCGCCACCATCGACGACGTGTACCTGAACGACCCGGCGGAGAGCCGGCGCGGATGGGAGGCGCTGCTCGCGGCCGCGCGCGCGGACAGGGTTCACGAGCCGGTCCTGGCGGAGGCGCGCGCGCGCCTGGCGATCGCCTCACACCTCGACCGGCTCGACGAGTCCGATCGCGCCCTCCCCCACCTCGCGGCGATCATCGGGCGGGCGGGCCTGCCGCACGGCGTGGAGGCCCAGGCGCGGCTGCTCGGCGGACGGATCCACGACCGGCTCGGCGACCGCGCGCTCGCGGACGCGGACTACGCGGCGGCGGTGGCGGCGGC
>JAUXWO010000096.1 GCA_030680175.1 Vicinamibacterales bacterium
CCCCACCCCCACCACCCCACCACCCACCACCCACCACCCACCACCCACCCCCCACCACCCACTTGCGCTACTATCGACACAGGCTGTCCCCGCCTTTCGGTCCCCACCGGAAACGCACGAGCTACGTACAGGAGCTGCTCATGTCCTCCCGACTTTCGTTCCAGATGGGTCTCATCGGCCTGATGGCCGCGGCGTACGTGGTGACGGATGCGCGGCCCGCGGCGGCGCAGGGCTACGATGGCGCCGGGCAGTTTCGTGTCTACTGCGCCGTGTGCCACGGTGATGGCGGCACGGGCAATGGGCCACTCGCCGAATCGATGCGCGTCAAGCCCGCGGACCTGACCGCCATCACGCGCAACAACAAGGGCACGTTTCCGACCAACGACGTGTTCCGGATGATCGACGGCCGCAACCCGGTGAAGGGCCATGGCGGCCCGGATATGCCGGTGTGGGGGGATGCGTTCGCGCGGTCGGGGCAGGATGCGAGCCCCGATGCGGTGCGTGGCCGCATCGAGGCTCTGGTGCGCTATCTCGAACGGCTGCAGAAGCCCTGAGGCCCCTCGTCGCTACCTCGCCATCGTCGTGGTGAGGTAGCGGTCGGCCTCCTGATAGCCCGGCAGGTCGCGGTGGCCCGCCCAGTTGTCGCGGAGCGTGGCGAAGCGCGCCGCGGCGATGGTGCGATCCCCCGCGGCCGCGTGGGCTCGCGCGGATCCGAGCAGCGAACGCGCCCGGCCAGGCATGCGCATGAGCGACGTCTCGAACGCCGCGGCCGCCTCGGCCGGCCGGTCGAGTTCGAGCAGCACCTCGCCGAGCAGTTCGTGTGACGGCTTGATCGGGCTGGCCGCGCCATTCGGCGGGCGCATGCTCTCCTCGACGCGCACCGCCTCCCGCAGCATCGCCACCGCCTCGTCCTGCTCCCCCTTCATCAGGTGGACGAGCGCCGCGACTTCGCGGTGCATCACGAACACGCTCTTCTCGCCTTCGGTCATCTCACCCGCCGCCGGCGGCGGGGGCGCCGGCGCGTGGCTGGCATGCGGATCGGCGGGCGTCGCCGCGGGGCTCGCGCCGGCCTTCAGCTTGGCGGCGAGCATGGCCGCGGCCCGCTCGGCGGCCGCGCGGTTGCCCGTGCGCGCCGCGCTGATCCCGTGCGCCAGGATGGTCTCGTTCGACGCGTCGTCCGGGAGATCGTCGACCTTCCACTCCTCGGTCTCGATGATGTAGCGGGCGCGCACGAGGTTGAGCGCGCCGCGAGCCCGCGGCTGCTTGGTGGTCTCGAGCATCCACTCGAACGTCTCGATGTTCTCGCGCGCCTTCGCGTAGTTGCCGCGCTGCAGCCAGCCGTACTGGCCCCAGTCGAGCGAATGCGCCATGTCGCCCGGCGTGTCGCCGGGCTCCCATAGATCCTTGCCGACCTGGAACGCACGCATGTTCTGCTCCGACACCTCGGTCCACATCCCGTGCTGGATGAAGATGTGCGTCGGCATGTGGATGGCGTGCGAGACGGCGGGCACGATCTCGGCGTAGACACGCGCGGCCTCGAGCGCGAGCGGCGCATGGATCGGATCGTCGAAGGCATGGATGACGACATGCACGGCGCCTGGGTGCCGATCGTTGCGCTTGAAGACATCGAGCCCGATGGCGCCGGCGCGCATCTCGTAGCGGAACGAGTTGTCGTCGAGCGCGCGGGCGCCGCTGAGCGTCGCAATCGCATAGAACGTCGCGATCTCATCGTCGTCCGGGTACTCGCGGTGGAGCGCCGCCATCGCGTCCATGTAGGCCACGCGACGATCGCGCCAGTCGCCGTCACCCCAGAGCGTCTCGACCGCGTCGACGAGCCCCTTCTCGCGGGCGGTGGGCGCCTTGGCCAGCCGCGCCTCGCGGGTCGCGCCCAGCCGCGCCAGCACGGCGCGCGGGTCCTTGACGTTCTGCTCGCCCTGCAGCGGATGGTTGTAGCAGAGCGTCTCGCCCCAGTACGCCATCGCAAAGCCAGGATCGAGCTTCTGCGCGGCCTGGAACTCGGCGATGGCCTGCTTCCACCCGAAGCTGTAGAGAATGGCGACGCCGCGCAGGAAGTGGCCCTGCGCCTCTGCCGATGTCGTGGATGTCGGGAAGTGGATGGAACCGACATCCTCGAGCTGCGCGAATGCCGGGGACGTGACGAGGACGAGAGCGAGCGCACACGCGAGACGTGTCATCGGCGGCCCTCCTTGGGAACAGGGCATTCTAGCGCGACTGGGTGCCCAGGGTGCTCAGGGTGCTCACGGTGCTCATGGTGCCCAGGGTGCCCAGGGTGCCCAGGGTGCCCAGGGTGCCCGGGGTGCCCGGGGTGCCCGGGGTGCCCGAGGTGCCGGGGTGCCGGGGTGCCCGAGGTGCCGGGGTGCCCAGAGTGCTCAGGGTGCTCACGGTGCCCAGGGTGCCCGGGGTGCCCAGGGTGCCCAGGGTGCCCGAGGTGCCCGAGGTGCCGGGGTGCCCAGGATCAAGGGGTCTGGCGGCCGGGCCAGGGGGGGTGCCAGGCGGCCGAGAAGACGAGCTGGCCGTCGCGCAGGCCGCGGGCGAGGTCGAGACGGGCCAGGCCGGCGCCGCCGGGCAGCACGACGCGGAGTCCGGCGCCCGCATCGACGTGCCACGGCCGCCCCGCATCCGTGGCACGCGAGACGCGCGCGGCATCGACGAACGCGGCGGCCGCCACGGTCCCGGCCGGACCCGACAGCAGCGGGTGGTGATACTCCGCGGTGGCGTGCGCGAGCCGACGTCCGAACGCGTCGCCCCGCACGATGCCGGCGTCGAGCAACGGGTGGGCGCGCAGCAGCGGCAGGCGCGCGTGCCCCGTACCCGCGCCGGGCCACACGTCGAACCTCGCCCGCGTGCTGGCCGCGGCGACACCCGCGGACAGATACCACGTGCGCCGCGCCGAATTTGCCGTTGATCGCCAGGCCGCTGATGCGCCCGCACGCGCGAATCGCGCGCCCGATCCCATCGGCGTCCACGCAGCCGCGTCGAGGCCGAGCGACACGCGGTCGCCCGCCATCCTCGTCTCGAGGCCCACATCCACGGCGGCGTGGCTGTCGTCCTCCCAGCGATCGAGCGCCACACCCACGTCCCACCGGAACCACTCGGCCGCCCAATCGCTCAACCGCACCGAGGCACGACGCCGCGGGTCATCGCGCACGAGGCCGGAGCCGGTCGCATAGGACTGCCGCTCCCAGAGGCCCTCGACCGTCACGACCCCGGGCAACCCGGACGGGGCGGGCATTGCCAGCGCGAACAGGACGCGCGGGCGCGCCTCCCACCAGCGCCACGCCACGGTCCACCGCTCGCCGCTGCCCGAGGGAGACGCCGCATCCAGCCGCAGCTCGCGCTGCACGATCGCGCGACCGGCCGCCGTGGCGATCGGCACGACGCCGCGCGGCAGCATCGATCGCTCGACGACGGCCGCCTCGACCTCGGCCAGCCCGTCGCTGAGGGGGCGATAGCTCAGCCGCGTCAGCGAGGCGCCCGGCAGCGCCTGGAGACGCCGCGCGGCGCGGCCGAACCGCGCCGCGGTCAGCAGCGTGCGCGCCGGCAGGTCGATCGTCTCGACGATGACCGGATGGCGCGTGCGTCCGGCGCCCTCGATACGAACCAGATCCACCGTGGGACGGCCCATGTGATTCCACGCGTTCAGCGCCGCCGTGGGCTGGCCATCCAGGTACAAGCTGGTGCCAAGCAGATCCCATCCGGGTGCGTCCCGCGGATCGAGCCGTGCGGCGCGCGCGGCGAGTGTGCTGGCCTCTCCCCATCGCCGCTGCAGGAACCGCACGCCCGCCATCTCGCGCCACGCGGCCGCGTGCGTGGGACACAGGCGCATCGCTTCGGCGAGCCCCGCCTCCGCGGCGTCGAGATCTCCGGCGCGCGCGTGCGCCACCATCTCACCGACGAGCGCCGCGCACGGATCGGCCGGCACGGCGCGCTCCGTCGTGGCGGCGGGCATCGGCGCGTCGGCGGCGGGCACCCCGCCTTCGGGCGGCAGAACCAGCAGCGCGAATCGCCCGGCGGCCGCCCACGCGCGCTCGAAGTCCGCGCGCGACAGCACGCGGAACGGCGCCCGTGCCGGGTCGTGCGCGATCACGCGATCGTCGGTCCACGCGACAACGACCACGTAGTGGTAACGGTCGGGCGCCACCTCGATCAACGCCACGACGGGGCGGCCCTGATTGATGTGGCCGCGCATCCACGTGTCACCGGACGCAGCGCCGGCCGCCACGGGCAGCGCCTGCCACCCGCGACGCTGGACATCGGCGGTCAGCACATCGGTGCGGATGCCTGCCGCGCTCCGATCCACGAGCGCCTCGAAATCTTCAGGGTAGATCTGCCGCGCACCCCAGTAGCGCATCACCATCGCCATCGCTGCGCCGCCGCACAGGTCGGGCGTCTGTGGCAGGTACGGCACGTCGAGCAGCCGGCCGGCGGTTGAGGAGGCGGGACTCGGTTGCGCGGGCCGCACGTCTGCCGCCGCGGCGGTGGCCACCAGAACGAACGCGGTGACCGCCACCACGGCGGCAGTACGTGGGCGTGACATGGCGCGGGCGCGCCTACTTCACGAGCAGGATGATGATGATGATGAGCAGCGCCGTCGTCGTCGAGATGACGATCGTGCTGGCGCCCCCGGGCAGGCCGGCGGCCTCGAGGGCCCCGGCGTGCTGCGCCAGCGCGCCGAGATCGGCGCCGCCGAGCGTGCTGACGGCCGAGCGCGCATTACCGAGGTCGAGCCCGAGCCGGGCGGCCATCTCGCCGACGTCCGCGCGATCGAGCGCACGCAGCACCTGGGCGCGCTGGTCGCGCTCGGTGGCCGCCTGGCTGGCCAGGGCGCCGTGCAGGGCCGCGGCATCGACGATGCGGGCCTGCTGGGCGAAGGCGGGCGACGAGAGGAGGAAGAGCGGAAGCAGCGCGAGCGCGACGAGCCGATGGGTGAGCAGCATCGAGAGACCTCCTAATGCGGTTTCACGTGAGTGGCCGGACACCGGAGGGGGAACTCCGAGGATGAGCTGGCGCGAGGGGCGGCAACTCATCCTGCGTATTGTGGCACTTGTGAGCCGCCAGCGGATACCGGTCCTGCCCCTCAGGGCAGCGGCGTCGTCTCGAGCCGGTTCGCCTCGACGTCCGTCCGGTCGAGCCACAGCTCGCGGAACTCGTGCCGCGCGAGATGCCCGAGCTGGTCGCTGCGGTGCTGCGTCCCCGGCTGTCGTGCGTTGCCGTAACTCATCAGCCCGCGCGCCTTGAGCGGCGTGGTGAACTCCACCATCGCGACCCACGTTTCCCCGTGTTGCGGGTAGCGGCGCCCGCGCTCGTCGAGCGGGCCCCAGGTCATGACGCGGAACGGGCCGAGGCCGCCGACATGACCGTCGCCGGGCAGATCGACGTCGCCCAGCTCGAAGCGTGACACCTCGCCGAACACGCGGTCGAGCGCGCCGTACTTCGACTTCGTGGCCGCGATGGCCTCGCGGAGCATCGCAACCGCCGCGGCCGGATCCTTGAGGCCGCTCGGCGTCGAGGTGGCGCGCGCCGGGTCGAACGGCACGGCGTAGTTGTCGACGCCGGTGAAGCCGGGTCCGGCGAAGAGGCGCGCCCATTCCTCGAACAGCAGCCCGGCCCGGTTGTCCGCCGTGTAGTGGCGATCCCACTCACCGAGCAGCCGGACCGCCGCCTGCATGTCGGGCGAGGCATCGGCCTTCGCCGCGGCGATCAGATCCGGCACCGTGCGGTCGGCCAGCAGCGACTGGACGGAGAGCTTCAGCTCCATGAACCGCTCGAACGTGATCCGCTCGTTGTCCGCGATCATCGACAGCGCGTTCTGCGCGCGCATCGACTCCGGCGTCTGCGGCGCCATGTAGGGCGGGTAGTCGGCGGCGCTGATCGACGTGGGCCACGACGGGAACCAGGGCGGGTCGTTGCTGTTCTGGACGAAGCCCGCCGGCGGGTTGGTCACGCGCGGCAGGTCCTCGTAGGCGTGCACCTCGGTCCACAGGTACTCGGACGAGTCGCCCGGCACGAGCCCACGCCAGAACGCGTGGTCGCCGGTCGCGCGCTTCGGCACGATGCCGTTGAAGATGTACTCGACGTTGCCGTCCCGATCCGCGTAGCTGATGTTGAAGGTCGGCACCTGCAGCCGCCGCATCGCCGCCGTGAACGCCTCGTAGCTCGGCGCCGAGGTCATGTCGAAGTACTGATGGAGCATCCCCGGCCGGTCGAGGCCCGCCACGCGCAGCGCCACCACCGTGCCGTCGCGCCGCTCGAACACGGTGCCGTGGACCGTGGACTTGATCTCCAGCGGCTTCTCGACGCTCCCGCCATCGGCCGTACGCACCCTGTAGCTCGTCGTGCGCACATCGAACGGGCGCACCGCGCCGTCGAAGGCGTAGCCGTCATCCCGCAGTGTCAGTTGATACGCCGTGGCGCCGAGGACGCCGTTGACCGTGTTCGAGATCCCCATCTGGCGGTTGAACGCGAAGCGGATGATGGGCAGGCCGATCTGCGTCGCGCCGTACACTTCGAAGTCGGGACCGACCAGGTGCGCTTCGACGTAGGTGAAGTAGTTCAGCTGCCACGACAGATGCGGGTTCTGCAGCAGCATCGTCGCGCCGCTGGCCGTCTTCGCGCCGGACACCGCCCACGTGTTCGAGCCGTCCTCGCCGATGTAGCCGTGCAGATCGACATCCGCCGCCGGGGCGTCTCCCTCACCGCCCATGCCGGGGGACGCCACGTAGGTGAAGTTCATCAACCGGTGCGCGTGCGCGATGACGTCCACGCCGGTCACCGGAAGGACGATGCGGACGTCGGGGTGGATGGCGTCGGGCTGGGCAGCGGCGTAGTCGGTGATGCCGCGCGCGAAGGCGTCGAGATACGAGCGGAAGGTCGGATCCTGGGCGGCGTGCCACTGCTCGGCCCGCGCGGGGATGTCGTTCTTCAACACCCACACGGCGGTCGCCTCGTACTCCTCGCCCCAGTACTCGGCGCCGCGCCCGCGCGCTTCGCCGTACAGCCGCAGGATCTCGTCACCGTGATTGCGCGCCTGCGCGTAGCCGTAGCCGTGGAACACGGCGGCCATGTCGCGCCCGTAGACATGCGGGACCCCGTAGGTGTCCCACAGGATCTCGTTGCGCTCGGGGACGCTGGTGCTCGTGTCGGGCGCGGTACTGCATCCGAGTGCCGCGCTCATCACGAACGCGACAAGGACGAGGACACGCCGGCACACGGCTTGGTTCTGGGGGCTGATCATGCCGCGCATGGTGCCACAATCCGGCCGCCGGGTTCATCCGCAGATTACGCGGATTACGCGGATCTGGCGGTGACCACGGTCCCGCGTGGGCGGCCGACGGCCGCCCGAGGCGCGAGTGGGGCCGGGAACGTGAGCGTCTGAACGACTGGTCAGCTCACGTTCCCGGCCCCGCTCGCGCCTCCAGGCTGCCGGTCTTCGACCGGCAGCCACGCGGGACTCCGGCGTTCAGCAATCCGTGGAATCGGCGCAATCCGCGGATGATCCCGTCAGCGCAGCGGGGGCGTCGACGCCGGCGCCCGCCGGTGCATCGTCGCCTGCTCGTAGCCGTAGGCCAGCTTGATGAGCGTCGTCTCCGCCCAGGCGCGGCCGAAGAAGGTGATGCCGGCCGGGAGCCGGTCGCCGCGCGTGTAGCCCATCGGCACCTGCACCGACGGGAAGCCGGTCGTCGGCGAGAAGAACTGGCTGTTGTCGCCGTGCGGGGTGTTGAGGTCGCCGATCAGGCGCGGCACGTTGCTCCACGTCGGGTACACGAACGCGTCCAGCGCCAGCGCGTCCATCGTCTTCAGCACCGCCTGGCGCACGCGCTCGCGGTAGTCGCGGTCGGCCGCGCACTCCGGCGAGTCGGCGCCGTTGGCGGGGCCTGCCTCCGTCTGCTCGAGCTGGCGCCGCACCGTCGGATGGAAGCGGCCCGACTTCACGATCTCCGTCAGATTCTTCATCGGCGCACGGTCGCCGTGCGAGGCGAGGTACGCGTTGATGTCGTGCTTGAACCCCATGCACGGACCCATGCCTTCCGGCCGGCGAATCTCGGCGAGTCCCTCCACGGTGGCGGGATCGACGATGACGGCGCCGGCGCGGTGGAGGTCATCGAGGGCGCGCATGAAGACGGCGACGATCTCGGGATCGGTGGTGTCGCGTTCGTAGGCCTGGCGCAGGATGCCGATGCGCGCGCCGCGCAGGCCGTCGGGGACGATCGCGGCCATGTAGTCCTGCGGCAGGTGCGCCTTCGCGGCGGCGGTCACCGGATCGTCGGGGTCCACGCCGGCGATCGCCTGGAACACGGCCGTGGCATCCGTCACGGTGCGCGCCATCGGACCCGCGATATCCGCCGAGAGATTCAGCGGCATCACCCCCGCACGGCTGGTGAGCCCCATGGTCGACCGGATGCCGGCGAGCGCCTGGTGCGACGACGGGCCGCGGATGGAGTTGCCGGTATCGCTGCCGAAGCCGACGAGGCCGAAGCTGGCGGCCACGCCCGCGGCGGTGCCGCCGCTCGAGCCCGCGGTGACGCGGTCGAGCGCATAGGGGTTCTTCGTGTAGCCGGGCAGGATCGAGCTGAGCGTCTCGTAGGGCGTGAAGGCCCACTCGGCGAGGTTCGTCTTGGCGAGCACCAGCGCGCCGGCCGCCTTCACGCGCGCCACCTGGAACGCGTCCTTGTGCGAGATGAAGCCCTCGAACGCGAGCGTGCCGTTCGTGCTGGGGAGCCCGATCGTCTCGAAGTTGTCCTTCACGAGCATCGGCACGCAGTGGAGCGGCCCGACCGGCCCGGACGCCGTGAACCGCGCATCGAGCGCATCCGCCTCGTCGCGCACGCGCGGGTTCGTGAGGATGACGGCGTTCAGCGCCGGCCCGTTCTTGTCGTAGGCCGCGATGCGCGCGAGGTACGCGTCCACCAGCCCCCGGCACGTGAGCCGGCCGTCGCGCATCGCGGCATGCACATCGGCAATGGTCGCCTCGACCACCTCGAACGGCGGCGCCGGCGCCTGGGCCGTGGGTGTGGTGACGACGAGGGTGGCGAGCAGCAGGGCGAGGGTAAGGTGTCGCACCGGGGGATGATAGCGTGCCCGGTGTTTCAGCACGAAGAGATCATCCGCAGATGACGCGGATTACGCAGATGACTTCACGCGACGACGTCCCGCGGCTGCCGGTCAGGACCGGCAGCCTGGCGCGCGGCCGGGTGGCGTCGGCGAGAGGGGCCAACGCCAGGACTACAGGCCCCTCACGCCGACGCCATCCGGCCGCGCGCCCGGTCGGCCAAGGCCGACCGCGGGACGTGCCGTTGGTGACGACACGCAGATGCATCCGAAGGGTCTGCGTAATCTGTGTAATCTGCGGACCGTCCTGCCCGTAGACGATTCATGGATTGCACGCTGTCTTCTTGGGGCACGCCTGAGCGCGGTCTCCATTCGCGCTGAATTTGCTACGCTCCCTTCGCTCCCCGTGGTCCGGACGCGCGTGAGGGAATCGCGCGGCTCCGTCCGTCTCACGGAGGAACATTCCGAGGAGGAGCCGTGCCGGGCAAGCCGCAATCACTGACCTGGCCGTCGAACCGCGCCGTGCTGCTCGTGCACGGCGTCGGCAACGCGAAGCCGGGCGACTATCAGGACCTGGTCGGGCTGCTCAAGACGGCGCTCGGGCCGGAGGCGGACCAGTTCGCCATCTATCAGCTCTTCTACAACTCGATCAACAACTGGTTCAAGGAGAAGACCGCGCTCGCCGATCGGATCCAGCAGCTGTTGACGGCGCTCAAGATGGGCGTCAACGACGCCGCGCTGTCGGAGGCCGTGGCCGAGTACGCGGGCGACGTGCTCTGGCCGGTGCTGAGCACATCCGCTCGCTCCGCAGTCAGGCAGGCGTACCTGGCGCAGCTCAAGCAGATCGTCCTCGACGGCATCGGCGCCGGTGTGCTGCGCGTGGACCAACGCATCACCATCGTGGCCCACAGCCTCGGCTGCTTCTACACCTACGAGGTGCTGCACACGGCGGCCACCTTCGTGAGCCATCGCCTCCAGCCGCGCACGCACGCCGTCCGCTTCGCCAACGTCATCCTGATGGCGTCGCCCGTGCAGCTTATTCGCAGCGCGGGCGAGGTGCTCGGTCCGGCGGTCCCGAACAAGAACGACCTGGCGGTATTCGACGAGGCGGGGCTCGCGATTCCCGCGGAGACACACGCGGGAGGAACAACGACGAGCACCGACAACTGGATTTCGATTACGGGCGAGCTGGACCCGGTGGGCGGCTGGTTCTTCCGCCGGAAGGCACCGTGGGCCTACATGGATATCCCGGGCCAGCGGTCGATCATCGACCCGCAGACGCTCCTGGACATCGGCTCGAAGGCCGATCTGGCGAAGCTGCTGGCCGAGAGCGTGTTCGAGAAGAAGCCGCCCGACCTCTCGATCTCGAACCCGCACTCGTGGGAGGGCTACGTCGCGCGCCACGAACAGGAGCTGAGGCAATGGCTCACCGCCTAGTCATCGTCGCGCTGTGGTGCGCGCTGGCGGTTCCCGGGCTGGCGTCGGCGCAGACGCTCGCCGACGCCCTCGCCGCCGTGGACGCCGCGGTGGCGCGCACGGCGTTCGACACCGCGTCGCCGTCACTCCACCGCGAGCTGCAGGCGGCCCTCGGGGTCGTCCGCCAGTCCGACGCGCTCGACTGGAGCGTGGAGGACATCGCCGAGGCCTTCGCCGAGCGGCCGCGCCTCGCCGACATCGCCCGGCTGTCGTCCGTCTCCGAGGGCCGGCGCGAGGCGGTCGCGCGCGTGCGATCGCTGGACCCGCCGCTGACCCAGGCGGGCGCCATCATCGATAACGATCTGACGGAACTGCTGATCGCCCGCGCGGGCTCGGCCGAGGCGGGGGTCGTCCTCGCGCCGTGGACGCGGTTCTACGCGGCGCTGCTCGAGCGCTCGCGCGACGAGAGCCTCGAGAAGCTCCGCCGCTACGAACGCAAGTTCGGCCCGGGCTCGGCACGGCTCAACGGGGCCGAGGTGCTGCTCAACTACACGCTGCAGAACCTGCCGGGGTTCGGACCGGATGCGCAGGAATGGCCCGGCCGCTTCGAGGCCGTCGCGGCGTACAGCTCCAGCTACATCACCTGGGCCGACGACGAGGCGCGCATGGCATCGGTCGGCGAGTTCGGCCTGCGCGCCTACTTCTTCAGCGAGTCGTGGGGCCGCTCGGGCCTGCCGGGCCTGCTCCGGCCGGCGTTCGCGACCGTCGGCCTCGCGGTGGCCAACGAGCGCGAGGGCCCGCTGCGCTGGCCATGGAAGGGGGACGCCCGCGTCGGGGCGTTCCTGACGTGGGGCGAGGTCAAGGTGGCCTACGTCGGCGGCACGAATGCGCGGCTGCTCGTCAGCCGCCAGTTCCAGTTCCTGCCGCTCGTCTTCTGATCGGCGGAGAGGCCCTGCTTTCGGGTTCGAGCCGACACTGTTATCCTCCGGGCGATCCGTGCCACGCGCCGACCGCGGGGTCGGCCCACCGCCGTGAGGGGCTCATGTCCGACCGTTCCCGTCCCGCCTCCCTGACACGCCGCGAGCTGCTCACCAGCGCCGCCGCCGGCGCGGGTGCGCTGATGCTCGATCCGCTGGCCGCCCGCGCGCAGGCGCCGCAACCAGATGCCGTCGTCTTCTCGCACACCACCGTCATCACCCACGACGGGCAGGTGGACGATGTGGCGCTGGCGGTGGCGGGCGGCCGGATCGCGGCAATAGGACCGACCGACGAAGTGCTGAAGGCGCACCCGCGCGCCGAGGTGTACGACGGGCGCGGCAAGGCGCTGCTGCCCGGCCTCATCAACTGCCACTCCCACATGGGCGCGGTCATCGCGCGCGGGTTCAACGAGGACTTCGGGTTCCCCAACACCTACCGCCTCGCCGTCCAGCCCGGGAGCCTCCTCTCGCGCGAGGAGAACGTGCTGATGGTGCAGGTCGCCGCGCTCGAGTGCATCCGCACCGGCACGACCACCGTCGTGCAGTTCGGCGGCGGCATCGCGGGACACGCCGGGGCGCTGGCCGACTCCGGACTCCGCTGCGTGTTCGCCGAGGGCCTGGCGGATGTCGAGAACCCCGCCGGCCCCGTCTCCGCCGAACGGCTGGCGACGAGCGAAGCGCCGCGCTTCTCGGCGAAGCTGCGCGACGAGGCGCTGCAGCGCGCCACCGACCTCTTCAGCGCGTGGCACGGCGCGCGCGATGGCCGCATCAGCGTGTTCCCGTCGCCCTCGCTCGCCGAGAACGCCTCGCCGGAGCTGCTGCGCGCGGTGCGCGCCTTCGCCGAGAAGCACGACCTGCACTACACCATCCACCTGAACCAGAGCCGGTGGGAGGTGGACTACATGCGCCGCCACCACGGGCTGGACCCGACGGAGTTCCTGGCGAAGCACGACTTCCTCGGCCCGCGCCTCTTCGCCGCGCACTGCCGCTACGTCACCCCCAACGAGATCGCCCTCCTCGGCGCCTCCCGCACCATCGTCACGCATCAGGCGGCGATGGCCGGCAACCGTGGCGCGAACCCGCCCATCCCGGCGCTGCGCGACGCGGGCTGCCCCATCGCCCACGGCACCGACAACAACACGCAGGACATGGTGAGCACCATGCGCTTCGCGTTGATCATGGAGCGCATCGCGCGCGGCGACGACGAAGTCCCCGGCCTCCTGCCGCAACCCGAGGACGTGCTCGAGGACGCGACGATGGGGAGTGCGCGGGCGGTGAATCAGGCGGGGCAGATCGGATCGCTCGAGGTGGGCAAGAAGGCCGACCTCCTCGTGCTCGACACCCAGCGCGCCCACCTTGTCCCCGCCGGCCGCATCCTCTCGGCATGGATCCACAACGGCGGGCCCGCCGACATCGAGTCGGTGATGGTGGACGGCCGCTTCCTGATGCGCGACCACACGGTGCTGTCGATGGATGAGGCCGCGCTGATTCGCGAGGCGGATGCGGTTGGGAAGCGGGTGTGGGGCGAAGTCCTGAAGGCGACGCCCGTGAAGGTGCCTCGGGTGACGCGGCGGTAGCCGCGGCGATCGGCGGTTCGCGATCAGCTTTCGGCTCTCGGCTCTCGGCGCCCGAATGACCGCGCAGGGCTGCCTCCCGCTGCCCTGATCGCCGGGCGCGCGTCGATGCGGTATGGTGATCGTATCGTGGCCGTGCCGCCCTACCCGTTCACGCTCCGCCAGGTGCAGTACCTCCTGGCCGTGGCCGATACGCTGTCGTTCCGGCGGGCCGCCGAGGAGTGCCACGTCTCGCAGCCGTCGCTCAGCGCGCAGATCTCCGAGATCGAAGAGGGCCTCGGCGTCCGGGTGTTCGAGCGCGACCAGCGCCGCGTGCTCCTCACCGCGGCCGGCCGGGACGTCGTCGCACGGGCGCGCGGCCTGCTCGCCGCGTCCGACGAACTCGTCGTCGCCGCACAGCGTGCCGGCGATCCGCTGGCGGGCACGCTGCGCATCGGCGTCATCCCGACGATCTCCCCGTACCTGCTGCCGTCCATCACCCCGCAACTGCGGGCGCGGTTTCCGCGCCTGACCGTTGCGTGGCTCGAAGAGAAGACCGACGTCCTGCTCGCGCACCTCAGCGCCGGCACGCTCGAGGCCGCGCTCGTCGCGCTCGAGGCCGACATCGGCGACGTCGAGCACGAGGTGCTCGCCCGCGATCCGTTCTTCCTGATCGCGGCGAAGGATCACCCGCTCGGCCGTGGACAGGGCGCGGCGGAACCCGCCGACCTGCGCGGCGTGGAGATCATGCTGCTGGACGAGGGCCACTGCTTCCGGAGCCAGGCGCTGGAGGTGTGCGGGAACGTGCGGGCGCGCGAGTCGGTGTTCCGGGCCACCAGCCTCTCGACGCTGGTCCAGATGGTGGCCAGCGGGGCCGGCCTGACGCTGTTGCCGTCGCTGGCCGTGCCCACGGAGGCGGGACGCGCGAGCCTGGCGGTGCGGCCGTTCGCCGTGCCCGCGCCGGGACGGACGATCGCGCTCGTGTGGCGGAAGCGATCGCCGCTGGCACCGGCATTGCGCGAGATGGCGGGCGCCATCCGCGAGGCCTATCCGATGCCGTCGGCGGTGGTCCCGGCGCCGGAGCCCCGGCCCGCGCGTGCCGCGACGCAGACGGGGGGAGAGTGCGAGATGGCAAGTGTGTGCGTGGTGGCCCAGCCGCGCCCGCGCGTCACGCGGCGGGGCACGAAAGCCGCGCGAAAGACGAGGTGAGCGCGGCGCGCGCCGTTGCCCGGCGCGCGCCGCAGCCCGGTTATTGCAGGTCGAAGCGGTCGAGGTTCATCACCTTCGTCCACGCCACCACGAAATCGCGCAGGAACCTCTCCTGGCCGTCAGACGCCGCGTACACCTCGGCCACGGCGCGCAGCTCGCCATTCGATCCGAAGAGCAGATCGACGGGTGTGGCCGTCCACTTGCGCGCGCCGCTTGCGCGATCGAGTCCTTCGTAGAGGCCCTCGGTGGACGCCGGGCTCCACCGGGTCGACATGTCCAGCAGGTTCACGAAGTAGTCGTTCGTCAGCACGCCGGGGCGGCTCGTGAAGACGCCGTGGGTCGTCTGGCCCGCGTTCGCGCCGAGCGCGCGCATGCCGCCCACGAGCACCGTCATCTGCGGCACGGTGAGCGTCAGCTTGTTCGCATGATCGACGAGCATCGCCGCGGGCGACTGGGGCTGGCCGGCGCGGTAGTAGTTGCGGAAGCCATCGGCCGCCGGCTCGAGCACGCCGAACGACTCGGCGTCTGTCTGCGCGGCCGACGCGTCCATGCGGCCCGGCGTGAACGGCACCTGCACCGTGTGGCCCGCCGTCCGCGCCGCGTCCTCGATCGCCGCGCCGCCGCCGAGCACGATCACGTCGGCCAGCGACACGCGCTTGCCGCCGGTCTGCGCGCGGTTGAAGTCCTGCTGGATGCCCTCGAGGCGCGCGAGCACCTTCGCGAGCTCCGAGGGGTCGTTCACCGGCCAGTCCTTCTGCGGCGCGAGGCGCACACGCGCGCCGTTGGCGCCGCCGCGCATGTCGGTGCCACGGAAGGTGGCGGCCGACGCCCAGGCCGTCCGCACCAGCTCGGGCACGGTGAGGCCCGAGGCGAGGACGCGCGCCTTGAGGTCCGCGACGTCGCGCGCGTCGACCTGCGGGTGGTTGACGGCGGGAATCGGGTCCTGCCAGATGAGATCCTCCTGCGGCACCTCGGGCCCCAGATAGCGCGCGCGCGGCCCGAGGTCGCGGTGCGTGAGCTTGAACCACGCCTTCTGAAAGGCCACCCGGAACTCCTCGGGGTCAGCGAGGAAGCGGCGCGAGATCGTCTCGTAGGCCGGGTCGAACCTGAGTGAGAGGTCCGTGGTCAGCATGATCGGCGCGTGCCGCGCCGACGGGTCGTGCGCGTCCGGCACGCGGTTGGCCGCGGCGGGATCGGAGGGAATCCACTGGACGGCGCCGGCCGGGCTCTTCGTCTGCACCCACTCGTACCTGAAGAGGTTCTCGAAGAACTCGTTCGTCCACATCGTTGGACGGCTGGTCCACGCGCCTTCGAGGCCGCTCGTCACGGTGTCGCCCGCATTGCCGCGGCCGCACTTGTTCATCCAGCCGAGGCCCTGTGCCTCGAGACCCGCCGCCGCCGGCTCCGGGCCGACGCAGTCGGCAGGGTTGTAGGCGCCGTGCGCCTTGCCGAACGTGTGGCCCCCGGCGATGAGCGCGACGGTCTCCTCGTCGTTCATCGCCATGCGGGCGAAGGCCTCGCGGATGTCGCGCGCGGCCGCCACCGGATCCGGCCTGCCGTTCGGCCCTTCGGGGTTCACGTAGATGAGCCCCATCTGCAGCGCCGCGAGCGGATTCTCGAGCATCCGGTCGCCGCTATGACGCTCGTCGGCGAGGAACGTCTTCTCGGGGCCCCAGTAGACCAGGTCGGGCTCCCATTCGTCGACCCGCCCGCCGGCGAAGCCGAACGTCTCGAAGCCCATGGACTCGAGCGCCACGTTGCCGGTGAGCACCATCAGGTCGGCCCACGAGAGCTTCTGTCCGTACTTCTGCTTCACCGGCCACAGCAGCCGGCGCGCCTTGTCGAGGTTCGCGTTGTCGGGCCAGCTGTTGAGCGGATCGAACCGCAGCTGGCCGCCGCCCGCGCCGCCGCGGCCATCGCCGACGCGATACGTGCCGGCCGAGTGCCACGCCATGCGGATGAAGAACGGGCCGTAGTGCCCGTAGTCGGCGGGCCACCAGTCCTGCGACGTCGTCAGGACCGCCCGGATGTCCTGCTTGACGGCGGCGAGGTCGAGCGTCTTGAAGGCGGCGGCGTAGTCGAAGTCCTTGTCGAGCGGGTTGGACTCGGGTGAGTGCTGCCGCAGCACGGAAAGGTCGAGCAGATCGGGCCACCAGAACTGGTTGGCCCTCGGGTCGCCCTGCGAAAGCGCCGGCTGCGCGGACGCCAGAGTGAGCGCGACGGCTGCCGCCGCTCGAATTAGCGTCTTCCACCTGTTGGACATTGCGATCTCCTGCGGGGACCTGAAACGAGCCACGATGGATCCACTGTATGCCCCGTCCTTCAGCCGCCCTCATACATTGATGCAATCGCAGTCATAGGCTCAGCCTCTCGCGCGGTCTCGCAGGCCGGGACGCCCGGCACCGTCGCCCCCGGGAGTGCGTCGTCGATTCTCGTGCCGCTGAAGGTATATACATACTGGCGAGCACGTCGACGAGGGCGGGCATCACTGCTCCGACGCGTGCAAGACGGGCGCCCACGCTGGTCGCGCCGGCCCAGGGGAGTCAACGATGTCCGGACACCGCATCTTCGCGATGGCCTTCTCGAAGGTCTACCCGGCGTACGTGCAGAAGGCGGAACGCAAGAAGCGCACGAGGGAGGAAGTCGATCGGATCATCTGCTGGCTGACCGGCTACAGCCCGGCCGAGCTGCGCCGGCAGATCGAGCGCGAGGTCTCCTTCGAGACGTTCTTCGCCGAGGCGCCCGCGCTCCATCCGCACACGTCGCTCATCACCGGCGTCGTATGCGGCGTCCGCGTGGAAAACGTGGAGGACCCGCTGATGCAGAAGATCCGCTGGCTCGACAAGCTGGTCGACGAGCTCGCCAAGGGCAAGGCGATGGAGAAGATCCTGCGCTGACCGTCGGGTTCCCCAACTCACATAGACCCCAGTGGTGTCGCGAGCCTATAACAAGGCCGCCACTTGCCTCCATACTAAACGCTGGCTATCATATGGGCGGCGTTCAGCTCCATACACAACGGAAGGACAGCCATGGCCGCCGCCGCCTCGACGCGTGCCGGACGCTACCTCAGCCAGCCGGCCGGCTACCGCGCCTTCATCCCGGCCCCCCTGCCACCCGACCCGCCGGTCGCCCTCGGCGGCGAGCTGACGGCGCTCCTGTCCCAGGCCGACCGGGCGCTCGGCCGGCTCGACGGGTCGGTGCTCACGCTGCCGAATCCCGATCTCTTCGTCTTCATGTATGTCCGCAAGGAGGCCGTGCTCTCGAGCCAGATCGAGGGCACGCAGAGCTCCCTCCAGGATCTGCTGGCGGCCGAAGCGCGGCTCTTCGACCTGAACCTGCCGCGCGACGTGGACGAGGTCGTGAACTACGTCCGCGCCATGAACCACGGGCTCGCGCGGCTCGCCCAGCTGCCCGTGTCGGTACGGCTCATCCGAGAGATCCACGCCGAGCTGCTCCGCGACGTGCGCGGCGGCCGGCTCCAGCCCGGTGATCTCCGCACGAGCCAGAACTGGATCGGGCCGGGTGGCGCGCCGCTGGCCAACGCCACGTTCGTGCCACCGCCGCATCACGTGGTGCCGGACGCGCTCGGCGATCTCGAGCGGTTCCTGCACGCAGACGACAACCTGCCGACGCTCGTGAAGATCGCACTCGCGCACGTGCAGTTCGAGACGATTCACCCCTTCCTCGACGGCAACGGCCGCGTCGGGCGCCTGCTCATCACGTTCCTGCTCACCGAGCGCGGCGTGCTGCACAAGCCCGTGCTCTACCTCTCCCACTACTTCAAGCAGCATCGTCAGGCCTACTACGAGCACCTGCAGGCCGTCCGCGACCGCGGCGAGTGGGAGGCATGGCTCGGCTTCTTCCTGCGCGGGGTGATCGCCGTGGCGGCAGAGGCCGCCGACACGGCCCGCCGCATCCTGCTGCTGCGCGAACAGCACCGCGCGGCCATCACGACAGGACTCGGCCGCGGCGCCGGCAACGGCCACAAGGTCCTCGAGTCCCTCTTCGACCGGCCCATCGTCTCTGTCAAGGACGTCGAGCAGCTCACGGGCACGACCTACGCCTCCGCCAACAATCTGGTGAGCCGGCTCGTGAATCTGGGCGTACTCTCCGAGATGACCGGCTACGCCCGCAACCGGCGCTTCCGCTATGCGCCCTACATCGAGCTGTTCGGCGACGACGCGCGGGACGCCGGGGAGACGGCGTGAGCCAGTTCGACTTCCTGCGCCAGCAGTGGCCGCTTGTCTACGAGGCGGTCGCCACAGCCGAGTGACCGTGCGCTCTGGCAGTACTCCAGCCCTTTCTCGTCCACCTATCGCCTGCGCGGACGTTGATACGGTATCGTGCCCGGGTCGCAGTCAGCTGGAGGCACATGCACATGACCCCATCATCGGCCGGCACCCTTCTGGGACATCGCCTGCTACAGCTCGGAATGCTGCTCTTCCTGATCGGCCTGCTCACCGGGTTCGCGATCCCGCAACTGGCGAACCCGCGCATGGGTCTGGCCAGCCATCTCGAAGCCGTCATGAACGGCCTCTTCCTCATCGTCCTCGGCCTCGTCTGGCCCCGGCTCCTCCTGTCGGCGCGGCTGTTGAGCGTCCTGTTCTGGCTGGCCGCATACGGCACGTTCGCCAACTGGATGGCCACGCTGCTGGCGGCTGCCTGGGGCGCGGGCGGGACGATGATGCCGCTGGCCGCGTCCGGATTCGACGGGACGTCCCTGCAGGAGGCCGTCATCGCAGCGCTGCTGCTGTCGCTGTCGGCGGCCATCGTGGCGGCCTCGGGCCTGGCGATCTGGGGCCTGCGCACTTCGCCGCAGTCGTGACGATGGCGGCACGACAGAGCCGCGGGTCTGGCGTTCGCGCCGAACGCACATCCGTGCGAGCGCGACATCCCTGGCCATCGCCAGGCGGATGTGGTTGAGGAGGGAGAGTAGTCCCCGTTGAGGGTCCGGGCAGCGGGCCGCACCATCGACCGGCCGCGCGGGCCATGCGCGCTACAATGCCCTGCACACCCGGCCCGTCCTCGTCCCGTCCCCTCAAGGAGTCGTCCCATGCGCCCGTCCCGCCGCCAGTTCATCCAGGCTTCCTCGGTCGCCGCCGCCGCGTACACCGTCGCGGGGTGCGCCGGACCGCGCGCGCCCGAGGCGACCGCACCCGCCACCGATGTCCCCGCGGTGATCGCCGCGCTGCAGCCCTTCCCGGGGACCGCCGCGCCGATCAGCGACGAGGAGCGCCTCGGCCGCATCGAGAAGGCGCGCCGCCTCATGACCGAACAGGGGCTCGGCGCCGTCATCCTCGAGCCGAGCACGAGCCTCTCCTACTTCGCCGGCGTGCGCTGGGGGCTGAGCGAACGCCCCTTCCTGCTCGTCATCCCCGCCAAGGGTGAACTCGCCTACGTCTGCCCGGCCTTCGAAGAGGAACGCGCGCGGGAGATCACGCGCTTCACCGACGACATCCGCGTGTGGCAGGAGGACGAGGATTGGGGCGCGGTCATCGCCGGCATCCTGCGCGACCGCGGCGTGGCCGGCGGGAAGATCGGATTCGAGGAGCGCGTGCGCTTCTTCGTCGCCGAGGGCGTGCGCGCCGCCGCGCCCGGCGCCGAGATCGTCCTGGCCACACCGGTGACCGCCGGATGCCGGATGTACAAGTCGCCCGCGGAGATCGCGCTGATGCAGCGCGCCAGCGACATCACGATCGAAGCCTACAAGGCCGCCTTCACGACGTTCCGCGAGGGCATGACGCAGGTGGAACTCGGCCGCCACATCCGTGCCGCCTTCGATGCGCTCGGCGGCGCGAGCGGCGGCGCGCTCATCAGCTTCGGCGAATACACGGCGTTCCCCCACGGCAGCATCACGCCGCAGGCCCTGAAGGAGGGCGACGTCGTGCTCGTCGACGGCGGGTGCAACGTCGAGGGCTACCAGTCCGACATCACCAGGACGACGGTGTTCGGGACGCCGACGGCGCGCCAGACGGAGATCTGGAACCTGGAGAAGGCCGCGCAGGCCGCGGGCTTCGCAGCCGCGCGCGTGGGCGCCCCGTGCGAGGCCGTCGACGCGGCCGCGCGCAAGGTCATCACCGACGCCGGCTTCGGGCCCGACTACAAGGTCCCGGGCCTGCCGCACCGGACGGGCCACGGCATCGGCATGGACGGCCACGAGTGGACGAACTTCGTCCGAGGCAACACGACGCCACTCGCGCCCGGCATGTGCTTCAGTAACGAACCGACGATCGTGATCTACGGCGAGTTCGGCATCCGCCTCGAGGACTGCCTCTACATGACCGAGGACGGCCCGAAGTACTTCTCGGAGCCGAGCCCCGCCGTCGATCGCCCGTTCCACACGTGATCACGAAGACCTCTGGAGGCTGCATGTCCACTCACCACGCCGTTCGCCGCGCCCTGACCGCCGTCGTCGCGGTCCTCGTTCTGGCCGGCTCGTCCGCGCCGGCCGCGTACGCGCAGGACGCCGGGCGCCCGATGACGTTCCTCGACATGCGGCACACGCGGTCGATCAGTGCGCCGACGCCGAGCCCGGACGGGCAGTGGATGCTGTACGTGCTGTCCACGCCCGACTGGCAGGAGGCGCGCAGCCAGACGGACCTCTACCTCGTGTCGATGCGCGAGGGTGTCGACTCGACGCGGCAGATGACGTTCACGTCCGCGAAGAACGAGTCGTCGCCGCGCTGGACGACGGACGGCCGCGCCTTCTTCTTCCTCTCGAACCGGGAGGCGCCGGAGAGCGCCGCGAGCCGCAACCAGATCTTCATGATGCGCCCCGACGGCGGCGAGGCGCAGCGCATCACGAACACCCCCGAAGGCGTCCGCGACTACGCCCTGAGCCGGGACGGGCGCTGGCTCGTCTACCGCACCGGCAAGGACAACGAGGAGCAGCTGCACCGGCTGCCGATCGAGGGCGTCGCCTCCGCCACGGCGGAGCCGCTCACGAAGCACCCCACGGGCGTCGGCACCTGGCGCATCGCGCCGGATGGGGCGCGCATCTACTTCCTCGCGCCCGACCGCGTCGACACCGACGAGAAGGCGCGCCGCGACAAGAAGTTCACCGTCACCATCAAGAACATGGAGACGCCCTCGTCGAGCCTGTGGGCGCTCACGCTGGACGGTCTCGCGACGACGAAGCTCACCGACGGCTCGGCGTACGCCGCGACGGCGTTCACCCTTTCGGACGACGGCAAGTGGGTCGGCGTGCGCGGGCAGTCGCTGAACCGCTACGAACGCAACATCACGGCGGAGAGTCTCTACGCGGACCTGTACCTCCTCGAGATCGCGACCGGCCAGATCGAGCGGCTGACGGACAACTTCGAGGTCTCCGAGAGCACGCTCAGCTTCTCGCCCGACTCGCAGTGGATCGCGTACACGTCCACGGACGACACGACGGGCTACAACATGTCGAACCAGCGCGTGTACCTCCGTGCGGCCGGCGCGCGGGGCACGCCGTTCCGCAAGCTTGGCACGTCGTTCGACGGCAACGCCGGCGTCGACTTCTGGTCGGCGGACGGCTCGACGATCTACTTCAACGAGGGCATTCGCGCCACGCGTCAGCTGATGGCGCTCGACGTGAAGAGCGGCGCCGTCCGGCAGGTCACCCGCGAGCAGGCCGCCCTTGGCGTCGACCGCGATGAGGACAGCGGCGCGCTCCTCATCACCTATACGGACCCGACCACGCCCTCGACCATCTTCACCGTGGATGGGATCGCCGCGGTCGCGACGCGCGCGTCGTGGCGGCAGCTCACCGACGCCAATCCGCAGGTGCGGCAGTTTGCACTCGGCGCGGCCGAGGAGATCACCTGGAAGTCGACCGACGGCAGCATGGTCGGCGGCGTCCTGATCCGCCCGGTCGGCTACCGGCAGGGCCAGCGCTATCCGCTCATCGTGGCGATCCACGGCGGGCCCGCGGCGGCCGACGTCCTCAGCTACAACGGCGGGTACGGCGCACAGGTCTACGCCGGCGCCGGCTACGCCGTGCTCCTCCCCAACTACCGCGGCTCCACCAACTACGGCCTCAAGCACAAGACCGACATCGTCGGGAACTACTTCCAGCCCGGGTACGAGGACATCATGACCGGCGTGGATCACCTGATCGCGCAGGGCCTGGTGGATGCCGACCGGATGGGTGTGCTCGGGTGGAGCGCGGGTGGGCACTGGTCGAACTGGATCCTGACGCACACCGATCGCTTCAAGGCGATCAGCTCGGGCGCGGGCACGTCGAACTGGATCTCGATGTACGCGCAGAGCGACGTGCAGCGCAACCGCCAGTACTACCTGGGCGACAAGCTGCCGTACGACGACTTCGACGCCTACTGGAAGCAGTCGCCGCTGCAGTACATCCGCAACGCGAAGACGCCGACGATGATCCACGTCGTGGAAGGCGACCCGCGGGTGCCGAGCCCGCAGAGCGTGGAGCTGCACATGGCGCTCACGCGCATCGGCGTGCCGACGGAGCTTTTCCTGTACCCCGGCACCACGCACGGCATCCCCGATCCGCGCAACCAGCTCGTGAAGGCGGTGAGCGAGATGGCGTGGATGGACTACTACGTGCGCGGGATCGGCGACAGGTTCTCGTGGCAGGACGTGCTCAAGACGCTGGAGAAGGAAGGCGCCCCGACAGCGCCTACGACGAGCACCTCGCAGCAGTAGGGCGGCACGACTGAACGAGACGCCACGTCCGTGACAGCAGCTACTCGGCTCTGAGCGCGGTGACCGGGTTGACACGCGTGGCGCGGCGCGCGGGCCCCCATGTCGCCACCACCGAGGCCAGCAGAAATCCCGCCGGGACGAGGGCGAAGATCCAGGGCACGAACGCCGCCAGGTCCACGAACAGGGCGGCCAGGACCTGCCCCACGCCGAGGCCAAGGAGCCACCCCACGGCGATGCCCACGGCCGTCGTCTTGAGGCTTTCGACGAGCACCATGCGTCGCACGGCACCGGCCGACGCGCCAACGGCCATGCGCACGCCGATCTCCTTCGTGCGGCGTGCCACGGTGTGCGCCGTCACCCCGTAGAGACCGATGAGCGCGACGACCATCGCGAGGCCGCCGAACAGGCCGAACATCGCGCTCGACATCCGCATCGCCCAGTATTCCGCTGACGCATCGACGTGGCCGGCGAACGTGCGCACGCTGAAGAGCGGCACACCGGGCGCCGTCGCGCGGACCTCGCGTCGCACGTCGTCCACGAGCGTCGGGAGCGCCTGGACCGGCCGGACGTGGAAGAAGGCGTTGCTCATGAAGTTCTGAGCGAACGGCTCGTACACGGTGCCGCGCGGCGTGTTCTCGAAGAGCTCTCTCTGGGTGCGCGACACGATACCGACGACCTCGAGTTCGAGGCCCGCGCCCTTCGCGCCCGGTTCGCGATCGACCCACTGCACACGCTGGCCGAGGGCATCGCCGTCAGGCCAGAGCCGCGCGGCCAGGACCTCGTCCAGGATCACGACGGGGGGCGCACCCTGGCCGTAGGTTTCGGCCCGCGTGAACGTCCGGCCCTGCAGCAGACGGATGCCCATCGCCTCGAAGTAGGTCTCGCCCACGGCATTCCAGGGCGCGTTGAATGCCTGTCCAGCCTCTGGCGTCGAGGGCTGCTCACCAGCGGGCGGGTTCACGCCCGCACGGCGCACGCCGGGTGTGATGTTGGTGGTGCCGAGCGGCACGATGGCGCCGATGCTGGCCGTCTGGACGCCGGGAAGCGCGCGCAGGCGCGCTTCGACGCGCGCGTACACGTCGAGGCTCTGCGCCTCATCGAGCCCGCCCATGCGGCTGTCCACCTCGGCCAGCACCGTGTCGTCGGCACGGAAGCCGAGGTCCACGAACGTGGCGCCGATCGCCATGTGCATGAAGAGCCCGGCCGCGATCAGCAGGCCGAGCGACAAGGCCACCTGCGCGGCCACGAGTGGGTTCCGGGGCACGAACCGGGCGCGCCTCGGCGCCGCATCGTCGCCGGGCTGCGCCTTCAGATCGGACAGGATGTCGGTGCGCGAGTGCTTCAGCGCCGGCCCGAGGGCGAAGCCGAGGGTGGCAAGGACGGCAAAGATCAGCGTGGCCACGATGAGCGCCGGCGACACGGTCGCGTCGAGCGTGATCGCGATCGGCAGCAGCCGGGCGAGCGAGGCCGTGAGCGTGTCGATGCCGTAGAGCCCGAGGCCGATGCCGAGTGTGCCGCCGGCCAGCGAGAGCAGCATCCCTTCGATCAGGAGCTGCCGCACGATGCGCGCGCGGCTGCCCCCAAGCGCCAGCCGGATGGCGAACTCCTTGCGGCGGCCCCGGCCTCGGGCCAGCAGCATCGACGCCAGGTTCAGGCAGACGGTCAGCAGCACCGCGCCGGTCATCCCAAGGAGCACGAGGCCGAGCGTGGTGATCACGTCCTCGTTCTGCGGTGACGTGCTCGTGCCGAACTTCGGCAGCGGCCCCAGCGAGAGCGCGTGGTTGGCGTGCTCGGCCGGGAACGTCCGGGTGAGGCTCTCACCGAAGAGCGCCAGGCCCTCACCCGCGGCCGTCGACGACACACCGTCCCTGAGTCGTGCCACCAGAAACAGGTTGTTGGCGTCGGATCGACCGAGCGTGCGCGCGGCTTCGCCCGGGAGTTCCATCGCCAGGCTGTCGAAGACGCCGAGCGGGAAGAAGAGCTCGGGGCCAAACACCGACATCGTGCCCGTGAAGCCGGGCGCCGTGCGGCCGACCACCGTGAAGGGCCGCTCGTTCACCCGGATCGTGCTGCCGATGAGCGCCGGGTCGAAGCCGGTGCGCTGCCAGTACGCGTGGGTGGCCACGACAACCGGAAGGTCCTGCCCCGCCCGGGACTCCTCGGCGGTGAAGCCGCGCCCTTCCACGATCGGGGCGCCGAGCACGTCGAAGTAGTTCTGGCTCACGACCACCGCGAACGTGCGGCGGGACTCGTCGCCGTCGCCGATGCCGACCAGAGACGGGTTGTGGGCGAGCACGCCCTCGAAGAGATCCTTGCGCGCCGCAAGTGCCTGATAGACGGGATACGAAAAGGGCCGATAGCCGCTGCCCGTGGCTCGCGTGTCGCGGACGTAGAGCTGCGCCAGCCGATCCGGCTCGGGGAACGGCCGCGCGGCGAACGCCAGCGCGTGGACGAGGCTGAACATGCCCGCATTCAGCCCAATCCCCAGTCCGAGGACGATCACCGCCGCGGCGGTGAACCCGGGCGTCTTGCCCAGTAGCCGTGCCGATACGCGCAAGTCGTTGAGCCAGCCGAACATTCGACACCCCCGGGCCACCGCGACGCGCGGCAGGCGATCGGCTGTTAATACGGGCCGGGCGTCGTTTTGTTCGACTTTGCCCCGTCAACCCTTCGGCCCCGTCTCACGTCTACACGGGGGACGGCTCGCCGTTCGCTGTTCGTTGTTCGCCGTTCGCGATTCGCTAATCGCAGCTGCCAGCTGCCAGATTGAGGCCCAGATGATCCGCATGCCCGTGACCGCCCTCGCCCTCGCCGCCACCCTGGCCGCCGCCGCGCCGGCCGCCGCCCAGCGCGTCGAGGAGCGCGTGGACCGGACGATCGCGGTCCAGCCCGGCGGCACCCTCACCCTCAAGACCTTCTCGGGCGAGGTGCGCATCACCGGCACCGACCGCAGCGAGGTGGTGATTCGCGCCGTCCGACGCGCCACGCGCGAGCGGCTCGACCGCATCCAGCTCGAGATCGAGTCGAGCGGCAATGATGTCCGCATCGAGGCCAACCGGCGCCCTGGCCGGTCCCGCGACAACGAGAACAACAACGTCGTGGAGACCGACTTCGAGATCGAGGTTCCTCGGCAGTACAACCTCGACCTCACCACCTTCAGCGCGCCTGTGGTCGCGTCGGGCATCAGCGGCCGGCACGAGATCGGGGGCTTCTCGAGCAGCGTGCGGCTCACCGACGTCACGGGACCGATTGAGGCCAGGACGTTCAGCGGCACGATCCGCATCGAGGCGCGCGAGTGGCGCGACGGCGACGCCCTCGACGTGAAGACCTTCAGCGGCGACATCGAACTCCGCCTGCCCGAAGGCGCACGCGCGGACCTGGAGTTCAATTCGTTCAGCGGGGACCTGACGAGCGACCTGCCGCTGGTGCTGCAGAGCCGCCGCGGCCGCAACGTGCGCGCGTCGATGAACGGCGGCGGCACGCGGATGGAGTTGCGGACGTTCAGCGGCGACGCCACGATCCGCCGGTAGGGGTCTGGCACCGTGACATCGAAAACGGTGCTGTCTCTGCACTCCACCCTGTTGAAAAACTGTGGCCCTGTGGAAAAAGGGAGTGCAGAAACTGCGCCGTTTTCGATGTCACGGTGCCAGACCCCTACGCTTGCGCATCTGGACCTCTCGCCCGCTGTCGGCGAACCGGACCTCGTCCATCAACTGGTTGATCAGGAAGACGCCGCGCCCGCTCGGCTTGAGCAGGTTCTCGCCCTGCAGCGGACTCGGCACCGCCTTCGGGTCGAACCCGACGCCCGGATCGCGCACGGCGATCACCACGTCGCCAGACGCGTCGATCGTCAGCAGGCACCGGATCTGCTTCGTCGGGTCGCCCTTGCAGCCATGACGCACCGCGTTGGCCAGCGCCTCCTGCAGCGCCAGCTCCACGCCCGCCACCTCCTCCTCCGACCAGCCCTTCCCCTCCAGGACCTGCCGCACCCCTTCGCCGACGGCAATCGTCGCCATCGGGTCCGCCGGCACGACGATGTCGAGCGCGCAGGTGGAGCAGTACGGCATCAAACCCGTCAGCTTGTCGACCTTGGCCAACCCCTCGCGCAGTTCCAGCACGAGCGCCGCCTGCTCGGCCTCGGCCTCGTCGCGCGCCGCCAGGGCGCGCTCCAGTTCGTGCAGGTTGCGCCGTAGCTCGAGCTGCGCCTCCACCTGCCGGCGCAGCACATCCAGCGCCTGCCGCTGGCGCTCGGTCAGCGTACGCGGCACACGGTCAACGACGCACAGCGTCCCGAGGGCGTGGCCCTCGGGCGTCACAAGTGGCGCCCCCGCGTAGAACCGGATGCGTGGCTCCTGCATCACGAGCGGATTCTCGCGAAACCGGTCGTCCTTCGTGGCATCCGGCACGATGAAGAGGCCGGGCTGGGCGATGGCGTGCGCGCAGAAGGAGATGCTGCGATGGGTTTCGCGGAGTGACGTGCCGATGTGCGCCTTGAACCACTGACGGTCTTCGTCCACCAGGGTGATCAACGCGATCGGCGTGCCGCAGATCTCGGAGGCCAGCAGCGCCAGGTCGTCGAACGCCTGCTCCGGATCGGTGTCCAGGAGGCGGTACTTCCGCAGGGCCGCCAGTCGCACCTGTTCATCGATGGGCATGCCGCTGTCTCCGTCGGGCCTCTGTGAAGAAGATACGCCAGATCGCGGGCCCGGGGTCCCTGGACCTCGCGCCCGCGTCTCATCCTGTGTGACGACGCAGACGGGCGGTCGGGTGCCTCCCCCGCGTGACACAATGCAGGGAATCCCATGAAGGTGCTCGTCACGGGCGCGACCGGCTACATCGGTGGACGGCTCGTGCCCCGGCTGCTCGCCCGCGGCCACGCGGTGCGGTGCCTCGCGCGGGATCCCGCGCGCCTCCAGGGCCGGGTGTGGCGCCCGGCCGTCGACGTCGCCACGGGTGACGTCCTCGACCCGGCGTCCCTGCGCGCCGCGCTCGCAGGGATCGAGGTGGCCTACTACCTCGTGCACAGCATGGGCAGCGGGCACGACTTCCATGCGCGCGATCTGGCCGCCGCCCGTGCGTTCGGACAGGCGGCGCACGATGCCGGCGTGCAGCGCCTTGTCTACCTGGGCGGTCTCGGCGATGCCTCGACGGAGCTGTCCGAGCACCTGCGGTCCCGGCATGACACGGGCGACGCGCTTCGCGAGGCCGGCGTGCCCGTCACCGAGTTCCGCGCCGCCGTCATCGTCGGTTCCGGGTCGCTGTCGTTCGAGATGATCCGCTACCTCACCGAGCGCGTGCCGGTGATGATCTGCCCGAGCTGGGTGTTCACCCGGATCCAGCCGATCGCCGTGCGCAACGTGCTCGACTACCTGGTGGCGGCGCTCGACGTGCCCGACAGCACGGGCCGCGTCATCGAGATCGGCGGCGCCGATGTGATCACCTACGGCGGCATGATGACCGGCTACGCGCACGTGCGTGGACTGCGCCGCTGGCTGGTGTCGGTGCCCGTGCTGACGCCGCGCCTGTCGTCGTACTGGGTGCACCTCGTGACGCCCATTCCGGCGTCGATCGCGCGGCCGCTCATCGAGGGCCTGCGCAACGAGGTGATCGTCCGCGACCCCTCCGCACGCACCCTCTTTCCCGACATCGTCCCGATGGACTACGCCGGCGCCGTGGCGGCGGCGCTCTCCAATCTCGAGGCGCGCTCGGTGGAGACGGCGTGGAGCGATGCCCTGGCCACGACGCAGGGCGACGTGCCCCCGGTGACGCTCACGACGCACGAGGGCATGGTGATCGAGCAGCGACAGCAGCGCGTCGCCGCGCCGGCAGAGGAGGTCTTCCGCGCGTTCACCGCCCTCGGCGGCAGGACCGGCTGGCTGGCGATGAACTGGGCGTGGCAGCTGCGCGGGCTCCTGGATCGCCTGGTGGGCGGGGTCGGCATGCGCCGCGGCCGCCGGCATCCGCAGGACGTGCGCGTGGGGGATGCGCTGGACTTCTGGAGGGTCGAAGCGGTGGAGCCGGGCACGCTGCTGCGCCTGCGCGCCGAGATGAAGGTCCCGGGTCGCGCATGGCTGCAGTTCCAGGCCGCCCCGCAGCCGGACGGCGGCACGCTCCTGACGCAGACCGCGTTCTTCGCGCCGAAGGGGCTCTTCGGGTGGCTCTACTGGTACGCCCTGTACCCGATCCACGGGCTCGTGTTCGGCGGCATGATCGCCCGGCTGGCGGAGCGCGCCACGGATACACGCCGCGCCTGAGGGACCCGGCGGCCCGGGTGGCACGCCGGGCCCGTGAAGCACCTGCGCTATGCTGTCGCCCATGTCCCTCTGGGCGCGCCTGCACGCCCGCGTCGGCCTCGCCACCCCCGCGCAGCGCGCGTGGGCGTGGTACGACAGCGGCAACTCCGCCTTCTTCACCACCATCGTCACCGCCGTGTTCCCGAGCTTCTTCGCGCTCTACGCGGCAGCCGGGATGGAAGGGCCGCAGGCGACGGCGCGCTTCGGCGCCATCACGACCGTGGCGATGATCCTCATCGCCGTCTCCGCGCCCATCCTCGGCGCGATTGCCGACTACAGCGCGTCGCGCAAGCGCCTGCTCACCGTGTTCATGCTGGGGGGCGCGGCCGCGTGCTTCGCGATGACGACAATCGGCGACGGTGGATGGCGATGGGCCGCGCTCCTGTTCATCGCCGGCAACCTCGGCGTCTCGGGCTCGCTCGTGTTCTACGACTCCCTGTTGCCGTACGTGGCCAGGCCGGAGGAGACCGACCGCGTGTCGACCGCCGGCTACGCCATCGGCTACCTCGGCGGCGGATTGCTGCTGCTCCTGAACCTCGCGTGGGTCATGCAGCCGGCCGTCTGGGGCTTCGCCGATGCGACGGCGGCGACGAAGGCGGCGTTTGCGAGCGTGGGCGTGTGGTGGATCCTGTTCACGATTCCGCTCCTGCGCCACGTCCCGGAGCCCGCGCGCGTCCTGCAGCACGGCGAGCGCGGGGACGAGAGCGTCTTCGTCGCGGCGTTCGGCCGCCTCGGCCGGACGTTCCAGGAGATCAAGGGCTACCGCCAGGCGTTTCTGCTGCTGCTGGCCATGCTCGTCTACCAGGACGGCATCCAGACGATCATCCGCATGGCGGCCATCTACGCCACCGAACTCGGCATCGGCCAGACGGCGCAAATCGGCGCGTTCGTGATCGTGCAGTTCGTCGGCGTTCCCTTTTCGTTTCTCTTCGGGATGCTCGGCGCGCGCATCGGCACGAAGCGCGCGATCTTCCTGGCACTCACCGTCTACGCATTCGCGTGCGTCCTCGGCTACTTCATGACGACGGCGATGCACTTCTTCCTGCTGGCGGCGCTTATCGGAATGGTGCAGGGCGGCAGCCAGGCGCTCAGCCGCTCGCTCTTCGCGCGCCTCATCCCACCGGCCAAGGCCTCGGAATACTTCGGTTTCTACGCCGTCGTCGAGCGCTTCGCGACGATCCTGGGCCCGGCGGTCTTCACGGTGAGCGTGCTGCTCACGGGATCCAGCCGCAACGCGATCCTGCTCGTGATCCTGTTCTTCGTCGGTGGCGCGTGGCTGCTGTCGCGGGTGGACGTGGAGGAGGGCGAGCGCGCCGCGCGGGGGGGTGTCGCCTAGATCACGCGACGGCGCGACGGACTCGAGACCTCTCGCGAAGACGCGAAGGGCGCGAACCGCGCAGGTGCCGTCCGGCAGCGACCGTGGGACGAGCGCGTGGTGCCCGGCCTCCGTCCCCGTTCCGATGTCACCTGACCCGCCGTTCGTCACAGCCGTCGTGACGCCACACGTAACCTCCAGCCCGGCGTTTCCGTCTCACTCGGAAGATGACCCCCGTCTTTCTGCCACACCTGATTTTGTCCCTGCTCCTGCCCCTGTATGCGGCGACCGCCGCCGTGGACCAGACACCGCCTCGGAGTCGTGAACGCGCGGCCGACCACGTGCGCGCGGCGCTCGACGCCATGGGCGGCGAAGCTCGCTGGCGCGCGATGGCAACGCTTCGGCTCGAAGGCGTCGGCCATCGCTTTCTGCTCGAGCAGTCGGAACGGTTCGAGGGACCGTGGATTCCGTCCTACGAGCAGGTCAACGACCTGTGGGACCTCCGCACGGAACGCCTGCGCCGAGATGTGCAGCGGCGCGACTACAACGCGCCGCGCTTTGCCGGCGGCACCGTCATCGTGGCCGACGGAACGGCAGCGTTCCTTGTCCGCCCCCCTGATGGTGAACCCGTTCAGCGCCCGGCAGGCATGGCCATGGTGATAGAGGCCGGCCGGCAGTTCCTGGAGATCCCCGACCGTGTGCTGCTGCGGGCACTTGACGCGCCCGACCTCAGGACCGAACCCGACACGTGGCTCCACGGGGTGCAGCACCGCGTGGTGGCCTTCGATCACAGCGGCGGCACCGTCCGCGTCTTCCTGAATGCGCACGACGCGCTGCCATCAGCGGTCGAAACGCGGCGTGCCTACCCGGACGACTACTTCTGGGACGTCTGGGGCGATGTGACGCTGCGCACCAGCTACAACTTCTGGCACCTCGAGCCCGGCGGCTTTCACTACCCGCGCTCCTGGAACGTCGAGTGGGATGGCAAGCCGTCTCGCACGCTGTATCTCTCGCACGTCGCCTTCGACGAAGACGTGCCTGACGACGCCTTCTCGATCGCCGCCGAAGTCCGCGCGGCGTTCCTGGCGGCGCTCGCCGGCCCCAAGGACATCGAAATCGGCGAGCGCTGGGGTGGCGGCGTCGAACGCCGGCCGGCCCTCGAACTGCCGAACGGCGTCACGCTTCTGCAGGGCGGCTACAACGTGCTTCTGGTCCCCCAGGACGACGGGGTCGTCGTGATCGAGGCTCCGTATTCGTCGGAATACACGGAGAGAATCGCGACAGAGGTCGAACGCCGCTTCCCGGGTCTCGGAATCAAGGCCGTGGTATCCACCGGCGACGCGTGGACGTACGTCGGTGGCGTGCGTGAGTACGTCGCGCGCCGTGTACCGGTGTACGCGCTGGACCTGAACCGGGAAGTGCTCGAGAAGGTCGTGACCGCGCCGCACACGATCGACCCCGATCAGCTGGCGCGCGCACCGCAGTCACCGGTCTTCCGGTGGGTCGACGGCCGCACCTCCATCGGCGCTGGCCTCAACCGCGTGGATCTCTATCCGATTCGCGGGCGCGCCGGCGAACGCATGCTCATGGCGCACCTGCCGGCGCACCGGATCTTATGGGGCAGCGACCTCGTAATGGGTCCGCGACCCGACGGCACGTTCTTCATGCCGCAGTACCTCGATGAGCTGACCGCCGCCGTCCGGCGCGAAGGGCTCGACGTGGGTAGTGTCGTCGCGATGCACGCCGGGCCGGTCGCGTGGGACGTCGTCACGGCCGCCGTCGATCTGGCCGTAGCGCCGGCGCAGGGCGCCCCTGCGCCGGCCCCACGTGCCGGTGCGGCGGCCCGGGAGCTGGCGCCTCCGACGGTTCGGGTCCCTCAGGGCTTCGGGTATCCGGTCTTGATCGACGGCCGCCTGGACCCCAGCGAGTGGGACGACGCCGTCGCGGTCGACGTAGCCGACGGTGTGCGCCTCCTCCTCAAGCAGTACCGCGGCGACGTCTTCTTCGGTGTCAGCACGGGCGGCGTGTCGCGACCGGTCGACGTGTACTTGCTTCAGGATGACCGCGCACTGCACCAGCTCCATGCCTCGATGCAGATCGGCGAGCGTCGTCTCGAAGGGACGCCCTGGTCCGATCAGGAGCCCCCGTGGCGCTGGGGCAACCACGCCGGCTGGATCGCGAGCGAGGCCAGGCTGGACTCGACGAAGAGCCGGGATCTCGCCTTCAGCGAACGACTCTTTCCGTTGAGCGGTGTGGAGTTCCAGATACGTCGGGCCCGCTTCTCAGGCTCACGGTGGCGGGTCCGAATCGAGATCGCGCAGTTCCCAGGGACAGAGGGGACGTTCGTCTATCCGCCCGCGTCGACCCGGAACAACACGGACGGCTGGGCCGTGTTCGAACTCGGCCGCGTGACCTCGTAGGTTCGACCGCGGTTGCGCCGGACGCTCGCGGGCTTCGCGTCTTCGCGGACGGCTAACGCAGCTCGGCGAGTCGCGCGCGGGCCTTCGGGCGGACGAGCGCGTTGTTGAGCGTGTGGACGTTCGACTCGATCGTGCGCTGGTAGTACTCGCGGGCGTTGGCCGTGTTGCCCTGCGCGTCGTAGGCCATCCCCATCATGTGCAGGATGAACGGGTCGTTCAGGTTGCCCTGCGCCAGCTCCGCGATCGCGCGTGCGTAATCCTTCGCGTAGAAGGCGACGTAGCCCGCGACCCACCGGTAGATCGCGTTGTCCTCGTCCTGGCGGCCGCGCTTCGCCATCAGCGCCTCGAACTCGCCGAGCAGCTGCCGCGCCTCGTCGATCCGGCCTTCACGCGCCGAGACGCGCGCCCGCATGTGACGCCAGCGCAGTTCCCAGAGGAGAAGCTCGCTCTCGGGTGCGTCCGGTTTCGGCTTCCACTCCTCGTAGCCGAGCTCGTACCACTTGCGCCCCCCCGCGGCATCGCCGGTCTCGAGCAGGATGCGGCCGATCGTGCGCGCCGACGCCGCCGCGCCGGTGACGTCGCCGTCGGCCAGCTGCTGCTCCCGCACGGAGACGAGATGCCGCAGCGCCTGCGCGATGTCGCCCTGGAAGACGTACGACAGGGCGAGGTTCGCCAGCGCCTGGTTGCGCTGTTGCCCACGCGGCGCCACGTCCACGGCCTGCTGCAGGAACGTGTGCGCCTCGGCGTACTGGCCCTTCAGGTCCAGGACGACGCCGAGCGCGAGCACCGCTTCGAGGGATCGGGGGTTGATCTGGTAGGCCTGCCGCAGCAGCCGCTCGGCCTCGTCGTGCTTGCCCTGGTTGATGAGGGCCCGTCCCTGCTGGACGAGTTGTGTGGCGTCCTGAGCAGCCGCCGGGCCACCCGCAAGAGCCGAGACGAGCAGCGCGACAACGGCCAGACGTCCCATGAGGGGGATTATACCGGGGACGGGCGGGGAGGGACGGAAAGCCTGCCCTATCTCGCCTGTTTCGATGACCTCAGCGTGGCCAGGGCGAGGATGCCGACCCCCCAGGCCAGCAATGCCAGGGCCTGCGGCCAAAATGTCTCCAGCCCCACCCCCTTCAGGAACAGCCCCCGCAGGATCACGAGGAAGTAGCGGAGCGGGATCAGGTAGGTCACCGGCTGGATCCACGCCGGCATGTTCTCGATGGGAAAGATGAATCCCGACAGGTAGATCATCGGCGTCAGGAAGAAGAACGTCGCCGTCATCATCGCCTGCTGCTGCGTGTCGGAGATGGTCGAGATGAACAGGCCCAGCCCGAGCGTGCTGAGGAGGTACACCGCGCTCATCAGGAACAGCAGCGCGAGCGACCCGCGCATGGGCACCTCGAACCACCAGATCGCCACCGCGGTCACCAGCACCACGTTCACCATGCCGATGAGGCCGTACGGCAGGAGCTTCCCCACGATCAGCTCCCAGCGCGCGAGCGGCGTGACGTTCAGCTGCTCGAGTGTGCCGACCTCCTTCTCGCGGACGATCGCCATCGACGACAGGTTCGTCGTGATCACCAGGAGCAGGAGCGCGACGATGCCGGGGATCATGAAGTCGCGGCTCTCGAGTTCGGGGTTGAACCAGACGCGCACCTCCGCGGTCACGAGACGCCCCGCGTCCGAGCCGGGCCGACGGGCCGCCGCCAGCGCCTGCCCATAGCCGCCGACCAGCGCGCGCGCGTAGCCAAGCGCCACGTTCGTCGAGTTCGAGTCGGTCCCATCCGCCACCACCTGCAGCGTCGTCGTCCGGCCGGTCGCCACGTCGGCGCCGAATCCCGGCGGGATGGCGAGCGCCATCCACGCGCGCCCGGTGTCGAGGTACGCGTCGAGCTCGGCGGTCGACCCGACCACGTCCACGATGACGAAGTTGGCGGACTGCTGGAAGCGTTGAATCAGCTCGCGGCTCGCCGACGACCGGTCCGCATCCACCACCACCGTCGGCACGTCCCGCACGTCGGTCGTCGCGGCGTAGCCGAGGACGCCGAGCTGCAGGATCGGCGCCAGGATCACGATCCCGAACAGCCGCGGGTCCTGGCGGAGCTCGATGAGCTCCTTGCGCATCAGGTGGGCGACGCGTCGAAGGCCGGCCCTCATCGCCACTCCCTCCAGAGCCGCAGCGAGGCGAGCGCCGTCATCAGCATCGCGAAGAGGGCCAGCGCCACCAGCTCCTGCCAGAACGCCGCCAGGCCCACGCCCTTCAGCACCACCGCACGCAGGGCGACGATGAAGTACCGCGCCGGCACGATGTGCGTGATCATCTGCACGGCAGCCGGCATGCTCGACACCGGGAAGATGAAGCCCGACAGGATGAACGTCGGCAGGAACGAGGAGAGCAGCGCCATCTGGAACGCCACCTGCTGCGTCTGCGCCACGGTGGAGATGAGCAGCCCCTGCGCCTGCGCCCCCACCAGGAAGAGCCCGATCGACAGGGACAGCAGCCACCACGAGCCGCGCATCGGCAGGTCGAAGAGCGCCATGGAGACGACGATGATGAGGAGTGCGGAGACGAACGAGATCGCGAGATACGGGAGCGTCTTCCCCACGACGAACGCGAGGGGGGTGACCGGCGCCATCCGCACCTGCTCCATCGTGCCGCGCTCTTTCTCGCGCACGATCGCGAGCGCGGTGGAGATGACGGCCGTGATCATTGCGATGTAGGCAATCAGCCCCGGCACCAGGAACAGCGTGCTCCGGAGCTGCGGGTTGTACCAGACGCGCGGCTCGAAGAGCACGGGTGGGCCGGCCGCGGCCACGCCGGTGAGGCGGGCCTCATAGAGGGCCGAGGTGTCGGCCACCAGGGCCTGCGCATACCCCGAGACCGTGGCGGCGGTGTTGGCGTTGTCGCCGTCGATCACCACCTGGACCGTCACGGGCCGTCCGATCGTGACATCGCGGCCATAGCCGCCCGGGATCACGAGCGCCGCCCGCGCCTCGTTCCGGTTCACGAGTTGCGCGAGCTCCTCGTCCGAGTCGAACGTGGCCACGAGCTGGAAGTAGCCGGAGTTGACGAACGACGAAATGAGCGCGCGGCTCTCGGGCGAACGGTCGCGGTCCTGCACGGCGAGCCGCACATCACGGATGTCGAAGTTCAGCGCGTAGCCGTAGAGCAGCAGGAAGAGCGCCGGCACGAACAGCAGGATCATCAGCGTGCGCCGGTCACGCAGGATCTGACGCAGCTCCTTGTGCCCGATGGCCAGCGCGGCGCGCATCAGCGCCCTCCCCCGGCGAGTGCCGCCGCGCCCGTGCGCTCCACGACGTCGAGGAACACGTCCTCGAGGGACGGCGGCACGCGTGACACCGACGTCACGGCGTGCCCCGCGGCTTCCAGCGCGCGCGCGATGGCGGCGGGGTCCACATCAGCCGTGTGCGTGACGGCGTGGACCGAGGTGCCGAAGATGCTGGTCTTCTCGATCTCCGGCATCGCCTCGAGGACGAGGGCCGCGTCGACGGGACGCGGCGTCTGGACCTCGAGGATGGCGCGGCCGGCGAAGACCTGCCGGAGCTCGTCCGTCGTGCCGAGCGCGGCCAGCTTCCCCGCCTGGATGATCGCGATGCGGTGGCAATGCTCCGCCTCATCCAGATAGTGCGTCGTCACCAGCACGGTGACGCCACGGCTGGAGAGGTCGGTGATGAGATCCCAGAACCGGCGGCGGGAGAGCGGGTCCACACTCCCGGTCGGCTCGTCGAGGAAGACGATCGGCGGCTCGTGAAGCAGCGCGCAGCCGAGGGCGAGGCGCTGCCGCCAGCCGCCTGGCAGGTCGCGCGTCACCACCCGCTCGCGGCCCTCGAGGCCCGCCATCTCGAGGACGAAGCGCCGGCGCGCCTGGAACCGCGCACCCTCGATTCCGTAGATGCCGCCGAAGAACGCGATGTTCTGGTCGACGGTGAGCGCTTCGTAGAGCGAGAACTTCTGCGACATGTAGCCGATGCGCCGCTTCACGCCTTCGGGATCGCGTGCGACGTCGACGCCGCCGACGAGCGCCGTGCCGGCGGTGGGCGCGAGCAGGCCGCAGAGCATGCGGATCGTCGTGGACTTGCCGGCGCCGTTGGCCCCGAGGAAGCCGAAGATCTCGCCCGGGCGCACGTCGAACGACACGTCGTCAACAGCGACGAAGTCACCGAAGCGCCGCGTGAGCCCTCGAACGTCAATGGCGGGTGTCATGCTTCAACACGGACAAACACGAAGGACACGAAGAGACGAAGAACGCACGAAGAAGCGCTCTTCCAGGAACCCACGACCCACCACCCACTACCCACCACCCACTACCCACCACCATCTACCGCCCTAGAGCCCTGGCCAGGCGGGCTTCCGCCAGCCGGACGTTGGCGAGCGCGCGCGTGCGATCCAGTTCCGCCTGCAGCTGGGCGAGCTGCGCGTCGAGCACATCGGTGCTCGTCGCCACGCCGGCGTCGAAGCGGTTGGCCACCACGCGGCGCGCCTCTTCGGCGCTGGCGAGCGCGTCGGTCGCGGCCTCCACGGCCGCGCCTGACGAGGCGAGGTCGAGCGTGCGCTGGCGGACCTCGGTCTGGACGAGCGAATCGAGTTCGGCGAGCCGCGCGCGCTCCGCACTGGCGAGGGCCGAGGCCTGCGCGGACTCGGCGCGGGTGCGGCCGCCGTCCCACAGCAGCCAGCTCGCCTGCACGGAGACGTCCCACGACGTCTTCCACGCGTCTTGCCTCGGGAAGAGGCGCGGGTTGGGGCTGGCGTAGTCGAGGCCGCCGCCAAGCGAGACCGTGGGCTTGCGCCCGGCCTCGGCGGCGGCGACGCGGGAGTCCGCGGCCGAGAGGCGCGCCAGGAGCGCGGCGCGCTCGGGACGGTCCGCGGCGATCGCGAGGTCCGGCGCCTGCACGCGCGGGTGTGCGAGCGGCTCCGACAACTGGAGCGGCTGATCCACGGGCCGCCCGAGCAGGCGCGCGAGCGCCGCCTGTGCCGAGAGATGGAGATTGCGGGCTTCGATCAGGAGCATCCGCTGCCGCGAGCGGTGCGCGTCGACCGCGGCCACCTCGTGCGGCGAGACCAGCCCGGCGGCATCGCGTGCGCGGATATCCGCCAGATGCGCCTCGGCACGCGCGAGCGCCTCGTCCACCACGCGCGCGGACTCCCCCGCGGTGACGACCGCCCAGTAGGCACGCGCGACCTCGAGGCGCAGGTCGGCGCGCGCGGTCTCGAGGTCCGCCGCCACCGCCGTCCGCTCCGCCTCGGCGGCCCGTTCGAGCGCGTTCGACCGGCCGCCCGAGTAGACGGGCCACTGCAGATCGAGACGCGTCCGGTAGTTGTCGGGGATATCGGGATAGATGATGCGCAGCCGGCCATCGGGCTGCGGCACGCCGAACTCGTCCACGTGGTTCGTGCGCGTGTAGCCCGCGACGGCGGACACGAGCGGGGCGTTCGCGGCGGCGCGCAGCGCGACGGTGGCCTCGGCGGCGTCGCCGCGCGCGCCGATCTCGGCGAGACGATGGCTGGCGGCCAGCGCCTCGGCGATCGCGGCGTCGAGCGTCAGGCCCCCGGGGGACGGCTGGGCGGTCGCGAGCGTGGCGCCGAGCAGCAGGGTGATGGAGAGCGTCAGGGTTCTGGTCATGATGGCGGCCTCGCGGTGGGCGCCTCGTCGGCGCCGGCGATCCGGGCGATGAAGACGTCTTCGAGCGACGGCGTGATGGCGCGCACGCCGTGCGGGTGGATCCCGGCGCCGGCGGTCAACGCCGACAGCGCCGCGCTGGCGGCGCGCGCGTCCTGTTCCGGCATCCAGACGTGCAGGCGTTCGCCGAAGAGCTGCACGCGCGTGCCGGGTGCGTGGCCGCGCAGCCGGGCGAGCGCGTCGGAGGGATGCGGCGCCAACACCTCGAAGAACGTCCCGTCCATCGAGGCGCGCAGGCGCGACGGCTCGTCGTAGGCGACGACCCGCCCCTCGTGGAGGAGCGCGACGCGTGCGCAGCGCTCGGCCTCGTCGAGGTACGGCGTGGACATCAGGATGGTGATGCCGGTCGCCAGGAACTCCGAGAGCAGCTTCCAGAACTCCCGGCGCGACACCGGATCCACGCCCGTCGTCGGCTCATCGAGCAGGATCAGCTCCGGCTCGTGGATGAGCGTGCAGGCCAGTGCGAGCTTCTGCTTCATCCCGCCCGAGAGCTGCGCCGCCGGGCGGGTGCGGAACGGCGTGAGCTGGGTCATGTCGAGCAGGCGATCCCGCTTGCGCGCGTAGTCGCCGACGCCGTGGATCTCGGCGAAGAAGGCGATGTTCTCATCGATGCTGAGGTCGCCGTAGAGGCTGAAGCGCTGCGAGAGGTACCCGACGCGATCGGTGAGCGCCCGGTGCTCGCGCACGGGGTCGAGGCCCAGCACGCGCACGGTGCCCGCGTCGGCGTGCAGCAGCCCGCAGAGCAGCCGGATCGTGGTCGTCTTGCCGGCGCCGTCCGGGCCGATCAGCCCGAACATCTCGCCGCGCGCGACCTGCAGCGACAGGCCGTCGAGCGCCGTGGTGGCGCCGTAGCGCTTCACGACACGATCGAGGTGGATGGCCACAGGCATGGCGTGACTCAGGGCTGCGGGACGTCAGCCAATGCCAGTACGGCCTCGACCGGCATGCCGGACTTCAGCACGCCGTCGCGGTTGTCCACACGCACGCGAATCCGGTACACGAGCTTCGAGCGTTCGTCGGCCGTCTGCACGTTGCGCGGCGTGAACTCCGCCGTCGGCGAGATCCACTCGACACGGCCCTCGATGCCGGCCCCGCCCGCATCCGTGTAGATCGTCGCCGTCTGGCCGAGCGTGATGCGGGGCACGGCCGGCTCCGGCACGAAGAGGTCCGCCCACGCGCGATCCAGATCGGTGATGACGAGAAGCGGCATCCGCGGTGCGACCACCTCACCGGGCTCGGCGAGCCGGGCGGTGACGATGCCGGAGGTGGGGGAGAGGAGGGTGGCATCGGCCACGAGCTTCTCGAGGGTGGCGATCTGCGCGGCGGCGGACGCCACGCGCGCGCGGGCGGCGTCGACCTCCTCGTGGCGCGCGCCGGCCTCGATCCGCGCGCGGGCCTGTTCGGCGGCGCGCACCCGCGATTCGGCCGCGGCCACCCGCTGGCGTGCCACATCCCGCCTCGTCGCCGCATCGTCACGCTGCTTGCGTGTGCCGGAGCGGCTGGCGAGCAGCGACTCGAAGCGATCGAGGTCGGCCTCGGCCGCCTCGAGTTCGGCGCGCGCCGCGGCGACGTCCGCCTGCGCCGTCTCGATCTGCGCGCGGGCCTGCGCCAGGTCCTCCGCTCGGGCGGGGGCCTGCACAAGCCGGAGCTGGGCCTCGGCCACGGCGCGCTCGGCCTGCGCGCGCTCGAGGGCGAGGGTGGCGTCGCGCGCGTCGAGGCGCACGACGAGGGCGCCCGGCTCCACGCGGTCGCCTTCCTTGAGCGGCAGTTCGAGGATGCGGCCGCCGGCGTCGGCGGCGAGGCGCACCTCGGTGGCTTCGACGTGGCCCGACACGCGGAGCTGGTTGCCGGGCGGCGGCGCGTCGCACGCCGTGGCGAGCAGGATCAGGAGCAGGGGCGTGGTGCGTCTCATGGCGGTCATTCCCGTTCCTTCGAGAGCATGCGGAGGGTGGCCTCCTGCATGTGGCGCACGAGGTCGGCGCGCGGGACCTCGGCGAACATCGGCAGGTGGCCGCGGCCGGACTGCGCGGCGGCGCGTTCACGGGCGGCGTTGAACATGAGCGGTCCGAGCGTGGACATGTAGGCGAGCACGGGGTTGACGGGGCGGAAGAGCCCCGCCGCCTGGCCCTCGGCGAGGAGGCCGCCGAAGGTGACGAAGACATGGCGGATGAGGCCGAGCGTCTCGACGTCGAGGCGCGGCGCGCCCTCGGCGATCTCGCGGATCATGATGGTCGGGAACCACGGGCGCTCGCCGGTCAGGTCGACGAGGCCGGCGACGAAGGCCGAGACCTTCCGGTCCGCGGGCTCGGGGGTCTCGGCGATCCCCTGGACGCGTGCCCCGATGGCGCGGAGCATGTCGCGGACGACTTCGCGGTAGAGGGCGAGCTTGTCGTCGAAGTGGTAGTAGATCATCGCCTTGTTCACGTGCGCGCGGGCGGCGATGGCGTCGACGGACACCCCGTCGAACCCGTGCGCCGAGAACGCCTCGGCGGCGGCGAGGAAGACGGCATCGCGCGTCGCCATGTCGGGCGGCGGCGCCGTGGTCTTTCTGGCGCGCGGACGGCCAGCGGGACGGGGACCGGGACGGCGCGGGGCCGGGGGACCGTGGCGAGGGCGGGCGGCGGGTTTCGGCACGGGCGTGATTTAACCAGGCGGTTAGTTTAATTAACCATATAGTTAATCCAAGCTGCGGGTCCCCGTCAAGAGCAAAATCAGGGATTGAAACCGTTCCCCTCCCAGGGAGAACTGACTAAAGACATCCTTTGAAACGCCGGTTCGACAGCGGTCGCGAACCCGGCTACAGCTTCGACACGGAAGAGATCTGGCTGGCGGGACCATCTGGCGATGGGACTGACGCGCTAGGACGATGAAAGATCAACGTAGCCTTCCATGAACAATTTGGTGCTGGCCAGGCTGCGTCGCCGAGACCCAGTTGCCCAATCGAGCCCCACGAGACTCCGGATGCCAATAGGACCCACCCCTAGGCGCACCAGTCGGGTTGGGCTAGCATTGCGGCTGCCATGTCCCTTCCCGAGACACAGATCGTCACTGATCTTCGGTTACTTACGCCGGAACGGTTCATAACCCGCTGGTTTGATGAGTCGACGCCGTATGTCTTTGGGCCACATCGCACGGAGTATCTTCGATGGAAGTCCCACATTGCAGGCGAACTCGGCGTGTCGTGGCTCGATGTCGTCTTGGTCGGCAGCGCAGCAGTCGGCTGCAGTCTCAGCCCGCACAAGAGGTTTAAGCCGTTCTCGAGTGATTCTGATATCGATATCGCCGTCATGTCGCCACACCACTTCGACATTGCCTGGAGATGGATGCGTCGACTTGGCGCTGATAGATACCGATTGCCGCAGCCAACCCAGGAGTGGGTGAAGGAGCACGAGAAGCGGCTCGTTTACTGGGGCTCGATAGCCACGGATCAATTGCTACAGTACCTGCCCTTCGGCCCTGAATGGGTTGTGAAGCTATCGAAGTTGATGGCCGCGGCGCCTGCTGATGGCCGCATGATCAACGTGCGTCTATACAGAGACCACTCGTCGCTGGAGTCGTATCTTCTCAACTCTGTCCGCAGGCTGCGAAGCCAGTTGGGGGCGTCGGGGACTGGAGATTTGCATTGAGCGATTATCTGAACTCGACTAGAAGGTCGGTGGCGTTCTTCAAGAAGGCACATGACGAGGGTCGTCTGCAGATCAAGCCACCATTTCAACGCAACCCGGTGTGGACAGATCTCCAGAAGTCGTTTCTCATCGACAGCATCCTCAAGGGTTATCCGATCCCAGAACTGTACATCCAGGACTTGGTCACCGATGCGGGTGAGGAGCAACACGTAGTGGTGGACGGACAGCAACGTGTACGCGCTTGCCTTGAGTTTGTCGAGGGTGCGTTTGCGCTTCACCCTGACGAGGTCCCTGAGTGGCCAGACATGGTGTTTGAGGACTTGACACCAACTGAGCGTCAGCGAATCTTCGCCTACAACTTCATCGTCAGGCAGCTTCCCGCCGTTGCTGAGGAGGAACTGCGCTCGATCTTCAAGCGGCTCAATCGCAACACCGTGGTGTTGAATCAGCAGGAACTCCGCCACGCAACCTATAAGGGAGAGTTCATAACAGCCGTCGAAGCATTGGCAGACCTTGACTGGTGGTCAACATCTGGGGTGTTCACCCCTAACGACGTTCGGCGAATGCTGGACGTCGAGTTCATCGCCGAGCTAACCGTCGGAGTCCTACATGGACCGCAGAACAAGAAGTTGACTCTCGAGAGATGGTTCCAGACTTACGAAGCGTCGTTTCCTGACAAGGACAGGGTGCTTGCCCTCTTTCCCAAGGTCCTTGGCGAGCTAACCCAGACAGTGGCGGAGTTCCCCAAGACGCGATGGCGCAAGAAGTCCGACTTCTACTCAATCTTCCTGCTGTATGCCGCCCACGAGACGGCCTTGCCCCTGTCGAAGACGGGGCGGAAGGACATGGGCAGTCGGATGCAGCGGTTTGGTGATTCTGTTGACAGTTACCTGACGCAGCGTGGAAGCGCGCCCAAGGTTGTAACCGAGTATGCAGAGGCCGTCGAGCGCGCCGCATCGGATCTTAGCAATCGAAGAGCTCGCCTAGCCGCGCTGGAGAAGTACACGAAGACCGCCTGGAGCACCTAGATCGGGACGCCTCGACCCTTTGACGCCGGTGCGTAGACTCCCCTGCAGACCGGTTGATAGCTGAACGACGCCGTGCAGATGATCCTGCACTAGGGTAAGGCACGGCCAGCGCGAGCGCATCACAACGCTCAGGCGAAAACCGCCCCAAGCGCCGCGTCGAGGTCTGTGTAGGTGAACTGGAACCCGAGCGCCGTCGCCTTCGCCGGGACCGCGCGCTGGCCTTCGAGCAGCAGCGGCCCCGCCAGCTCGCCGAAGAGGATCTTCAGCGCGAACGCGGGCACAGGGAGGATGGCCGGGCGATGGAGCGCACGGCCAAGCGCGCGCGTGAATTCGGCATTCGTCACGGGCGTCGGCGCCGTGGCATTGAACGGGCCCTGCGCCGACGCGTCGTCGATCAGGAAGCAGACGAGCCGCACCCAGTCGTCGCGGTGAATCCACGACATGTACTGGCGGCCGCTCCCGAGCCGGCCCCCCACGCCGAGGCTGAACGGCAGGCGCATCTCGGCGAGCGCGCCGCCATCGGCCGCGAGCGCCAGGCCGGTCCGCACGATCGCGAGCCGCGTCCCGTGCACCGTCACCGGCTGCGCCGCCTCCTCCCACTCGCGTCCGAGCGTGCCCAGGAAGTCCGTCGCCGGCGGGGCCGCCTCGGTGACCGGCTCGTCACCGCGGCTCCCGTAGTACCCCACCGCCGACGCGCTGACGAAGACGCGCGGCGGCGACGCGAGGCTCCCGGCCGCCGCCACGAGGCTGCGCGTGGCCAGCAGCCGGCTCTCGGCGATCTCGCGCTTGCGCGCCTCGGTCCAGCGCTTCTCCGCGATGCCCGCGCCCGCCAGATTCACGATCGCCTCGGCCCCCTCGAGCGAGGCCAGCCACGGCCCCACGCCGCCATCCGGCGTCCACCCGATCTCGCCCGGTGCGGACGCCCTCCGCGTCAGCACACGCACATCGTCGCCGCGCGCCCGCAGCGCCTCGACCAGCGGCTTCCCGAGAAAGCCGGTCCCCCCGGCGACGATGATCTTCATCGGAGTATTTCCCTGACTACGTACGAAACACGAAGGACACGAAGGCCACGAAGGCGCAACAGGAAAATGTCGTCCACAAGGGACTCCCGGGCGTGAGATCCCTTTTTGGGCTTCGTGGCCTTCGTGTTTGTCCGTACCGTCCGTGACAGCTACTGTCCGCCGCCGGCGTGCTTGACGAGCGCGGCGCGCCACTCGGCCGTCGGCTCCGGGGCGCCGCCGAGGCGCTCGAACACGATCTGCGGCGTGCGGTACGGCTTGCCATAAAAGCGCTCGTTCGCGTCCCGGTCCTGCCGGATCGTCGAGCCGTTCAACGTGATGCCCGCGAACAACCCGCGCGACCGCGAGTAGCTCAGGATCTGCGCGCGCATCTGGATGTCGGTGGCCGCGCTCACGTCCCGGCCCACGGGTCCGGCCGACACCGCGGCGTCACCGCCGATCCGGAACTGGTTGCGCACGAGCTGCTCGAGCCCGCGCCGGTTCTGCACCACGAGCACCAGGTCCACGGCCTGCGCGCCAATCTGCGCGCCGATGCTGCCGCCCGTGATCGTCAGAAACGCCGGCGCCGACCACGTGCCGGACTCCGGGTCCCGCACGCTGATGATCCCCCGCCCGTGCTGCCCGCCCACGATGAAGCCGGCGCGCAGCAGCGACGGGAACACGGCGATGGCCTCGGCCTTCTCCATCAGGCCGCGCGGCACCGCCTGGTCCTCCGCCGCCATGATTTCGGCCAGCACCTTGGTCGCCTCCGTGATGCGCGCCTGTTCGTCCGTCTGCGCCGCGGCCGCCGTGGGCAGAGCGAGTGACAACGCCAGGATCGCCGTTCCGATCAGTCGTTTCATCTGGAACCTCTCACGCAATTCGCTCTTCGCCATTCGCGATTCGCACGTAGTCCGGACTACGGTTCACGATGTTCCGGTTGCCGCCTGCGGCCTTGCGAACGGCGAATGGCGAATGGCGAATGGCGAATGGCGAATGGCTGCGAACGGCGAATAGCGAATTGCCATCACCCTGCTCTCCAGTCTACTGTGACGCATATGTGGAAGCCCCTGATTCCGGTCCTCCTCCTGCTCAGCCTTCCGGCCACCGTCGCGGCACAGCCGCGGCCCGTGGCGCTCGACGATTACCTTGCGATCCGCAACGTGGCGGATGTCGAGGTCTCCCCCGACGCCCGGTGGGCGGCCTGGGTCGTCCGCGAGGTCGATGCCGCGCGCGACACGCGCCGCGGGTCGATCTGGCGCGCGCCCATCGCCGGCGGCACCCCGGTGCGCCTCACCGCCACGGACCAGTCGGCCTCGCTGCCGCGCTGGTCCCCCGATGGCCGCTACCTCGCCTTCCTTTCAGACCGCACCAAGCCCTCGCAGGTCTGGTTGCTTCCGCTCGACGGCGGCGAGGCGTTCCGGGCGACCAACCTCAAGGGCGGCGTCGGCAGCTTCAGCTGGGCCCCCGACAGCCGCCAGCTCGTCGTGGTCTCCGACGACCCCGACCCGAGTGCCGACGACACCCCGCGCCCGGCCGGCGCGCCCGAACCGGCGCCGCCCGTGATCGTCGTCACGCGGCTACAGCACAAGCAGGACGGCGAGGGCTACCTCTCGAATCGCCGGTCCCACCTCTACATCGTCCCGCTCGAGGAGGCGATCGCGACGAGCGGCGCAAAGCAGGGCGAGGGCCGGCAGATCACCACGGGTCCGTTTGACGCGAGCAGCCCGAGCTGGTCGCCGGACGGCACGCGCATCGTGTTCGCGTCGAACCGCTCGCAGCCCGACCCCGATGCCAACAACAACAGCGACATCTGGGTGATCGACGTCGCGACCAGCGCCCTGTCGCAGGTGACGACCGACCCGGGCAGCGATCGCAGCCCGGTGTGGGCGCCGGATGGACGGTCGATTGCCTACGTGCACGAGCCGGTCACACCGGCCGTCTACGCGACGCCGCGCGCGATGACGATCGCCGCCACGGGCGGCACACCGCGCGACTGGACGGGCCGCTTCGACCGCCACGTGGCGGCCCCCCCCGTGTGGGCGCCCGATGGACAGTCGCTATTCGTTCTGCTCGTCGACGAAGGCCGGCAGCCGCTCGTGCGTGTCACCGCCACCGGCGCGCGCGAGACGGTCATCGACAGCGAGGTGACGGACGTCGCCCTCGCAGGCGACCGCGTCGCCGTCGTCCTGTCCACACCGACGCGGCCGGCCGATGTCCATGTCGCCCCTCTCGCGGGCGGGACATCCGAGAACCTGAGCCGCGCCAACGAGACGCTGTTTGCGGGACTGCGCGTCTCGCCGGCCGAGAGCGTGCGCTTCAAGAGCGCCGACGGCACCCCCGTGCACGGGTTCGTCATCAAGCCGCCGGACTTCGACGCCTCGCGCAAGTACCCGCTCGTGCTGCGCATGCACGGCGGCCCCGTCGCGCAGTACACCGACAGCTTCACGTTCGAGCACCAGTACCTCGCCTCGCTCGGCATGGTGGTGCTCATCACGAACCCGCGCGGCAGCAACGGCTACGGCGAGGACTTCTGCAAGGCGATCTTCGCCGACTGGGGCACCAAGGACTCCGAGGACGTGCTCGCGGGGGTGGACCACGTCATCGCGCAGGGCTACATCGACGAGAAGCGGCTGGGCCTCGGCGGGTGGAGCTACGGCGGCATCCTGACCAACTACGTGATCACGCGGACGACGAGGTTCGCGGCCGCCATCTCCGGCGCGAGCGAGACGGACATGTTCAGTGCGTTCGGCACCGACGATCTGGTGCGCTGGTGGCTCGACGAGCTGGGACCGCCGTGGAGGAACGTGGAGCTGTACCGGAAGCTCTCACCGATCTATCAGATCGAAAAGATCACGACGCCGACGCTCCTGCTCGTCGGCGATCAGGACTACCGCGTGCCGCTCTCGCAGTCGGAGCAGTTCTACCTGCAGCTGCGCGCGCTCGGCAAGGAGACGGGCCTCATCATCTACCCGGGCCAGAGCCACGGCATCCGCCGCCCGTCCTACGAGATCGACCGGATGCGCCGCTACGGCTACTGGTACGAGAAGTATCTGATGGGGAAGGATACCGATGCGTTGTTCACGGGGAAGGTAGATAGATAGATACAGAATCTGGCGAGCTCGTGATGTGGTGATGTGGTGATCGGATGTAGCGATGTGAGATGTAGGGAGCTTCACCCGGCATCTATCTTCTGATCGGTGGCGGCCCGGCGACGCGCTCGGGCGATCAACAGATAGATTCGTCCGTGAACGCCCAGATGGCTACATCGGACATTCCATCACCACATCACCACATCACGAGCTCGCCAGATTCTGTATCTATCTGTTCATCTATCTATCTAACCCTCACCCTCACCATGACGCCGTACTTGTCCGGCTCGCGGCCGGTGAAGGCGCGTTCGCCGGCGATGGGCCACATCCCCGACAGCCACGGGTAGGGGTTCGAGTCGTTCGTCTTGAAGTAGGTGATGCGCACCCAGCGCCCGATGTCGGCGAACACGCGCGTCACAAGCAGCCGGTCCTTGCGGCCGAGCTCCACGCCGTAGAGCCCCTCCGTGGCCATGTACTTCACGAGGCTGTCGGCGCGGTCGATCTCCTCGCGCGTCACGCTGGCGCCGAGCACGAGGTCGCTGAACACGGGATACCACGCCTCGGCGGTCACCCAGTACCCCTTCTTCTCGATGGGCGACTGGTCGCGGCCGAGCATCTCGGCCGACGTGGCGGTCGGGCCCCACTCGTAGCGCGCCCACTCGCCCAGCACGCGCGCGTAGCGCACGGGCGCGTACTCGAGGCCGACGATCACCGCATGGTCGTTGCGCTTCGACGCCCAGTACGACGGCAGGCGCTCCACCTTGCTGCCGGTGAAGCCGCGCTTCCCCGTCACCTTAGCGCGGATCTGTGAGGTCGGCGCAACGGTGACCGCCGCCACCGCCGTCATCGCGCTGTTGGAATCGAGCGACGCGTCCTCGAAGTAGAAGTAGTCGTAGTCCCACCAGCGGTTGCCTTCGCCCAGCACCCCGGCGGCCTCCGCCGTGATGACCGGACGCGCGCGGCCCTCCCCGCCCCACTCGTAGCGGAACATGCCGCCGTAGCTCGCCTCGGCGTTCATCCGCTGCATGCGCGTCGCGTCCTTCGCGCCCATCGAGCCCGCGTCTTCCCAGTCAAAGCCGATCGGCAGGCGCATGCGGCCGATGCGGACCGAGAGGTCGCGCGTGATGCCGAACTCCGCCCACGCCTCGCGGATGGGCCCCTGTTGCGGCACCAGGTCGAGCGCGATGCCGCGATAGCCGTCCACGCGCCGGTTGCCGTTCCTGGTCTCGCACGGCACGTTGGGTCCGGCGTCGTACAGGAACGACGGGTCGTTCGGGAAGAAGAAATTCGGTTCGCCGCAGCCCGGCAGCGGTTCGATCTCGTCCACCGGGTTCACCGACACAAGATAGTTGACGCGCGGATGCACACGCCCCGACAGCGTGAGCGTGGCATAGCCCACCCGCCCCTGCTTCTCGAAGCCGAGTGACGCGTTCGCGCCGTCGTGCGCCCACCCGGTCAGCAGGTCGAACCGCACCCGCAACCGCTCGCTCTGAGGAATGGCGAAGCCCTCCTGCTCCTGCGCGCCGTCCGATGGCGGAGGATCAACGGGCTGCGCGAACGCAGGTGAGAGCAAGAGCAGGCTGGACAGCAGCGCGATCAGCAGGGTGGGCACGACCAAAGTATACGTGGGTAGTGGATAGTGGGTAGTGGGTGGTGGGTGGTGGGTAGTGGGTGGTGGGTAGTGGGTGGTGGGTAGTTGGTGGTTGGTTGTGGCGAGGTGGTAATGGGTGGTA
>JAUXWO010000099.1 GCA_030680175.1 Vicinamibacterales bacterium
GCCGCCGAGGCCCGCGCGGCCGAGGCTGACCGGGTGCTGGCCCGCGCCCGCGACCTCCGCGGCGGCGGGCTCATTGCCCAGGCGGAACTCGACGCCGCCGTGGCGGGCGCCGATACCGCCGCGGCCCAGGTCGTCTCCGCGACCTCCGCCGTGCGCCGTGCCGAGCAGGCGCGCGAGGCCGCCGCGCGCCGCGTCGCCCAGGCCCGCGCCGACGAACTGCGCGCGCGCGACAGCCTCGACAAGACGTCCATCACCGCCCCCATCGCCGGCATCGTCACGCGGCTCGAGGTGGAGGAAGGCGAGATGGTGGTGATCGGCGTGCAGAACCAGCCGGGCACCACGCTGATGACCGTGTCGGATCTGAGCGCCATCATCGCGGAGGTGAAGGTGGCCGAAGCGGACGTGATGCGGCTCGCGCTCGACCAGCGCGCCACGGTCCTGCTCGAGGCGCTCCCCGGCCAGCGCTTCAACGGCCACGTCGTCGAAATCGGTGCGAGTGCGCTGCCGCAGGTAGGCCAGCAGGCCGCGGCGCGCGAGTTCCGGGTGAAGGTGCAGCTCGTGGGCGAGACGGGGGGACTCCGGCCCGGCCTCACCTGCGATGCCGAGATCCTCGTCGCCGAACGCACGCGCCCGCTCGTCGTCCCGCTCCAGGCCGTCGTCGAGCGGCCCTCACCTGACGGGTCCGGCCCCCGCACGGGCGTCTTCGTTGTCCGCGACCGCGTCGCGTCGTTCACGCCGGTGACGATGGGCATCATCGGCGGGCTGGATGTGGAGGTGGAGGGGGTGGCCGAGGGCACGGCGATCATCGCCGGCCCCTTCCAGGCGCTGCGCGAACTCGAGGACGGCACCGCGGTCCGCCCAAGACCCACCCCCTGAAGCACCCGGGCACCCCGGCACCCCGGCGGCGACCCGTGGTCTAGCGGGGTGTCGTTGATGATCTACCAGCGGGCCGCCCGTTGGGCGGCCCGCAGAATCGCGGCTGCGCAGAGGCGCTGGTAGTACCTCTTCAGTCGAGACACTCCACTAGAACCGATCGGGACGGGCCGTGTCCCAGGCGCGGCCCATGCTGCCGTTCACCGATCCGTCGAGCAACGCGCCCGGTTCGATCGCGGGATAGATCTCGTGATAGCTGCGGACTTCGCCCGAGTTCACGCGGCGCATCACGAACCACGGTTTCAGGTCGCGCGGCTCCTGGAAGCCGGCTGATCCCAGCACGTCGAAGAAGCTCCTCACCGTCTCGCGGTGGTAGCGCGCGACCCGCGTGGACTTGTCGCCCACGTGCAGGCCGTGCACGAGCTCAGGGTCTTGCGTGGCCACGCCGGTCGGGCACCGGTTGGTGTTGCACCGCAACGCCTGGATGCAGCCGATCGCAAACAGCATGGCCCGGGCCGCATTGCACATGTCGGCGCCAAGCGCCACCTTGGTCGCGATCTGGAATCCGGTGTTGACCTTGCCGGAGGCGATGATTCGAATCTGGTCCCGCAGCCCCGCCCCGACCAGGGCGTAGTGCACGAACGACAGGCCCTCGCACAGGGGCGTCCCCACCGAATCGGAGAACTCCAGCGGCGCCGCACCGGTGCCGCCCTCCGCCCCATCCACGGTAATGAAGTCCGGCGTGATGCCCGACTCGAGCATCGCCTTCACGATGCCCAGAAATTCGTGGCGCTTGCCGACGCACAGTTTGAAGCCCACCGGCTTGCCGCCCGACGCCTCCCGCAGCGTCTGCAGGAACGTCAGGAGCCCCAGCGGCGTCGAGAACGCGGTATGCGCAGGTGGCGACACCACGTCCTGCCCAGGCACGACGCCGCGGATCGCGACGATTTCCGGCGTCAGCTTGGCGGCCGGGAGGATGCCGCCGTGCCCGGGCTTGGCGCCCTGCGACAGCTTGACCTCGATCATCTTCACCGCCGGCAACGCGGCGCGCTTCTGGAACTCGTCGAGGCTGAAGCGCCCGTCGGGCGTGCGCGCGCTGAAGTAGCCGGTGCCCAGTTGCCAGATCAGGTCGCCGCCCGGCTCCAGGTGATAGGGGCTGAGGCCGCCCTCGCCGGTGTTGTGCGCGAAGCCGCCCATCTTCGCCCCCGTGTTGAGCGCCAGCACCGCGTTCCTGCTGAGCGATCCGTAGCTCATCGCCGAGACGTTGAGCATCGACGCGGCGTAGGGCTGACGGCAGGCGGGGCCGCCGACACGGACGCGGCTCAGGCGCTCGTCGGGCTCGACCGGCGCCAGCGAGTGATTGATCCACTCGTAGCCCACGGCGTAGACGTCACGCTGGGTGCCAAACGGCAGCGAGTCGAGTTCGCCCTTGGCGCGTTGATAGACCACTGAGCGGTCGTTGCGGCTGAACGGCCGGCCGTCGTGATTGCTCTCGACGAAGTACTGGTTGATCTCGGGGCGGATCTGTTCGAGCAGGTATCGCCCATGCCCGATCACCGGGAAGTTCCGCCGCACCGCCTGCCTGGTCTGCAGCAGGTCGGCCACGCCGCGCAGGATGATGGGCACGACCACGAGCAGCGCCCAGAGCACCGGCGGCCACACGACGGCCACGCCGGCAATGAGAGCCAATGTGGTTCCCGAGGCCACCAGGAAGGCGCGTCGCATCCCTCAGGGAATCGGCCCAGGGGGCCGCAGGTTGAGACGCCGGCGGTTTACGGGCTGTTTCCGGCGGTCAGGACCCTGTGCTGGCCGGTGCACGCGGGCCTCGTCCGGCCGGGCGGGGTCTTAGGGTTTAGAATCTCCTGATGCCTGTTCGTCCGGGAATCGCACCGACCTCCTCCACCGTCGAAGCCGCCTGCCCGCTGGACTGCCCGGATGCCTGCACCCTGTCGGTCACGGTGCGCGGCGGGCGCGTCACCGAGATTGACGGCGCACGCGGCAACGAGATCACCAACGGCTACATCTGCGCGAAGGTCCGCAAGTTCCATCAGCGGGTCTACGGCGACGACCGCCTGCTCTACCCCGCCGTACGGCGCGGGGCGAAGGGGGCCGGCAAGTTCGAGCGCACGTCGTGGGATGAAGCGCTGTCGCTCATCGCGGCGAAGCTGAACGAGTCGAGGGCGCGGACCGGCGGCGCGTCGATCCTGCCGCTCAGCTACGGCGGATCGAACGGGCTGCTGACCCAGGACACCACGGACGCGGCGCTCTTCCGGCGGCTGGGCGCCTCGCGCCTGGCGCGCACGGTGTGCGCGGCGCCGACGGGCGCGGCGAATCAGGCGGCCTACGGGAAGATGGCGTCGGTCACCTACCAGGACTATCCCGACGCCCGGCTGATCGTGCTGTGGGGCGTGAACCCCGGCGTCTCCGGCATCCACCTGATGCCGTACCTGAAGGAGGCCCGCGCGAAGGGCGCCACGCTCGTCGTGATCGACCCGCGCACGACGCCGCTGGCACGCCAGGCGGATCTGCACCTGGCGCCGCGGCCGGGCACCGATGTCGCGCTCGCCCTGGCCGTGCACCGGCACCTGTTCGAATCGGGCGGGGCCGATCTCGCCTTCCTCGCCGAGCACACCACGGGCTGGGAGCGGCTCCGTGAGCGCGCGTCGGCATGGACGCCCGCGCGCGCGGCGGAGGTGACCGGTCTCGACGCTGGCGTGATCACACGGTTCGCCGAGCTCTACGCCGAGAGCCGCCCGGCGCTCATCAACTGCGGCTGGGGCCTCGAGCGGAACCGCAACGGCGGCAACGCGGCGCTCGCCGTGCTGACGCTGCCGGCCGTCGGCGGCAAGTTCGGCGTGCGCGGCGGCGGGTATGCGATGAGCAACACCGCGTCGTGGGGCATCGAGAAGACGTGGATGCGCGACCAGGAGCCGGCGAGCCGCCTCGTCAACATGAACCAGACGGGACGCGCGCTCACCGAACCGGACGGCGTCCCGATCGACGTGCTCTTCGTCTACAACTGCAACCCGGCAGTCACCCTTCCCGACCAGGCCCGCGTCATCAAGGGCCTCGAGCGCGAGGACCTGTTCACGGTGGTGTTCGAACAGGTGATGACCGACACGGCGCTCTACGCCGACGTCGTGCTGCCGGCGACGACGTTCCTCGAGGGCTACGACCTCGTGCGGGGCTACGGCCCGATCACATTGCAGCTGGGGCGCCCGGTGATCGACCAGGTGGGCGAGGCGCGTCCGAACGCCGATGTGTTCGCCGAGCTCACGCGGCTCACCGGCCTCGCGCACGACGAGGACCCGCAGGGCGAGCTCGACGCGATGATCGGCATCCTCGGTGAGCTGCCGGCACAGATGGCCGAGGACCTGCGCGCCGGCCAGATGCCGGCGCCGCCGAACGGTTCGCGTCCGGTGCAGTTCGTCGACGTGTTTCCGCGCACCCCGGACCGCAAGGCGCACCTGTGTGACGAGGCGCTCGATCGTGAGGCGCCGCTCGGGCTCTACGCGTTCCAGCCGGACCCGGCGACCGAGGCGCACCCGTTGGCGCTCATCTCGCCGGCGAGCGATCGCACCATCAACTCCACGCTCGGCGAGTTGCCGAGGCCGGCCGTGCGGCTCGAGATCCATCCGGAGGACGCGGCGTCGCGCGGGGTGCACGACGGCGATACGGTGCGCGTGTTCAACGCGCTCGGGGAAATGGTGTGCCCGGCGCACGTGACGGACCACGTGCGGCCGGGCACCGTGTCGTACCCGAAGGGTGTGTGGCGTCGCGCGGTGACCCGGGGCTGGACGTCGAACGCCCTCGTCCCGGACACGCTGACCGACCTCGGAGGCGGCGCCTGCTTCAACGACGCCCGCGTCCAGGTCGCGCGCGTCTCGCGCTAGACACTCCCTTCGTTGGTCGGGATCGGCGGATGGGCCGCCGGGGCCACCGGCTCGCCGGCCTGCCCGTCGGGGAGCTTCCCCCGGCCACCGCGGCTCATCATGCCGCCCTTGCGGCCAGCCGCGCGGGCTTCATCGGAACTCCACTCGTGCGCCGTACCCTTCGCGTGGGCCGCCCGACCGCCCTTGCTGGCGATCTCGCGCTGCTTCTCGGCCGACATCGAGGCAAAACCCCGTCGTTCCTTGCGATGCTCAGTCACGCTACCCCCCTTTCCTGAGGGGTAGAGGGGCAAGCCATGTGCCACCTGAGCCGGAATTGCGCCACCGTAAGCGATTGATAAAACGCAACTTATCCGTTAGGTCATCAGACCGTATGGATGGGCTGCGTATTGAATCAATACATTTCAGGTCCACCTCAGGCGAAAAACAATACAAACCGCAGAGGTGGCAAGTGGCGGGACGAGCGTCAGCCGACGCGCTTATCGGCGGTCGGCGCGCGTCGCGCGGAAGTACTCGCAGTCGGCGCAGTTGTTCACTTCGAACTCGTAGCCGACCACGGGGAACCACATGGGGTGGCTGCAATAGAGGAGGTGGCCGTCCATGATCGTGTGGAGGCCGAGATCCTCGGGGATGTCCGGGGTGCGCCGGGCGTACCAGCAGAGGCGATGACGGTCTTCGGGTTCCACGGCTGTCCGATCACGGGGAGTGACAGCCGCATGATAGCAGGGGGCGGCGACCGCGCACACCGGATGTGGTGCGAGGCCGGAGTACAATCCGGGGTTGGAGGCGTGAGGATGACGACCAGCGGCGGACGCACCGTGTTCTGTGTGAAGCTCCAGAAGGACCTGCCCGGCCTGGACATGGCGCCGTGGCCCGGGGAGATCGGCCAGCGCATCTTCGACCACGTGTCGGCCGAGGCCTGGCGGCTCTGGGAAGAGCGCCAGAAGATGATCCTGAACGAGTACCGCCTGATGCCGTGGCAGAAGGAAGGCCAGGAACTGATCCTGAAGCACCTCGAGGAGTTCTTCTTCGGCGACGGCGCGGCGCTGCCCCCCGGCTACGTGCCCGAACAGAAGAAATGAACACTCGTGGCGTGTCGTTGACGGTCTACTGCCGGGCCGCCCGTTGGGCGGCCCGCCGAACCGCGGCCAAGCAGAGGCGCTGGTAGTACCACTTCAGTCGAGACACTCCACTAGTGCACGGGGATGTGCGGGTCGATGGTGAAGCGCAGCGCGCGGTGCGCCTCGCCGAGCGCGCGCTCGACGTCCGCGGGTGCGCCGCCCCGGGCGAAGATGAAACCGAGATAGCTGGCGCCCTCCGGGAGCGGCACGAGCCGCTGATCCGGCTTCGCGGTGATGCGCACCTCGTCCACACCCGCCACGGCAGCGGCTTCGTCGACGCCCTCCACGCGGCGATACACGCCGCCACGCGGGATGGGGATCATCATCACGCCTGATGCCGCCGTCTCGCGCGTGTAGGCGTCGACCGGCTCGCCGAGGGCGTGGCGCAGCAACACCTCTTCAAGCGTCGCCGCCTCCCCCGCCGGCCCCTCAAAGCGCAGCGCCCGCGCGCACAACCCGCCGATCGGGCGCGCTGCCACCTCGAGCAGGACGCAGCCCTTCGCCCCGACGCGGCACTCCGCGTGCACCGGGCCATGGTGCAGGCCCACCGCGCCGATGGCCTCCTCGATGGTCCGCACGATCACGGCGGAGGTGTCGGGGGACACACGCGAGGGCGTCACATAGATCGTCTCCTCGAAGAAGGGGCCGACGAGCGGCTCGGGCTTGTCGAACACCGCGAACGTCTGCAGGCGGCCGTCCGTGAGCACGCCTTCGAGCGCGAACTCGTCGCCCTCGATGTAGCGCTCCACCTGAATCTGCCTGGTCGCCAGGTCGCCGAGCGCCTCCACGTCCGGCGATCGCAGCAGCCGCCGCAGCCGCTCATACGCCTCCATGAACTCGTGCGCATCGTCGGCACGCATCACGCCGCGGCTGCCGGAGAGCGCGATCGGCTTGACCACGCAGGGGAACGGCACGTGGTCGAGGAGCGCGCCGGGATCGGTGTCGAGCGGGACGGTGGTGAACCACGGCACGGGCAGCCCCGCCGCGCGCAGGCGTTCGCGCAGGCGGCGCTTGTCGCAGCTCGTGGCCGCGGCCTCCGGCGGGTGGCCGGCCAGGCCGAGTGCGCCGGCCACCTTCGCCGCGATCACGACCGGCGCATCCCCCACCGTCAGGATCCCGTCGATCGGGCGCGTGCGCACGGCGTCCACGATCGCCGCAACCGAGGCGTCCTCCGCCGCGAACCGGATCGGGATCGCCCCGTCGCGCCACGGGTCGTCAAGGTGGTCGCACCGGTCGGTGGCGAACTGGAGTGTCACCCCGAGCCGCGCGGCGGCCTCGCCAAACATGCGCGTCTGGTAGCCCGTGGTGGTGGCGAGGAGGAGGAGGCGCTTCATCGGAATACAGAATGCAGAAAGCACGAGCCGATCGCCGACAGCCGACAGCCGACCGCCTCGCGCCGCTAGAGAAGAGCCACCTGCTCTCCCGTGGGTTCCGCTCAACAGTACCAGGGCTCGTTCAGGTACGGGATCGCGGCGCGCGACAGGAGCGGCGGGAGCGCGGGCGGCGCCGCCTCGCCGGCCGCCGCCTGGGCCAGCTCGCGAATGCGCGCGAACACCTCGCGGCGCGGGCGGTGCGCCCGCACGCCGACGAGCGACATCACCGCGTGCTGCAGGGCGTCCACGGCCGGATCCGGATGCTGCCACGGATACGTCAGCGTCACCGGATCGAACGGCCCGGTCAGCGCGGCGATGTCATCGAGCTCGAGCAGCCGCGACTGCCACGTCACGAGCAGACGGATCGTCCACTGCACCGGCGCCACGTGCTCGACGAGCCCGAGGCCGGCCATCGTGTCGAGCAGATCGAGATACCCTTCGGTCGTCGTCCACGGGGTGAACGCGACGAACGTCGGCACGAACGGCAGCCCCGCGCGCCGGCACGCCTCGGCGACCCAGGCCACATCCGCGCGCGTGTGCCCCTTGTCGAGGTGCGCGAGCACGCGATCGTCCACCGACTCCACCGCACTCGTCACGAACGCGCAGCCCGTCTCCGCCAGCACCGGCAGCAGATCGGCATGCCGGCGCAGGTGCTCCACCTTGATGATGACGTCGTACGACAGCGACGGCCAGCGCGCGTGCAGGCCTTCCACGATCCGCCGCGCGTGCGTGGGGCCGTTCAGGAAGTCCGGATCGGCGAAGGTGATGTGCCCGGCGCCGGCCTCCACCTGGCGCGCGACATCCTCGAGCACGACCGTCACGGGCACGACACGGAACTGCCCCCCGTACACCGGCACAATCGGACAATGCCGGCAGGTGTGCTTGCACCCGCGTGTCGCTTCCGTGCTGCCCACCAGCCGCTCGGACCCATCAGGCCACGACAGCCGTGCGTAGCGCGAGAGATCCGGAAGCCCGCGTCGGTCGGGCGGCAGAAACGCCAGGCGCGGCAACGGGCGCGGCGGGTGCCCCAGGTCGTTCGGATGGTGCTGGTGCGGGGCGACAGGTGCGATCGGGACACCAGGCGGGTCGGCGGCGGCAGGCGCCCCGCACGCGGTGCGTGCGAGATCGACGAGGTCGGCCTCGAACTCGGGGCCGAGGATGTGCTCGACGCCGTGGGCGCGCAGCAACGCCTCATTCAGCGGGGCATAGAGGCCATACGCGGCCAGGCGTGCGTGCGGGGCGCGGCGGCGGATGGCCTCCAGCACCGGCAGCGCCAGGCGCGTCGCCGTATGCATCGGCAGGTACACCGCCACGAGGGCCGCGCGCGCCAGCAGGTCCGGGGCGAGGCGGTCGCGTGACAGGTCGACAGCCTCGACCTCGAGGCCGGCCTCGCGCAGCCAGGCCACCGGCGAGGCCAGCCCGAACGGCTGGCGGCCCAAATCGTAGGTCGAGAGCAGGAGGACGGACATCAGGGTAGTCGGCTCTCGGCTCTCAGCTGTCGGCTCGCAGCGTTCAGCCCGAGGCCTACTTGCGGGCCCAGGCCGCGCGGATCCAGGGAATCGCATCGCGCAGCGGCTCGATGTACGACGGCAGCTGGTGATGCGGAATACCGTCCACCGGCGCCAGTGTGGCGTCCACGCCGCGCTGCTTCAGCGTCGCGACCGCGCGCTCCACCTGCTCGAACGGCAGCAGCTCGTCGCCGTGGCTGTGGATCACATAGAGCGGCACCGCCCCGAACTGCGCGGCCCAGGCCGAGTCCGGGTCGCCCAGCGCCTGCTCGACCGACGCCCACTCTTCCTGCTGCGTCTCCACCGCCTGCACGAGCGGCGACGACGAGATCGGCACGGCGGCGCGGAAGCGCTCGGGGTGCTTCGCGGCGAAGTACCACGCGCCGTTGCCGCCCATGCTGAAGCCGGTGACCAGGGTCCGGCGCGGGTCGATCACGAACTCCTTCTGGACGGCGTCGAGCATCGCGAGCACGAACCGCTCGCTCTTCGGGCTGGCCCAGGTGCCGGCCGGCGCGTCGGGGATCACCACGACCGCATTCAGTTCGAGGAGCGCCGGCAGGATCAGCTGCCCCGCAAACCCCAGCCCGAAGTACGTGGGCGCGCCCGAGGGCCCCATCGAGTAATGCAGGGCCAGCACCATCGGGTGGCCGCCGGGCGGCGGCGGGAGCCGCGGCACCGCCATCGTGTACGTCAGCGTCTCGCTGCCCGCGTCGATGGACTTGTAGAGGATCTCGACCGGAAGGTCCGGCGTCTGCGCCGAAAGCGTTCCGGGGATCACCAGGCTGCTGACGAGCGCAGCGACACAACCAAGACGGCGGCAGGACATGACTGACATGCTACCGCAGGACCCTCCGCCCGCGCTCGGCCGCCCCTACTTGATCGCCGTGCGGTCGGCCTCGCTCGGCGGCGGCGTCATCAGGCTTACGGCCACCAGCGTCACCACGGCCAGCACCAGCGCCGGGTAGATCGTCGGGATGCCCCAGAGATAGAGCGCCTCGCCCTCGCCGCCCCGCAGCCGCGCCAGAATCTCCCACGCCAGCGTCGTCCCCATGCCGACGACGATCGACGAGACGCCGCCAAGACGTGTGACGCGCGGCCACAGGAACGCGGCCAGCAGCGCCGGCGTCAGCCCCGCCCCGATCATCGTGTAGGCCCAGAGCGCCATCTCGAGGATGGTCGCGAAGTAGCCGAGCGCCGTGAACCCCGCCACGCCGAGCACCACGACCATGGCCCGTGTGGCGAACAGCACCTGCCGATCCGTGGCGTTCGGGTTCACGTAGGGCAGATACACGTCGCGCATCAGCGCGCTGGCCGGCGCCAGCAGGAAGCTGTTCGCCGTGGAGACGATGATGGCGCCCGCGCCGCAGACGAGCATCAGGCCGAGCACGGTGGGCAGTCCGGAGACGGCGACCTGCAACACGATCGCCTCGGACTCCCCCGCCGTCAGGTTCGGAAACAGCGTGCTCCCGAACACCCCGACCGAGATGATCAAGGTCTCGACGACGATGGTGACGAGGATCCAGCCCGCCACGGCGCGCTTCGCCGCCCCCTCGTCTTTCGCCGAGAAGAGCTTCTGATACATGTTCGCCTCGCCCATGAGCAGCAGCATCGTGGGGAGGAAGATCGCTCCGGCGTCCCGCCAGGGATCGAGGGTGCCGAAGAGGGCCACCTGATCCGGGCGCAGCGCCTCGAACGCCGGCACCGGGCCGCCCGCGTTCAGAATCAGGAACACGACGGCGGCGCCGACGCCGACGAGCATCATCACGCCGTTGCCGACGTCCAGGTACGCCACCGACATCATTCCGGCCATCGCCGTGAAGGCGACGCAGAACATCATGGTGATGAACGCACCCTGCGTCACGTCGATGCCGGCCACGAGGTTCAACAGGCGGCCGCCGCCGCGGAACTGGTAGGCCGCAATCGTCGTGTAGGCGATGACGATGGTGAGGGTGCCGAGGATGCGGGCGGCGTTGCCGTAGCGGAGTTGCAGGATGTCGGGCAGCGTGTACTTCGCGATGCGGCGCACGCGCGGCGCCAGGAAGTAGATGAGCAGGATGCCCGCCCACGCGCCCGCCGGCTGCCAGAGCGCCGCGAATCCGGCCCGGTAGCCCAGGCCGGCGCCGCCGAACAGGCTCCCCGACCCGATCCAGGTGGCCAGCAGCGTGAACACCAGCACGCGCGCCGGGAGGCTGCGGCCCGCCACCAGGAAGTCGTCGCTCGTCTTCGTCGAGCGGGACTGCCAGACGCTGAAGGCCACGAGCATCCCGAGGTAGATCAGGATTGCGGTCAGGAACATGGCAGACTGTATATCACCGATCAGGTGCCGGAGTGAGGGGTGCCCAGGGTGCCCAGGGTGCCCGGGGTGCCCATGGTGCCCATGGTGCCCGGGGTGCCCATGGTGCCCGGGGTGCCCATGGTGCCCGGGGTGCCCATGGTGCCCGGGGTGCCCATGGTGCCCGGGGTGCCCATGGTGCCCATGGTGCCCATGGTGCCCATGGTGCCCAGGGTGCCCGGGGTGCCCGGGGTGCCCATGGTGCCCAGGGTGCCCGGGGTGCCGGGGTGCCCATGGTGCCCAGGGTGCCCGGGGTGCCGGGGTGCCGCAGTGTCGGGGTGTCTACGAGAGGGCGTGGGATGTCGATCGAGACGAAGGCCGACTGGCGGGGGTTGCGGGAGGTGGGGCGTGTGGTCGGGCTCACGCTGCAGACGCTCGCGCGCAAGGTATCCGCCGGGGTGACGACCGGGGAACTCGATGCCCTCGCCGCTGCCCTCATCGCGACGCACGGCGCGCGGTCTGCGCCAGCGATGGTGTACGGGTTCCCGGGCACCGTGCTGATCAGCGTGAACGACGAAGTCGTCCACGGCATCCCCGGACCACGGCGCCTGCGCGACGGCGATCTCGTCACCCTCGACGTCACCCTCGAGAAAGGCGGCTACGTCGCCGATGCCGCGCGCACGCTGGTCGTCGGGGCGGGAAGCCCCGACGCGCAGCGGCTGGCGCGCTGCGCGCGCGACGCGTTCGATGCGGCCCTGGCCGTGGCCAGGGTCGGCACGCGGGTGAACGCGATCGGCCGGGCCGTCAGCCGCGAGGTCCGGCGCCAGGGCTTCTCGGTGGTGCGCGGCCTCTGCGGGCACGGCGTGGGCCGGACCATTCACGAGCCGCCCACCGTCGCCAACGAGTACGAACCGTGGCAGCGCGACATCCTGACGGATGGCCTCGTCTTGACGATCGAACCGATGGTGAGCGCGGGCGCGGCCGACCCGGTGGAAGATGCGGATGGCTGGACGCTCCGGACGATCGACGGCAGCCTCTCGGCGCACTACGAAGACACGCTGGTGATCACCAGCGACGGCCCCGTGATCCTGACCGCGGCGTGAACGCCATGCCCCTCGACGAGTACCGCAGGAAGCGCGACTTCACGAAGACGCCGGAGCCGTCGGGCGACCGGCCGCCGGCGCGGCGGCGACGGAAGGGCGACCCGTTCTTCTGTGTCCAGAAGCATCTCGCGAGCCACCTGCACTACGACCTGCGGCTCGAGCACGACGGCGTGCTGCTGTCGTGGGCGGTGCCCAAGGGGCCCTCGATCGACGCGCGCGACAGGCGGCTCGCGATGCAGACCGAGGATCACCCGCTCGACTACGGCATGTTCGAAGGCGTGATCCCCGAAGGCTACGGCGCGGGGATCGTGATGCTGTGGGACTACGGCACGTGGACGCCGGAGGTGGCCGATGTCGCGGCGGCGCTCACGAAGGGCGACCTGAAGTTCCGCCTCGACGGGTACAAGCTGAAGGGATCGTGGGCGCTCGTCCGGACGCGCGGCTACGGCGGCGCCAGCAAGCCGAGCTGGCTGCTGATCAAGCACCGCGACGAGTGGTCGGGGCCGCTCGACATCACCGAGTTCGCCCCCCTCAGCGTCAAGAACCCCGACGCCGACTTCGCCGATATCGTCGGCGCCGAGGCCCCGGAGGTCTGGACGCGCAACCCGCCCGCCAAGACCGGCGAGACCGGCACGCTCTTCCAGCGCATCCTCGCCGACGTGATGAAGGCGAAGCAGGCGGGGCCGGACACGCCGGCGGCCCCCGCGAAGCGGCGCTAAGCGCTACTTGCGGTAGTCGAGCGGCGGCGTCCGGCCGGCCAGCCGTGTCGTGTAGACGAAGTCCGGGCCGCGCTTCGCGTCGAATTCGGCGCGCGCCTGCTCGATGTGCGCGGGCGTCTCGAAGAGGGCCATCGCCGTCAGCGCCATCGTCTTCGCCGCCACCATCATCCCCTTCACACCGATCGACGTGCCGCCCGCCGCGACGGCCTGCCACGTGTGCGCGGACGTCCCCGGCACCCAGGTGGCCGCGGTCATCTGCACGGTCGGCACGAGCCAGCTGAGATCACCGACGTCGGTGGAGGCCGTCCCGATGCCGCCCTGCGGCGCGAAGATCTGCGTGGTCGAGTCGATGGGCGGGAGCGTCCCATCGAGCGTCGCGCGAAGCCGCTCGGCGAACGCGCGCTCTTCAGGGGTGTACTCGAATCCGCCCACGGCCTCGAGCTGCGTGTGCATCACCGCCGCCAGGGCGTCGTTCGGCAGGATGTTCCACACCGCCCCCATCACCTCGAAGTCCATCGTTGTATCCGTGCCGAGGGCGGCGCCGCGCGCGGCGTTGATGATGCGCTCCCAGATGCCGTCGAGGACGCGCATGTCGCTGTGCCGCGCGTAGTAATAGGCCTCGGCGAACTCCGGCACGATGTTCGGCGCGCTGCCGCCGCTGGTGATGATGTAGTGGATGCGCGTGTCGGACGGCACGTGCTCCCGCATCAGGTTGACCATCGCGTTCATCGCCTCGACGCCGTCGAGCGCGGATCGCCCTCGGTGCGGCGCGCCGGAGGCATGGGCCGGGATGCCGCGGAAGCGGAACTTCGCGTTCACGTTCGCGAGGCTGCTCGCGCTCGAGACGGCGTTCCGGTCGCCCGCGTGCCAGCCCACCACGACATCCACATCCTCGAAGAGCCCGGCGCGCGCCATGTACACCTTGCCCGCCCCGCCCTCTTCGGCCGGCGTGCCATAGAACCGAATCGTGCCGGTCCGCGTGCCGGCGGCGAGCCAGTCCTTCACGGCGATGGCCGCCGCGGTGGAGGCGGTACCGAACAGATGGTGTCCGCACCCATGGCCCGGCCCGTTCTCGACGAGGGGGCGGCGCTCGGGGACGGCCGCCTGCGAGAGCCCCGGCAGGGCGTCGAACTCGCCGACGATGCCGATGACCGGGGCCCCGCGGCCCCAGGTGGCCACAAACGCCGTGGGGATCCCGGCCACGCCCGCGGTCACGGTGAACCCGGCGGCGCGGAGCTGGTCCTGCAGCAGGGCGCTGCTGGCCTCCTCCTGGTAGCCCACCTCCGCGAGTGACCAGATCCGCATCGCGAGATCGCCGTACACCGCCGTCTTCGCATCGAGGCCCGCCAGGACGGTGGAGGCGCCCGGCCCCTGGGCCGGTACGGGCGCGACCAGCATCGCGAGGATCATCGGAACGAGGAGAGCGCGTCGCATGCAGAGGCTCCTTCTGTCAGGTGCGCCGGGTTCAGAGCGCGCGGCTGAGCACGGCCCAGGCCGCGTAGGAGAGCTTGCGCCGATCGTGACGGGCGATCCCCGCCGTCCAGAACGCGCCGTTGACGACCTCGGCGGTCGCCGGCATCTCGCCGAGCGCGAGCGGCCGCTTGTGCTCGACGGCGTAGCGGGCGAGCACGTCGCCGGACGGGGCGCCGGTGTTGAACAGCACGACGTCCACGGGCCGGCCGATGGCGTCCTCGATCCAGCGCGTGGCGGCGGCGGCCGTGAACTCGTGCATGCCGCGCCCCTCCGTGAGGAGGTTGGCCACGAGGATGATGGGGCCGCGCACCCCGGCGAGGGCCTCGCGCACGCCGTCGACGAGCAGCGTCGGCATCAGGCTGGTGAAGAAGCTGCCGGGGCCGATCATCACGGCGTCGAACCCGCCGATGGCTTCGCGGACGGCGGGATGGATCGCCGGGGCCGGCTCGAGCCACACGCGCCGCACCTCGTGCCCACGGCGGTGGCCATCGTCCACCTCGACCTCGCCGCGCGTCTCGTGGCCGTCGGTGTACTCGGCGCACACCGAGGCGCCGTCCACGCTGATGGGCCAGACCCTCCCCTGGCACCCGAGCAGGGCGCGCAGGCCGTCCACCGATGCGAGGAAGTCGCCGCTGTACCGCTCCATCATCGAGAGCAGCAGGTTGCCGCCGGTGTGGCCGCCGAGGCGCGCGTGGCCCTCGAGCGTCGGGAGGCGCGCGAGCAGCACGCGGCGCGCTTCCCCTTCGTTGCGCGCGAGGGCCAGCGCGCAGCGGAGGACGTCGCCGGGCGGCAACACGCCGAGTTCGTCGCGCAGCTGCCCTGAACTGCCGCCGCTGTCGAACATGGTGACGACGGCGTTGACCTGCAGCCAGGGGTTCCGCTTGAGCCCGCCGATCAGGCTCGGCAGGCCGGTGCCGCCGCCGAAGCAACCGACGTTCAACTTCCTCAGGCGCATCTCCCCGATTCTAGCCGGAGTGGGGCGCCGCGCACGGCCCGTGCGCGCGGATCTCAGGCGCGGTCCGCTAGAATGAATCCCATGCCCGCTGCCGCGCACGCCACCCTCGCCGGACTCGTCACCGGCCTCCAGCGCATCTTCGGGGCGCGGCTGCGCTCGGTCGTGGCGTACGGACGGCCGCAGGGCCCGGACGGCCTGCAGCCCAGCCTGGCGCTCGTCGACTCGCTCACCGCAGATGACCTCACGCAGTGCGCCGCGCACATACGCGACTGGCACGGGGCGGGCGCCGCCACGCCGCTCGTGTTGCCACGCGAGGAGTTTGCGCGCGCGCTCGACAGCTTCCCGGTGGAGTTCGGCGAGATCCTGGCGGATCACGCCGCCCTGTTCGGCGCGGATCCCTTCGAGGGACTCGCCGTCTCGCCCTCCGACCTGCGCCGCGCGGCCGAGGGCCACGCGCGCAGCCTGCTGCTGCACGTGCGCGAGAACTGCATGGACTGCGGCGGCCGGCCGGCAGACATCGCCGACCTCGTTGTCTCCGCCGCGCCGGGCTTCGCCGCCCTGCTCCGCCTGCTCGCGCGCCTTGACGAGGCGCCAGCGGCGACGGTGGCGGAGCTCGACACATTCGCCGCCACGCGGCTGCACCTCGATGCGCGGACCGTCGGCGACCTGCTGCACCTGGCCGACGGCGCGCAGGGCGGCATCGATGCGGCACGCCTCTTCCCCGCACTGCTCGGCACGTTGGAGGCGCTGGTCCACCATGTGGACCACTGGCACACGGCGTCATGACGAGGCTCGGTTGGCTGGCGCTCGTCGCCGGCCTGATCCCGGCGATGGCCGGTGCGCAGCCCGCGCCGCCGCCCCTGACGGCGCCCGTCAACGATTTCGCGGGCGTCATCGATCCGGCGTCCGCCGCCGAGCTCGACCGGCTGACGCGCGTGCTGCAGGCGGCCACCGGCGACGTCGTCGTGGTCGCCACCGTGACGACGGCCGCCGAGTGGGGCGACATCCGCGCCTACGCGACGGAGATGTTCGAGAACCACGGGAAGGGCATCGGCCAGCAGGGCCGCGACAACGGCCTGCTCGTGCTCGTCGCCGTGGAGGACCGCCAGGTCTGGCTCGAAGTGGGCTACGACCTCGAGGGCTTCATCCCCGACGGCTTCGCGGGTGAGACGAGCCGCCACTACATGACGCCCGAGTTCCGCGAGGGCCGCTACGGCGCGGGCCTCGTGGCCGGGGTGACGCGCGTCGTGCAGCGTATCGCCGAAGGCCGGCAGGTGACGCTCGACGGCGTGGCGGCGCCGGTGCGGCCCGAGCGGCAAGGCTCGCGCGGCGCGCCGCCGATCGGCGCGCTGATCTTCGCCGCGATCCTGGTGATGAACCTGCTCGGCGGGCTTGGCGGCCGGCGTGGCCGGCGGCGCGGCTGGC
>JAUXWO010000074.1 GCA_030680175.1 Vicinamibacterales bacterium
CATGCCGCCGAGACCGACAGCGCTGTCCCGCCGAGACAGGCCGCGCCCGACTCGCTCGCGGCGATCCGCCGGGCGTGGACGCCGTGGCTGATCCTCTGCGCATTCGTATTCGTGTGGGGAACCCCGCAAGTCCGCACCGCCCTCGACGGCCTGTGGGTGGCGAAAGTCCCTGTCGCCGGTCTGCACGAGCTGGTGCAGAAGGTGCCGCCCGTGGTGGCGCAGCCGTCGATCGAGGCGGCAATCTACAATTTCAACATCCTCTCCGCGACAGGCACCGGCATCCTGCTGGCGGCGCTCGTCTCCGGGCTGTTTCTCGGCTACGGCGGCCGCGACTTGCTGCGCACATATGCGCGCACTCTCTACCTCGTCCGCTATTCGCTGCTGACCATCGCCTGCATGCTGGCGATCGGCTTCGTAACGCGCTACTCGGGCGCCGACGCGACGCTCGGCCTGGCGCTGGCGAGCACGGGTTGGCTCTATCCGCTGTTCGGCACCTACATTGGCTGGCTCGGCGTGGCGCTCACCGGCTCGGACACATCGTCGAACGTATTGTTCGGCGGCCTGCAGCGCGTCACGGCCGAGCAGCTCGGGCTCAATCCGGTGCTGATGGCCGCCGCCAACAGCTCCGGCGGCGTCATGGGCAAGATGATCGACGCGCAATCGATCGTCGTCGCCTCGACGGCGACGCGCTGGTACGGACACGAGGGATCGATCCTGCGTTTCGTGTTCTTCCACTCCGTCGCCCTCGCAACGCTCGTCGGCATCCTGGTGATGGGCCAGGCGTACGTATGGCCGCTCACGCTATTGGCGCCGCGCTAGGGCCTTAGGGCCTCGTTGTGCAGAACGCCGCGCGAGTTGCAGCGACGCCTCGCCGCAGTGCGCATTAAAAACTGTGCCTTCGCCGCGCCGTTCCCCATTTGCCCTCGCACAGTGACGGAACGGACGCCGTAACCGCTCGTTGAGCACCCCATGGATCACCGGCCCATGCATTCGGCCTCGGTCCTCGTCGTCGAGGATGAGCCGCTGGTACTCGCATACGTCTCCGATCTCCTCGGGCAGTCCGGCTTCGAGGTGATCGCCGCCTCGAGCGGAGAAGAGGCACTGGTGCGCATCGCCGAGGGCGGGGTGTGCGCCGTGGTCAGCGATGTGGCCATGCCCGGCCGCGTCGACGGCTTCGAGCTCGCGCGCCGCGTGCGCGAGGAATGCCCGCGCACCGGCGTCGTGCTGG
>JAUXWO010000004.1 GCA_030680175.1 Vicinamibacterales bacterium
GTGTACGTGCTGCCGAGCGGACGCCGCAACGAGGCGCTCGATCTGCGGGTCTATGGCTACGCCGCCCTGCAATCGCTGAATGTCCGCTGGGGCCATTTGATGGCGCAACAGCAGCGTGCTGCGCCGCCGCCGCCGCTGGCGCCGCCGAGCGAACCTATTGCGACGCCGGCGCCGAGGGCTTCGAGGTTGCCGCCGCCCCCTATTCCACGCGCGCGCACTGTGCGGAGATCAATATGGATGAGCTAAAAAACGCGCGTTCTTGCGGCCCCGCTAAAATCGCCGGATCAGCACCACCCGGCGCGCCGTACGAACTGGCGGACAGGGCTCGCGCAGCCCTCCCCAAGGCAAATTTGCGACATGGGGCCGACGCAACGCGCCCCAGGGCAGCTGCGGCGTCCGAGCTTCCCGCAATCCTCCCCAGGGGAGCTGCGGGACTGAACAGGCAAGGCACTTTCGCTTGTGTATGACAACGTGAGTCCGCTTGTGCACGACTACGCGCGCTCGCGCGATGGGGGCGACGTGCCGCTCGATCACGACGCGTTCCGATGGGATCCAGCGGCTCTGTCGCGGGTCCGCCGCCGAAGCGGCGCCAGAAAGCGAGATCACCGTCAATACACCCAGGATACCGCGCACAGCCATTCTCGTCTTACCAACACCCCGAGTGCAGACAATCCCCGATAACCTGCCTGGTTCCTGTCCCAGGCGGCGTGGCCCAGGAGCTCCGCATGGATGAGCTAGAGAAACAGTCACTGCTGCTGCAGCTGTCTGCGCTGAAAAACGCGGCGCGCTCCGGCGTGCTGACGGTCCGCCACGGCGACACTTCGACGACGTTCCGATCGCTTGGAGAGATCGAGCGCGCCATCGCCGCGATGGAGGCCGAGCTGAGCCCGCCCCGCCGCCGCGGCCCGCGCTACATCACGCAACTGAGCAAGGGGCTCTGATGCTCTTAAACGTCCACGGGGAGCCGATCCACAGAAAGGCGGCGGGCTTTCGCGCCTTTGACGCCGGCCGGTCCAACAGACGCCTGCGTGCGCTGCCGACGTTCACCTCGGCGATCAACGATCAGATCAAGGCGTACGGGGCTTCCGTCCTCGCCCGCTCGCGCTACCTCGCCGTCAACAACGGCTATGCGGCAAAGGCGAAGGAGGAGTTCGTCTCCGCGCTCGTTGGCTCCGGCATCACGCCCGCTCCGATGCTCGATGACGCGGACCTGAAGACAGACCTTCAGGAGGTCTGGCGCGACTGGACCGACGAGGCTGACGCCGACTGGCTCACCGATTTCTACGGCCTGCAATCGCTCGTCGCCGGCGAGATGTTCGAGGCGGGCGAATGTTTCATCCGTCTGCGCCCAAGGTATCCCGAGGACGGGCTGGTGGTGCCGTTGCAGATCCAGTTGCTGCCAGCCGAAATGCTGCCGCTGGAGAAGAACGAGGATTTGGGCGGGGGCCGTCGTATCGAATGCGGCATCGAGTTTGACGCCATAGGCCGGCGCACCGCCTACCATTTCCATAAAAAACATCCAGGCGCAGCAGGAGCCGGCGTCGCCGGCGGCGTGTCGACGAGCGAGACGACGGCGGTTCCCGCCGCGGAGGTGCTGCATCTCTACAAGCCCATGCGCGCCGGGCAGATCCGCGGCGTGCCGCACACCATCTCGGCGATCGCGACGCTGGCGCTCCTCGACATGTACGATGACGCCGAGCTGGAGAGGAAGCGCCTCGCCGCTCTGTTCGGCGCCTTCATCATCAAGCCGGAGCCAGACTCCGATCCGCTCGGCATGCCGGACCCTGACGCGGCGGCGATCGCCGGTCATCCGCTGCCGGCCGATCCGGTCCCGGCGCTGGAGCCTGGCGCAACGATCGACCTGCAACCGGGCGAGGACATCAAGTTCGCCGAGCCCGCCGACGTCGGCGGCTCCTATGAGCCGTTCCAGTATCGCAACCTGCTGCGCGCGGCCGCTGGCTTTGGCGTCCCGTACGCGTCCATGACGGGCGATCTTCGCAGCACCAGTTACGGCTCGATCCGCGCCGGATTGGTCGAGTTCCGCCGCCGCATCGAGTGCATGCAGCACCACGTCATGGTGTACCAGTTCTGCCGGCCGGTCTGGAACCGGTGGCTGCGCGAGGGCGCCCTCGCCGGCGCCTTCACG
>JAUXWO010000079.1 GCA_030680175.1 Vicinamibacterales bacterium
GTCTACGCGGCCTGGCGCAGTCCGCCCGGCCCGGCCGCGCTGCGGGTGGCCGGAGGCGCGTCGGGGCGACCGGCGGACGGCGTGGCCCCGGCCGACGCGCCCGTGATCATGCCCTCCAGCGCGCCGACGTAGTCGAGCGAGACTTCGGCCTGGGCACTCATCTCCTCCGCGGCGGCCGCACTCTGCTCGGCAGCTGCCGCGGTGGCCTGTGTCACCTGCTCCATCTCCTGAATGGCCGCGGCGACCTGGCTGATGCCCTGCGCCTGCTGCGCCGCCGCGGTGTCGACCTCGTCAACGAGCCGCTTCACCTGGACGACATCGTCCGTGATGCTGCGGATGCTGCCTGCCACTTCGGCGACACGCGCTTCGCCAGCCACGGCGTTGGTCGTCGCCTCCTCGATCAGGGTCGCGGTGTCGCGGGCGGCCGACGCGGACCGCTGCGCGAGCGTGCGGACCTCGTCGGCGACCACGGCGAAGCCCATGCCCGCTTCTCCGGCGCGGGCGGCTTCCACGGCCGCGTTCAGCGCCAGCAGGTTCGTCTGGAACGCGATCTCGTCGATCGTCTTGATGATCCGCGCCACCTTGTCGGACGAGGTGCGGATGGCGCCCATCGAGGTCACCATGGCGTCGAGCGCCGTGTGCGAGGCCCTCACCCGGCCGTCGACCTGCGCCACCACGCCGGCCGCCTCGCGCGCGTGTGCCGCCGTCTGCGCCGTCATCGCGCGCATCTCTTCGAGCGACGCCGATGTCTCCTCGAGCGTGGCCGCCTGCCGTGTGGCGCCTTCCGCGACCGATTGCGCGGATGACGACACCTGGCTCGCCGCGCTCGAGATCTCGCTGGTGCCTCCGACCAGGCCGAGCGCGATGTCGCGGACGGGCGTGATGGCGCTGCGCGTGACGAACCACAGGAAGCCGGCGAGCGCGGCGGCCAGCACGACCACGACGAGGCCGAGGCCCTTCCAGAGCGAGGCCGCCAGCACGGCGTCGGCCTGGTCGAGCGACTGAATCACCTCGAAGGCGCCGCGGACCTCGCCCTCGCTCCAGCCCTCCATCGGCCCGCCCGTGCCGTCGAGCCCCTTGTCGTTGCTCCAGTACTTCACCGACAGCGACGGTTCGCCGTGACAGACGAGGCAGTCCTTCGTGAGCACCACGGGACGGAAGAAGCGGATGGCGTTCTGCGCTTCGTCGATCTCCCAGTGCTCCGTGACCCCCGACTCGAGCAGCCGCAGAACGCGCGCCTCGACTTCGTCAGGCTCGTTGGCGGGGTTGCGCGGCTGGAACTTCGGCGTGCGGAACCGGTAGCCGCCTTCCTCCGACTTGGCCATGGCGGCGCGCCAGGCCGTGAAGACCGGCACGGCCGACACGACCTTGTCACGGTGCCCCTCGCGCGCCCACTGCGCGAGGTCTTCGACGCGGTAGAGGCCGATGTCCCACTTGCGGCCCATCTCCTCCCGCGTGGACTCGGCCGACAGGACGATGGCGCGCGCCTTCTCGACGTACTGCTGTCGGACCTGGGCACGCGACTGGTTGTAGTAGGCGGCAAACAGCACGGCGGCCAGTGCCAGCAATTGAATGGCGGCGATGACGCCGATTTTCGTACGCAGGTTCATCCACTCCCCCCCAAAAATGGCCGCACCGGGGACGGCCCGCCAGGGCGGGCGCAGCGCAGCGAGACAATCGACGCGGCGTGGAGAAGCGAGCCCCCGAATGGGGGCGAAGAGACCGCTACTGCCCGACCGACGATCCGATGGGGAAGGAATCGGCAGACGGGCAGGCAGACATGAGCCGGGGCTGGGCGGCGTCAGCCCTGTGGGTCCGGCAGCACGAACTCGTGCTGCGGGTGGCGCACCGTCAGGACGGGGCAGGGCGCCTTGCGCACGACCCGCTCGGCGACGCTCCCCATGACGAGATGGCCGAGCGGTCCGCGCCCGTGGGTGCCGAGGACGATGAGGTCCACCGATTGATCCTTCGCGTAGCGCAGAATCTCGACGAACGGGTGGCCGAGGACGGTCGTGAGCGTGGCGCCGAGCGCGGTACGCTCCTCCGCCGACAGCAGGCCTTCGACGCGTGCGGCCGCATCGCGCTGCCACTCGGCCTGGAGCGTGGCGAGCGAGAAGCCGTAGGCCTCCACGGCCCAGGGTTGCGCGAAGGGTTCCTGCACGACGTGGATGACGTGCAGCGCCGCGCCGAACGTCTGTGCGAGCGACTTGCCGTACCGAAGCGCGACCTCCGAGGTCTCGCTGAAGTCGGTGGGCACGAGAATCGTCTTGATGGCGAGCATGGCCGTCCTCCGTGGGCATCCTACGCAACTCGCGTACCGATGACCAGCAATACCGGCTGGCCGGGAGGCACCGGGGCGCCACGGCCGGTGAGCGGGCATGCCTGCGAGGCCCCGTCATTGTCCGGCGGATTCCCGGCAGCCGGTGTGGGCGCGGTGGGGAGGGCGGAGGCGGCCACGAGACTTGCCGGGCAATTCATGGCCTCAGCGGTGGCACGCAATCTGCCCCACGTGAGGTGAACCGGAGGGTCGTGTATGTCCTGGTCAGCTCGCCTTCACCCCATCACGCCGTCCCGTCCGCCCACGCTGGCGCTCTCGCGCCGCGACTTCGTCAAGGTCTGCACCATGGCGGCCGCGGCCGTCGGGATGTCCAGCACCGCGGTCGCCCAGGTCATCGAGACGGCCGCCACGGGCGCGCGCCCCTCCGTGATCTGGCTACATTTCCAGGAATGCACCGGCTGTACCGAGTCGCTGCTGCGCACGTCGCACCCGGATGTGGCCGACGTCATCCTCGATCTGATCTCGCTCGACTATCACGAGACGCTGATGGCCGCGGCGGGCCATCAGGCCGAGAAGTCGCTCCAGGACGCGATGGCCGCCAACGCCGGCAAGTACGTGCTGGTGGTCGAAGGGGCGATCCCGACGAAGGAGAACGGCATCTACTGTCAGATCGGCGGGCGCACCGCCATCGAGATGCTCGAGGACGTGGCCGCGAAGGCCGGCGCCATCATCTCGATCGGGTCCTGCGCCTCGTGGGGCGGCATTCCCTCCGCCGATCCGAATCCGACCGGCGCCACCGGCGTCTCGACCGTGCTCGGCAAGACGGTCGTGACGATTCCCGGGTGCCCGGCCAACCCGTACAACTTCCTGGGCGTGGTGCTGCAGTATGCGACGTTCGGCACGCTGCCGGCGCTCGACGACCTCGGGCGGCCGCTCTTCGCCTACGGCCGCACGATTCACGAGCACTGCCCGCGCCGGGCGCACTTCGATGCCGGCCGGTTCGCGAACAAGTTCGGCGACGAGGGGCACCGGCTCGGCTACTGCCTCTACAAGCTGGGCTGCAAGGGGCCGCAGACGCACGCCAACTGCTCGGTGATGCACTTCTGCGAGGTCATTGACGCGTGGCCGATCGGACTCGGCAGCCCCTGCTTCGGCTGCACCGAGGAGAAGCTGGCGTTCCGCGTGCCGGCCTTCCAGACCATCGACATCGAGCGGCCGACGCCGCCTGACACGTATCCCCCGATCTACGCGGAACAGGGCGGGGTGAGCCCGGTGGCCACCGGCGTGGCCGGCATCATCGGCGGCGCCCTCGTCGGGGCGGGTTACGTGGCGTCCAAGAAGATCGGCGCCGCGGACGCCGATCGCCCGTCCGACGACCGTCCGGCCTCGTAAGGAGCGCGACATGGGTATTTCCAGGCGGTCGGCGCTCAAGGCCATGGCGAGCGTCACGGCGACCTCGGCGGTCTCGGCGATCAGCGCCAGGCCGGCGGCGGCCGCCGAGGCGCCCGCCGACGCGGTCGGCATGCTCTACGACACGACGCTCTGCATCGGCTGCAAGGCGTGCGTGGTCGCCTGTGCGGACGCGAACGATCGCGAGCGCGACACGGCGTGGTCCGAGGGCAAGTGGCAGGCGCCGGTGGACCTCAACCAGCACACGAGGAACATCATCAAGCTGTACGTCGACGGGCCGACCCGCTCGTTCGTCAAGCAGCAGTGCATGCACTGCATCGATCCGGCCTGCGTGAACGCGTGCATGCTCGGCTCCCTCCAGAAGCGCGAGTTCGGCATCGTCACCTACGAGGCGTCGCTGTGCACCGGGTGCCGGTACTGCCAGATGGCCTGCCCGTACAACATCCCGAAGTTCGAGTGGACCAAGGCGTTCAACCCGAAGATCTCGAAGTGCGAGCTGTGCAACCACCGGCTGGCGGAGGGCAAGGAGCCGGCGTGCTGCGAGGTGTGCCCGCGCGAGGCGGTGATCTACGGGACGCGTGCCGACCTGCTCGCGGAGGCGCACCGCCGGCTCGAGGCGCATCCCGACCGGTACGTACCGAAGGTCTACGGCGAGTTCGACGCGGGCGGCACGCAGGTGCTGTACCTGTCGCATGTGCCGTTCGAGCAGATCGGCCTGCCCGACATCGGGCCGCGCTCGGTGCCGGAGACGCAGCGGTCGCTGCAGCATGGGATCTACCAGTGGTTCGCCGCGCCGGTGGCGCTCTACGGCGTCCTGGCGGCGGTCATGCTCCGTCATCGCGCGAAGCAGGGCAATGAGACGGCCGGGAATGCGGACGGAGGCCAGCCATGAGCGCGCATGCGGACGTCCGGCACGCCCCCGGCCCCGTGGGGGGCGCCTTCTTCACGCCCGGGGTGAAGATCGTCGCGGTCGTGGCCGGCATCGGCGCCCTGGCGATCGTCTATCGCCTGGCATTCGGCCTGGGCGCGGCCACGAACCTGAACGACGGGTACCCGTGGGGCCTCTGGATCGCGTTCGATGTCGTCACGGGCACGGCCCTCGCCTGCGGCGGCTACGCCATGGCGCTGCTGGTGTACATCCTCAACAAGGGGCAGTATCATCCGCTTGTCCGCCCGGCGCTGTTGACGAGCGCCTTCGGCTACACCATCGCCGGCGTGTCAGTCGTCCTCGATGTCGGCCGCTACTGGCTGCTCTGGAAGGTGCCGCTGTACTTCTGGCACTGGAACCTGAACTCCGTGCTGCTCGAGGTCGCGCTGTGCATCATGGCTTACACCATGGTGCTGTGGATCGAGTTGAGCCCGGCGTTCTTCGAACGCGGCGTGACGGCCGAGACGCCCTGGATCCGGCGCGTGAGCGAGCGGGGCCTGCCGTTCATGAAGAAGGCCCTCGTCTGGGTGATCGCGCTCGGGCTGCTCCTGCCGACCATGCACCAGTCGTCACTGGGGTCGCTGTTGCTGCTGGCCGGACCGCGGCTGCACGAGCTGTGGAACACGCCCCTGCTGCCGCTCCTGTTCCTCGTCTCCTGCGTCGGGATGGGGTATGCGGCGGTGGTCATGGAGGGGGCGCTGGCGTCGTCGGTGCTGAAGCGGCGCCCGGAGCGTGAGATGCTGGCGGGGCTGGGGCAGGCCATCCTGCCGGTGCTCGGCCTGTATCTGGTGCTGCGCCTGGGCGATCTGGTCTGGCGCGGGCAACTGGGCGCGCTGTTCGCCTTCGACCTGTACAGCGTGCTGTCGCTCATCGAGATCGGGCTGTTCATCGCGGCGCCGCTGATGCTGGCGACGGAGCGGCAGCGCGCGGACATGGGCAACCTGTTCCGGGCGGCGATGGTGCTCGTGCTGGGCGGTGCGCTCTACCGGTTCGACGTCTACCTGGTGGCGTTCAACCCCGGCGCGCACTGGTCGTACTTCCCGAGCGTGGGGGAGACGCTGGTCACCGCCGGGCTCGTGTCCCTCGAGGTGCTGGGCTACGTGATGATAGTGAAGTACTTCCCGATCCTGACCGGCCGCGCGCCGGAGGCGCGGGCGCCGATCCTCGCGCGAACGTAGCGCCCCGCACAAGACGAAGGGCGCCGGCGCCGGCAGGGCCGGGGCATGAACTGGAAGGCACAGGGAGTCCGCCATGGCGAAGGTCACGATCGACCCGGTTACCCGCATCGAAGGGCATCTGCGCATCGACGTCGAAGTCGACGGCGGCCGCGTCACCAAGGCCTGGTCGTCCGGTCAGATGTTCCGGGGGATCGAGCGCATTCTCGAGGGACGCGACCCGCGCGAGGCCTGGCTCTTCACCCAGCGCTTCTGCGGCGTCTGCACGACCGTGCATGCCATCGCCTCGGTGCGCGCCGTGGAGCACGCGCTGAAGCTCGAGATTCCGCCGAACGCGCAGTACATCCGCAACCTCATCCTGATCGCGCACGGCCTGCACGATCACATCGTGCACTTCTACCATCTGTCGGCGCTCGACTTCGTCGACGTGGTCTCGGCGCTCAAGGCCGACCCGATGAAGGCGTCGCAGGTGGCCGAGTCGCTGTCGGAGTGGCCGCACAACGGCTACAAGGATCTGAAGGCCGTCCAGGAACGGCTGAGCGGGTTCGTCGGCCAGGGGCAGCTCGGCATCTTCGCCAACGGCTACTGGGGCCATCCCGCGATGCGGCTCTCGCCCGAGATCAACCTGCTGGCGGTGGCGCACTACCTGCAGGCGCTCGAATACCAGCGCAAGGCGAACCAGATCGTCGCGATCCTCGGCAGCAAGACCCCGAACATCCAGAACCTGGCGGTCGGCGGCGTGGCCAATGCCATCAACCTCGACAACGAGGCCACGCTCAACATGACCAAGCTCTACACCATCCGGTCGCTCTTCGCCGAGGTGAAGCAGTTCCTGGAGCAGGTGTACTTCCCGGACGTGTGCGCCATCGGCGCGATGTACCCGGAGTGGTTCGGCTACGGACGCGGCGTGGACAACTACCTGGCGGTGCCCGACCTGCCGACGGACGCGGCCGCGACGGCCTTCGACATGCCCGGCGGCGTGATCATGAACGGCGATCTCAAGAGCGTGCAGCCGTTCAGCACCTGGACGGACCCGTCGTTCGAGCAGGGGGTCACCGAGAACGTGACGCGCGCCTACTACGAGGGCGACAAGACCCTGCACCCGTGGGAGGGCGAGACCAACCCGAAGTACAACCCGTTCGACGCCGATCGGAAGTACTCGTGGATCAAGGCGCCGCGGTTCAACGGCCAGGCCATGCAGGTGGGGCCGCTCGCGCAGGTGCTGGTGGCGTTCGCGCAGGGCGACCCGCTGACGACCAAGTGGGCGTCGCGCACCCTGGAGGTCGCCTCGAAGGTGGCCGGCACCCAGCTCACGCCGGCCGCGCTCCATTCGACCATGGGACGGCACGCGGCGCGGATGATCCGGACCCAGGTTCTCGGCGAGCTCGCGATGAAGCACTGGGACCTGCTCGTCAACAACATCGGGTCCGGCGACACCGACATCTTCAACGAGCCGGTGTTCCCGTCAGGCGAGCAGCGTGGCTTCGGCGTGCACGAAGCACCGCGCGGCACGCTCTCGCACTGGATCGTGATCGACAGCGGGAAGATCAAGAACTACCAGGCGGTCGTGCCCTCGACCTGGAACGCCGGACCGCGCGACGAGCACGATCAGCCGGGCCCCTACGAGGCGTCGCTCGTCGGCAATCCCGTGGCGGATGCCGAGCGCCCGCTCGAGGCGCTGCGCACCGTCCACTCGTTCGACCCGTGCATTGCCTGCGCCATCCACACGCTCGACGTGGACGGCAAGGAGCAGTCGAGGGTTCGCGTGCTCGGCTCGGTGCCGGCATGATCAACGTCATCGGGCTGGGCAACGTGCTGATGGGCGACGATGCCGTCGGACCGTACGTCATCGAGCATCTCCGCGCCGCTTATCACTGTCCCGACGGCGTGGAGTTCTGCGATGCGGGGACCCCGGGCCTCGACCTCATCCCGTTCATGGCCGACACCGACGCCTGCATCATCGTGGACACGGTGAAGGCCGGCGGGGCGCCCGGGGACATGCGGGTCTACCGGCTCGAGCAGATTCTCGCGAACGCGCCGCTGCCGCGGCTCGGGCCGCACGAGCCCGGCGTCAAGGAAACGCTGATCACACTGCACCTCGCCGGCCGCGGGCCGCGCGAGGTCGTGCTCATCGGCGTCATCCCGGAGCAGACCGAGGCGTGGCCCGGACTGAGCCCGGTCGTGCGTGACCGCGTGCCGGAACTCATCGCGCAGGTGGCGGAGGAACTGCAGCGTCTCGGTGTGCCGCTCGTGAAGCGCGACGCGCCCGGGACCGCCGACACCTGGTGGGAGCGGCCGGTCGATGCCACAGCCTCCAGTCACGCGTCGTGACGCGCTACGCGGCCTGGCGGTCGTCGCCGCGGGCCTGGCGGCGGCGTGTGACGCCGCGCCCGTGCCGCCCGAGGCCGTGGTGCCGTTGGCGGATCTCGCGGCGGGACGCCGGGTGCGGGTCCTCGTGGGCGGGAAGCCCGTCGAGGTCGTGAGCGACGCCGGCGCCATCCACGCACGCTATCTCGTCTGCACCCACATGGGGTGCCTCGTCACATGGCACGAGGACCGCGAGCGCTACGTCTGCGCGTGCCACGATGGCCTCTTCACGAGATCCGGCCGCCCCGTGGGCGGCCCGGCCACCGAGCCGCTCGTCGAGGTGCCGTTTACCCTTGAAGCCGGCGAGGTCGTCTTTCGCCGTCCCGGCGGGGCGTGAGCACGCCGGAAGCGGTCTCCGCATTCACTGCCGGAAAACCGGTAGAGGTCCCCCCGTCCACGCCAGGTCCCGCCATAATGCCCCTGTGAACCGCTGGCACCGCAATTGCGCGGCATTCCCGTATGGGTCCCCTGCGGTTGTCTGAGTGCGTGTCGATGGTGGAAGGACGCCGCATCAGCGTGCACGGGACCGTGCAGGGCGTCGGATTCCGGCCGTGGGTCTACCGGCTTGCCCATGATGCCGGTCTGACGGGGCGCGTCTGGAATGACAGTGAGGGCGTCACGATAGACGCCTTCGGCTCGTCCGCGGCGCTTGACCGGTTCGAGCGACAGCTGCGCGCCGTGCCCCCGGCGGCCGCGCGCATCCGGGCGATCGCCGCGTCCCCCGCAGCGGTGGAGCACCTGTCGACGTTCGAGATCGTGGCCAGCCTCCCCGGCGGCGGCCGCCACGTCTCGATCCCGCCGGACCTCGCCACCTGCCCCGCATGCCTTGCGGAGCTCACCGATCCCGCTGATCGGCGCTACCGGTATCCCTTCATCAACTGCACGAACTGCGGACCGCGCTTCACCATCGCCACCGACATCCCCTACGACCGGCCGTCGACGACGATGGCCGGGTTCACGATGTGCGCGGCGTGCCAGGGCGAGTACGACGCGCCGGCAGACCGCCGGTTCCACGCGCAGCCCAACGCCTGCCCCGACTGCGGCCCGCGACTCCAGGCGATCGCGCCCGATGGCCGTGCCGTCGCCTGTCGCGACGCCGTCCGCCTCGGCGCGGACGCGATTCTCGCGGGCGAGATCGTGGCCGTGAAGGGGATCGGCGGCTACCATCTGGCCTGCGATGCCACGAACGCCGCCGCCGTCGGCCGGCTGCGCACGCGGAAGCGCCGTGACGAGAAGCCGTTTGCGGTGATGGTCGCCTCGATGGACGAGGCGGCGCGGCTGGCCGTCGTGAGCGAGGCCGAGCGCGATCTCCTGACCAGCCCGGCGCGCCCCATCGTGCTGCTGACCAGGCGTGAGCCCTCGCCGCTGGCGTCCGCCGTCGCCCCGGGCACGCCGCTCGTCGGTCTGATGATCGCCTACAGCCCGCTGCACCACCTGTTGCTCGGCGATTGCCGGCGCCCGCTGGTCATGACATCGGGCAACGTGAGCGACGAGCCGATTGCGTCGGACAACGACGACGCGGTGGTGCGCCTCGGGGCGATCGCCGACCTGCTGCTCGTCCACGACCGTCCGATCGCGACGCCGGCCGACGATTCGGTCGCGCGCGTGATCGCGGGCGCGCCGTCGATCCTGCGCCGCTCGCGCGGGTACGTGCCGGAGGCAATCCCGCTGGCGCGCACGGCGGCGATGCCCGTGCTCGCCGTCGGCGGGCTGCTGAAGAACGCGTGCTGCGTGATCCGCGGCGACGAGGCGTTCCTCGGGCCCCACGTCGGGGACCTCGATCACCTGCCGACCTACCGCGCCTTCGAGGCCGCGGTCGCGCGCCTGCTGCGCTTCCTCGAGGTGACGCCCTCGGTCGTGGCGTACGACTTGCACCCCGGGTACCACTCGACGTGGTTTGCACGGCAGTGGCCGAACGTCAGGCACGTCGGCGTGCAGCATCACCACGCGCACATCGCCAGCGTCCTGGCGGAGCACGGGGTCTCCGCGCCCGTCGTGGGCGTGGCCTACGACGGCACCGGCTACGGAGACGACGGGGCGGCCTGGGGCGGGGAGATTCTGCGGGTGGACGGCGTGGTGATGACGCGCATCGCGACGTTGAGGCCGATTCCGCTCGCGGGCGGCGATGCGGCGATCCGCGCGCCGTGGCGCACGGCGCTGGCGCTCCTGGACGACGCCTTCGACGGCGGCGCGACGCTCGAGGCGTTCCCGGTGTTCTCGGCCATCAAGGCGTCCGAGACGGCTGCGATCCGCCGGATGATCGCGACCGGACTCCAGACGGTCCCGGCCCACGGGGCGGGCCGCTACTTCGACGCCGTCGGGGCGCTCCTGCTCGGCAGGTCGCACGCCACCTACGAAGGCCAGTTGGCCGCGGAGGTCAACGCGGTCGCGGACATCGAGGAACGGGGCGAGTATCCCTTCCTGATTGACGGGGCCCGCGCGCCATGGGAGATCGACCTGCGGCCGGCCGTGCGCGCGCTGGTGGCCGATCTCCTGCGCGGCGTCGGTGCGGGCGCCCTCTCCGCGCGGTTCCATCGCACCCTGGCCGCGGCGACGGCCGCGGCGGTGACCCGCGCCATGGCGGTGCACGGAGAGCACCCCGTGGCGCTCAGCGGCGGGTGCTTTCAGAATGCGCTGCTGACCGAGGACCTGTGCGCCCGCCTCGGCGGCACACGGGTGCTGCTGAATCGCCAGGCCCCCTGCGGCGATGGCGGACTCGCCCTGGGCCAGGCCATGGTGGCGTCCCAGATTGCAGATTGCAGATTGCAGATTGCAGAGTGCAGATTGCCGAGCGCCGGTAGCCGATAGCTGAGAGCCGATAGCTGAGAGCCGATAGCCAACAGCGAAGAAGAAAGAGCGTTCCCCATGTGTCTAGGCATTCCCGGTCGTATCGTCGAGATCACAGGCCTCACCGCCGTCGTCGACTTCTGGGGCGTGCGCAAGCAGGTGGCGCTCGACCTGGTCGACGAACCGGTGAAGCCGGGCGACTACATCCTCAACCACGTGGGCTACGCGATCCGGCGCATCCCCGAGGACGACATCGAAGGGACGCTTGCGCTGTATGAGGAACTGCTGCGCGAGACGGATGGCGGCGACCTGATGGCCGAGGATGTGGCCGGCGAACTCGGTTCGCTCGGGCCCGCGCACCCGAAGGGGGAGCCGTCATGAACGGGACGACCCAGATGAAGTTCCGGGATCCCGCGCGCGCGAAGGCCCTCGTGGACCGGCTGCATGCGCTCATGGCGGAGATCGGGCGGCCCGTCAACGTCATGCACGTCTGCGGCAGCCACGAGCAGGCCATGGCGCGGTTCGGCCTGCGCGCCACCTTCCCGAAGTCGCTCAACATGATCATGGGGCCCGGCTGTCCGGTGTGCATCACCGATCAGCCGGAGGTGGACGAGGCCGTGGCGCTCGTGATGCAGGGCGCGACGGTGGCGACCTACGGCGACATGCTGCGCGTGCCTGGCACGTCGAAGTCGCTCGCCGACGCGCAGGCGGCCGGCGGGCGGGTGGAGGTGGTCTACAGCATCGACCAGGCGGTGGCGATCGCGCGCACGACCACGGATCCGGTGGTGTTCTTCGCCACCGGCTTCGAAACCACGGCGGTCACGACCGCGACGGTGCTGCTGCGCGACGACCTGCCGTCGAACTTCACGGTGCTCTCGGCCCACAAGTTCGTGCCGCCGGCGATGAACGTGGTGGCCGGGATGGAGGAGTCGCTCGTCGAGGGCTTCCTCGCCGCCGGGCACGCGGCCATCATCACGGGCTGGGGCATCTTCGAGGAATTCGTCGAGAAGTACCGGATGCCGGTCGTCGTCGCGGGCTTCGAGCCGCTCGATATCCTGGCCGGGATGGTGGCGCTCGTCGAGCTCGTGGGCCGCGGGACGCCGGCCGTCGTCAATGCGTATCCCCGCTGTGTGACGCGCGAGGGCAACCGGCGCGCGCAGGAGCAGCTCTGGCGCGTCTTCAAGATGCAGTCGGGCCACTGGCGCGGCATCGCCGACATCCCCGAGGGCAACCTCGAGATCCGCGACGAGTTCGCGCATCGGGACGCCCGTCGTGTCTACCGCGTGGACCCGGCCCTCGCCGCGGGCGACGGCCCGAGCGACCTCGCGGTGCAGTGCCTGTGCGGCTCGATCATGGTCGGCCTCAAGACACCCCACGACTGCGCGCTCTACGGGAAGGACTGCGTGCCGGAGAACCCGGTCGGCGCCTGCATGGTGAGCAGTGAGGGCACGTGCAAGATCTGGTGGCAGTACGGCGGGCGGCCGGACGTGGCCGCGATGATCGGAGGCGCGCGATGACGCTGCGGACACTGCCGGCCGACGATCGCGTCGCGATGAAGCACGGGGCGGGCGGACGCGCCATGCGCGCCCTCATCGAACAGGTCTTCCTCCGCGGTCTCGATCCCGACACCCGGCCGGGCATCGTCGGGCTCGCGGCGTTGGACGATGGGGCGGCGTTTCCGGTGGGCGACCAGTGGCTGGTCGTGACGACGGATTCGCATGTGATTCATCCGCGGGTGTTCCCGGGCGGGGACATCGGGCGGCTGTCGATCTGCGGCACGGTCAACGACCTGGCGGTGATGGGGGCGACGGAGCCGCTCGGGCTCACTTGCGCCGTGATCATCGAGGAGGGCTTTCCCCGCGAGGAGCTGCAGCAGCTCCAGGCCTCGATGAACCTCGCGTGCCGCGAGGCCGGTGCGCCCATCGTGACGGGCGACACCAAGGTGATGGGGCGCGGGGAGGTCGATGGCCTCGTGATCAACACGACCGGCGTGGCGCTGACGCGCCGGCTCGTGCGCGACAACGGCCTGCGCGCGGGCGACGTCATCATCGTGACCGGCACGATCGGAGACCACGGCATGGCCGTGATGGTGTCGCGGCACGGCCTGGCGCTCGAGGGCGAGCTGCAGTCGGACGTGGCCCCCATCAACGGGCTCATCCGCGCGGCGCTCGACGCCGGCGGCGACGGCGTCGTGGCCATGAAGGACCCGACGCGCGGCGGGGTGGCGAGCGCCCTGCACGAGATGGCCGGCAAGGGGCGCGTCGGCGTGCTGCTCGAGGAAGGTGCGTTGCCGGTGACCGAGGAGGTGCGCGCGGCGTCGGAGCTGCTCGGAATCGAGCCGCTGCACGTGGCCAACGAGGGGAAGGCCGTGATCGGCGTGCGCGCGGAGGTGGCGGACGCCGTGCTGGCCGCGCTGCGGGCCCACGCGCTCGGCCGGAACGCCGCGATCATCGGCCGCGCGATTGCGGAATCGCCCGGGATGCTGATTCTCGACACGGGGTTCGGACACCGGCTGCTGGCCGAGTCAGAAGGCGAGCCCCTGCCGCGCATCTGCTAGCTGAAAGCCGACAGCCGAGAGCTGAAAGCCATGCATGAGTACTCGATCGTGAGCGCCCTCTACGACCGCATCGTCGCGGAGGCGGGGGCGCGCCAGGCCACGGCCGTGCATGCGGTGCATGTGCGGATTGGCGCCGTCTCCGGCGTGGAGCCGGGGCTGCTGCAGACGGCCTATACGTTGTTCACGCCGGGGACGCTGTGCGAGCATGCGCCCCTGTGCATCGAGGAGGTCGAGGCGCGCTGGGCGTGTCCGGCCTGCGGCGGGGCGCCCGCGAAGGGCGCCCGGCTGGTGTGTCCGTCGTGCGGGGCGCCGGTGCGGCTCGCGAGCGGCGACGAAATCGACCTGGTGCGGATTGAGCTGGAGGTGCCGTGATGTGTGACGTCTGTGGATGTGGAGACAAGTCGGTCCCGGTGGACGTACACGATCGGATCCTCTCGGTGAACGACCAGCAGGCAGCGCACAACCGGAGCCACTTCGCGCAGTCGGACGTGGTGGCCATCAACGTGATGGGATCGCCGGGCGCCGGCAAGACCGCCGTGCTCGAAGCCACCGCACGCCACTTCGGCGCCGGACGGCTCGGGGCGCTGGCCGGTGATCTCGCGACCGAGAACGATGCGACGCGGCTGCAGGCGGCGGGGATTCCGTCGCTGTCCATCACGACCGGGTCGGCCTGCCACCTCGACGCGGAGATGGTGCACCACGCGCTCCATCACTTCCCGTGGACGGGACTCGACTACCTGTTCATCGAGAACGTGGGCAATCTCGTGTGCCCGGCCGTCTACGACCTCGGGCAGGCCGCCAACGTCGTGTTGCTGGCGGCGCACGAAGGCGAGGACAAGCCGCTCAAGTACCCCGTCATGTTCCGCAAGGCCGACCTGGTCCTCATCACCAAGATCGACCTGGTGCCGTACCTCGACATCGATCTCGATCTGATCGAGCGGAACATCGGCACCGTCATGCCGCACCCCGAGGTCTTCCGGGTGTCAGCGAAGACGGGCGAGGGCATCGACCGCTGGGTGGCATGGCTCGAAGCCCGCCGCGCGCCAGCGGAGGCGTCCCGCCGGGCGGTGCCGGCCGGCTCCGCACCGCAGCCGCATCATCACCATCACCACGGCTGAGGGGCACGCTCCGCGATCACGACGCGTCCGGCGGTGCCGGTTGAGCCTGGATCATCCGCAGATGACGCAGATGACACGGATGCCCCCACGCTCTGGTCCCGCGGCTGCCGGTCGCAGACCGGGAGCACCGGCGTGGCCGAGACGCCGTGAGCGAGAGCCCGCAGGCGCTCTCACGCGGGCTCTCGCTCACGGCGTCTCGGCCACGTCGAGGCGGCCTCTGGCCGCCCGCGGGACGGGTCGCGGTTGCGTGCGCGGTGATGCCGAGGTCACCGCATGGGACGCGTCGCTCGTTGTGAAACGTGCCGCATCCGTGTAATCTGCGTCATCTGCGGATTGGACCAGACGGCCTGCGTCATCCGCCCACCAGCACCGTGGCCAAGTCCATTTCCGTTCGCCCGCATTCCTCCCTCGTCGTCGACGGTCCCGAGCGCGCGCCGGGGCGCGCGATGCTGCATGCCGTGGGCTTCACGCGCGAGGACTTCCGCAAGCCGCAGGTCGGGGTGGCCTCGACGTGGAGCCAGGTCACGCCGTGCAACATGCACATCGACGAGCTGGCGAGGCACGCGGCCGCGGGCGTGGATGGGGCCGGCGGCAAGGCGATCATCTTCGGCACGATTACCGTGTCCGACGCCATCTCGATGGGCACCGAGGGGATGAAGTACTCCCTCGTGTCGCGCGAGGTCATCGCCGACTCGATCGAGACGGTCATGGGCGGCGAGAGCCTCGATGCGCTCGTGGCGATCGGCGGGTGTGACAAGAACATGCCGGCGTGCGTCATCGCCATGGCGCGGCTGAACCGGCCCGCGGTGTTCGTCTATGGCGGCACCATCATGCCTGGCACCTGGCGCGAGCGTCCCGTCGATATCGTCTCGGTCTTCGAGGCGGTGGGGCAGCATGCGGCCGGGACCATCACCGACGCGGAGCTGGCGGATCTCGAGCAGCAGGCGTGCCCGGGCGCGGGCTCCTGCGGCGGGATGTATACGGCGAACACGATGGCGTCGGCGATCGAGGCCCTCGGCATGAGCCTGCCGAACAGCTCCGCGCAGGCCGCCATCTCGCCGGAGAAGCGCGACGACTGCGCGCGGGCCGGCGCGGCGGCCGTGCGGCTGCTCGAGCTGGGGATCCGGCCGCGCGACATCATGACGCGCAAGGCGTTCGAGAACGCCATCACCACGGTGATCGCGCTCGGCGGGTCCACCAACGCCGTGCTCCACCTGCTGGCCATCGCGCATGCGGCGGGCGTGAGGCTCTCGGTCGACGACTTCACGCGGATTGGGAAGCGCGTCCCGGTGCTGGCGGACCTCAAGCCGAGCGGCAAGTACGTGATGGCGGAGCTCGTGCGGATCGGCGGGCTGACGCCGCTCATGAAGATGCTGCTCGATGAGGGGCTGCTGCACGGCGATGCGATGACCGTGACCGGCCGCACGCTCGCCGCGAACCTGGCGGACGCGCCCCCGTACCCCGCCGGCCAGGACGTGGTCCGTGGCTTCGATGATCCCATCAAGAAGAGCAGCCACCTCGTGGTGCTCTACGGCAACCTTGCCCCCGAAGGCGCGGTCGCGAAGATCTCCGGCAAGGAAGGGGAGCGCTTCACGGGCACCGCCGTGGTCTTCAACCGCGAGGAGGAGGCGCTGGCGGCGATCCTCGACGGCAGGGTGAAGCGCGGCCACGTCGTGGTGATTCGGTATGAGGGGCCGCGCGGCGGGCCGGGCATGCGCGAGATGCTGTCGCCGACGAGCGCCATCATGGGCCGCGGCCTCGGCCAGGATGTGGCGCTCATCACCGACGGCCGCTTCAGCGGCGGCAGTCACGGATTTGTGGTGGGCCACGTCACGCCGGAGGCCGCGGTCGGCGGGCCGCTGGCGCTGGTGAAACGCGGCGACCGCATCACGATCGACGCCCGCGCCCGCACCCTGACGCTCGACGTCCCCGATCGCGAATTGCGCGCCCGTCGCAAGGCATGGAAGGCGCCGAAGCCCCGTTACACGCGCGGCGTCCTGGCGAAGTACGCAAAGCAGGTCTCGTCCGCGAGCAAGGGAGCCATTACAGACGCGTAATCATGTGCCTGGGTGCTGCCTCAGGTGCCTAGGTGCGGTGCCGCAGGTGCGCCAGGTGCCTCAGGCGCCACAGGTGCTTCAGGTGCTGATGATCAGGCGTCCCTCAGGAGCGTGGTGATCTCCACGCGGGCCGCGCGCTTTGCCGGCCACCAGACGGCCGCAAGCGCTGCGGCGGCGAACACGGCCGCGGTCAGGCCCAGGAGCGCCGGTTCGGTTGGCCCGACACCGTACAGCTCGCGCTCGAGCAGCCGGCCCATCATCGTCGCGCCCCAGACGCCCGCGCCGAGACCGGCCGCGATCGCGAGCGCCCCGGCCCGCACGAAGAGCGCGACGACGGCGGCGGGGCGGGCGCCGACGGCCATGCGTACGGCCATCTCGCGTTCCCGTTGGCGCACCGCGTAGGCAATCACGCCGTAGAGCCCGATGAGCGCCAGCGCGGCGGCGAAGGTGGCGAAGGCGGCGAGAAGGCCCGCCAGAAACCGCGGCCGGGCGCGTTCGACCTGCACCTCGCGTTCGAGCGAGCGCGGCGACGCGAGGGCCGCTTCGGGATCGATCTCCGCCAGCGCCGCGCGAATCGCCGCGTCCGTCCGGGGCGTGCCGGACGTGTCGCGGACGTAGAGCTGAGTGAAGCGGCCCCCGCGCTGCGACAGCGGGAGGTACACATCGGCCAGCACGTCGTCGCGGTGGCCCTGGCGTACGTCGCCGACGACGCCGACCACCGTGTATTCGCTTGGTGGAGCGGCCGTGGCGCCCGGCAAGAGCCGCACGGTGCGGCCGACGGCGCCATCGGGCGACAGACGCGCCGCCGCCGTGGCGCTCAGCAGCGCCACGGGCATGCCCCCAGGCCGATCCTCGTCCGTGAAGTTCCGGCCGAGAAGCACCGGGACGTCGAGCGTCGCGAAGTAGCTCGCGCTGACGGCGGTGACGCCTGCCAACGCTCGCCGGCCATCGGCGGCGGCCTCCACGTCCCACAGAACCGGCTGGTTCATGGGCCAGCCCACCGAGAGCGCGACGGAAGGCCACTGCGCGCGCAGGCGCTCCTCGACGCGGACAAAGTAGGCGGCCTGCGCCGCCGCGTCCGGGTACGACTGCTGGCGCAGCGCCAGAGGGTACGCCTGGATGCCCGTCGCGTCGTACCCGAAGTCGAGCGCGAGCATGCCTCGCGCGCTCTGGACCATCAGTAGCGACCCGCTCAGCAGCGTGAGTGACACGGCGACCTCGGTGGCGATGAGCAAGGTGCGCGTGCGCCGCACGCCTGGTCCGTCGCTGGCGCCACGGGTGGTCAGTCCCGCATGTGCGGTCTGACGCCGCATCAGCAGCAGGGGCACGATGGCGAGCAGCGTCGCGACGAGGACGCCGGCGCCAAGGGCGGCGGCCACCACGGTGCCGTCGATCAGCATCGTCGACACGCCCCCGGGCACAGCACGACCGAGATGCGCCTCGATGTGCGGGCCAAGCGCGGTCAGCGAAACCGCGGCGGCCACCAGTGCCACGACGACCGCGGTTGCCGTCACGAGCACGGCCTCCGTGACGAACAGGCGCGCGAGCCTGGTGCCCGTCGCGCCGAGCGCCAGGCGCACCGCGAGCTCGCGCCGGCGCCGCGCGGTGCGGAGAAGCACAAGTAGGCTCGTGTTGGCGCAGGCGATCAGCAGCACGAGCCCCGCGGCCCACGAGACCGCCACGATCGCCGGCCGCGTCGGCGCCACGTAGCGCGCGTGCACGAGATCGAGACGGGCCTCGAAGTCGGAGGGGGCGCCAAGGCCCCCGTTACGCACGAGCTGCGTGATGCGCGCGGCGGCGGTGTCGGCCGAGACGCCCGGGCGCAGCCGCAGGTAGTAGGGGAACGTCGGCGCGGCCAGCGGCACGAGCACGTCGGTGTAGGCGTTAAGGTGCCAGAAGCGCTCGGGCAGCACGCCCACGACCACGAACGTCTCGGCTTCCTCCGGCCGGTCGCTGACGTACGCCTCGAACGAGCGGCCCAGCACGGCCGGGTCGCCCGCCCACCGCGTGCGCCACACGCGATGGCTGATGAGGGCGGGATGCGGGCCGCCGCCGTGGAAGTCGTCCTGCGCGAACGTACGCCCGATGGCCGGGGTGACACCGAGTCCCGCCATGAAGCCGGGTGTGACCCAGGTGCCCTGCAACGACTCGGGATAGGCGCCGCCCAGAACGTAGAACATGTCGAGATCCCACGCCAGAGGATGCTCCACGATGTCCTCCAGCGTGTCCCAGGGCAGCGTCTCGAGGTCGCGTTGGAAGGGCTGATCCGGCAGCCCGTAGGTCACCGTGTAGAGGCGATCGGCGGCGGGGTACGGCAGTCCGCGCAGGAGGTACGCCTGTGCAACCGCGAGCGCAAGCAGGCACAACCCGATCCCGAAGGCGAGTGTCCCCGCGGCCGTAACAAAGAATCCTCGCGCCTGGCGAAGTGTGCGTGCCGCGGTCCAGACGTCATCCCAGATGCCCATGCGGCCCGTCAGATCTCGTCCTGCACCCTGTGCACCCTGGGCACCCTGGGCACCCTGGGCACCCCGTGCACCCCGTGCACCCCGTGCACCCCGTGCACCGAGGCACCCTAAGTCACTTTCCCCACCGGCAGTTCGCGAACCCGCTTGCCCGTCGCCGCGAAGATCGCGTTGCAGATCGCCGGTGCGACCGGCGGCACACCAGGCTCACCGACGCCGGCGGGCGGCTCCGTCGTCTCGACGATGTGGACGTGGGTGCGGAGCGGCGCCTGATGAATGCGCGGCACCTGGTAGTTGTGGAAGTTGCCTTCGCGGATGCGTCCGCCCTGCGCGGAGAGCGCGCTGACCATCGCGACGCCCGCACCGAACGTGGCCGCGCCTTCGAACTGCGCGATCACGCGATCCGGGTTGATGATCAGGCCGCAGTCGACCGCCATGTCCACCCGCGGGATGTGCACCGTGCCGTCGTCATCCACACGCACCTCGACGACGGTGGCGATGTAGCTGAAGAAGCTGCGGTGCGCGGCGAAGCCCCAGCCGTGGCCCGGCGCGGTCTTGCGGGTGGCCCAGCCCGAGCGATCGCGCACGAGTTCGACCACGCGGCGGAGGCGCGCCGTGTCCGGCACGAACTGCGGCTGCCCGCTGAGGCCGCGGAGTTCGTACCCCTGCGCCTTCAGCTCGGCGTCCAGCTTGCGCGACGCGCCGAGCGTCTCGAGCCAGTACTCGATCGGATCGCGTCCGGCCAGGTGCGCGAGTTCGTCGATGAACGACTGCACGCCGAAGGCGTGGTGGACGTTGGCGACGGCGCGGAGCCAGCCGATGCGCACGTGCGCCTCCGACGGTCCGTTCTCGGCGCGGAAGTTCGAGATGGCAAACGGGACGTCGGTCCAGCCCATGTTGAGCTGCCCGCCGCCGTACTGCTCCTCGACGTTGAAGATCGAGCCGATGGGCGGGAACACGCTGCGCTGCAGCCACGCGACGGGTTTGCCCTGCGCGTCGAGCCCGCCCTGCATGTGCATGGCGCACTCGCCGTGGTAGAAGTCGTGGCGGATGTCGTCCTCGCGCGTCCAGACGACCTTCACGGGCTTGCCGATCTTCTGTGAGAGCACCGCCGCCTCGGCGCAGTAGTCCGGGAAGGACTTGCGGCCGAAGCCGCCGCCGAGCAGCGTCACGTGGCAGATCACGTCCGTCTCGGTGATCCCGAGCGCGGCGGCGACGACGCTCTGTACCGCCTGCGGATTCTGCGTCGGCGCCCACACCTCGGCCTTGCCGTCCTTCACGCTCGCGACGGCCACGGGCGGCTCCATCGGGGCATGGGAGAGCGGCGGCGTGTAATAGGTGGCTTCGTGCCGGCGCGTGGCCGAGGCCAGGGCCGCGTCCACGTCGCCGCCGCTGCGGGCGACGCGCCCCGGCTGCCGGGCCGTGGCGATCAGCGTCTTCTTGAACGCGGCCGTGTCGTAGGACGCGTGCGGGCCGAGGTCCCATTCGACCTTCAGCGCCTGCCGGCCGCGGATGGCCGACCAGGTGTCGCGCGCGATGACGGCGACACCCCCGAGCATCTTCATCCCGACCGGATAGCCTGTCGTCTCCAGCACCACCGTCTGTTCGACGCCGGCGACCTTCAGCGCCGCGGCGTCCTGGTGGCTCTTGAGCGTCGCGCCGAGCACCGGCGGGCGCTCGATGGTCGCGTAGACCATGCCCGGCACGACGGCGTCCATGCCGAAGGTGCCGCGGCCGTTGCATAGATCCTCGAGATCGATGATCGGCACGTTCTTGCCGATGTAGCGGTACTCGGAGGGCTGCTTGAAGCGCAGTTCCTCCTTCGCGGGCATCGGGAGCGCCGAGGCCGCGGTCACGAGCGCCCCGAACTCGGCCGAGCGGCCGCTGGCCTGGTGGCCGACCGTGTGCAGCTGCACGCGGCACTCGGACGCCGGGACGTTCCACTGCGCGGCGGCCGCGCGCTCGAGCATCAGCCGCGCCGTGGCGCCGGCCTCCCGCATCGCGACGTAGAAGTCGCGGATCGAGCACGACCCGTCGGTGTTCTGCGACCCGTACTTCTTGTCGCCGAGCGCCTGCACGATCTCGACGCGATCCCAGTCGGCGTCGAGTTCGTCGGCGACGATGGTGGGGAGGACGGTGCGGATGCCGGTGCCCATCTCGGAGCGGTGCGCGATGATCAGCACGCGGCCATCGGGTTCGAGGGCGAGGTAGACGCTCGGCTCCCATGGCGCGGTGGAGGCCTGCGCGGCGGCGAGCGCCTCGAGCGGCAGGACGCGCGCGCCGAGCACGAAGGCGCCGGCGGAGACGAGGCCCTTCAGGAACCCGCGGCGGGAGACGGGAATGATGACGGTGTTCATGCCGTCACCCCGGCGGCTTTCTTCACCGCGTCGCGGATGCGCTGATAGGTGCCGCAGCGGCAGATGTTGCCGCGCAGCGCCGCGTCGATGTCCTCGTCGTCCGGCTTCGGGGTGCTGGCGAGCAGCGCCGCGGCGGACATGATCTGGCCGGTCTGGCAGTAGCCGCACTGCGGCACGTTGATCTCCTGCCAGGCCTGCTTGACCGGGTGCGCCGCATCGAGCCCTTCGATGGTGACGACGGTCTTGCCGGCGGCGCTCTTCATGGGCGTCGTGCAGGCGCGGGCGGGGCTGCCGTCGATGTGGACGGTGCAGGCGCCGCAGACCCCGGTGCCGCACCCGAACTTCGCACCCGTGAGCGCGAGGCCGTCGCGGAGGTACCAGAGCAGGGGCATGGCCGGGTCGCCGTCAAAGGTGCGAGCCGTGCCGTTCACGGTGAGGGTGAGTTGCATGGCGCCTAGCCTAGCACGGGGGTCGGCGCGGGCGCGCGCGAGGCGCGGCGAGTGTGCGCAACCGCGTACCGTTTGACTGTTTGTTCAAAACAACGGGCCCGGCGTGACCCCGTCAAGGTCATCCATTCTCAAATGTAATGACTTGTAAACACGAAGTCTCTGCCGTAGACTCTGCGCTGCATTCGCCTGTTTCATCGCGGTTGCGGTTCCGGCTGTCTTGTATACGGCGGCGGAGGACCCTCTCCTTGATCTCCCGGCGAGCGCGGCTCATACGGGCGGGGAGGGGGATTGTGTTCGGGGGAGCAGCATGGAGGAGACGGTATGACGAGCCGTATGGTGATGCCGAAGGCGCTGAAGCAGGCCCTGTTTGCGGGGATGCTGGCGCTGGTGGCGGCGGGCGTGGCCAACGCGCAGACGTTTACAGGCGGCGTGCGCGGCACGGTGCAGGAGTCCGGGGGCGTCGTGCCCGGAGTCACCGTCCAGTTGATCAACCAGGAGACCGGCGCCACCCGTGAGGCGGTGTCGAACGATCAGGGCGCGTTCAACTTCGCGGCCGTGCCCCCGGGCACCTATACGGTACGCGCGGCGCTGACCGGGTTCCGGACCTACGAGAGCAGGAATGTCCGCGTGGGGGCCCAGCAGTTCGTCACGCTCGACGTCACCCTGGAGGTCGGCGCCCTCGAGGAGACGATCACCGTGACCGGCGCGGCGCCGCTGATTGATACGTCGAACGCCACCGGCGGCGGCGTCATCAACAGCCAGCAGCTCGAGACGCTGCCGAGCGGCGGCCGGTCGGCCTTCCTCTTCGCCGTCACGCTTCCCACCGTGGTGGCGTCGGGCGACCCGCAGTTCAACCGCCAGCAGGATCAGACCAACGCCTCGCTGCTGTCGCTCGGCGGCGGCACGCGCCGCGGCAACAACTACCTGGTGGACGGCGTGCCGATCACCGACATCCGCAACCGTGCGTCCGCCAACCCGTCGATCGAAGCGCTCGAGGACGTGGCGGTGCAGGTGCACCAGTACGACGCCGAGACCGGCCGGACGGGCGGCGGCACGTTCAACATCGCGACCAAGTCGGGCACGAACACCTGGCGCGCCAGCGGGTTCTACCAGAACCGTCCCGCGTGGGGATCGGCCAACAACTTCTTCTCCGAGCGCGCGGGCGTGCCGAAGCCCGAGACCTATTACCACCTCGGTGGCGGCGGGTTTGGCGGCCCGGTCATCCGCAACCGCACCTTCTTCTGGTACGCCCAGGAAGGCTACGGCTCCAACACCACGCGCAACGGCGCGCTGCGGCTCCCGACGACGCGCGAGCGCAACGGCGACTTCTCGCAGTCGTTCAACTCCGCCGGCCAGCTCATCGTCATCTACGACCCGCTGACGGGCGACGCCAACGGCAACGGCCGCACGCCGTTCCCGGGCAACGTCATCCCCGCGAACCGGATGAACCCGGTCGGGCGGAACATCGCGAACGTGTACCCGACACCGGACAGCGAAGTCAGCAACGGCTCCGCCAACTTCAACCGCACGGCCGAGATCATCGATTCCGCGATGATCTACTCGGGCAAGGTGGACCATCGTCTGAGCGATGCCGTGTCGCTGTCGGGCTTCTACCTGTTCAACAAGACGGAAGAGCCGTGCGCCAACTACTGGGAGCCCGGACGCGACGGCGCGAGCCGCTACGCCGATCCCGGCGACTACATCCTGCTGCGCAAGGTGCACGTCCTCGCGTTGAACAACACGTGGGTGCCGAGCAGCAACACGGTGGCGACGTTCCGCTTCGGCTGGACGGAGTTCCGCGACGACGACACCCTGTCGATGGATTTCGACCCGGCCACGCTGGGGTTCAGCTCGAACTACCTCGGCCAGATGCAGCAGAAGAAGTTCCCAATCGTGAACGCGACCGACTACGAGTCGGCGGGTGCGATCGACCCGTCGCCGCGCAACCTCTACTCGTGGAGCGTCAACAGCACGATCACGAAGCTGCTCGGCCGGCACACGATCAAGGTGGGCGGTGACTACCGGACGATCGGGATCGACACGCAGTCGTTCTCGGGCGGCGCCGGCGTGTTCAACTTCGATCGCCGCTTCACGTCCTCGAACCCGCTGGCCAACGGCACGGCGACGTCGGGCAACGCGCTGGCCAGCCTGCTGCTCGGCTACCCGTCGGGCGACCCCGGCAACCAGAGCCGCATCCTGCAGTCGTCCCCCGCCAACTACTTCCTGCGCTACTTCGGCGGGTACATCCAGGACGACTTCCGCGTCAGCTCGAAGCTCACGATGAACTTCGGGCTGCGCGTCGAGCGCGAGACCGGCCTGATGGAAGAGGAAGATCGCTTCACGGTGGCCTTCGACCGGACGCTGAATCCGGGCGGCGCCCTGGGCGCCCTCTCGGTGAACGGGCAGCCCATTCGCGGCGGCCTCGTCTACGCGGGCCAGAATGGCGCGGGCCGCGAGCAGGGCAACCAGCCGGGCGCGAAGTTCTCGCCGCGCGTCGGCATCGTGTACTCGGTGAACCCGAAGACCGTCGTGCGCGCGGGCTACGGCGTCTACTGGGCGCCGTGGAACTACCAGTTCGTGGGCGCGGCCAACTACGGGCAGATTGGCTACAGCCAGAACACGTTCATGGATCAGGGGCAGTTCATCCCGACGGCCAACTTCGCCAACCCGTTCCCCGGCGGCCTGACGCCGATCGTGGGCAACGCCCTCGGGCCGCTGACCGGCGTGGGCTCGAACATCGAGTTCATCGACCAGGACAAGAAGGCGCCGTACGTCCAGCAGTACTCGTTCGACATCAACCGCGAGCTGCCGGGCAACATCGCGGTCGGCTTCGAGTACTCGGGCGCCACGGGCCGGAACCTCGGCCTCGGCGGCTCGAACGACGCGACCATCAACATCAACCAGCTCGACCCGCGCCACCTGGCGCTCGGGACCGCGCTGACCCAGCAGGTGCCGAACCCGTTCTTCGGCCTGCCGGCCGGCCAGGGCTTCGCCGTGACCAGCCCGACCATCACCCGGGCGCAGTCGCTGCGGCCCTTCCCGCAGTTCGGCAACATCCTGATGCGCCAGAACACGGGCGGCAAGAACCAGTACCACGCCGCGATCTTCAAGTTCGAGAAGCGGATGAGCAATGGCTGGGGCGGCCGCATCAACTACACGTGGAGCCGTCTCGAGGACAACCAGTTCGGGGAGAGCAATGCGTACTCGCGCAACAACGCGAACATGCAGAATGCCTACGATCTGGACTTCGAGTACTCGATCGGCATCCTGGACGTGCCGCACAAGCTCGTGCTGTCGCCGATGTTCGAACTGCCGTTCGGCCAGGGCAAGCGCTGGGCCAACTCGGGTGCGGCCGCCGCAATCCTCGGCGACTGGACCATCACGTCGATCATCGCGTTCGAGAGCGGCTTCCCGATCTCGCTCAACTCGAACTCGAACGGCCTGTCGAACGCCTTCAACGCGGTGCAGCGCGTCAGCCCCGGCTCCGGGAGCCTGGCGACGTCCGGCAGCCGCGAGGACCGGATGGCGCCCGTCGGCCTCTGGCTGAACGCCGGGGCCTACGTCTCGCCCGGGGCGTTCACGCTTGGCACGGTGCCGCGCACCATCGACGAGGTGCGCACACCGCATCGGAACAACTGGGACTTCGTGGCGGCCAAGTCGATTCGCCTCGGCTCCCGCGCCCGCGCCCAGGTCCGCCTGGAGATGCTGAACATCACCAACACGGTGAAGACGCACGGGCCGTTCACGGCAGTCGGGGCGGCCAACTACGGCCGTGTCGACTTCCAGCGCGGCTTCATGCGGCTGACGCAGCTCATGTTCCGCCTGTCGTACTAGCCGGCGCAGGACGAGGCGCGCACGGCGTACTCCGTCCTGAGTCGTGAGTCACGGGAGGGCCGGCTTCACCAGTGGTGGAGCCGGCCCTTTCCGCGTACGGGCTTGAGGTATCCTCGACCCATGCACGCGCGCGGCCTGGCCATCGCCCTCCTCGTGATCGTCCTCGGCGCCGCCGCCGTCTACTGGCCGTCCCCGCCCTCGTCCGGGCACGCGGGCCACGTCTCGGCGGCGGGCGCCGCGCCGCTCGGCACGATTCGGTTTCCCGCCTCGGGTGCGCCCGAGGCGCACGCCCACTTCCTGCGTGGCGTGCTGTGGCTCCACAACTTCGGCTACGAAGATGCGATCGACGCGTTTCGCGAGGCGCAGCGCGTCGACCCCGGCTTCGTGATGGCGTACTGGGGCGAGGCGCTCGCCCACAGCCAGCCGCTCTGGTTCCACGAGGACCGCGACGCGGCGCGGGCCGTCCTCGCGCGGCTGGGAGCGTCGCGGGAGGCCCGGACGGCCAGGGCGCAGACCGCGCGTGAGCGCGCGTACCTCGACGCGGTCGAGACCCTCTTCGGCGACGGAAGCCTGGCCGTCCGCGGGCCCGCGTACGCGGAGGCGATGGCGCGGCTCGTGGCCGCGTATCCGGACGACGACGAGGCCCAGGTGTTTCATGCGCTCGCGATCCTGGCGGTGATGCCGAGCGGGGACGCCTCGCTGCCGTACCGCGAGCGGGCCGGCGCTCTGGCGGAGGGCGTCTTCGCCCGCAATCAGGAGCACCCCGGTGCCGCGCACCTGATCCTGCACGCCTACGACCACGGCGCCCTCGCCCATAAAGGGCTGGGGGCCGCGCGTGTCTACGCGCGCATCGCGCCGGCGGCGAGCCACGCGCTGCACATGCCGGCGCACGCGTTCGTGCAACTCGGATTGTGGGAGGAGGCGGCGGCCACCGATCTGAAGTCGTGGGAGGCCTCTGTCGCGTGGGCCGACGCGCGCGGACACTCCGTGGCGTTGCGCGACTTCCATAGCCTGACCTGGCTGCACTACGAGTGGACGCAACTCGGCCGCTTCACCGACGCCCTGACGGCCCTCCGATGGGTCGACGATGCCCGCGCGGTCATCAAGCCGACCGATGAGGTCGGCGGGCACCACTACGCGGACTCCGCCATCGGACGGGGGTCCGGCCCCGAGGCGCTGCGCAACGATCGTGGCTCGATGCGCGCGCGGTACGTGATCGAGAGCGAGCGCTGGTTCGAGATGCGCGACCAGTCCACCTTCGACAACGTGGACGAGCTGTTTGCGCTGGGGATGAGCGCGGTGAAGCTCGGCGACTTGCCGCGTGTCAGTGCCGCCATCGGACAGCTGCAGGAGGCGGCGCGCCAGGATCCGGGCAACCGCGAGCAGACCGCGATCATGCTCCTCGAGCTCATCGCGATGCTGGAGTTCGCCCAGGGCCGGCCCACGGAGGCGTTTACGGCGCTACGGAATGCCGTGACGCTGCAGGACGGGATGCCGAAGCCGATCGGCCGGCCGTATCCGGTCAAGGGCGCCGACGAGCTCTTCGGCGAGCTGTCGCTCCAGGCGGGCCGCCCGGCGGAGGCCGTCGCGTGGTTCGAGCGCACCCTGACCCGCACCCCGAACCGCAGCCGTGCGGTGCTGGGCCTGGCCCGCGCCGCCGCCCAGGCGGGCGACGTCGAGAAGAGCCGCCAGGCCTACGAGCAGTTCCTCGCGAACTGGCGCAACGCCGACCCGGACCTGCCGGAACTGCAGGAGGCGCGCACCGCCGTTGGACGCTGATCACGGACAAACACGAAGCACACGTCCGCCTCCGCGGCCGCGGAGGCGGACGTGATCTTCGTGTTTGTCCGTCAGACCGCGTCGATGCGCACGAGCCGGATGTAGTACGACATGTCGAGCCGCCGCGTGCGGATCGCGCGGTCGTCGGCGCGCAGGACGATGCCGTACACGCCGGGCGCGGCGGGGCGCCACGTGTGCTCCCACAGCGACCAGGTGTGGTGCGTGGCCGGGGTGGGGCAGAGCCGCATCGGCTGCCACTCCTCCTGGACCCCAAAGCGGATCTGCAGCCGCTCCACCGTCGCCGCGCCGCCCCAGACCAGGCCGACGATGCGGTACGCGGTGCGGCCCTCCACCAGACGCTGCTCGACGCGGATCGGCGTGGCGGCGAGATCGATCTCCGGTGCCGCGTACTCACGGGCACGTCCCGGCGCGGCGGGCTGGTGCGTCCGCGCCGCGAACTCGTGCATCTGGGAGGTGGCGGGGGCCTCGGCATCCACGAGCTGAATGCCGTCCACCCACTTGATCCACGCGCAGCCGTACCAGCCGGGCACGACGAGGCGCACCGGCGCCCCGTGATCCAGCGGCAGTGGCGCGCCGTTCATCTCCGTGGCGAGGAAGGCGCCGAGGCCGGCGAGGTCCGCGAGCGGGAGCACCCAGCTCGCGCCCGGTTGCGACCGCCATGCCTCGGCCTCGTCGTCGACGCCCGTCACGAGCACACCCGTCGCGGCCGGGGTGGGTCGTGCCGCCGTCACCACGTCCGCGAGGGGGACGCCGCTCCACGCGACCGCGCTCATCAGCCCGAAGTTCTGCGGGTCGCTGTTGCCCGCGCACTCCATCAGGTGGACGCCCATTGGCTGCGCACGGGCGATGAGGCTGGCGGCCGCCAGGGCCGAGGGCGACTCCACGAGTCCCGCCACCGGAATCGTCCACGGCATGGGCCTCGCCCCAAGCGCCGCCGGCGCCGTCGTCCTCACGAAGACGTGAGGGGTGGGCGTGACGAGACGGTCCGCGTCGACCTGTGACAGGTCGGTGAAGCGCCGGGCATCGAGGCCCGGACGCCCGACGATCTGGCCGAAGGGCGTCGGGCGGGGGCCCCGGCCGCCGTAGAGGGGCAGCGTCCGCACGAGCGTCCCCGCCGGACCGGCGTCGGGACATGTGTCGGCGGCCAGCTGCGCGAGCAGGGGAGTCGTCTCGACGACCGAGGCGAGGCCGGCCACGCCGAGCGCCGTCAGAACGCGTCGCCGGGAGGGAGCAGGCGGAGGCTGGGGGCGATCGATCGGGGGTCGGCCCGTCATGCCACGGTAGTATCCCACGCACGCCGAGCCCCCCGGCACTGCGGCACCCCGGCACCTTGGGGCACCCGGGCACCTCGGACACCCTGGGCACCTCGGGCACCTCGGGCACCTCGGGCACCTTGGGCACCCCGGGCACCTCGGGCACCCTGGGCACCTCGGGCACCTCGGGCACCTCGGGCACCTCGGGCACCTTGGGCACCTCGGGCACCTTGGGCACCCTGGGCACCTTGGGCACCCTGGGCACCTAGGGCACCTCGGGCACCTC
>JAUXWO010000080.1 GCA_030680175.1 Vicinamibacterales bacterium
AGCTCGATGGACCGGTCGACGTCCCGCTCTTCGGCGCTGGTCAGCGCCGCCGAAACCGATAGAACGAGGCGAGTGGTGTCCTGCATGAGGCGCTTGCCCCCCGATCGAGGACTATACCGAAATACGGGCGACGAGGCTTTCGCGCACTTTGGTCCCGTGGCATGCGGCGGAGCATGTCCGCGGATCTCAGAGGCCAGCGCGCGCTGGTCACAGGCGCGTCACGGGGGCTCGGCCTGCACATTGCCGAGCGGCTGGCGCGCGAAGGCATCGCGCTCGTGCTCGCGGCGCGTGACCGGGAGAAGCTCGATCAGGTCGCCGAGAAGTGTCGCGCGCTGGGCGTCCGGGTCGAGGTGGTCTCGGCCGACGTCGCGCGGGCCGAGGATCGAGCACGACTCTCGAAGGAGGCGGCCGCCATCGACATCCTGGTCAACAACGCCGGGATCGAGGTCACCCAGCTGTTGGTCGATCAAAGCGAGGACGAGGTGCGCGCGCAGATCGAGATCAACCTGGTGGCGCCCATCGAGCTGACGCGGGCGTCGCTTCCGGCGATGATCGCCCGTGGAAGCGGCGTGATCGTAAACGTCTCGTCGATGTCCGGCAAGTCTGCGACTCCTTACAACTCGGTCTATGCCGCGACCAAACACGGCCTCGTGGGTCTCAGCTCGTCGCTCGAAGTGGAGTTGCACGGGACGGGGGTTCATGTCGGAGTCGTGTGCGCGTAAGGCAATCGAACTGCCAAATTCCACCGAGTCGAAGGGTACGCGGCGTCGATGGTCGGGTCGAGTGCTGCCCACGAACCCCTGCGGGGCGGCCGAAAGGCGCCGTTCGGCAGAGCTTCTCCGCGTCGCGCCCGGCGCAGGACACAGCTCCGCCCTCGGCGAGGCGCTCACCGACGCCTCACCCCTCCCCGAACCCCAACATCAACTGCTCGGGCACGCGCACCTTCGCGTGCTCGACCGGTGGCGCTCGCGGCCCGAGGCCATGCTCCGCGAGCAAGCGGGTGCTCTCCGCGCGCGTCTTGGCGAGCTCGGCCCAGCGCATCGGACCCGAGCAGCGCGGGCAGGTCTCGACGTCGGCGGCGAAGACATGCGCGAGCAGCCACGCCCAGCGGTTGCGCGGCGCCGGCGCGTCGTCCCGCTCGCCGAGCAGCTCGAGCTGATCGCCGCGCGCGGGAGGGGGCTTGTTCGCGGTCGCGTCGCGCGTGGGCGTCGGGACGACGAGCCGGCGCCGCGAAGAGTGGCTCGACAAGACGCCGAAGTAGCGGAGCAAATGGAATCGTGGCGGCGGCACCGCGGCGACCAGACGCGGGATGATGTCCGCGGGCTCGAACACGAGCGCGCGCGTGCCGTCCCGCCACGCCCGCTTGAAGCCGAGCTCGAGCTTGCCGTCCGCGCGGCGCTCGAGGCGGTCCTGCGCGACGGGAGGGCGTGTAATGTACTTGCAGAGCCGCTCCACTCTCCGGCGATCCCGGCCGTCCACGACCTGCACGGCGTGGATGTTGATGCCGCGGACCTCGGCGATGGGCTGGTCGGTCGCGTCGACGATGGGCTGGTCGGTCGCGTCGACGGCGCGAGGGCGCGCGGGTGGCTCCGGCGACGCGATGAGTCGGAGCGGCGGCTGGCCGGCGCGGTCTCCGCTGACCGAGATGCCCCGGGCCGCAGCGGCGTAGCAGGCAGCGAGGCCGGGCTCGTCGAGGGCGAGGTCGGGTGGTGAGCCGTCGTCGAGCTCGGGGTCGAGGCTCCGTCCGTGCGCGCGCAGGATCTTCTCGATGCGTGTCGCCGTGCGTGACGCGACCTCCGCGATGTCGGCGTGCGATGGCGTGTCGAGCTCGCGGAACTCGAGCGGAGCGCTCGGGTCGTCGTCCTGATGCACGTACACGCCGTCGAGCACGAGCGCGTGGAAGTGGACGTTGAGCCGGAGGGCGCTGTCCGCGCGCTGTACGGCCACCACCGCGCCCGTGTGGGCGACCGCCATGCTGCCGAGGCCGAGCTCACGCTTCGCTCGCCAGCGCAGCGAGCGGTCCACCTCAGCCATGAACGCGCTCACGACCTCGGCGCAGAGCTTGCGGTCGTAGCCGAGCAAGGCGCGCAGGCCCCACGGCAGCGAGCAGATCCAGTGACGGATGGGCACGCGCGGCAGGACGCTTTGCTCCAAGTGGACGGCGGTGTCCGCCATCCGACGACCGAGGCAAGAGGGGCAGAATCCCCTCTTCTTGCAGCTCAGCGCCACCAGCTCGGAGTACCCGCATTTGCGGCAAACCAGATGCAGACAGCCCCGCTCCAGCCGCCCGCAGCGAAGGTACTCCTCGAACTCCTTCACCACGAAGCGCGGCAAGCCGCCGTGCTCTTCGGCGCGCTCGAGGAACTTCGGCCAGTGCGCTTCGACCGTCTGATAGAGCACGGTGCTCTCCGGCCGGTGACGGAGACGCGACCGCTCGGGCTTGGGGAAGGCGTGCGCGGGGTGGCCCACGTCACGGGCGCATCAGCGAGCGGCGTGCCAGCGGGATGAGGGCAAAAACCCGCTGGATTTGCCCCTCGCGAGGTGGCGAAGTGGCGAAGTCAGGTGGCGGTCGGCGACCATGGGCGCGGGGGCGCTCCTTGGAGTCGAGGTCGGCGGCTCGCCCGCCCCGACCGACCCGGTCAGTCGAGAGGCAGCCCGAAGGCACCACCATCCAGGTCGGCCTCGACGGCGAGACGTTCACGTTCACGGCGTGAGGGTGGGCGCTCGCGGAACCGACGGGCCCGACGGTGTGCGCGGTCGCGCAGACCGCATGTACTTCTGCACCGTTCGCTTGGCGACGTGGATGCCGAGTTTCAAGAGCTCTCCGCGGATGCGCTCCGCGCCCCAGAGCCGGTTGTCGCGTGCCATCGCCCGAATGAGCTCGATGGTCTCCGGCTTCACGCGGGGCTCCGTTGACCTGCGACGCAGCGACTTCCAGCGCCAGAAGAGCCGAAACCCGTGACGGTGCCAGCGCGTGATCGTTTCGGGTCGCACGAGCAAGAGCGCGTTCGCCCAGTGACGTGCGAAAGCGGCGAAGAATACGATGAGTCCACGCTCGTACCCTCGGAACTTCGGGCGCGTGACGGCGCGTGCGGCCACGATGAGCTGCTGGCGGAGCAGCGCGTTCTCGACCAGGAGCTCCTCGCGTGATCGGAACGCATCGACCGCCAGGCCGATCAGCACTGGCCTGGGTCGCGCCGCTTCCCGCGCGACCGCCCGACCTCGGGCGAGCAGCCCGGCCACGGCGCCGGCGTGGCCGCAGTTTGAAACGATGACCCAACACCACGATGCACGAGATCCAGCCCGTGGGCTCTGTTCGCGTGCTCGAGCCCGCGAACGCCGAGCTCGCGCCAGTCGCGCACAGCGGAGCCAATCCGTCGCCTTCGTCTGCCCTTCGTCGTGGGATGCCAGTGAACGTCGTTTGGACCGACGGGCGCAGCTATCCCCCAGTCGTCTCGACCTGGGATGCGCGCGGAGTTGTCGTCGCCTTCCCGAACGGCCAAACGAACATGGTTCCGCTCAGGGCGGTACGCTTGCGCGGACCCGAGTTCGACGTGCGCAGCACGGTCGTTGTCCAAAGCCGGGTCATCGAACGGCAGACCATGGTAATTAGGTGCAAACACTGCGGCGAGATCACCGCACTTGATGGATCGCGTTGCCGGAATTGCGGCTCAGCCGGACGCGCGGATCTCGCGCAGAACGGCGGCCTGGCGCCCGCTGATGTCGCCCGTGAAAGTGGCGGCCGCCGCCCGGGCCGCTGCCCGGCGGAGTTCGATGATCGCTTCCACCACAGTCGTGGTCGTCAATGATTGTACTAGCCATGGTTTGCCGGTGCAACCATTTGTCGGGCGCTCCGCGGGCAGAACCACGTCGTTGCGATCGGTGTTCGGGTGGCATCGACCAGCGCGGAGCCGACGGCTCCCGAGCTCCTTCCCTTGGGGGCGCGCCTCGGTCAGGTGCGCTCGGACGGTCTGATTCGCCGCCACGGGCTGCCTCGTTCTGTACTTCTACGCAAGGGACGACACGCCGGGCTGTACTGCCGAGGCTTGCGCCTTCCGAGACTCTTCAACTCGCAGCTTCGGACGCGGAAACACGTGGAGGAGGCGCCTCGTCTCGTACGTTCCCTGCGTGGCAAAGCGAACGTGCCGTCAAGCGAGACGTCAGATGCGCCCAGACTTGGGGCGCTCCGTCGTCGTTGACACCGGACGGACACGGTGTATGGAGATGCCATGGCCCGACCGGTGGCGATCCACGATCCCACCATCCTAGACGCTGCCCGCGAGGTGTTTCTGTTGCGCGGCGCGGCTGCCACGACCGCGGAGGTCGCGCGGCGCGCGGGCGTTTCGGAAGGTTCCATTTTCAAGCGCTACCGAACCAAGCACGGGCTGCTGGAGGCGGTGGTCGCGGACGTGGAGCGGGAGCCAGCGTTCATATCCGAGTTGCCGGCGCGAGTCGGCGCTGGCCACGTGTTCGCCAATCTGGAGTGGCTCGCGGGAGAGCTGCTCGAGTACTTCCGTCGTGCAGCTCCCGTGCATCTCTTGGCGTGGTCCGCGCCGAGTGGCCCGCGCGGAAGAGTGCTCCTCTCCGCTGCCTCGACCCCTCTCGCGACGCTGCGGAAGGTGGCCGGGTATTTCGAGGCAGAGATGCACCTTGGCCGGATTCGCCGAGCCGACGCGGAGGTCGTCGCCCGCAGCTTCGTGGGAGCGCTCGGCAACTTCGTTCTGCTCGAGTTGCTCGCGAATGCGCCTGAAAGCTCGCCGATGCCGGAGCAGAGTTACATTCGAGGATATGTGGCTGTGCTGGCACGCGGGCTCGAGCCCGACGCGCCTTGGCCGCGTCCCGCTGCGTAGAACTCGGCATCTGCCTGATTGAACCATGGTTTTCGCGGCGCGAACTGCGGGCGCCTCGGCGCGACCCCGCCACCAACTTGCGCTTGGGGCGCCGGCCGGCAGCGGAGGGACTTGACGCCGCGCTGGCTGGGCTATATGAAGCGCCACTCGCATATGTGAATCTAGGTTCATGACGACGAACCGCGCAGGACACACCGCAGTGAAACGGACAACGCAGCGACAGCCTATGCGCCAGCGGATTCGCAGCTACGCGACGTCCGCCTACTGCGAAACCATCCTCGACGCCGCCGAGCGCTTGTTCGTCGAGTCCGGGTACCACGAGGCGAGAATGTCCGATCTCGCGCGAGCTGCCGGCGTCTCGGTCGGTACCCTGGCCGACGATGCCGCCGACCTGCCGGTCCTCGATCGCGTCTTGCGCACCAATGTCGTGGGCATGGCGCAGACCCTGCAGCCCTTCGTCGCCGCCATGAAGGCGCGCGGCAGCGGCCGCCTGGTCGGCATCGC
>JAUXWO010000023.1 GCA_030680175.1 Vicinamibacterales bacterium
GGGCCCGGGCGCCCCGGCGCTGGCGAGGAGCCGCGCCGTGCTGATTGGGGGCGCGGCGCAGGCGGTGGCCGGCGCGCGCCGTGCCGCGGCGGCGCTCGGCTATCACGTGATCGTCGAGGAGACGCCGGTGACCGGCGAGGCCCGGGACGCGGCCGCGGGCTGGATGGCCGCGGCACGGCGTGCGGCGTCGTCATCGCGGCCCGTGTGCGTCCTCTCAGCGGGTGAGACGACCGTGACCGTCACCGGCCAGGGGCGGGGCGGGCGCAACCAGGAGTTCGCGCTGGCGCTCGTGCGACCGGCCGCGGAGGCGGGGGAACCGCTGGTGGCCGCCAGCGCCGGCACCGACGGCATCGACGGGCCGACGGATGCCGCCGGGGCGATCGTCGATCCCACCACGCTGGCGCGCGCCGCCGCCGCGGGCCTCCCGGCCCCGGAAGATGTGCTCGCCGACAACGACTCCTACCGCTACTTCGCGGCGCTCGGCGACCTCCTGCAGCCCGGCCGGACCGACACAAACGTCGGCGACCTGCAGGTGATGCTGATAGGCTAGCTGAGGGAATCTTGAGATCTCTTGAGCTGGTGATGTGGTGATCTGATGTTCGAAGTACCGAACCTAAGATCTAGCTCATGATCTATTGATCTGTGACCTGCGATCTGCGATCTGCGATCTGCGATCCTCGAGCCGAGAGCCGAGAGCCGAGAGCCGCGCGCCGAGAGCCGCGCGCCGAGAGCCGAGCGCCGAGCGCCGAGCGCCGAGCGCCGACAGCTGTTCGCCGAGCGCCGATTGCCGGGAAGCCGATAGCTGAGAGCTGATTGCTGATATGACTCGCGAAGAGCTGTTGAAAGCCATGCGCGCCCGGGTGCCGCACCCGGCCACCGCGCGGGAATTGCTGCGCGTCCTCGACGTGCCGCGCGACGAGCGTGTGGCGTTCAAGCGCCTGCTGAAGCGCCTCGTGGCCGACGGCGAGCTCGTCATGACCCGTGGCGACCGCTACGGCCTGCCCGACAAGATGGACCTGGTGGTGGGCCGGCTCGACGGCCACCCGTCGGGGTTTGCGTTCGTCGTGCCGGAACGCCCGGTCGAGGGCCTCTCCCGCGACATCTACGTGCCGGCGCACCTGCTGGCCGATGCCATGCACGGCGACCGCATCGTGGCGCGCGTGGAGCGCATCCGCGACGACGGGCGGGCCGAGGGCCGCATCGTCCAGGTCATCGAACGCCAGCAGCAGACCGTGGTGGGCCGCTTCGAACTCGACCGGCAGCAGATGGCGTTCGTGGAGCCCTTCGATCGCCGCGTCACGACCGACATCCGGATTCCCGGCGCCGAGACCCGTGACGCCAAGCCGGGCGACATGGTCACCGTCGAGATCGTCCAGTGGCCGACGCCGGCGCGCGGCCCCGTCGGCCGCATCGTTGAGGTGCTCGGCGGCATCGATGATCCGGGCGTGGACACCGAGATCATCCTGCGCAAGTTCGGCATCACCGACGCGCACGGCGAGGCGGCGGTCGCCGAGGCGCGGCGCATCGGGCCGGTGGTCCACGAGCGCGACATGCGAGGGCGCACCGACTTCCGCGACCGCATCGTCGTGACGATCGACGGCGAGACGGCCCGCGACTTCGATGATGCGATCTCGATCGAGCGGCTGCCGAACGGGCATGTGTGGCTCGGCGTGCACATCGCCGACGTCGCGCACTACGTCCAGGAGGGATCGGCGCTCGACCTCGAGGCCTACGATCGGGGCACGTCGGTGTACTTCCCCGAGCGGGCCGTGCACATGTTCCCGGAGGATCTCGCGACCGGGGTGTGCAGCCTCAACCCGCAGGTGGTGCGGCTCGTGCAGTCGTGCCTGATGGAGGTGAACCGCCAGGGTGAGGTCGTGCGGCACGAGATGCACGACGGCGTGATCTGCAGCACGGCGCGCATGACGTACACCGAGGTCAACGCCATCCTGACGGACAAGGATCCCGAGACCATCGCGAAGTACGAGGCGCTCGTCCCGACCTTCGAGCTCATGGGCGAGCTGTTCGTCACGCTGAACAAGCGGCGCTACCGCCGGGGATCCATCGACTTCGACCTGCCGCAGCCGGAGGTGATCCTCGATACGGACGGGTTCATCGAGGACATCATCCCGTCGGAACGCAACGTCGCGCACCGCCTCATCGAGGAGTTCATGCTCCTGGCCAACGAGACGGTGGCCGGCCACCTCGCGGCGGCGGAGATGCCCGCGCTGTACCGGATCCACGAGGCGCCCGACCCGTTGAAGGTGGAAACGTTCGACGCGTTCGTCACCTCGCTCGGCCACAGCCTCGCCGCGCCGCCCGAGCGTGTGCACCCGCGTCACTTCCAGAAGCTCGTCGAGCGGATCCGGGGGACACCCGAGGAGCGCCCGATCGCGTACCTGATGCTGCGGACGATGCAGAAGGCGCGGTACGATCCGATCAACGTCGGGCACTTCGGGCTGGCGGCGCCGACCTACACGCACTTCACCTCGCCGATCCGGCGCTATCCCGATCTGGTGGTGCACCGGGCGCTGCGCGAGCTGCGGGCGAAGGGCGGCGTGCCGGACGACCGGAAGTGGGAGCTCGACGAGGAGCTGCCGGAGGTGGGCCGCCACACGTCCGAGCGGGAGAAGCGGGCGGCCGAGGCCGAGCGCGAACTCGTCCAGTGGAAGAAGGTCCGCTTCATGGCGGACAAGGTCGGCGACGTGTTCGAGGGCTACGTGACGGGCGTCGCCTCGTTCGGCCTGTTCGTCGAACTCACGGCCCACTACGTCGAGGGCATGGTGCACATCTCCACGCTCGCCGACGACTACTACCGCTTCAGCGAGCAGGACCACTCGCTGTTCGGCGAGCATACGAAGCGCGTGTTCCGGCTCGGCGACAAGGTGAAGGTGCAGGTCGTGCGCGTGGACATGGAGCGCCGCCAGATCGACCTCGGCATCGAGGACGTGCTGGAGTCGGCGCGGAAGGACACCGCGCGCCGTGGCGCGCCGCGCAGCCAGTCGCGGCCGAAGAAGGAGCAGCGGAAGTCGACCCCGGAGGCGCGGCGGAAGCGCAAGGCCGCCCGGCCCGGCAAGCGGGAGCGCGCGGGGAAGCGCCGCTGACACGGATGCCTGCAGCGGAGGCGACGTGAGCCACCTCGTCATCGGGACGGCCGGGCACATCGACCACGGCAAGAGCACGCTCGTGCGGGCGCTGACCGGAATCGATCCCGATCGGCTGAAGGAAGAGAAGGCGCGCGGCATCACCATCGAGCTGGGCTTCGCGCACACGCGGATGGACGGCCACGAGGTGGCGTTTGTCGACGTGCCGGGGCACGAGCGTTTCGTGCGCACGATGCTCGCGGGTGTCGGCGGCTTCGACCTGGTGATGCTCGTCGTGGCCGCCGACGAGTCCGTCATGCCGCAGACGCGCGAGCACTTCGAGATCTGCCGGCTGCTGCGCGTCCCCCACGGCCTCGTCGTCCTGACGAAGGCCGACCTGGTCGATGCCGAGACGCTCGAGATCGTCACCCTCGATGTGCGCGAACTCGTCGAGGGCTCCTTCCTCGATGGCGCGCCGATCGTGCCCGTGTCGGCGACGACGGGCGACGGGCTCGCGGCGCTGACGGCGGCCATCCTGGCGCAGGCGCCGGCGGCCGGACGGCCGCGGGCGGCGGACGCGGCGCGGCTGCCCATCGATCGCGCGTTCACCATGAAGGGGTTCGGCACGGTCGTCACCGGGACGCTCGTCAGCGGCGCGATTGGCGTCGAGCAGGATCTCGTGCTGCTGCCCGGCGTCCGCCCCGTGAAGGTGCGGGGCGTGCAGGTGCACGGGACCCGCCAGCCGCAGGCCCTGAGCGGCCAGCGCGCGGCCGTGAACCTTGGCGGCATCGACGTGGCCGACGCCGGGCGCGGGCAGACGCTCGCCACGCCGGGCTCGCTCACCGTCACGCGCCGCCTCGACGCGTGGATCGAGATGCTGCCCGGGGCGCGGCCCCTCAAGCACGGCGCGCGCGTGCGCGTGCATCAGGGCACCGCCGAGGTGCTCGGCCGCGTGTCGCTCGGCGGCGTCGATCGCGCCACGCTCGAAGGAGGCGAGTCCGCCGGCGCGCGCCTGCGGCTCGAGGCGCCGGCCGTGCTCACGCGCGGGGATCGGTTCATCGTCCGCGCGTACTCGCCGCCGGTGACCATCGGCGGCGGACAGGTGCTGGACCCGGACCCGCCTCGGGCGGGCGTGCGGACACGGGCGGCCGCGGCGCGGTTCGCGGCGCTCGCCGTGCCGCCGGGCGAGGACATGGCGGCGCTCGCGTGGATGGTGCGGGAGGCCGGCACGGCGGGGCTGGCCGTGGGCGCCGTCACGTCGCGTGCGGGCGTGCCCAGCACCCGCGCGGCGGCGGCCGTGGAGGCGCTGGTCACCGCGGGGGCGGCGGTGGCCGCCGGGGACCGGCTCGTCGCGCCAGAGGCCATGGCCGAGGCCGGCGCACGGCTCATGACGCTGATTGGGGACTACCATCGCGCGCAGCCGCTCGCGGACGGCCTGCCTCGCGAGGAGGCGCGCACGCGCCTGCTGCCGCGCGCGGATCCCGCCGTCTTCGAGTGGGTCGTCGCGACGCTCGCCGCGGACGGGAAGGTCGGGGGACGCGACCGGCTGGCGCTGGCCTCGCATCGGCTCGAACTCACCCCCGAGGAGGCGCGCGCGCTCGCCGAGGTGGAGCGCGTGTACCGCGACGGGGGGCTGACGCCGCCCGATCGCGCGAGCCTGGGGACCCGGGTCGGCACCACGCCGGCGCTCGCCGACAAGATGCTGGCCCTGCTGGTGCGGCGCAAGCAGCTCGTGACGCTCGACACGCTCGTGTTTCATCACGAGGCGCTGGCGGGACTGAAGGCCGAGATCGCGGCCCTCAAGGGGGCCGGCGGAGGCGGGGAGGCGACGGTGGACGTCGCGGCGATCAAGGCGCGCTACGGGATCACGCGGAAGTTCGCGATCCCGCTGCTGGAGTACCTGGACCGCGAGCGCGTGACCCGGCGGCGGGGCGACGTGCGCGTGGTCCTCTAAGGAGGGCTACTTCTTCTCGTCCTGATCCTCGCGGGTCGTGGCCTTGAAGTTCTTGATGCCCTGGCCGATGCCACGGCCGATCTCGGGCAGACGGCTGGCCCCGAAGATCAGCACGATGATCGCCAGGATGATGAGCATTTCGGGCAGCCCGATCGGCCCCAGGAATGCGAACACGTTCATCTATCGCTCCTTCAGCGGGTTGGCGATGGCCACCCCTCGCGTGATTCTATCACTTCACGCACGGGGACTCCGGGGCCGCCAGGCGCGTACGCCCGGAATTCGGAGGCCGAGAGCCGGCTGCTGAGAGCCGAGAGCCGATCGCTGACAGCCGATCGCTGAAGGCCCTCAAAGAGCCGCCCTCCGTCCTCGAATGTAGCCAAGTTGGCCGTTCGAGCGTCCTAAGGAGGACAGGGCGCGCATCGGATCCCATGGGTGCGCGCGTGGCGTGTGTTTTGCTATTGTGAGGGACGGGAGCCTCGGTCAGAATTGGCCGGACTCCAGTCCGTTTGGGCTTCATGACTGACCCCACCCACCACGGCGACCGCGCGTCGAACGCCGCCCCGACAGGGCCGGTGCATCTGCGGGAGGATCGGCCTCCGGATGTGCCCTTCCTGTTCGAGCAGCGTGAGAGCCGCGTCGGCGGCGCCGTTGGCGCGTCGGTGGTCACGCATGCCCTCGTGGCGTTCCTCGCGTTCGCCATCGTGCAGTACGCGCCCCGCACCACGGTGATGCACGACATGCCGGAGCGGCTGCCGAGCGACATCGTGTGGCTGGCGGAGCCCGGCCCCGGCGGGGGCGGCGGGGGCGGCGGCAACGAGACCCCGGAGCCGCCGCGGAAGGTGGAGTTGCCGGGGCGCGACGCGATCAGCGTTCCGGTGGTGCGTCCACCAGAGATGGCCGCGCCGGATCCCGTCGAGGAGCCGCCGGTCGAGCCCGAGCTCAACATCCCGGCACAGACGCTGGCGTCGGCCGAGATGGTGCTGCCGGGCGCCATCGAAAGCGCCAACCTCGCGTCCACCGTGTCGCAGGGCGTCGGATCGGGCGGCGGCGCCGGCACGGGCACGGGCACGGGCGTCGGCTCCGGCCAGGGCTCGGGTCTCGGCGCGGGCTTTGGCGGTGGCGCGGGCGGCGGGGCGTACCGGCCCGGCAGCGGCGTCACGGTGCCGCGGCTCGTGCGCGATGTGAAGCCGCAGTACACCGCCGACGCGATGCGCGCCAAGGTGCAGGGCACGGTGCTGCTCGAGTGCGTCGTGATGCCCGACGGCTCCGTCGGCGACGTCCAGGTCGTGCGCTCGCTCGATGCGGTGTTCGGCCTCGACCAGGAGGCCATCAGGGCCGCGCGTCAGTGGCGCTTCATGCCGGGCACGCTGAAGGGCGATCCGGTGCCCGTCATCATCACGATCGAGCTCAGCTTCACGCTGCGCTGACCCCGCCTCGCGCCACGCCTCGCGCCACGCCTCGCGGGCGCCCGCCCGTTCCCGCTACAATAGACGGTTGTGACTGACCCCGAGAACCGCTCGACGCCCCCGGCGCGCGCGCCACGGCCCGCGTGGGCGGGCGAAGTGGATCGCCGCCGGACCTTCGCGATCATCTCACACCCCGACGCGGGCAAGACGACGCTCACCGAGAAGCTCCTGCTCTATGCCGGCGCCATCGAACTGGCGGGCGCCGTGCGCGGCCGGAAGAGCAGCCGGGCCGTGGTCTCCGACTGGATGGAGATGGAGCGCGAGCGCGGCATCTCGGTCACCTCCGCGAGCATGGAGATCGAGCTCGACGGCCACCGTCTGAACCTGCTCGACACGCCCGGCCACTCCGACTTCAGCGAGGACACCTACCGCACGCTGTTTGCGGCCGACAGCGTGGTCATGGTGATCGACGCGGCCAAGGGCGTCGAGCCGCAGACATTGAAGCTGTTCGAGGCGTGCCGTCTGCGGCGCCTGCCGGTGCTGACCTTCGTCAACAAGCTCGATCAGCCGGGGCGCGATCCGTTCGACCTGCTGCACGAACTCGAAGAGGTCCTGCACCTGCAGACGGTGCCGTTCAACTGGCCGATTGGCAGCGGCGATCGCTTCAAGGGCGTGTTCGTGCCGGCGACGGGGGAGGTGCGCGTCTACGCGAAGCAGTTCGGCGGCGCCGTCCAGAGCGACGTCGAGGTGCTCTCCCTTGACGACGCCCGGCTGGGCGCGACGCTCGGCGACGAGGTGGCCGCGGAGCTGCGGGAGACGGCGGAGTTGCTCACGACGGCGGGCACCGCGTTCGATCGCGAGAGCTACCTGGCGGGCGGCCAGTCCCCCGTGTTCTTCGGCAGCGCGCTCTCGAGCTTCGGCCTCGAGCCGTTCCTGCGGGCGATCATCGAGCTGGCGCCGCCGCCGCGGCCGCGCCCCGCCGAGGGGGGGCTGGTCGACCCCTACGATGCGAATACGAGCGGCTTCGTCTTCAAGGTGCAGGCGAACATGAACCGCAAGCACCGCGATCGCGTGGCCTTCCTGCGCGTGGCGTCGGGCGTCCTTCGCCGCGACGACAAGATGGTCAACACGCGCACGGGCGAGGCGATCAGCGTGACGCGCCTGTACACCTTCTTCGGCGGCGCGCGTCAGATCGTCGAACAGGCCTATCCCGGCGACATCGTCGGGCTGGTGAATCCGGGCAAGCTGACGATTGGCGACACGCTCTGCGCGGACGGCGCGGTGCGGTATCCGCCCATTCCACGGTTTGCCGCGGAGTACTTCGGCGCCGCGCGCCTGCGCGACCTGAAGTACAAACAGTTCGAGGACGGCATCCGGCAGCTGGAGGAGGAGGGCCTCATGCAGGTCGTCTTCCCGATCTACGGCCGCCGCGAGCCCGTGCTGGGCGCCGTCGGCCCGCTGCAGCTCGATCTGGTGGCCGCGCGCCTCCAGCACGAGTACGGCGTGAGCTGCACGGTCGAGCGCCTGCCGTACAAGCTGGTGCGCTGGCTGAAGGGGGACGCCGCGAAGGTGGAGGCGGTGACCCTGCCATCGTCTGGCGTCGTGAAGGCCACCGACCGCGCGGGCCACGCCGTGCTGCTCTTCGAGTCCGACTGGCACATGGACTACTGCGCCCGCCAGAACCCCGACGTCGAATTCGCCGGCACCACCTGACCTGCGCTGGGCGCCGCCGGGCAAAAAAAAAGGGCCGGTGGGGAAGTCCCCACCGGCCCACATCGCAGATCCAACATCCTCAGATCGGACCCTAGATCACAGATCTCAGATCCTCACTTCAGATCGTCAGATCACCACATCACCAGATCGCGAGATCTAGTACATGCCCCCCATGCCGCCGCCGGGCATGGCCGGTGCTTCCTTCTTCTCCTCGGGGATGTCGCAGATCAGCGCCTCGGTCGTGAGGAGCAGGCTGGCGATCGACGAGGCGTTCTGGAGCGCGTTGCGGACGACCTTGGCCGGGTCGATGACGCCGGCCTTGACGAGGTCCTCGTAGACGTCGGTGGCGGCGTTGTAGCCTTCGTCGCCCTTGCCGTCGCGGACCTGCGCCACGATGATCGAGCCTTCGAGGCCCGCGTTGGTGGCGATCCACCGGCAGGGCTCGAGGATCGCGCGCTGGATGATCGCGGCGCCGACCTTCTGGTCGCCCTCGAGCTTCAGCCCGTCGAGCACCTTGCCCGCGCGGATGAGGGCCACGCCGCCGCCGGGCACGATGCCCTCTTCGACGGCCGCCTTGGTGGCGTGCATCGCGTCCTCGACGCGCGCCTTCTTCTCCTTCATCTCGGTCTCGGTCGCGGCCCCGACCTTGATGATGGCGACGCCGCC
>JAUXWO010000028.1 GCA_030680175.1 Vicinamibacterales bacterium
CGATGGTGCTCGGCGGGCCGGAGCACGAGAGGCCGGACGCGTCGTAGAAGCTGCCGAGGTAGCCGTACCAGCCGAGCCGGGTGGCCTTGCTCGCGCTCGCGACGCCCACGACGATGGGGCATTGGGCGTCGCTCGAGCCGCCGTCCCGGACCGCGGTGGTCTCCCAGTACCACTTGCCGGCGCTCCGGGAGGCCGTCGCGATGACCCCGCCCGCGCAGCCGCCGTTGGTCCCCGACACCGTGCGGTCGCCGTTTGACCAGCGTCAATTACTTTTTCCGGTCGACGACAACTATAATTTCCGGTTTCCGCAGCGGGTTGATGGGGCAGCACGACGGTCTGATGCTGTTCCCAAGAATGAAGCTGGATGACCGCCAGCAGAGAGAGAGAAGAAGCCGCCGTCATTGGGCCTGTGGGCAGTGTGGGCAACCCGGAGCGCAGCGGAGGGTTGTCCAAGGGGCTTGTGGGCAGGCGCGTAGCGGCTGTCCAAGGCGACGGTGGGGAGGTTGTGGTCGGGCACGCAGTGGCCGTCCACAAGCTGTCCATGGGCGCCGTCAGCCCCGTCACTGTCCACAGGCCGCCGGTCATGCCGGGATGTCCGGTCTGGGGTCGGCAGAGGCGGCGGCGTGGGCCTGGGTGCGGTAGCTCGGGACGTCGAACTCGAGGATGACCGAGTGGTGGACGAGGCGGTCGATGGCGGCCGCCGTGGTCATGGGGTTGTTGAAGATTCGGTCCCAGGCGCTGAAGACGAGGTTGCTGGTGATGAGCATGGAGCGGCGCTCGTAGCGTTCGGCGAGCAAGGTGAAGAGGACCTCGATCTCGTCGGGGCTCTGCTTGACGTAGCCGATGTCGTCGCAGATCAAGAGCTCGTACCGGTCGAGCTTGCGCAGGGCTCGGGGGAGGTCGAAGTCTCGCTTGGCAGCGAGGAGCTGCTGAACGAGCAGGAAGGTGGGCGTGAAGAGTACGGAGTGGCCGGCCTGGACGAGCGCGTGGCCGAGGGCGCAGGCGGCGTGAGTCTTGCCCGTCCCGGGGAGGCCGAAGGCGAGGACGTTGGTGGCCTCCTCGAGGAAGTCGCCGCGGCAGAGGTCTCGGAGCTTGCGCCCGAGGGGCAATGGTAAGCGGTCGAAGTCAAAGGCGGTGAGGGTCTTGCCAGGCGGCAGCGCCGAGTCGTGCCGGAGTCGCGCGACACGGCGCTCGCGCCTATCATCGTGCTCAGCTTCGAGGACCTCCCGCACGACATCGAGGGCGTCGTCGTGGCCGGCGTCCTCGAGCCGGCGGGCCATCTCGAGGGCCGCCGTCGGCAGCTTGAACTCCTTGAACAGGGCGGCGATGACAGCCTTCGTATCAGGGCGAGGCGGCGTCATCGAACACCCCCGAGGAGGCGGTCGTACGCGGCGAGGTCAGGTGCCGGAATGCGGATGTCGGGGACGGTTGTCGCCTTCGGCTGAACGAGGTTCTTGAGCGCGACGTAGTCGAAGCGCTCGCCGCCGGACAACAGTCCCGCGAGCGCCTCGGCCACCGCCGACTCGAGGGTCGACGCCGCCAGGTGGAGGACGCGCACATACTCGATGTCCGCGCGCTCGCCGTGCCAGCGGGTGAGGGCGTCGTAGGCGAGGCGGAAGGTCAGCGAGGGGAAGAGCTCCTCGCGATGGCGGTAGCGTGCGAAGGCGCCCGGCTTCTTCACGAGCGACCAGATGACGTGCCGGTAGTCGATGCGCACCTGCTCGTCACCGCGCAGACGCTCCATTGTCTCGACGAGGCGGTCCTTGTAGAAGACCTCGAGCACGTCGGCGTGCTGGTGAACCGTAACCTCGTGGCCGATGAGGCGCGACGGCACAGAGTAGGCCCGCCCGCCGACGCGGATGGTGCTCCAGCAGCGGACGGTGGGGGTGTGCACGGTGAAGTTCGGCACGGGCGTCGGAGGCAGCGCGCGAAGGTGCTGACGCTCGGTGGCGAGCCGCTCGGTGGCGGGCAGGTTGAAGCTGCGCTCGACCACCTCGTGCACGAACGCCATGTAGGTGTCGACGGTCGGGAAGTCGCGGTGGCCGCGCAGCAGCAGCGCCTGGTGCAGTGCCGACTTGACGAGGTCGTTGGCCTTCTCGACCACGCCGTTCTCGTGTGACTCGCCGGGGTTGATGCGTGTCGAGCGGAGGTCGTAGTGGGCGAGCACATCGGCGAAGCGCTTGTTGAGCGCCCGCCCACTGCTGCGCTTGAGCTCGTGCGTGGCCGCCGACAGGTTGTCGTGGCGTACCACCTGGGGTGAGGCTCCGAGGTCCCACAGGGCGCCCTGGAGCCCGGTGACGACGGCTTCATAGGTCTCGCCGAACGCCAGGTCCACCCACGTCCATTTGCTGAAGCTCAGCCGAAGCACGAACAGCAGGTGGGGGAACTCGGTCGCTGCGATGGTCACCTCGAGCGACGTGCAGTGGGTGAAGTCGAAGGCCGCCTCACGCCCCGGCGGGTGCTCCTGCTCGAAGTACACGGGCCGAGCTGGACCGCTCACGGCGCGCCAGTCTCTCATGCGCCGCTGTAGCGTCCTCACCTGCCCGTCGATGAACCGGTCAGGTTCGCGCCGCTGCAGCTCGCCGAGCACCGACGCGGCCTGCAACCTGCTGTCCTTGTCGCTCTCGAGCAGCGGCACGACGACCTCGTCCCACACGCCCTCGAAGGGGTCCTCCCGAGTTCGCCACCCACGCTCTCGTTTCGTCTGTGAGGGGAGCGGGCCCTTTTCCCACTTCCGCGCCGTCCGCGCCGTCATGTTCGCTGCGCTCGCCGCAGCCTCCTGGGTCTTTCCGTTCATGCGTTTTTGCCTCAGCAATTTGACCTGCTTGTCGTTGACCATCAGCCCTCCCTGGGGCCGAAGTCTCACACACGCAGGCAGCCATGCCGCGACCGGAAGAAGTAGTTGTCGCCAACCGGAAATTATAGTTGTCGTTGATCACCGTTCGAGAGCACGATGCTCGTGCCCGCGGTCAGCGGGTTCCAGGTGACCGTCGACCCCACGGCCGCAGGCGCCGCACAGCTCCCCCCGCACATGCCGTCGGGGCGCGCCGCGGCGAGGTCGCCGATCTCGGCCTCGGACAGCGCGCGACCGATGATGCGCACGTCATCGATGAGCCCGTTCCAGGTCCGCGGGTACCCCTGCGCGCGGAAGGCGTCGCGCGAGCCGCCGATGGTCCACGGCTGGCCGTCGTGCACGGCGTCGGCGTTGAGCGTCACGCTCGCCTCGAGCGCGCCGTCGACGTAGAGCGCGAGCGCGCGGGCCTCGTAGGTGACCGCCACGTGGTGCAGCGTGCCGGCCGGGAACTGCGTCGCCGAGATGGCCGGCGGGTCCGTCGAGACCGACCCGGTGAAGGACTTGAAGCGCCCGCTGAGCGCGTCCCACCAGATGCCGCCGGCGGTCGCCGCGCCCGAGGTCGCGATCTGCTGGATGACGACGCTGCCGTAGCTGTCGTTGTTGGCGCCCGGCCCGTCCGCGCGCACCCACGCGCTGAGGGTGTAGGCCGCCGGCCTCAGCT
>JAUXWO010000036.1 GCA_030680175.1 Vicinamibacterales bacterium
GCGGGTGGTGCGGGGGCGGGCGCACGCGGCGGCGCCGGGGCGGCAGCCGATGTCGCCGCGCTGCCGAGCGGCCCGACGGACAGGCCCGGAAAATAGAACCCGAGAATGTCGGCGCCGGTCTCGCCTCTGGCGGCGCGGTAGCCCGCGCCGATCACGCAGAGGCCGACGCCGTGTCCGAACCCGCGGCCCGTGAACCGGTAGCCGGCGGACGTGCGGCGCAGATCGAACTGCGTGCTGCGGAGGTGCTGCCAGCCGAGCACCCGCCCCACCGCCATGCGGAAGTCCTGGGCCGAGATCTCGTTCGGCGAGAACCCCTCCGCCCGCAGCCGCGTGGCCCGCCCCGTCGCGTTCTGCTGCACCACGCGCAGTTCGCGCAGGCGGCTGCCGCGCAGGCCCGCCGCGCGCAGCGCCCGTTCGAGGCCCGCGGCCGGGATGTCGCTCGTCCACGCCGGCTCCGACCGGCACGCATCGTCGTCTTCCGGCGGCGCGCCGTAGTCCTCGGCGCCGGGCCACACCTCAGACGCGCGCTCCGGACGGCCGCCGCAGAGCGCCGAATAGAAGATCGACGCCGGCCGTCCCGCCGTGAGCAGCAGCTGCCCCGCGGTGGCCAGCGCCGCGCGCCGGGTGACGGGCGTGGACGGACGCGTGACCTGACAGTGGGTCGTGTCGCAGAGATCGTGTCCCTCGCGCTGATGCCGGCCGCGGTTGGCGAGCGCGAACGTGCGCGCGGCCACGGCGAGCGCCTGCTGCGCGGCATCGCCCGCCCGCGGCTGGCCCTCGCCGGCCACGACACGCGCGACGTACTCCTCCAGCGCCACCACCTGCACACGCACACGCCCGCGGGTCGTGACGCCCAGCCGGACAGTCGTGCCCGCGCTCGCCGCACGGAGCGCGACGTCGGTCACGTTCTGTGGCGTCGCCGCCGGCGCGGCCGGCGGCGGTGCGGAGGGGCCAGGCGAGGCGGGACGAGGGGCGGCGCTCGGTGGTGGGGGTGGCGGGGCGGCGAGCAGGTCCGCGGCGATGCCCGCGGCATCAAGGCCCGCGGCGCCAGGCACGACGACCACGACGGCGCGAGTGGGCACAGCGGCCGGCGCGAGCGCCACGACCAGGCCCAGGTGGCCGCCGCCCGGCATCGGCGCGGTGCCGGTCTTGGCCAGCGCGCCACCCGCCGTGGACGCCAGCGCGGAGGCAGAGCCGTACGTCGCGGCGCCCCGCAGGCCCTCGAGCAGCACCCGCCGGGTTTCCGCGCGCATCGAGACGCGTCCCTCGGGCTGCACGCCGGCGAGCCGCGCGAGCCCCGTCAGCAGGACGCGGGGCGAGACCCGCGGCCCCTCGAGGCCGACGAGGCCCGCGGCGAGCGGCGTCGCGGCGCCGAGCGCCGGCAGGCCCGCCGCGAGGCGCACGCTGTCCAGGACGCCGCGCGGCAGGCGCGGTGCGAGCGACACGAAGTAGTCGTTGCAGGAATGCGCGAGCGCCTCGGCCGGCGTCAGCGGGCGCTTCAGGTCGGGATGCGCGCAGACGTAGCGCCGGCCCTCGACCACGACGGTCCGGCGGCACAGGCGTGCCGTGCCCGGTTCGATCACGCCGCTCTCGAGCGCGGCGACCAGCGTCCACGCCTTCATCACCGATCCAGGCAGGACCGGGGCATCAAGGATGTCCCGCCGTGCCTCGAGATCGACGCGCCCGGAGGCGAGCGTCGTCACGAGCGCGGCAGCGCCCTCGGGCTGCCCGCGCCCGGCCGCCCCGGGCGCGGCCCACACCCCCGCCACCAGCAGCCAGAGCGTGGCGGCCGTGGCGATCCACGCCCGGTCGGCCGCCCTCATCCTCGTGGAGTGTCTTCGACGATTCACTACCGGGCCGCCCGTTGGGCGGCCCTCAGTATCGCGTTCGCGCAGAGGGCCTGGTAGTACCACCTCAGTTGATACACGCCACTAGAGACGGTTCTTGCAGCCCGGGCGGCACCGGCAGGCGATGGTCTTGTCGCCTTCCGTGTTGTAGTCGTACGTCAGCTCCTCGCCCTTCTTGATGTTGCGGCCGGCACGGATCCAGATCGTCTTGTCCACGATCTGGCTGTACGCGTTCGGGGTGCAGGAGTGATTGATGAACCGCGCGACGTTGCCGCCGACGTTGGCGTCGCGGCTCCAGGCCCGGTTGATGCGGAAGCACCAGATGCAGCCCTTGCGGAGGTACCGCGCCTCGCGCTTCTCGCTCTCCTTCTGGCGGATCAGCTCGCCGTCGTAGTCGATGATGTACTTGTTCTTGTTGATGTCTTCGGCGGCAAACACGCCCCAGCCATGGAGCTTCGACCGCCGACGGATGATCTTGGGGAGGTAAATCCGACGCGCCATTCTCCACACGGACCCCGGCGAACGCGGCTGCGTCATGCAGCGGGCGGCCGGCGGCTTCGGGAAAGAGTGTAGCGGAGTTTGCGCGTCCGTGCGCGGGCTACGGCCGGGGGCCGTCGGACAGATCCACCATCATCGGCCCGTCCTTCACGTACTGCGTGAGCTGGATCTCCTCCATCAGGCGGAGCTTCCGCGTCACGCGCGAGATGCGGTGCCCGGCCGACTGGATGGCCTGCATGGCCGACACCGTCACGGGATCCGAGGCCGCCGTCATCAGGACGGCCTCGGCCTGCCCCATGACCACCATCAGCGGGTTGTTGATCTCGTGGTTGAGCGCGATGGCCATCTGGCCGACCAGCGCCATCCGCTCCTCACGCACCAGGTCGTGTTCGAGCTTCACCAGGGGCGAGATGTCCTCGATCGTGCAGATGGCGCCCGCGGCGCCGTCGTGCTGGATGGGGAACACGCTGACCTCGTAGAAGCCGTCCGGGCGGTCCGGGGGCCACGGCAGCCGCGTCCGCGTGAGCGTGGTGGCGCGCTCGACGGCCACGCGGGCCTCGGCCCAGTCGGGCGCCGTCAGCAGCGGCACATGGCGGGCGACCGGCGCGCCAATCAAATCGAGCAGCGACGGCTCCACGCCCATCCGCCGGAAGAACCCCTGCTGGCTCCGGTTGAAGAACGCGATGTGGAAGTCGGCATCCAGCACGATGACGCCGGTCTGCAGGCTGTTCAGCACCGACTCCATGTAGCGCCGCATGACGGCGTTGAGATCCTCGATGGTGGGGTTCTCCATCGCATCCACGGAGAGGTCGGTCAGCATCACGCCACCTCGTCGGCCATCTCCTGCTCGAGCTGCCGGCAGATCGGCGCCAGGTCGCTGATCTTGAGGTCGAGCAGGCGCCAGGCGTCGGGATGGATCGCGGGCATCACGCGGTCCCCGGGATTGCCGATCCCCTTGGCACGGCACAGGATGTCGGCCACGTGAATCACCGCCGTGCGGTCCGCGTACTCGCGGCTCGGGTGAAAGTTGTTGTGATAGGCGACCGGCGACAGGAGCCGCCCCGGCAACGACCACTTGCGCAGCAGCCACAGCCCCACGTCCGCGTGCGTGACCCCGAGCACTTCCTTCTCGGCCACATAGCGCAGGCAGTTGCGGTTCTGCACGATCTCGCGGATGCGGACGGCCTCGTCCGGGAAGTGCTCCGCGATCAGGACCTTGCCGATGTCGTGCAGCAGGCCGGCCACGGCGTACTCTTCCGGCTTGTCGGCCTCGAGCGCCTCGGCGATGAGCCGCGCCGCGCGCGCCGTGCCCAGCGAGTGCTCCCACAATCCGTTCAGCTCGCGGTGCGTCGTCGTGAACAGATCGAACACCGACGCGCTCACGACCAGCGAACGGACCACGTCGAAGCCGAGCAGGACCATGGCGTGCGTCACGGTGCTGATGGGCTTGCGCAGACCGCAGAAGCCCGAGTTCACGAGCTTCAGCACCTTCGCCGACAGCACCTGATCCTTGGCGATCTCCCCGGCCACCTCGCCCGCCGATGCGTTCGCGTTGCCGAGCAGGGCCCCGACGCGCTCCACGGCGTGCGGCACCGTCGCCACGTTGGTGACCTGTTCGATCTTCGACCGGATGAGGCTGGCGTCAATCACCGGCCACCTCCACCCCCGCCTGGACCAGCATGAGCTGCCGGAGGGACATCATCAGGGGGTCGCCCTCGTGGCCGGCAAATCGCGCCTCCATCTCCGCCACCACCTCGGCCGGCGTGCGCGCGGGCCCGGCCTCACCCGCCAGAATCACCGCGGTCACCCCGAAGCCGTGCAGCCGCTCGATCAGCGAGGCCGTCAGCACCGTCCCGGCCTGCACCAGCGTCACCCCATTGCCGTTGGCGACGGGCCGGGCGATGCGCTGTCCGGGGCGTGCCTCACTGAGACTGATTCGGGGCATGATCCACTAGTGGAGTGTTGTTAACGATTTACTACCGGGCCGCCCGTTGGGCGGCCCGCGGAATCGCGGTTGAGCAAAGGCGCTGGTAGTACCACTTCAGTCGATACACTCCACTAGCCCGCTGTCCATCCCGGCCGTGCCGGCTCCACGCCAGCCGCCGGATGCACGTCGCCGCTCCGGCGCGTGCCCGGGGGGCCACGCGCGTCGCTCGGCCGGTACGTTCCTCTAATCGGCGCGCCGCCCGCCGGCATGAATTCGGTTGCACGCCCCACAGGCGACGGTGGTACAGTGCGCGCCAGCAGGCGCAGGGGGCGGCCCCGCGGCCCTGCCGAGGAGGTGAGCTGGTGAGACGGGTACTTGCGGCAACCGCAGCGGCCCTGGTGGCCATGACGATGACGATCGAGGGACAGGAGCGACGTGTGATTCCAGGCCCGATGCCCAACTTGCCGTTCAGCGCGGCCGTGCAGGCCGATGGCCTGATCTACGTGGCCGGCGCGCTGTCCCAGGACGGCGGCGACATCCGCGTCCAGACGCGCAAGGTCCTCGAGGACATGGACAAGACGCTCCGGGCGGCCGGATCGCGGCTCGCCAACGTCGCCTCGGTGAACGTCTACATCACGCGCGCCGAGGACTTCGCGGCGATGAACGAGGTGTACCGCACGTTCTGGACCGAGCACCCGCCGGTGCGCACCACCGTCGTCGCGGACCTGGTGATTCCGGGCGCGCTCATCGAGTTCTCGATGATCGCCATCCCCGATGGCGGGGAGCGCACGGTCATCCACCCGCCGAGCTGGGTGCCGTCGACCAACCCCTACAGCTACGGCATCAAGTCGGGCGACACGCTCTTCCTCGCCGGCCTGGTCTCGCGCAACGGGCGCGACAACTCGGTCGTCGAGGGCGACATGACCGCCCAGACGAAGACGGTGCTCGACAACGCCGGCGAGATCCTGAAGGCCGCAGGCATGTCCTACGACCACGTCGTGTCGTCGCGCGTGTACATCACCGACGGCACGAAGTTCCAGGACATGAACGGCGTCTACCGGCAGTACTTCACCAAGGAGCCGCCCGCGCGCGCCACGGTGATCGCCGGCCTGATGGGCACGCAGTACCAGGTGGAGATCACGCTCACGGCGGTGAACCGGCCGAAGCGCGCCATCGTCACGCCGCAGGCCGACGGCAGCCCCGGCCGCCCGAGCCCGATCCTGAGCAGCGCCATCGAGGTGGGCAACCGCCTCTACCTGTCGGGCATGCTCGGCAACACCGCCGACAACAAGGGCGACATGGAGGCCCAGACGCGCGAGACGCTCGCCCGCATCGGGCGCACGCTGACCGCCGCCGGCTACGACTGGCACCACATCGTCGACGGCATCGTGTACATCACGGACGTGGCGCAGTTCGACGCCATGAACCGCGCGTACCGGTCGATCTTCGCGAAGGACTTCCCCGCGCGCGCCACCGTGCGCAGCGGCCTCGTCGCGGCGGACGGCCTCGTCGAGATCATGTTCGTCGCCGTGAAGTAGGCGCCCGCGTCGCCCTCCGCCGGACCCGGCCCTGACGGCCGGGTCCGGCCGGGCATGCCCCCTCGGCTACCCCACCAGGACCCCGACCACCGGCTCGGCGAGGAGGCCGGCCTGCGCAGCGGCGGCCGCGAAGCGGTCGCCACGGATCGCGGCGCCGAGTGTCGCAACGGCGCCGGTGGTAGCCTGCCGCTGGACCTCCGCCGATGCCGCGGCATCGGCCACCTGCGGTGGACGCTCCTCGCCGCTCGGCACTCCCTCTTGCCGTGCCTGCCTGGCGCGGACGTAGCCGCTCAACTCCACGACCGTGGCACCGCCGGCCGGCACGGCGCGCGTCTCGTGCGCCCGCGCCGGCGACCGGACCGGTCGCTCGAAGCGCCGGATGTTGCTTCCCTCGACAGACGTGATGGACATGGACTCCCCCGTTCGCACACGGGCGCGGCTCGAGCGCCCTCCAAGCGCCAGGCCGCAGCCCGGCGTATCCGCATCATCGGCACGACTCCGGCGTCCATGAATCGCCGCCGGGTTCCGAAGGTGCCCCACCGTGTGCGGGCGCCCTCGATACCGGCCCTTGATTCAGGAATCGTTCCAGCCTGTACGGTGGCACCATGGAGTCGATGGGGACTCCCCGATTCAAGGGCGAAGACACGATGAGATACGAGATGCTTGTGGCGGCCGCTCTGGCCGCGCTGCTGGTGCCCGCGGCCATGGCTTCCGCGCAAAGCCACGGTGCACATCAGGAAATGAATGCCAGGGGGGCAGAGGCCATGGGCTTCGATCAGGAGAAGACCACGCATCATTTCCGGCTGTATCCCGACGGCGGCGCCATCGAGGTCGTCGTCAGGGATGCTGCCGACGCGGCCAGTCTTGAGGCCATTCGCGCCCACCTGCCGCACATCGCACACAGCTTTGGCGAGGGCGATTTCGCACTCCCGCACTTCATCCATGCGACCGATGTCCCCGGCACGGTGGACCTCGCGCGGTTGCGGAGCCGCGTCACGTACCGCTACGAGGCCCAGGACCGCGGGGGGCGTGTGCGCATCGTCACGGCCGACGCCGAGGCGCTCGCGGCCCTTCATGCGTTTCTGCGATTCCAGATCCAGGATCACCGGACAGGCGACAGCCTCGAGGTGACCCGTCCACCAGCATGAACGCGCTGTCTCCGCAGGCGCTGGCGCACGCCACGGGCGTGAGCGTCGACACGCTGCGTCACTACGAGCGCAAGGGGGTCCTGCCGGTGCCGCCGCGCACGGCCGGCGGCTTCCGGCGGTACCCGCCGGAGGCCGTCGATCGCGTACGGCTTGTCCAGCGCGCGTTGACCATTGGCTTCTCGCTGGACGAGCTGGCACGCCTGCTCGCCGAGCGCGACCGGGGCGGCGCCCCCTGCCGTCGTGTGTTGAGTCTCCTGGAGACGCGGTTCGCCGAGTTCGATGCACGCGTGCGAACGCTGACCGCGTTACGCCGGGACCTGCGGCGGCTCATGCGCGACTGGCACGGGCGGCTCGAGCACACACCGGCGGGCGCGCAGGCGAGGCTCCTGGATCTGCTGGCGGGCCGGCCCGCCGTCGAACACGCACGCGCCAGCCGCCGGCGGACGCCCCCCACGCGATAGTCGACGCGTCGCCCCGACAGCCGGGCGTGACGGGGCCCCGAAGGACCGCCGGCGCGAGCGGCGCCCCCCCGCGCGCCGTCGGGGGGCGGCCCCCTGTGTCAGTAGAAGTCGTGCGACTCCACGGCCGCGTCCGGCGAGAGGCCGGCAAGCCGTTCGACGTGCTCGGCCCTGATGGCCGTCACGCCCTCCTGGTTCTGCAGCACGCCCTCGACGATCAGGAATGCGGACTCGATGATCGTCAGCCGGTCGCGCGTGTACACGTCCGGACGGACGATGATGTTGGCGATGCCGGTTTCGTCCTCGAGCGTGAGGAACACGAACCCCTTCGCGGTGCCCGGGCGCTGGCGCGTGATCACCATGCCCGCCGTCCGCACACGCCGGCCGGCCGTCACGCGCGGCAGATCGATCGCGCGCAGCACGGCGCGCATCGAGAGATCGTGCCGGCGCAGCGCCAGCGGGTGCGGGCCGATCGTCAGGCTCGTGCCCGCGTAGTCGGCCACCACGCGTTCGGTCGCGGTCATCGGCGCTAGCGGGGACGATGACCGCTCGCCGTCGGCTGTCAGCTTTCGGCTGTCAGCGATCAGCTCACGGCGATCAGCTTTCGGCTTTCGGCGATCAGCGCTCGGCGCTCCGCTTGCAGTCGCGATGTCGCCGGAAGCCGAAAGCCGATCGCTGACAGCCTCTGAGTCGTCCGCCGCGAACAAGGCCCCTGACGGACGCACGCTCTTTTCGACTTGCCACAACGCGGCGCGGCGATCGTAGCCGAGCGAGTTGAGCGCGCCGATTCCGGCCAGCACCGTGATCTCGTCGCGCCGCACGCCCGTGCGACGGACGATCTCGTCGATCGATCCGAACCGCCGCGGCGGCGCGTCGAGCGTCCACTCGTGCGCGCACTGATTGCAGAACGCCCGCCCCTCCGTCACCCGCTCGATGAGCGACGGATCGTCGCACCCGCACTTCGGGCACACCGGAGGGCCGCCGGCCTCATGGGGGACGGAGGACGGCGGACGATGGACGGCGCCCGCCTCCGCAGCCGCCGGCCGCTTCGGCGAGACAGCGGCGATCGCCCGCCCCATCTCTTCCCGCAGGCCGCTGACGTACCGCAGCCCGATCCGGATCGCGCCGTCGGGTGCGATGGTGCAGTCCCAGTCCGACGTCTGCACGTCGATCGGCAGGAACCGCACGCCGCGCCGCTGCGCGTCCTTCACGAGCGTGGCCGGATGATAGAAGCCCATCGGCTGGTTGTTGAGGAGCGCCGTGTAGAACGCCGCCGGGTAGTGCACCTTCAGGTAGGCGCTGGCGTAGGCCAGCAGCGCGAAACTCGCGGCGTGCGACTCGGGGAACCCGTACAGCGCAAACGACGTGATCGACAGCACGATCCCGTCGGCGGCCGCGCCGGTGATGCCGTGCCGCGCCATCCCCTCGCGCAGCTGCCCTTCGAGCTGCTGCATGCGCTTCTCCGATCGCTTGAACCCCATCGCGCGCCGCAGCTCCTCGGCCTGTCCGCCCGTGAAGCCCGCCACCGTCATCGCCATCCGCAGGAGCTGCTCCTGGAAGAGCGGCACCCCCAGCGTGCGCTTCAGGATCGGCTCGAGCAGCGGATGCGCATACTCCACCGGCGCCCGTCCCGCGCGGCGTTCCAGGTACGGATGCACCATCTGCCCGACGATCGGCCCCGGTCTGATGAGCGCCACCTCCACGACGAGGTCGTAGAAGCACGTGGGCTTGAGGCGCGGCAGCGTCGCCATCTGCGCGCGCGACTCCACCTGGAACAGCCCGATCGTGTCGGCCTCCTGCAGCAGGCGGTACACGGCGGGATCGTCCTGCGGCAGATGCGCCAACTCCACACGGGGAGTGGGGAGTGGGTCGTGGGGGGTGGGGGGTGGTGGAGTGGCGTCGGGATGGTCGAGCATGGAATGTCCCCCCCCCACTTCCCACGTCCCACTCCCCGCATTGACGAGCCGGATGGCGTCCTGCAGCACGGCCATCATGCCGAGCCCCAGCAGGTCGACCTTGACGATGCCCATGTCGGCGCAGTCGTCCTTGTCCCACTGCACGACCACGCGGCCCGGCATGCTGGCGTTCTCGAGCGGCACGACCGACGACAGCGCGCCCTGGCAGATCACCATCCCGCCCGAATGCTGGCCGAGGTGGCGCGGCAGGTCCTGCATCTGCCGCCAGAGCGAGGCAAAGCGCGCCACGCGCGCGTCACCGGCGTCGAACCCCGCCGCTGCCAGATTGCGGGTGATCGTCTCATCCGGATCGACGAACTCGAACTGGTGCATCACCTTCGCCAGCCGGTCCACCTGCGCGGGATCCATCGCCAGCGCCTTGCCGACTTCGCGCGCCGCGCTCCGCCCGCGGTAGGTGATCACGTTGGCCGTCATCGCCGCGCCGTGTGCGCCGTACTTCCCGTAGACGTGCTGGATGACGCGCTCGCGCTGGTCGCCGCTCGGCAGATCCAGATCGATGTCCGGCCACTCGCCGCGTTCCTCCGAGAGGAAGCGCTCGAAGAGCAGGTCCATGCCCACCGGATCCACCGCCGTGATGCCGAGGCTGTAGCACACGGCGCTGTTGGCGGCCGACCCGCGCCCCTGCACCAGGATGTCGTGCGCCCGGCAGAAGTTGACGATGTCCCAGACGATGAGGAAGTAGCCGGCGAGCTCGAGCCGCTCGATGAGATCGAGTTCCCGCGCGATCTGCGCCCGCGCCCGGTCGTGGTACGGCCGGTACCGCTCGCGCGCGCCGATGTCGGCAATCTTCCGCAGGAACGACGCCTCGGTCTCGCCGTGCGGCGCCGGGTAACGCGGGAAGCGGTAGCCAAGGTCGCGCAGGGAGAAGGTGAGCGACTCGGCCAGTGCCTCGGTGGCCCGCACCGCCTCGGGGTGATCGGCGAAGAGCCGCGCCATCTGCGCCGGCGCCTTCAGGTACCGCTCCTGGTTGGCCTCGAGCCGCCGGCCGGCCGCCATGACCGACGTGTGGTGGCGAATGGACGTCAGCACGTCGGCGAGCGGCCGCTCCCCGGGCGTGGCGTAGCGCACGCCGCCGGTCGCCACAACCGGCACCCGGAACGCACTGGCCAGATCGCACAGCATCTCGTTGTCCGCGGCCTCGTCGCGGCGGAGATGGCGCGCGATCGCCACGTGGACCGAGGACCGGCCGAAGATCCCGACGAGCCGGTCGAGCAGGCCGCCCACGCCGAAGCGGTGCGCCTGGAGCAGCGGCCGTCCCGGCAGCGCCACGAGGCCGGCCGTGCCGATCTCCTCGAGATCGTCGAGCCCGAGCGCGCCCTCCCCCTTCGGCGCGCCGAGGTGCATCCGCGTCAGCAACTGGCAGAGATGGCGCCAGCCTTCAGGGGAAGAGACAAGGATGGGCAAGATCCATCTGGTGATGTGGTGATCTCGTGATGTGGTGATCTGATGTGGAGATGTAGAGATGTAGTGATCGATGTGTTGATCTGGGGATCTATCTCGTGATCTTTCCGATCTATCTCGTGATCTATCCGATCTATCTGGGGATCTTGGGGGGTGGCGGGTGCGGGCAGAGGGGGCAGAGGGGGCAGAGGGGGCAAAGGGGGCGTAGGCGGCGTGCGCCATGGTGAGTTCGGCGCCGAAGATTGGGCGGATCCCGGCGGCCTGCGCGGCCTTGTGGAAGCGCGGCGCGCCGGAGACGCTGTCGCGATCGAGCAAGGCCAGCGCGGGATAGCCGAGCAGCGCCGCGCGCTCGATGAGCCGCTCGGGCGACGAGGCCGCGCGCAGGAACGAAAATGCCGACGAGGTATGAAGTTCGAAATACATAAACAGCTCGCACCTGCGGCGCTCGTAACACACGACGCACACACACGACGATCACGACGATCACACAAGGCCACCAAGACGCACACGGGCGCACGAGTTCCGCGACGGGACCGCGGGTCCCGCTCCGGGCGTCCTCCTCGCGTGCGTATGTACGGGCGGGTCCAACGCGCACCGCCTGTCAGTCGATGACCCCGGCGATGAACCACTGCCCCACCGTCCGCTCGACGTGGATGCGGTACACCGTGCCATCGGCCAGCGCCACGTCCCATTCATCGCGGTCGTACGGCTCGGCATGCCAGTCGCCGGAGGCGCGCCACGGGCCGGCCGCCTGCACGATGGCGCCGCCGGCCACGCCGTGCCGGTCGCTCATCACCCGCACGGGCCGCCCCTCGGCCACGCGCACGCGGATGGGCACGGGCAGGCGGAACCGCCGCAGGGCACTGGTCCCCTGCCCCGGCGCCCAGGGCCAGGTGGGAGCGTCGGAGCGCGGCCCCTCCGCGGGAACGGCGGCGCCCGGCCCACTGGCCACCGTGAACGCCCGCACCTCGAACGCTTCCGGCCGCCACGTGTCGACCAGCGCCGGCGTGCCCACGTGCCCGGCGCCCATGATCGCGGTGAGACGCGCGACGAGCGTGGCCACCTGCTCGGGCGGCGGCGCGGCGCGCACGAAGAGCGAGTCCTGCACCACGCGTCCCGGCGCCGGTTCGAGCGCCACGGTCACGCGATCGATGGCGGCCTCCGGTGGATGCGATTCGAGATCGAGCAGCAGCAGCGTACGCAGCGCCTTGGACTCGCGCATCGGCGCCGGCAGCTGCAGGACGCGCGTGTGCGCCGTGCGCGAGACGAGGCCGAGCCGCACGGACAGCACGGCGGCGCCCCGCTGCTCGCGTTCGAGGCGCGCGGCCAACGGATCGAGCAACCGGCCCAGCACGAACGACAGCGGCTCGAGCCCGTCAATCGGCCACTCCAGTTCCAGCGTGGCCTCGTACGGCGGCTCGTCCACCCAGGGCACCAGCGGACGCGCATCCTCGCCCCGCGCCAGCCGCGCCCAGCGCGACCCGCGCGGCCCCAGCCGCGCCACGAGGTCGTCGGCCGGCAACGCCGCCAGCTGGCCGAGCGTCCGCAGGCCCCAGCGGTCGAGCACCGCGAGGGCGTCTTCAACGACGGCCTGATCGGCCGCGCGGGCGCGTCCGCCCGGGCCGGTGCGGCGCGGCGCACGCGTCTGCTGCGCCTGATGCGTGTCGCGCGGGTGCCGCCAGCCGGTGCTCGCCGTTCGCTCTTCGCGATTCGCTATTCGCCGTTCGCTATTCGCGATTCGCCACTCGCCATTCGCTCTTCGCCATTCGCCATTCGCGGTTCGCTCTTCGCCGAGAGCCGAGAGCTGAGAGCTGAGAGCCGTTCGCGGTTCGCCAGTCGCCGAGAGCTGATCGCCGATCGCCGAAAGCCGACCGCTGATAGCCGTTCGCGGTTCACCGTTCGCGGTGTCGAGCCGCAGGCGTTCGTATGCGGCGAGCACCTCGAGGGGAAGTGCGGCCAGCCACGCCGCCTCCTCCCCCGCCGGCACCACCGACAGCCCCGGCCGCCCCAGCGCCATCATCGAGGCCGTCGTCTGCGTCGCCGCCACGGCGACGTGCGCCTCGGGCACCGCCGCGCAGGCCGCGGCCGACAGATGCCGGCCCAGGGACTGCGGCGCGCCGAAGATGCACGACAAGCCGCGCACGTCCAGCAGCACGAGCGCCCCCACGACTTCAAAGCGCGGGGTGAACGCCCGCGCCACCTCCACGAGGCAGGAGCGGGCAGGCATGCGTGTGTAAAGACAGGCGTACATGAAATCGGCTCTCGGCGATCAGCGATCGGCTGTCGGCTATCGGCTATCAGCGATCAGCTCTCGGCTCTCGGCTCTCGGCTCTCGGCTCTCGGCGAACAGCGAACAGCGAATGGCGAATCGCGAATCGCGAATTCAGTGCGTGCCAAGTGCCGTGAGTCGGAAGTGCCCCCCTGCCTCTCTTTGCCGTGGCGAGACGATGTGCGCGGCAAGGTCGAGGCCGGCGAAGCGGCGCGCGCGATCGTGTGTGCCGGCCCACCGTGCGCCCACGGCCGGCCGCGGGGCGGCCTCGACGCCGGTCTCGGACGACACGGAGACGCGGGGGCCGTCCCCGCCCCCGTCAGAGGGCGGCGCGGTCCGGATCGACACGCCCCCGGCGCTGCGCGCCAGCGGCACCGGCCCGAGCAGCAGGCATGTGGTCTCGTGCTCGCTGATGATGCGCTGCAGGCGCAGCCAGGTCGTGGCGGGGATGCGGCGCAGGCCCGCCAGTGGCACGTCGGCCAGGTCGCACACGACCGCCGTGCAGATCCCCGACTGCAGCACGAGGGTCAGGGCCTTCAGCGCGCGGTCGACCGAGCGCTCGACCAGGGTGCCCGGTCCGGCCACCGCGCGGACGCCGGGCAGCCATGCCGGGTCCAGGGCGCCGGCCGTCTTCGTCACCGGCTGGCCCCGCACCCAGAGCACGCGCGCGAGATCGATCCCGCAGGCCGCCGCGGAAACGGGGTCGAACCGGTCGAACGTATCGATGAGCGCGACGGTCTCCCCGCGCCGGGTCGCCGCCCCGAGCCAGGCCCACGCCAGGCTGGTACGGCCGGACGAGGCCGGGCCGGCAATCTCGGAGACCTGCCCGCGCGGCAATCCCCCGCCGAGCCCTCGATCGATCGCTGGCGTGTCGAAGGCCACGCGCGCCAGATCCGCCGCCCGATCCGGGAAGGTCGAGGTGAGCGTCCGGTCGAGTTTGCGGTGGCGCAGCAGCTGTTCGAGGTGCGCGACGCGGCGTGCAGGAGCGGCCAGGGCAGACATGGAGCCTCCGATCAGTTTCGTGTAACTTTCGCTATCATAGTGAATAAAAAGCGAAAGTCAAGGGAGGCGGTTTCCTTTTTGAATTTTGCCTTTTGCCTTTTGCCTTTAAAGTGGTCTCTACGTTGTGAGTTCCCCGGATCACCCCTCGTCGCCTGTGACGGCGCCGGAGCCGGCCCAGGCGTCTTCGCCTCCTGCTGGCACGGCCACCGATCCTCCCTGTTCCGGCACGCCGAGGTCGCTCGGTGGGCAGGTGGTGTTTCGCCTGGCCGCGGCGCTCACCTACCGCGACTTCCGCCTGCTCTGGTTCGGCGCGCTCGGCTCGAGCATCGGCACCTGGATGCAGAAGGTCGCGCAGGCCTGGCTGATCGTCACGCTCACCGGATCGGCCTCGGCCTTCTTCCTCGGCCTCGATTCGTTCCTCGGCGAGCTGCCCATCCTGCTCTTCACGCTGATCGGCGGGGTCGTGGCCGACCGGCAGGATCGGCGGCAGCTGCTGCTGATGTCGCAGTGCGTGCAGATGGGGGCCGCCTTCATCCTGGCGGGGCTGGTCTATGCGGACGCGGTCCACATCGCGCTCATCCTGCTGCTGTCGTTCCTCACGGGGCTCGCACAGGCGTTCGGCGGCCCGGCGTACCAGTCGCTCATCCCGTCGCTCATCCACAAGGAGCACCTGCCGAACGCCGTCGCGCTCAACTCGATTCAGTTCAACCTCGCGCGCGTCATCGGGCCGCTCGCCGCGGGCGCGGCGCTCACCGCCTTCGGCATGGTGGCCTGCTTCGGGCTGAACGGGCTGTCGTTTCTCTTCGTGATGGGCGCGATCCTCGCGCTGCGCGTCAAGCACGTGCCGCCGGCCACGCGCCACCGCATGCTCGACGAGATGAAGGGCGGGCTGCGCTACGTGCGCGACGAGCCGATGCTCGTCTCGCTCACCGTGATCGGCTTCATCGCGGCCTTCCTCGGCATCCCGCTCCTCACCTTCCTCCCCATCGTGGTGAAGGACGTGTTCCAGCAGGACGTCGGGCTCTACACGGTGATGATGACGTATTCGGGCGCGGGTGCCGTGGCGGGCGCGCTCGGCGTGGCGTGGCTCGGCAAGTCGCGCCACATGGGACGCGTGCTGCTCGGCGTGCTGCTGGCCTTCGGCGTCACGCTGGTCGTCTTCTCGCTCACGCGCACGCTCTGGCTGAGCGAGCTGCTGCTCTTCCTGGCCGGCGCGCTCCTCGTCACGTCGTTCTCGCTGACGACGTCGCTCGTGCAGCTCATCGCGCCGAACGAGCTGCGCGGGCGCGTGATGAGCATCTACATGGTCGCGTTCCGCGGCGCGGCGCCGCTCGGCAATTTCATGAGCGGCAACCTCATCACCATCGCCTCGGCGCCGCTCGTCATCGGGCTGAACGGCGTCCTGCTGGTCGCGGCCACGCTCTACTTCATCCTCCGCGGCCACGGGATCAAGGAGATCTGACCGAGATCACGTACAAACACGAAGGTCACGTCCGCCTCCGCGGCCGGAGGCCGCTACGGCGCGACCTCGCCGAAGCTCGCCTGAGACTGAGGCGAGCGGAGGCGGGAAGGCCACGAAGACATTCATGGGTGAGGCTGCGCGATAGCCGGCCCCCCTTGAAGACTTGTGTCCCCTTCGTGGCCTTCGTGTGCTTCGTGTTTGTACGTAACCGCTGAACCGCCGTGCGCCTGTTCCCGTCATACCAGACGTGTTCCTCCGTTCCCTGCGGCGCGGCCTCATCGCACTCGCCATCCTCGTCTCGGCGGGCGCGGTGCTCTTCACGGCCGCAGTGTGGTGGCCGGAACCCACGCTCACACCGGCACGCACGACGACGCCCTTCGCGTTCGTGGATGTCACCATCGTTGATGTCGAGACCGGCCGACTGGTCCCGGCGCAGACCGCGATCGTCGATGCCGGCCGCCTCATGGCCGTGGGTGCGGCGGCCTCCGTGCGGGTGCCCTCCACCACCACGCGCATCGATGGGCGTGGCCGCTATCTCCTGCCCGCGCTGTGGGACATGCACACCCACGCCTACGCGTTTGCGCCGCTCCTCGACCTGCCGCTCGCGATCGCCTACGGGGTGACGAACATCCGCGACATGCAGGGCTGCCCGCAGGCAGGCGATCCGTTCATCGCGTGCCCGGAGGACAAGCGCCGGTGGACGGACGAGGCGCTGGCCGGTGCGCGCGTGGGGCCGCGCATCGTGGCCTCGACGAGCTTCATGGCCAGTGGCCCCGGCATGCGCGAGCGGCTCGGGGATGTGCCGGCCTTCTTCGACACGGCCACCCCGGAAGACGCGCGCGCGTTCGTGCGGCACTTCGCGGGGCGCGTCGAGGCCATCAAGGTGTACGACCGGATCCCTCGCGACGCGTACCTCGCGCTGGCTGACGAGGCCCGGCGGCACGGCCTCGACGTGGTGGGCCATCGCCCCCACGCCGTCAGCGCCGTGGAGGCGGCCGCGCAGCAGAAGAGCCTCGAGCACGCGCGCTTCCTGCTCCACGAATCGTTCCCTGGCAGCGCCGCGCTTCGGGCCCAGGCCGGCACGCCGGCCTGGCGCGAGGACCGGCGCCGGCTGCTCGATCAGCACGACCCGGCGATGGCGACGGCGATCTTCGAGGCGATGGTGCGCGAGGGCACCTGGTACGTGCCGACACACCTTACGCGGTGGGCGGATGCGTATGCGGACGAGACGGTCGTGCGTGAGGACCCGCGGCTGGGGTACCTGCACCCCCTGATGCAGTGGGCATGGCGCGAGGACATCGACGCCACGCTGGCCCAGGATCCCTCGCCAGAGGCGCGCGCGACCTACCGCGAGTTCTACCGCAAAGGCCTCGAGCTGACCGGCGCCGCGCACCGTGCGGGCGTCCGCATCCTCGCGGGTACCGACTACATCGTGGCGGGGCCGGATCTGCACCGCGAACTGGAACAGCTCGTGCTGGCCGGCCTCACGCCCGCCGACGCGCTGCGGGCAGCGACGCTGTCGCCTGCCGAGTACTTCGGACTCGACACGCGGTTCGGCCGCGTCGCCGAGGGTTACACGGCGGATCTCCTGCTGCTCGAGGCAAACCCGCTCGACGACATCCGGAATACGACACGCATTCAGTCGGTGGTCTTCGATGGCCACCTCCATGACCGCGCCGCACTCGACGCCATCGACGCCCACGTGCGCGGGCAGGCGCGGAGCTGGACGGTCGCGGCGAAGATCCTCTGGAGATTCGTCAGGTCCCCGGTAGACTATTGACGCTGACGAGAGGCCTATCAAAGCGGTTAGAGCACGTACAAACACGAAGCACACGAAGGCCACGAAGACGCATGAGTCTTGCTCGTGGATTCCCGTTCAGCGCGCGGCCTCCCCCATTGAATGCCTTCGTGGCCTTCGTGTGCTTCGTGTTTGTACGTCTCTGATGAACTGTGTGCCCATGTTCCCCTGAGATCAGACATGCGCAGAGTGGCTCGCTGGATCGCGCTCGGGCTCGTCGCGGCAGGCGTCGGCGTCACGGCGCTGTACCTCCGCGACATGAACCGCGCGTACGCACGGATCGGGGGCACGAGCACGGCCATCCCCTCGCCCTTCGGCGCCATCGAGTACGCCGAGGGCGGCGCGGGGCTGCCGGTCCTGGTGGTGCACGGCAGCGGCGGCGGCTTCGACCAGGGCACGCTGCTGGCCGGGGCCGTGCTCGGCGACGGCTTCCGCTGGATTGCGCCGTCGCGGTTCGGCTATCTGGGCTCGGCGCGTCCCGACGGCGCCACGTTCGACGATCAGGCGGATGCCTACGCGCACCTGCTCGACCACCTCGACCTCGATCGGGTGGCCGTCGTGGCCCTGTCGCACGGCGCGCCGTCGGCGCTGCTCTTCGCGGTGCGACACCCGGACCGGGTGGCCTCCCTCACCCTCATCTCCGCCGGCGTCGCCGCGTCCACCGCAGGCGATCAGGCAGCGGCCAACGAGAAGGGCGCGCGCCTCACCACCATCTTCCGCTACAACCCGTTGTACTGGGCCGTCACCAGGATGTTCCGGAGGCAGTTGGTGGACCTGATGGGTGCCGACGCGGCGGTGCTGGCCACGCTGACGCCCGGGCAGCGGACGCTCGTCGATCGCGTCATCGACGAGATGAACCCGGTGGCGCCGCGATCCGCGGGCGTCGCGCTCGACAACACGGCGGCGATGCCGAACGAGCGCATCGCGGCGATCGAGGCCCCGACGCTCGTGCTGCACGCCACAGACGACGGCCTGCAGCTCTTTCACAACGCGGAGTTCGCCGCGGCCACGATCCCCGAGGTTCAGCTCGTCCGCTTCGACCGGGGCGGCCACCTGCTGCTCGCGGTCGAACAGCCGCGCATCCGCGCGCTGACCGAACAGCACATCCGGACCTCCCTGCAGGCCTCCCCGTAGGGGCGCCTGCGTGAGCGGCGACGGTGGAGCGACGTCTCTGCGCACGTCGCGTGTATCCCATCATCAGGAGACCCCATGGCGATTCGTATCGTACGACTGGGCAGCCCGCGCACCCGCGATGAAGGCCTGCGACTCGGCACCGTGCGGCGGCCGCCGCGCGGCGTGCCGAAGGCCGAGCATGCCTCGCGCGATTTCTATGACGTGTGGCTGCCGGATCTGGCGCCGTCGGAGGCGCTCGTCAAGGCGGCCATGCAGGCCGGCGACGACCGCGCCTGGCGGCAGTTCGAGACGCGCTACCTCGCGGAGTTGAAGCGGCCGGAGCCGTCCCGGCTCCTCGACCTGCTGACCGCGCTCTCGGCGCAGACGAACCTCGCCGTCGGGTGCTACTGCGAGGACGAGGCGCACTGCCACCGCTCGGTGCTGCGGCGGGTGCTGCAGGAGCGCGGCGCGGAGGTGCGCTAGCTGGCGTTCCGCCCGGGTCAACGCGCGTGAAGGGCCCTCTCGGGTCCTACGCGCCCTCGCATCATTCCCGTCGTCATTACCGTGGTAATATGGCGGCATGGCCCTCGCACATTCGAAGCTGACTGCCCAGGGGCAGGTCTCGGTGCCGGCGAAGGTGCGTCAGCGCCTGGGCGTGGGACCCGGATCGGTCCTCGAATGGGACGAAGAAGGCGATCGGATCATCGTGCGCAAGGCCGGTCGCTATTCGTCCGAGGACATTCACCGGGCGCTGTTCCCGACGCCCCCGCGACGGCGCACGCTCGAGGAGATGAAGGCCGGCATCCGGCAGGCGGTGAAGAAGCGTCATGCGGGCCGTTGATACCAACGTCCTGGTCCGGCTCCTCACACGGGACGATCCGAAACAGGTGGCCCTCGCGGAGGCCTTCGTGGCCCGCGGCGTGTGGGTGCCGTACCTGGCGCTGGCGGAGGCCACGTGGGTGCTGGAGTCGGTCTACGAGTGCGACGCCGCGGCCATCGCGACCGCGGTGGACATGCTGCTGAACCACGCCCAGGTGAGCGTCCAGGACGCGGAGGTGGTCGAGGCGGCGCTGGCGCAGTTTCGACAGCACCAGGGCGTCTGCTTCTCCGACTGCCTCATGGTGGAGGTCGCCCGCAAGGCGGGACACACGCCGCTCGGCACCTTCGACCGCGCGCTCGGCAAAGTCGACGGCGCTCATCGGCTGACGTGAAGCGGCCGGCTCACGGCTCCCGGCTTTGATTGCGCTGTCGAACGGCGACCACCACGGTCAGGTGAGGGCGGCCGCATCAGGGGCTCAACCGGGTCCGCGCTTGCCCTTGGCGGGAGACGCCTGAGCCGCCGGCCTCAGACTGACGGTGTCGTGACCGTTGACGGTGCGCCCGTCAGCCGTCTCGCCCGTGAGCAGCAGCACGACGGAGGCCCCCCCGGGTGTGGCCGGATCGATCCCCAGGCTCGCGCGCCGGAAGTGCAGCACGAGATCCGCGTGGCCATCGCCGTTCACGTCCTCGACCTGCCCGGCGCGCTCGGGCGCCGCCTCGGTCCCGAGCGGCCCCAGCCTGATGGAGCTCGACAGCAGCGTCGTCACGTCGAAGGCGGGAGCGCCGAGCACCGCGACCGGAACGACCCCGTTGCCGTTCAGGTTCAGGGGGTTGATGTCGCTGCCGGGCATGACATCGATCGAGATGGCCATGGACGGCGGGACGCACCACTCGGGGTACGCCGACGAGAAATACGCCAGCATCCAGTAGGCGTTGACGACGACCGTCCTGAACATGCGGCCCTCCGGGCCGGTGGGATCGACGATCACGCCGACGACGGTGCAGCCGGCGTTGACGGCGGCGAGCGGCCACCCGTCCTCCCACGACGCCACCAGCGTCGCGGACGGGTTCACGGTCACGAGATCGCGAGAGGTTGAGGTCAGCAACCGGAACGTATCTCCCCACGCCATCGGATGCTCTTCGAAGACCTCGCCCACGCCGACCTCGGCGTCCGATGTGGCCCCGGTGGCGGCAAACGGCGAGTAGCTCGGGGAGAGGAGGCGCCCGCCGACCGGGGAGCCGGGGACGGACCACGCGAAGGTGGGCAGGACGACCTTCCCGCCGCCGTCGACGAAGTCCGCGAGCCGGTCGCCCCAGGCGTCCGGATCGTCGCTGCACCGAGCCAGGTGGAGCACGACAGCGTAGACGCGAAGCTCCTCGACCGAGGGCATCGGGCTGCCACACACCAGGATGTCCACTTCGACGTTGACACCCGAGGATGGCAGGTCGTCCTTCCACCGGTCCGCCTCGGACTGGGTCTCGACAAGCAGGAGGATGGGGTAGCGCACCTCGGTCGCCGCGCCCGCGCGCATCTGCAGTGGGGACACGATGAGGCCGCAGAACAGCAGGCCGGTGAGCGCGTGGCGCATCATGGGGCACTCCTTGCTGGGGGGCGCGAGTGGCAACGACGGCCGATCGCGCCGAGGCTAGCAGCCCTCGCGTGCCCTCGTCCACCACGTTCAACGGCTGAGGTGGCGCGGAACGCCGCGCTCAGCGATCGGCTGTCAGCTCTCGGCTCTCGGCTGTCGGCTGTCGGCTTTCGGCTTTCGGCTTTCGGCTTTCGGCTTTCGGCCCTCGGCTCTTGGCCGTGCCAGACGCGTCGTCACGCGCTGCGGACGGCGCGTCGGCAACCAAGTCGGTGGAAATCCAGCTCGCCTTCTGCCCAGATCCCGCTCCGGGATTCGGATGGCCTCTCTAGGGATGATGGAGAATCTGGCAGGCAGCTACCGTCGCGGCCGTGGGTTGCAGCGTGCGGCGATACACCTCGAAGTCGTCATAGAAGACGCTGAGACTTCTTCCGAACGCCGAACTGAAGCTGCCCCAACCAAGATAGTCACCGATGGATCGGAATCCTGGGATGTCCAGAAGATGGTGCCATGCTTGCCACGCAATCGCATACCGATTGTCAGGTGCCGAGAACATGCGCTCGAGCTCTTGAAGTGGTGGCTCATGCGACGTTCCATAGTTGTAGATCTGGCAGCTCTTTATGATATCGAAGGACACCAATCCGGTGTCGGCCACGAATCTGTAGCCAGCGTATTCGGCACTTCCTTCCAGCAACCATCCGAATCCCGACCAGCCCGCCTGCTGTTGAAGGATGTGAAAGAGCTCGTGAGCGATCGTCTTGACGCGCAGAACCTTCCCTACGTTAGTCCAACCGAAAGGAGACAGTGTATAGATTGTGACCGTATTGTTGCCGGCTGTCCCCGAGGCATTTGGACCGACCTCGAACCGTACATCGAACGTGATTGTTCCGCTCAATGTCTTGCCGAATTGTTCGTCGAAATACGCCTTTACGGCCGGGGCCGTCGCTTCGATGTCTGCCCTGTCTTCTGACGCCACGCCATCTTGATACTTGAAGACAAATGATGCAGCCGGTGGCTGTGGCGAGGATGAAGGCACAGCAGGCGGAGGTGTTGGAGCAGTAGGCCCCCCCGAGCAAGCGACGGCGCCCAATACGACGGCCGCAATGACGATGGCTATCGAGAGGACTGTCGCGTCGCGTCTTTGGATGCCGCGCGTCATCGTAGCTCCATTCTCCGCACCGCCGGCGCCTGCTCGATTAGATGCCCCTAATACGGCATCCACCTTCGCATCCACTCCGCCCGTTTGGGGGCAGCGTTCGTCAGCGCTGCTTGTCCCCGCAGAGAGTCGTTGCCGGGATTGTGCCAAAAGGCACAGGCCTCAGCATTGTCCTCTGTCGGGTTCGGATAGCCGGTACTCCAGGGCTCAGGTGAGTCGATCCACCCGAAGCTTGGTGCCGGCCCGCCGGGATTGGCGAGGCGCCACCCGGTGATCTCGACGAAGTGCTTTCCTTCGGGAGTCTCGGTTGTCCACCAGGGCACGAACTCCCCGTCGTGCTTCGGGTCATCCTTCCCCGACTCGAGGATGCCCCTGTGCTGCCAGGTGTGGCAGAGTTCATGGGCCAGCGCACCGAGTTTACCTGCGGCAGGAGATGGAGAACGGTAGTACACGGTGCGCTGTGCCGCCACGTAGTTGGACGGCTGATTGCTCAGCCATTCAACCAAGCACACGCCGAAGTCCGAGAGTCCAAGCCGAACCATCATCGGTCCCAACTCCGCCGGCCACGGACTGCAGTTCCGCACCATGACGAAGTCGACCGTCATGGTGCTGCCACCTGCGGTCAGGTCTCTCTCCTGGGTCTGGTACCCTTCGCGCTCCGTCTTCACACGGAACGTATTCGACGCAGTGACTTCGAGCGCATACTGGCCTCTGGCGTCGGTCACCGCCGTGCGCTCCTGTCCTGCCACTGAGACGATGACATCAGCTATCGGCGACCTCTCATTGAGCTGCGGCGACGGATACTCTGCGACCGTACCCCTAATCGAGACAGTGGCGGCCGGGCCGGCAGGCGGGCTCGCTGATGATGTCGGACCGGTCGGCGATCCCGTACCACACGCACCGGCTACGATTGCCAGTGCCGCAGCGATGATTAGGCGCAGCACGGTTGCCTCCCCCGTCTTGCTTGCGAGCAGTTCCGGCGACCACGGATGAATCCCGATCGCTTCCACCCACCCAATTACCCATCTGCTGCTGGCGCCATCAGACGGCGAGTCACGCCGTCTGACGGCATTGCACCTTGGTCTAGAAGCTCAATGCGCTAATGACGCCACTGTTGACAATGGTGGTCTTCACCCTGATCACCAAGTGAACGTCGTTCACGCGCTCGACGCCTTCGCGCGGCAACAGAAGCCGATCTGTGGTGACTCGCACTTCCGTGATCAAGCTGTCATCTTCCAGAAGACAGTAGAACGGATCGTCGTCATCCTCCGGCGTGCCGGTGGTCTCTCGTTCGTGAGTGGGCAGCCGCAGGGCGTCGAACAACACCTTGATCCGGTTATCGATGTCACCTCCGCTGCCAATAAGGGAGCCCGGCTCGTCTCTCCGAAGAAACAATACGTCGAGAGAGCAGCCAACGCCGCTATTCCTCGTGATTAAGGGCACGAAGCGACGATCGCACCGATTGTAGACCTTTCCAACTCCTTGACGATACTGCGCTCCGGCAATGAGATGGACGTGATGAGTGCCAGCACCCTCGGCCACGCTCCTGAGCCGTGGATGCGCCTTCCACAGCTCCGCCAGTTGCCGGCCGAGCACGCGCCGGATCTCGTGCTTCTCCCTTCCGCGGGGCTTCCGCGGCGAGGCGGACGGGAGCAAGCCCTGGTAGACAAGCCTAAACTCCATGTCGACGTATCCCTCTAATAGCTCGGAGGACTATAGACACCAGACGTCAATCGCCTCCTCCTGTCTTGCTGTCTACACCACCAGCCCTGAGTAGTCCCTCACGTGCTAGTCGTCGTCCTCGCCCTCATGCGCCACGGGTCCGCCCGCGGCGGGGCGACCGAGGTTCAGCTCCAGAAGCTTTTCGAGCAGGGCCTCGGCAGACAGGTCTGGGCTCCAGCCGTAGGCGGCGAACACCGCCTCGTCGAGCACGCGGTGCGCCTGGTCGAGCCACGCCGGGCGTTCGTTGTACAGGTTGGTCAGCGTCCGCTTCCTGAGCTGCTTCTCGATCTCTTCATCCCGCGCCAGCAGCCGCACGTACTTCGCGGTGCCGATTCCCTCGGCGTTCGGGTGCTCGACCTGCCGCGCCCACGGGCCGTCCACGCTGGCCGGGAACTCCAGGACGTCCTCGACCACCCACTCGGGCGGGTTCAGCCACCGCGTCCGCAGTGTATCGAGCTCGCGCGCCGCGTCCCCGATCGCCCGACGCTGCGCCTCGGTCGCGTCGGGGAACGGGAACGTCTCGAAGCAGGTGGTCGGCGTGTAGCGCGCGCCGCTCTCCCTTTCTCGGACCTGCGTGCCGCGCTCGAGAGCCCACAATCGGTGAATCTGTGACTGCAGCACTCCGAGATCCACATCCTCGGAAGCCGCGACCACGATGACCTGGGAGTCGGGCAGAACCGGGTGATGAACCCACACGAACAGCCGATGCTTGGCGACACGTGCCGTCGCAAGGAACCGCTTGCGCGAAGCGAGAGCGCGGCGCATTCCTGGTCGCGCCTCGACATGAATCCACCAAGCTTCACGGTATGCGGCGCGCCTGTTTGACTGCCGCCCGGCCTTGACGCTGTCAGAGAGATACTGGAATGGCTCCTGGAATTTGGCAGCCTCCGACATCTCCCTCGCTACGCCGAAGTCGATGATGAACATGTCACGCCGCCGCCTCGTAACGTCGAGACCGTTGATCCACGGCACGATGACGTCGGAGTTCGGACGTCCATGGGGATTCGGCGCCAGCAGCATCTCGCATGCGCGTTCCACCGGGATATCGAAGGCACCACCCTTTGTGTCTCCCATGAACGCTCTGTCGATGTTTGCCAAGAGCCGTCTCGACGACGTGACATCCGCCGCACCTGTCAGGTCCGGATTGATTCGCTCAACGGAGGCGCCATCGAGCGACCGCGACGAATCCGCGCCGCGATCGAAGCCGATCATCGACACATGAACCGCCGCACCGTCCAGGATCCACTCGCGGTCGCTCTCGGCGAAGAAGATGTCGCCGGTCTCCTTGATGCGATCCAATACGCGCCGATTCCTGCCCCCGCGGATCGCCTGCGTCGCCAGCAGCCCCGCACGCTCCGTGCGCCCGGCCCCGATCGCGGCTCTCGCCTTCTCGAACCAATAGCAGCAGAAGTCCGCCTCGGCGGGCACGCGGTCCCTGAAGACCGTGAAGAGCGCGTCCACGTAGTCGTCGCCAAGCTCCGTCCGCAGCTTCTTCCCGCCCAGGAACGGCGGGTTGCCGACGATGAAGTCGGCCTCGGGCCAGGCAGCTTCGAGCGGCTCGTCGGCCGCGAGGTTCAGCAGCGCGTCGCGGCACTCGATGTTGCTCATCGCCTGCAGCACCGGGTCGCCCCAGGTGCCGAGGCCGTTCACGCGGATCCACTGCAGGAAGCCGATCCACACCACCATCTGCGCCAGGTTGCGCGCGTAGGGGTTGATCTCAATCCCGTAGAGCTGCCACGGCCCCACCTCGGGGAACGTCCCGGGGTAGCCGCGGTCCATCGCGAAGACGATGACCTCCTTCTCCAGATCCTTCAGCTTCTGAAGTGTCACGTAGAGGAAGTTGCCCGACCCGCACGCCGGGTCGAGCACCTTGACGCGCGCCAGCCGCTGCATGAAGCGGCGAATGAAGATCTGCCCCTCGTTCCGCGCCTTCGTGAGCTGCGCGCCAGAGGGCGCGTTCACGGGCCCGGCCGGCCGCACCTTGCGCCCGGTCTCGAGCAGGGCGTCCACCGTCTCGCGCACATCGGCCCACTCGCGGCGCAGCGGCGCCATCACGACCGGATCGATCAACCGCTCGATGTCGTCGCGGCTCGTGTAGTGCGCGCCGAGCTGCGATCGCTTGTCCGGGTCGAGGCCGCGCTCGAACAGCGTGCCGAAGATCGACGCGTCCACCGCCGACCAGTCCAGCCGTGTGGCCTCCGCCAGGATGCGAATCTCGTCCGGCCAGAGCAGCAGCGCCTCGCCATCGGTGAAGAGGCTGCCGTTGAAGTGCGCAATCGTCTCTGCCCCGAAGTCGCCGCCGGTCGCCATCGTCTGGAACAGCTGCTGCATGCGGCTCTGGCACCGCTCGGGCTCCTTCAGCGAGCTCTCGACGACGCGGCGGAAGAGGTGCGGCGGCAGCAGGCCCACGTCCTCGGCGAAGAGGCAGAAGACGACGCGGTCGAGGAAGGTGGCCACGGCCTGCGGGTCCACCTTGCGCTCCCGCAGCCGCTGGGCGATGGTGGCGATGCGCGCCGCCGCGGTCTCGGTCACGACCTGGCTCGTCGTGCCGGGGCGCAGCTTGGCGGGCTCGAAGAACACTGCCCGCAGGATCTCGAGCGACCGCTGGTCGCCGATCGACTCGGTGGAGATCTCGTACGCGACGGTCGGCGTATTGGTGAAGTTGGTGCGGACGATGATGCGGTCGAGATCGCAGACGACGAGGAGCGGCGGGTTCTCGAGGGCCTCGGCGTACAGCTTCAGTTGGGTGTACGCCGCGTCGAGGTCCTTGTGCCGCCCCTTGTACTCCCAGCCGAAGCCGCCCTTCTTCCAGACGTCGGCCCAGCCGTCGCCGCCGCCCAGCTTGGTGGCGCCCCGCTCGAAGGTGAAGGACTCGCCGGTGGGGTCGGCATCAGCCGGCGTGGGGTGGCCGACCAGGTCGCACAGGTCGAGGAAGTGCTGCTGCGAGGCCGAGCGCTCGGTGAGGTCCACCAGGCGCCACTTGGCCCTGAAGTCTTGAGGCGTCATCGCGCGCCAATGCTAGCAGCATTACGCCCGGTTCCCGTCGTCGCCCTCCGCGCGTGCACGGAGGAGCGCGACGGCCTCCGCGGGCGCGAGCACCGGCAGCGTGGCCCCCGTGAAGCCGGCGGCGTCGCGCGTGACAAGGGCGTCGCAGGCGGCGGCGCGGGCGGCGGCGGCCGTCACCGCGTCCTCGAAGTCAGCCCAGCCCATCGCGAGCGCTTCCCGCAGCACGGCCGCGTCGACCGCCGCCGGCTCGAACACGGTCAGCAGTGCAGCACACCCCGAGTGTGCCACCTCGCGATCCTGACTCTTCGACAGCAGGTAGTGGAGCGTCGTCACCGCGTGCGCGGACACCAGCCCTCGCGCCTCGCCCCGCTCGATGGCGGCCCAGAGGCGCGCCGACTCCGCCACGTGCGGCTCACGGTCGAGCAGCACATCGAGGATGACGTTGAGGTCGACCAGGAGCGTCATCCGAGGTGTTTGCGCTCGAGGTACGCGCGGTGGGCCTCGACGTCGGCATCGCGGAGCACGCCGCGAAGACGCGCCAGCACCGGGGGCGTCTCCTCCTCGGACGAGCGCCCGCGCGCGACAAGGTCGAGGAAGGTCTCGACGAGGGCCGACACCGACACGCCTCGACCCTCGGCGTACACCTTGGCCCGGCGAACGACCTCCGCATCGACGCTCAGTGTCAGCTTCGGCATATACGTATTATGAGGCATGATTGGCACGTATGAATACCTCGACATTAGAACGAGCGTTCTGTAAGATCGTGCTTACCTGCTGATGATCGAACTCCCCGCGCAGTGGTGGCGTAAATGGGAACCCGCCCTCGTGCGGAGCCTGCGCACGTACACCCGGCAGGACCTCACCGCTGATCTCGTCGCCGGCGTCACCGTGGGCATCGTCGCCCTGCCCCTCGCGATGGCCTTCGGCATCGCCTCGGGCGTCACGCCGCAGGCCGGGATCTACACCGCGATTGTCGGCGGTCTCGTCGTGGCCCTGCTCGGCGGCTCGCGCGTCCAGGTCAGCGGCCCCACCGGCGCCTTCATCGTCATCGTCGCCGGCATCATCGCCACCCACGGCCTCTCCGGGTTGCTCATGGTGACGATGATGGCGGGCGTGATCCTGCTGGGGCTCGGGCTGACCGGGCTCGGCGAGGCGGTGAAGTTCATCCCGCGACCGGTCGTCATCGGCTTCACCAACGGCATTGCGCTGCTCATCGCCTCCACGCAGATCAAGGACTTCCTCGGGCTGCGGATGGACGAGGTGCCGAGCGAGTTCTTCGCACGCATGGAGGCGCTCGGCGCGCATCTCGCCACGGCGTCGCCAGCGGCCACGGCGCTGGCGGTCGTGTCGCTCGCGCTGATCCTGCTGACGCCGCGCTGGCTGCCGCGTGTACCGGGCGCGGTCGTGGCGCTCGTCGCGGGCACGGCGGCGGTGGCGCTGCTGGATCTGCGGATCGACACGATCGGATCGCGGTTCGGCGGCATCCCGTCGACGCTCCCCACGTTCGATGTCCCGGCGTTGCGCACGGACCTGATCCTGCCGCTGCTGCCCTCGGCGCTCACCGTCGCCCTGCTCGCGGCGGTCGAAAGCCTGCTCTCGGCGGTCGTCGCCGACGGCATGACCGGCGACCGTCACAACTCGAACGCGGAGCTCGTCGGCCAGGGGATGGCGAACGTGATCGTGCCGATGGTCGGCGGCATCCCCGTGACGGGCGCCATCGCGCGGACGGCCACCAACATCCGGGCCGGCGGCCGGACGCCCGTGGCCAGCCTCGTCCACGCCGCGACCCTGCTGGCGATCGTCCTCGTCGCCGCGCCACTTGCCGCCGACATCCCGCTGGCCACGCTGGCTGCGGTGCTCGTCGTCGTGGCGTGGAACATGGGCGAGTGGCGCGAGATCGGCGGCATCCTGAAGCTCGACCTCGCCGACAAGACCGTGTGGGCGATCACGTTCGGGCTGACGGTGATGGCCGACCTGACGATCGCGGTCGAGGTCGGCATGGCGCTGGCCGCGCTGCTCTACATCTACCGCGTGAGCGACACGACGAGCATCGAGCTGGTAACGCCGGAGTACATCGAGCACGGCCGGGTGCACGTGCTGCAGGACAAGGAGGTGCCGCCGTACGTGGACATCCTCCGGATCCACGGCCCGTTCCTCTTCGGCACGGCCGACAAGCTCGAGGATGCCACGGCCGATCTCACCCGCTTCAAGCCCATCGTGGTGCTGCGGCTGCGCAACATGACGGCCATCGACGCGTCGGGGCTGCACGCGCTGGAGCGGCTGAGCGACCGCGTACGCGCGTCGGGTCGCACGCTCCTGCTGTGCGGCGTGCGGCACCAGCCCGCGCGGTTCCTGGCGCGGGCCGAGTTCATCGATCACGTCGGCCCGGAGAACATCCAGCCGCACGTGCAGGCGGCGATCGCGCGGGCGCGGGAGATCGGCCCCGACGCGCCTCCAGGCACACGGGCCTGACCCTCTGTGATCACGGACAAACACGAAGGTCACGAAGGCCACGAAGACGACACGAAGTCTCCCTATGGATGATCGTCACCAATCCGAGCCATCGCCGAGAGCGCCACGAGTGCGGGATCCCGCAGGAAGCGCCCTTCGACCGACGTGGTCACGCCTGGATGTCGATCCCCACGCCACCCTCGACGACCTCGCCGACGATGCATGCCTCGGTGTAGCCGATCGCGTGGAGTTCGGCCACGAGCGCGGCCGCCTCGGCCGGCGCCACGCCAATCAGCAACCCGCCGCACGTCTGCGGATCGAAGAGGGCCTGGACGCGCGGATCGGCGAGGGGCACCCCCAGTGCCAGCGGCCCCGTCCGCTCCTGGTTCGCGGGGGCCAGCGTGCTGGCCACACCCGCGGCGATGAGCTCGGCCACACCCGGCAACAGCGGGATGGACGACGCGGTGAGCCGTGCGGCCAGGCCGCTCGCCTCGAGCATCTCGCGCAGATGGCCGCCGAGGCCGAAGCCCGTGACGTCGGTCAGCCCCGACACGTCGAATCGGTCGAGACACTGCGCGGCGGGTCCGTTGCTCGCCAGCATCGACGCGGTCAGCGCCGTGAACCACGATGCGCGACACGCCGCACGCATGTGCCCGGCCAGCAGGACGCCGGCGCCGAGCGGCTTGGTCAGCACCAGCGCATCGCCGGCGCGCAGCCGCCCCTTCGTCCGCGGCGGCTCCGTCGTCTGCGACCCGAGCAGCGTGAAGCCGACGGTGAGCTGCGGGCCCTCGATCGTGTGCCCGCCAACGAGCGTCGCGCCCATCTGGCGCAGCTCGCGGAGGCTGCCGGCCAACAGCTGGAACAGGAGTTCCTCCTGCTGCCGCTCGGAGCCGACGGGCAACGTCACCATGGCGAGCGCGGCGAACGGGGTCGCGCCGATGGCGAACACGTCGCTGGCGGCGTTGAGCGCCGCCATCCGGCCAACCACGTAGGGGTCGTCGAAGGGCGCGGAGAAGAAGTCCACCGTCACCGTCAGCGGCCGTCCCCCCGGCGGCACCACCACCGCCGCGTCATCCGCCGCGTCGAGCCCGACCCGCACGTGCTCGCTCGACGGGATCTCGAGCCGCGCCAGCGCACGCGAGAGCACCCCCGCGCCGACCTTGCCGCCGCACCCCATGCAGCGCATCGCCTCGGCGGATCCGCGGCCATCGGCGGGCGCGGCCATCGCCATGGGCGCGTAGCCCTGGTACTTCGCCATGAACGGCGCGTCGATGGCATCCTTCAGCCGCCAGGCCCAGCGCCCCTCGAATGACAGGCCCTTCCATTCCCCGATGGCGCGGCCATCGCCCGTGTTCAGGAGCTTCAGGAACCCGCGCTGCGGCACATAGCGCTGCAAGGGCCGCTCCGCGAGGAGGCGGGCGACGTTCTCGCGCAGCACCGGCGCCTGGCGCACGGCATACACCCCCGCCTTCGGCAGCGGCACGCCGTCGATCGAACCCGTGTCGCCGACGACGAAGATCGGCGCACCGGTCGTCACCTGCAGTGTATCCGCGGTGCGAATGAAGCCACGGGCGTCGACTGGCAGTCCGAGCGCGGCCACGAGCGGCGGCGGCGCGGCGCCCGTCGCCCAGATGATCACATCCGCTTCGGTCTCAGGCGCGCTCCCGTCGTCGAGCGTGAGACGTCCGCCATCGACATGCACGACGCGACGGCCCGTGATGACGCGGATACCGCGCCGCTCGGCCGCTCGCGCGACGCGCCGCGCCGTCCGCGCGAGGCTCCCCGGCACCAGCCGGTCGTCGCCCGTGATGAGCGTCACGTCACACCGGCCCTCCGGGTCGACGAGCCGGACCCGCGCCTGCAGGCAGAGCGCCACTTCGATGCCGCCTGCGCCGCCGCCGACGACCACGACCTTCAGCCGCTCGCCCGTCGTGACCGCCGCGCGCGCGCGCATCTGCCCATCGAGCCGCGCCAGCATCGTCTGCATCGGCTTGATGGCGACGAGCCGCGAGGCATCGCCCACGGTCACGCCGTCGAAGGCCGGAACGGAGCCGAGGCCGATCGACAGCACGTCGAACCCGATCGGCGCACGGTCAGCGAAGTCCAGCCGCCGCGCCTCGGGATCCAGCCGCGTGACCTCGCCGACGATCAGGCGCGCGCCCGCCGCGGCGCACAGCCGCACGAGATCGATCTCCATGCGCTCCGGCGCGTACTGGCCGGACAGCACACCCGGCAGCATGCCCGAGTAGGTGACGACGGGGTGGTTGGAGACGCAGGTCAGGCGGACCTCCGGCAGCGGCTGCATCTTCCACATGCGCAGGAGGTGGGCGTTCGTGTGGCCGACGCCGAGCAGGACGAGGTCGCGACGCGGAAGAGGAGTCATCAGGCAGCACCCGGGCGCCGCACTCCGGCCGCGGCCCTGCCGCCGATCTTATGACGTTCTGATGTCCTCGTGCGTCGTGTCTTTCGGCCGGTGGTAGATCAGCTCCGACAGGAAGTTGCGCACGTAGAGGCGGAAGACGGCGGCCTTCCCCATCGCGGTGAACCGGCGCGCCGAGGTATGCAGCCAGCAGTCCTGGTAGAGGCCCACGCGCCCGATCTCGTAGAGCCGCCGGCCGATGTTCGTATCCTCGCCGTGGAACTCGATCGAGGTATCGAAGCCCCCGATCGCCTCGAGGGCATCGCGCCGTGCGGCGAAGTTGCCGCCGTAGAACACGGTGCCCAGCCGCAGCACGTACTTCGCCAGCCAGTCGGTGGCCGGCGCGAGCGTCAGATCGTACGAGCGCACCAGGACGCGCCCCAGCCAGTCCCAGTCGTAGTAGCGATACGGCCCCGAGAGCGCCACGAGCGCCGGGGTGCGAAGGAACCGCTGCTCGACGCGTGCCAGCCACTGGAGCGGGGCCCGGCAGTCGGCATCCAGATAGACGAGCAGGTCGCCGGTGGCCGACCGCCGTCCCGTCTCGCGCGCGACCACGAGGCCCTTCCGCGGCTCGTCCACCACACGCACACCGGGGACAGCGCGCGCGACGTCGCCCGTGGCGTCGTCGCTGGCGTTGTTGATGACGAGGATTTCGTCCGGCAGGCGCGTCTGCGCCAGGAGGGAATGGAGGCAGGCCGGCAGGTACGCCGCCTCATTATGGGCGCAGACAATGACGCTGATCCTCAGCGTCATTGCCGCGCCCCCGTTGCGCGCTGCCGTGGTATGCCCACGCACATAGGCCACAGCCTACGGGGGCGCCGCGACGACGAGGCGACAGGCCGGTGACGAACCGGTAAATACCGCGCGTCGGCCCCGTGCCTGGTAGGTGCGCCACGGCCCGTGGCGCCCAGGGCGCGTCAAGCGATGACAACCGCTCGCCCGGGCGAACGCCGCTTCCAGACGCCGCCCTTACCGCCGCTGTTCGAGACGCACCGTGATGGCTTCGTCCCCCGGCTTGTCATGGTCGACGCTGACCGCGACCGACTCGCCCTTTGTGATGCCGGCATCGGCGAGCGCCACGGTCACCTGGCCGCGGAAGACGCGGGTCGCATCAACGATGACGAACACGCGCTCGGACGGCTTCTTCGTCTTCGCGTCCACGATGGTGACGCGCAGTTCCCGGACTTCGCGGACGGCCCCACCGGGCTGCGCGTAGCGGCCGGTCTCCAGCGCGACGACGGTGCCCCGGTACGTCACTTCATGGGCCGACACGAACGGGGCGAGGGCGACAACGATGGCAGCCGCGATGACGCTGCTGATGATCTGCTTCATAGTACATTCTCCACTGCCTGCCTGATGCACGTCGTGACCGACGTGCGGTGGCGATGGTCTATTGCCAGTCCCCGCCGTGTCAAGCCACGCTTGACAGACCGTCACGGAACAACGGACGATGCTCTCCTATGTGGGCGCGTCTGTGCACCGGTCTGCTCGTCCTGGCGATGGTTGCCAGCGGGGCAACCGTGTCCGAGGCGCACCTCCACACGGCGAACGGCCATCGCGTCGCCGGCGACAGCGACCATGCCGGAGACCCGGCTCGACCGCTGTGGCATGCGCACGGGGCGCCGCACGCGCACGAACACGCGGCATCCACAGAGCATGCCGGCGACCACGACCGACAGGACGGCGAGGAAGACATCGTCTACGTCGGGGATCGCGTGGCCTCGCCCCGCGCAACACCCTACGGGGCGCCACCCATATTCGTCGCCGTCCTCGTGGCGACGAGTGCCGTCGACGTGCCGGTTCGGGCCCGGGCCGCGATCGTTCGCGCCCTGCCGCCGGTCCATGCCCCGCCACTGATGGCCCCCCGCGCGTCCCGCGCGCCGCCCGCCTCCGCCCGCCTGTTCGTCTGAGCCGCCCGCCGGCTCGTTCTCCGTTTCCGTTTTTCGTTGTCTTTCGTGTTGAGGTGACGCCATGCGTCTCGCGATCCGCTTCTGTGCGGGAGCGCTCCTGTCGTGCGCCGCCGTGTCGGCGTCGGCGCAGGTGGCCGGTCCCGTCGATCCGGTCTCCACGCTGACCGAAGAGCAGGTCATCGACCGGCTGCTGGCGCAGGACCCCGGGATCCGCGCACTTCGGACCCGTGTCGACGAGGTCGGTGCCGCGTCCGTCGATCGGACGCGATGGCCGAATCCCAGCGTCACGGTCAACCGGGAAAGCGTGGCCGACACGTCGGACACCTTCTACCTCGGGCGTCAGGAACTGCCCCTGTCGGGACGGCTGGGGCTGCTTCGCGACGCGGGCCGCCTCGCTATCGAGAGCACGGAGGCTGACGTCCGCTTCGCGATCGCTCAGCGCATCTCGGACCTCCGCCACGCCTTTGCGACCCTCCTGCTGGCGCAGGAACAGGAGGGGGCGCTGCGGGAGGCGGTGGCCGAACTCGATCGACTCGTCGCGATGCTCCGCGCGCGCGAAGAGGCCGGGGACGGCTCCCCCTATGACCGCATGCGGGGCGCCCGTGCCCTTGCGGACCTGCAGGACGACCTCGCGTCGGCAGGCGTCGAGCGTACCCGTGCGCAAGGGGTCCTCGCCACGTACCTGGGCGCGGGCGCACGGCCCGACCGGCTGGTCGCGGCAGGGACGCTGCAGACGGATGCGCCGGTGCCCGCCGCCGAGGCGCTGATCGAACAGGCCCTGGCTGCACGCCTCGATCACCGGGCGCGAGAGTTGACGTCCACGCAGTTCCAGACGGAACGGCGCGCCGCCGAGCGCCTGCGCGTGCCCGTACCGACGCTGAGCGCCGGACTCAAGCGGTCAGGCATGGATGGGGCGCGGCACACCGGCTTTCAAGTCTCGGTCGACCTCGGTGTGCCGCTGTTCAACCGTGGCCAATCCGCCGCCCTGCAGGCGCAGGCGCAGGCCGACCGGGCGCGGGCGGAGGCCGAGGCCCTGCGGGTCCAGATCGAAGCCGACGTCCGGACGGCGCACACCACCGTGACGTTGCGCCGCGCCCAGACCGAGGCGTATCGCCGGTCGGTGGCGGAGACGGCGGAGCCCCTCGTAGCCACCGCGCGCGTCGGGTACGAAGAAGGCGAACTCGGCATTCTCGAACTGCTCGATGCGACGCGCCAGGCGGTGGACGCCCGTCTGCGTGCGCTGGAGGCCTCCGCGCTCGCGCGCCGGGCGGCCATCGAGCTCGACCGCGCCATCGGGAGAGAGAGGTAGTCATGTCGGACAGAGTCGTCCTCATCCTCGGCGTCATCGCGTTGATCGGCGCGCTGGCCGCCTGCGGGTCCGCACCGCCGCCAGCACCTGTGGTGGAAGAGCCCCCGGCGATCGCCGTCACGCTGTGGTCACCGCGCACCGAGCTCTTCGTGGAGTTCCCGCCGCTGGTGGCGGGCGCCGAGGCTCGCTTTGCCATTCATCTGACCGATCTCGAGGACTTCGCGCCGCTGCGGGAAGGCCGGGTCGTGGTCCGATTCGAGGGGGAGGCCATCACGCAGTTCGAGGTCGATGGCCCCTCGACGCCCGGCATCTTCGGCGTGGATGTGACCGTGCCGGCGGCACGGCGGTACCAGATGGCCATCGAAGTCCACGCCCCAGGCCTGACCGACGAGCATCGGGTCGGGGCGGTCACGGTGTACCCCACCCTCGACGAGGCGGTGGCCGCGATCGAGGAGAGCGAAGAGGGCGCCACCGCGTTCCTCAAGGAGCAGCAGTGGACGCTCGAGTTCGCGACCATGCAGGTCGACGAGCGCGCCCGGCGCGAGGTGATCGTGGTGCCCGCCACCATCGAGCCTCGAACGGGCGGCAGCGCGGACGTGCGCGCCATGGCCGCGGGGCGCATCGCGCGCGGCGGCGATCGTGCCGTCGGGACGCGCGTCGGCCGCGGCGAGGCCCTCGCCGAGCTGGTCGTCCGCAACGAACGCGTCGGCGAAAGCCCCATTCTGCGACTGGAGCTCTCGAACGCCGAGGCCGAACTCCGCCTCGCTGAACAGACCCTGGCGCGCACCGAGAGTCTGGCGACAGCCGGCGCCATCCCCGCGCGTCGCCTTGACGAGGCGCGCGTCGGCCGGGACACCGCGGCGGCCCGCGTGCAGATCGCGGAGGAGCACCTGCGGCACCTCGAACTCAGCCGAAGCGGCGAGGGGGCCGGGGAGGCCGGCGAGCGCGTGGTGCTGCGCGCCCCGATCGCGGGCGTGATCGCCGAATCGTTCGCGACGGCCGGCGCCACCGTCGAGGCCGGAGAGATCCTCTACCGGATCGTGACCCTGGACCGTGTCCACGTCGTGGGGGCCGTGCCGGAACAGCAACTGTCGCGGGTGCAGGACGCCATGGAGGCGGAGATCGTCGTGCCGGGCCTCGACCCGCTTCGCACGAGCCGCCGCGTCTCCGTCGGGCGCGTGGTCGACCGGCAGGCCCGGTCGGTGCCTGTCGTCTTCGTGCTCGACGATCCGCCGGCGGCGGTTGCGATTGGCCAAACCGTGTCGCTGCGGCTGATCGGCCCGGACGCCGCCGGGGGCGTCACCATTCCCGCTAGCGCCGTCGTGGACGATGCGGGCCAGCCGATCGTGTTCGTGCAGACGGGCGGCGAGCGCTTCGAGCGGCGGCCGGTCCGCCTCGGCAGCGCACGTGAAGGCGGCTACGTGCAGATCGTCAGCGGCCTCGACGCTGGAGAACGGATCGTCTCGCGCGGCGCGCACCTCGTACGACTCGCGGCCCTGTCGCCGCAGACCCCGGGACATGGCCATGTGCACTGATCGAACTGTGGCGGAGCGTGCGTCGTGATTGATCGCATCATTGCGTGGTCGCTGGGCAACCGGCCCGTCGTGCTCGCCCTGAGCGTGATCTTCCTCATCGGGGGCAGTTGGGTCGCCGTGCGCATGCCCGTGGACGTGCTGCCGGATCTGACCGCGCCCACCGTGACGATCCTCGTCGAGGGCCGCGGCATGGCGCCGACCGACATGGAAGCGCTCGTCACGTTCCCGATCGAGACGGCGCTCAACGGCGCGGCCGGCGTGCGCCGCGTCCGGTCCGCGACCGCCGTCGGGATCGCCGTCATCTGGGTCGAGTTCGAGTGGGGCGAGGACATCTACCGCGCCCGGCAAACGGTCAGCGAGCGCGTCACGGCCGTCGCCGCCGACCTGCCGTCGGGCGTCGACCCGCCCGCCCTCGCGCCGGTGTCGTCGATCATGGGCGAGATCCTGTTCATCGCGCTCCGCTCGGACCGTCACGACGACCTGGCGCTGCGCACCATTGCGGAAACCCAGGTGCGCCGGCGATTGCTTGCCGTGCCCGGCGTCTCCCAGGTCGTGGCGACCGGTGGGGGAGAACGGCAGTTCCAGGTGGTCGTCTCGCCCGACCACTTGATCGCGGCCGGCGTGTCACTGGCCGAGCTGGAAGCGGCCCTGCGCGGCGCCAGCCGCAACACCTCGGCCGGCTTCATGGTCGCCACCGGACAGGAGTATCTGATCCAGGGCATCGGCCAGATCCGGTCGCTGGCTGACATCGAAGCGACGGTCGTGACTGCCCGAGACACGCGGCCCATCTTCGTGCGCGACCTGGCCACCGTGCGCATCGGCGAGGCGCTCAGGCGCGGAGAAGGCTCGTACAACGGCGAGCCGGCGATCATCCTCGGCATCCAGCGGCAGCCCGATGTGAACACGCTGCAGTTGACGCAGACCCTCGAACGCGCCTTCGACGACATCCAGGCGACGCTGCCGGAGGGCGTGCGGATCGAACGGGACGTCATGCGCCAGGCTGACTTCATCGAGGTGGCGCTCGCCAACCTGAACGCCGCGCTGCGCGACGGCACGCTGCTGGTGGTGCTCGTCACTGTCGTCTTCCTGGCCAACCTGCGGGCGGCGGGCATCACGCTCGTCGCGATCCCGCTGTCGCTGCTGGCGGCCGTGATCGCCTTCCGGATGTTCGGCCTGACCATCAACAGCATGACCCTGGGCGGACTCGCCATCGCCATCGGCGCGCTCGTGGACGATGCGATCGTGGACGTGGAGAACATCCTCCGGCGGCTGCGTGAGAACGCCCGGACACCCGACGCGGATCGCCGGCCGCTCCTCGATGTGGTCTACACGGCCAGTTGCGAGATCCGCCGGTCGATCGTGTTCGCCACGCTGATCGTCATGCTGGTGTTCCTGCCCCTGTTCTTTCTCGCCGATGTCGAAGGGCGCCTGCTCCGTCCGCTCGGACTCGCGTACCTCATCGCGCTCTTCGCCTCACTCGTCGTCGCCCTCACGGTGACGCCTGTGTTGTCGTCGTACCTGCTTCCGCGCCTGCGGTCGGTTCGCGAGGCGACGGAGCCCGCGTTCGCGCAGTGGCTCAAGCGCCAGTACGGCCGGATCCTGCCCGCCACGCTCGATCACCGCTTTCTGGTGCTTGCGGGGGCTGGGGTACTGCTGGTGCTGACGGCCGTCGCGCTGCCACGGATGGGGCGCGCCTTCCTCCCCGAGTTCAACGAGGGCGCGCTCGTCATCAGCGCCGTGACGCTGCCAGGCACGAGCCTCGAGGCGTCCGACCAGCTCGGGGCATCCCTCGAGCGGCTGCTGCGGGACGTGCCGGAGGTCGTGAGCACGGCCAGGCGCACGGGCCGGGCCGAACGGGACGAGCACGTGCAGGGTGTCGAGTCGGCCGAGATCGACGTGAAGCTGCAGGCCAGCGACCGGACCCGCGACGAGGTGCTCGCGCACGTACGCACGAGGCTCTCGTTGCTGCCGGGCGTCAACGTCACACTCGGCCAGCCGATCTCCCACCGCATCGACCACATGCTCTCCGGGACACGCGCGAACGTGGCCATCAAGATCTTCGGTGACGACCTCCACGAACTGCGGAGCATCGGGGAGCGCGTGCAGGCCGCGGTCGCGGACGTCACGGGGCTTGTCGACCTCTCCGTGGAGCAGCAGACCGACATCCCCACCGTGCGCGTGCAGTTCGATCGCGCCGCACTGGGACGGTTCGGCCTGCAGGCCGGGGTCGCGGCAGACGCGCTCGAGACCGCGCTGGTGGGGCGTGAGGTCGGCCAGATTCTGGACCAGCAGGTCGCCGTGCCCCTGGTGGTCCGCTACCCGGCGGCCGACGTGCCGGATCTCGACGCCATCCGACAGACGCCGCTGCGCTCCGCCACGGGCGGCCGCGTGCCCGTGGAGGCGGTGGCCGAGGTCATCATCGACCGCAGTCCGAACTTCATCAGCCGAGAGAACGTGCAGCGCAAGATCACCGTGACGGGCAACGTCGCCGGTCGCGACCTCGGCAGCGTCGTCGGGGATGCCCGACGTGCCGTCGCCGATGGGGTGCCGCTGCCCCCGGGCTACCGCATCGAATTCAGCGGGCAGTTCGAGAGCAGCGAGCAGGCGTCCTCGCTGCTGTTCTGGCTCAGCCTGGGCGTCATTGTCGCCATGTTCTTCATGCTGACGGCGGCCTTCCGATCGGCGCCGCTGGCCGGCCTGATCATGGTCAACCTTCCGCTCGCGCTCATCGGGGGCATCGCAGGCGTCTTCGTCTCGGGTGGCGTCCTTTCGGTCGCGTCAATCATCGGGCTCATCGCCCTTCTGGGCATCGCCGCGCGCAACGGCATCATGCTCGTGTCGCACATCGAACATCTGCGGAACGACGAGGGCGTCACCGACCTGCGCGAGGCCGTGACGCGGGGCTCGATCGATCGCCTCGTGCCGATTCTGATGACCGCCCTGTCGACGGGGCTGGCGCTCGTGCCCGTCGCCCTCGGTGCGGGCGAGCCGGGGAGCGAGATTCAGGCGCCGATGGCCAGCGTCATCATCTTCGGACTGGCCTCGTCGACGGTCCTGAACATGCTGGTCGTGCCGGCGTCGTATTACGCGTTGCACCACCGCGACGAGAGGCGGCGCACGGAAGCGATCGGCGCACGGTGAGGCGGCCGAGGCCGGAACCGTGAAGTCAGGCTGGGCGTCGGCGGAAGCCGCGCGAACGCACCTACCGGCCAGATCGCAGCCAGCGATCGAGCTCGGCGTCGAAGACCGGCATCAGATCGCTCTGGCCCAGGGCGTCCTCGAGCAGGCCCAGCGTCGTCCGGATCTGGTTGACGTCGAGCGCGGATCCGCGCTCCGACAGTACCCCCCGCACATCCTCGATGTCCTTCTCACGCCCGGCGAGCACCTTCGTGACAATCAGGTCTTCAGGGCTGATGAAGGGGACGGCGGTGCCGGCGACGTCAATCGACACGGCCCGCTCGAGAAACAGATCCTCGAGACCTGGCCCGGCCAGGACGAGATCGAGGGCCAGACCCGACGCCCGATGTTCGAGCGGGACGACGCGCGTCGTTCGGATGAAGGCCTCGGTCGCGTCGATGCGGAGGGAGAAGCCGCTCGTGTCGAGCGCGCGCACCAGCTGGTCGGTCGAGGCGCTGCACTTGACGGTCACGTCGACGTCCGTCGTCAGGCGTGGACGCCCCCACACGAGCGCCGCCTGCGCGCCGAAGACATACCACCCGGCGCCAAGGGCGTCCAGGGCGGCCGAGAGGTCCGAGAGGAGCTCAGCGGGGCCGGCAGGCGACGGCACGCAAAGCCTCTCCGACGCGCTGATGGACCAGGAGATCGTCGAGGCGGTGCTGGCGCGAGGGCCAGCCTGGGCGGAGCGCCTGGGCGTGCGAGCGCATCACGTCCCCGATGCCCAGCACTTCAGCCGCAGAGCTGCGGGCCTTGAGCGTGTGCCAGAAGCGGGCCTTCGATGTCGCGACGGCGGACCAGTCTCGACGGACGAACTGCCGTAAGGTGTCGCGATCCACGTGCCGATTCTACCATCCAGTGGCAGGCCACCCCGGGGTATCCCGTTCGATCGTCGGCCGTCATGGCGCCGCCGATCTACCACGGCATCACCGCACCACACCCTCGCGGGCCGTGGGCGCCGGGAACCAGTGCTTCGTGCGCACGCAGACGGCGCAGACCGACAGCATCACCGGCACCTCGATGAGCACGCCCACGACGGTCGCCAGCGCCGCGCCCGACTCGGGACCGAAGAGCGCAATCGCCGTCGCCACGGCCAGCTCGAAGAAGTTGCTCGCGCCGATGAGCGCGCCAGGCGCGGCGACGGAGTACTCGACCCCGAACAGCCGCATCAGACCGTACGTCAGCGACGAGTTGAAGTAGACCTGAATCAGGATCGGCACGGCGATGAGCGCCACGTGCAGGGTCTTGCTCGTCAGGTTGTCGGCCTGGAAGGCGAAGATCAGGACGAGCGTGGCCAGCAGCGCCATCATGCTCACCGGCGCGAAGCGCGGCAGCAGCTCCTGTTCGAACCACACTTCGCCCCTTGACCGAATCAGCCACGTCCGGAGCAGCAACCCGGCCGTCAGCGGCACGACGATGAAGACGAGCACGGAGTAGAGGAGCACCTCGAACGGCACCTCGAGCGAGGAGGCGCCCGCGACCAGGTAGCGGACGATCGGCGCGAACAGCACGAGCATGATCAGGTCGTTCACCGAGACCTGGACGAGCGTGTAGGCGGGGTCGCCGTCGGAGAGGTAGCTCCACACGAACACCATCGCCGTACACGGCGCCGCCGCGAGGATGATGAGGCCCGCGATGTACTGGTCGGCATCGTCCGGTCCGATCCACGGGCTGAACACGATGCGGAAGAAGAACCACGCGATGAGCGCCATCGAGAACGGCTTCACCAGCCAGTTCACGAACATCGTGACGAAGAGCCCCCGCGGGCGGCGGCCCACGTTGCGGATCGCCCCGAAGTCGACCTTCATCATCATCGGCGTGATCATCAGCCAGATGAGGATGGCGATCGGCACGTTGATCTGGCTGCCCTCGCCGAACTCCATCCCGCGCAGGCCGGCCATGAACCCAGGCGCCGTCTTGCCGATGACGACACCGAGCACCATGCACAACCCGACCCAGAGACTCAGGTACCGTTCGAAGACACTTAGGCGCTTTGGCTCAGACATAAATACTTGGATGGATGGAGGCCAAAGATGACATCTTGCGATCTCGTGATGTGGTGACGTGGTGATCGGATGCTTGAGGTTCCGATGTTCCTGGCTTGCGCTGGCAATGTATCGGCTGATCTGCTGATCTGGTGATCTGTGATCTGTGATCTGTGATCTGACGATCTGCGGCCCGCGTCATCACACGGCGTCCAGCAGCCCCTTGAACCGTCTGAGGGCCTCGGGAACGATGCAGTAGCCCACGCGGGGGCCACCCCTGGACTGCACGAGGCCGGCCGCCCGGAGGATCCGCAGGTGCTCGGACACCGTGGACTGCGCCAGCGGCAGTTCGTCCACGATCTGGCAGCATTGGCGGGCGTCCTTGCGCGCGAGCATGCGGAGGATCTGCACCCGCACCGGGTGCGCGATGGCCTTCGCGAAGGCGGCCAGTTGCTCGTCGGCCTCCGGGCCTGACGGCAGCAGCACGCCGGGACGGCCCTCCTCGGGCAGGCAGCAGGAATCCTGAAGGGTCTTCTGCTTACTCATGTCTTGTTACGCCAGCAGCGCCTTGATGGCGTCGACCGTCGGTACCCGCCCCGACACCTTGACCTCGCCGTCCACGACGAGCGCGGGCGTGACCATCACGCCGGAAGCGACGATCGCGTCGAGGTCCGTGACCTTCTCCACCCGGTACTCGAGTCCGAGCGCCTTCGCCGCTTCCTCGGCGCGTTCCGTCAGCAGGTGGCACTTCGAGCAGCCCATCCCGAGAATCTGCAGCGTCTTCATGGGTATCTCCTCCACGGTCATGCGATCAGGCCCACGCCCCGAACACCAGTCCGCTCACCGTCGCCATCACGATCACCAGCAGCACGTACGTGGCCGTCTTGGCCGTGCCGAGCACGCTGCGCACGACGAGGATGCTCGGCAGCGACAACGCGGGACCGGCCAGCAGGAGCGCGAGCGCGGGGCCCTGTCCCATCCCGCTGCCGATCAGGCCCTGCACGATCGGCACCTCGGTCAACGTGGCGAAGTACATGAAGGCACCGGCGACAGAGGCGAACACGTTCGCGCCGAGCGCGTTGCCGCCGAGCGCCCGGCTCACCCACTCCGACGGGATCAGCCCTTCGTGTCCGGGCCGCCCGAGCAGCAGCCCCGCCAGCAGCACACCGCCGAGGAGCAGGGGCGTGATCTGCCTGGCGTAGTCCCAGCTCGCGGTGAACCACTCGCCCGCCTCTCCGGCGTCACGGCTGGTCACGATCGACAGCCCGACGATGGCGACCGTGAAGGGAATCAGCGGCTGGCCCGGCACGGCGACCGCGGCCACGATGGTGGCAAGCACGACCGCGGCGAGCGACACGGCCGGCAACTGGAACCATCGGACGAGCATCACCCCGAGACCGAGCCCCAGCACCCCCGTCACCAGCCACTTGATCGCGAACACGTCGGACCAGAACCCCCAGGGGGTGCTCGGCTCCGCCCAGTTCGCGAAGACGAGGATGCCGACGAGCGCCGCGAAGTACGTCACGTCCTGCCCGAGCGTGCGCACGGGCGCCACGGGCGGGGCGGCGGGGATCGCGTTCGTCCGGGCGTCCTCGTCAGCGCGAAAGAGCGCGTGCATGATCAACCCGATGACGATGGCAAAGACGACGGCCCCGACGGCGCGGGCGAGGCCGAGCTTCCAGCCCAGCACGCGTGCGGTGAGCACGATCGCGAGGACATTGATGGCGGGGCCGGAGTAGAGGAAGGCCGTGGCGGGGCCCAGGCCGGCGCCGCGCTTGTAGATGCCGGCAAAGAGCGGGAGGACCGTGCAGGAGCAGACCGCCAGGACGGTCCCCGAGACCGAGCCCACGGCGTAGGCGAGCCCCTTGTGGGCGCCCGGGCCGAGGTACTTCATGATGGCCGCCTGGCTCACGAACACCGTGATGGCGCCGGCGATGAAGAAGGCCGGGATCAGGCAGAGCAGGACGTGCTCACGCGCGTACCACTTGAGCAGGTGCAGGGATTCGAGGACCGCGCCGTCGAACCGGGCGGCGCCCACCGGCAGCAGGAAGATCGCGGCGAATCCGCCGACGCCGAGGACGAGCCACTTCCATTCGCGGCGCCAGTCCATGGCCAGTCCCTCCTGCCTGTCTGACGAGGGAGGACCGGGGTGCGCAGCGCACCGCCTTATATCGTCAATCGTCGATTAACGATACTGCCGGGTGCAGCCAATGTCAACGCGCGAATACGCGCCCACTCCCCACTCCCCACTCCCCACTCCCCACTACCCACTACCCACTACTACCCAGCCGCTCACCGCACAAGCGGCCGGACGTCGAGGGTCCAGGAGAGGGGGACGCGCGTCGGCATGTAGCACACCTCGTCGTCGCACGCCTGGTACTGCAGGCGTCCGGTGAGCGTCACCGTCTTGAGGGCGGCGAGTTGCTTCTGGGCGGCGGGGGTGGCCGCGATCGTCACGTCCTGCACCAGCCGGAACGGCTTGATGTACACCTCGACCCGCTCGTCGAGCGGCTTGAAGTGGTAGATCTCCGACGGCGGATACGTCACCGGGTGCGCCGTCAGCCACGGCTGCGGATCGAACTCAATCGACACGACCTGGTAGGTGTGCTTCCCCGGCGCGTAGACGTGCATCCCGGCGCCCGGCGTCACCTCGAAGACGATCGAGAACCGGCTGCCCGGCGCGATCACCTCGTCGGTGGCCCCCGCCGTCACGCTGAGGTGCGGCGTGGACCGCGTCACCGCCGGCCCGCTCCCGACGCTCGCGCTCGTGCGCGCCAGGATGCTCGCCACGGTGTTGCGCTCCTGGTACGCGGCCTCGAAGAAGCGCGACTTCACGCGCCCGTCGCGCCCGAGGATGAAGGTGCCGGGATGCGGAATGCCGTACGCACGGCTGTCGGCGGCGACGGTGGCGTTCAGCAGCCCGTACCGCTTGATGATGGCGGACCCCGGGTCCGCGATCAGCGGATAGGTGATGCCCCGCTCCTTCGTGAAGCGCTGCAGCACCTCCGGCGCGTCATACGTGATGACCGCGAGGCCGAGCCCCTGGGCTTCGAGTTCCTTGTGACGGCGTTGCAGCTCCACGAGCTGCGTCTTGCAGTACGGTCACCAGTCGGCGGAGCGGTTGAAGACGAGCATCAACCCCTCGCGTCCCATGAGCGACTGCAGCGTCTGCGTGCGGCCGCGTTGATCGGTCCCACTGAAGTCAGGCACCCGCGCGCCGACCTGCGGCCCGATCTTCTCCACGTCCACGGGCGTCTGCCGGGCCAGCGCGGGCCCACCGCCGGGGCCGAGGGCCCAGAGCAGCAGGCCCATGATCCACCCAGTGCGCATTCTCATCGTGATGGCTTACCTCTGGACGCTTGCTACGACATGGGACGCTCGGGCGTTACATCTGGCCGCACCGTCGAGCTGGCGCGCTGGCCGCGTAACCACGAGGGGCGTCCGCAGCGTAGCACGAGGTGGCCGTCGAAATAGTTCGGCCGCCCATCTGTCCTGGAGTCCTACATGCATCTTCTCCCCTTGACCGCCGCCACCGCCCCCGATGCCTCGAAGCCCATCCTCGAGGGCGCTGCGCGCGCGTTCGGGTTCGTTCCAAACCTGCTCGGCAACATGGCGCACGCTCCCGCGCTCCTGCAGGCGTACACGGCGGTATCGGCCGCGTTCGATACCACGTCACTCACCGCTGCCGAACGGCAGGTCGTCCTGCTCGCGACCAGCGTTCGCAACCAGTGCACGTACTGCGTGGCCGCGCACACCGTGATCGCCGGGATGCAGCAGGTGCCAGGGGATGTCGTCGAGGCGCTGCGTCGCAGCCAGCCGCTGGCCGACCCGCGGCTGCAGGCGCTCCGACAGTTCGTCGAAGAGATCGTCGAGTCCCGCGGCTGGCCATCGGTGGCCACCGAGACGGCCTTCTTCGAGGCCGGCTACACCCAGGCGCAGGCCCTCGAGGTCCTCGTCGGCGTGGGGCAGAAGACGCTGTCGAACTACATGAACCACATCGCGGGGACGCCGCTCGACAACGCCTTTGCCGATGCCGCATGGTCCCGGGAGGCTACCCCCGCGGACTGATGTGCTTCGGGGCCGGCGGGCGAGCGACCCGCCGGCCGCCTCCTGGCCGTCCTCGGCACACGGCGGTATACTCAGGCCGCAGTGTCGGGACGCGCCTTCCTCCCCGCCCTCGCTGCCGGCGTCGCCGGCCTCGGCGTCGTGCTGACCGCGGCGCAGCCGGCGAGCACGCCGGATCTCACCGAGACCCTGCAGCGCGCCGGTGACCGCGTGCAGTACTACTTCGCGCGCGCGCAGAGCCTCGTCTGCACCGAGACCGTGGCGCTGCAGCCCCTGAGCCTGGGCTTCTCCCCGAACGGACGCCCGCGCACGGTCGAGTCGGAGCTTCGCCTCTCGTGGGATCCCGAGGCCGAGACGGACACGCCCCTCGAAGCGTCCACGGTGCGCCACGTCGTCAAGGTCAACGGCCACCCGCCGCGCGACGACGACTTCAACAGCTGCACGACCCCCGAGCAGCAGGCGACCGAGACCCAGCCGCTGTCGATGCTGCTGCCGCAGCGCCGCGACGAATACGAGTTCAGGCTGTCGGGACGTGCGCGCGAGGACGGGCGGGCGGCGCTGCTCGTCGACTACCGGATGAAGGCGCGCCCAACGGTGGAGGTCGCCCTGGTCGACGGCAAGGACGACTGCATCAGCTACGACATCCAGGGCGGCATGCGCGGACGGCTCTGGATCGACGCCGAGAGCTACGAGGTCCTCCGGCTCGATCGCGGCCTGGCGGGCCAGGTGGACTTCCGCCTGCCGTGGCGCGCCGCGCGCCATGCGCCCGAGCGCGCCCTCTGGACGGTCGAGCGGCTGGACACGTCGATCCGCTTCAAGGCCGTGCGCTTCAGCGACCCTGACGAGACGCTGATCCTCCCCGTCTCGTCGCTCGGCCTGCAGGTCACCCGCGGCGCGGGCACGCCGCGTCTCCGCACGACGACGCACTACACGGACTACCGCCGCTTCCTGACGGCGGGCCGCGTGGTCCCGCCGGCGTCTGAGTGACGGATCCGGCGCCGCCGGCCCGCCGCTCCCGGACCCGCGGGCCACCCCGTCCCGCCCCGCCGTCACGACCGTGGCGCCGCATCGATTGATCGAGGACGCGCATGGCCTGCAACAGTCGGCGCCCACCCGGGACAGTGCGCCGGAGCGGCGCCGTCTGCGACGATCTGGTACGGTGCGTGTGGCACGGCGGCGGACGCGTTCGCGTCGCTGCCCGAATGAGGACCCATGAACGACGAGGACCGCGGCCACGCCGCCGCGCTGCCGCAGGCGCTGCCGCTCGATGATCACAACCGGCGCTGGCTGGCGCACACGCACCCGGCCGGCTGGACGAACCCCACCCCGCAGGGGCGCTACAACCTCGTCGTGGTCGGGGCCGGCACCGCCGGGCTGGTGACGGCCGCCGGGGCCGCAGGCCTCGGGGCCAGGGTCGCCCTCATCGAGCGCGACCTGCTGGGCGGCGACTGTCTCAACGTCGGCTGTGTGCCGTCGAAGGCGCTGATCCGCTCGGCGCGTGCCGCCGCCGACGTCCGTGACGCGGCCCGGTTCGGGGTGCGGGTGCCGCCGGGCGTGGAGGTCGACTTTCCGGCCGTCATGGCACGAATGCGGCGCCTCCGCGCCGGTATCAGCCCGCACGACTCGGCCGCCCGCTTCCGCGATCTCGGCATCGACGTGTTTCTCGGGTCCGCGCGCTTCACCAGTCCGCACACGGTCGAGGTCGGCGGGCAGACGCTCCGCTACACCCGCGCGTGCATCGCCACGGGCGCGCGCGCCAGTGCCCCCTCGATTCCCGGCCTCAGCGACGTCGCGTACCTGACCAACGAGACGGTCTTCAGCCTCACGGCGCTGCCGCGCCGGCTGGCGGTCATCGGCGCCGGCCCGATCGGCTGCGAACTTGCGCAGGCGTTCGCCCGCTTCGGCAGCGAGGTCTTCCTGGTGGAAGCCCAGCACGGGGTCTTGCCGGCGGAAGATCCCGGGGCCGCCGCCCTGGTGAAACAGGCGCTCGAACGCGACGGCGTCCGCGTCCTGTGCTGCGGCCAGAACCTGCAGATCCGCGGGACCGCCGGCGGGCCCCAGCTGAGCGTGGACAGTCACGCGGGGCACTACGACGTGACCGTGGATCAGATTCTGGTGGGCACCGGCCGGACGCCGAACGTCGACGGCCTCGGCCTCGAGGCGGCGGGCGTGGCCTTCGACCGGCATGGCGTCACCGTCAACGACTTCCTCCAGACGAGCCAGACGCACATCTACGCCGCCGGTGACGTCTGCTCCCGGTTCAAGTTCACGCACGCCGCCGACGCCATGGCACGCATCGTCATTCAGAACGCGCTCTTCTTCGGGCGCAAGCGGACCAGTGCGCTGATCATGCCGTGGTGCACGTACACGGATCCTGAAGTGGCGCACGTGGGGCTGTACCCGAAGGACGCCGAGGCACAAGGCCTGGCCATCGACACCTACACTATCGAGCATGCGAAGGGCGATCGGGCGATGCTCGATGGCGAGAGCGAGGGCTTTCTCAAGGTGCACACGCGGAAGGGGAAGGATGCGATCGTCGGCGCGACGATCGTCGCGCGCCATGCGGGCGACTTGATCAGCGAGATCGGTGTGGCGATGACCGCGGGTGCGGGCCTGGCGTCCCTCGCCGCCACAATCCACCCATATCCCACGCAGGCCGAGATCATCAAGAAGGCGGGCGACGCGTACAGCCGCACGCGCCTGACGCCCCGCGTCAAGCGGCTGTTCGAACAGATCCTCCGCTGGCGCCGCTGAGCCGGGGCACCCGAATCGGGCATTGTTGATTCGCGTGTAGCGCTTCCCGGACTTCTCGGACTGTACACGGTCGGTGTGCGGCCCTCTGCGCCACGACGCCCTCGCGGCCCGGCACGTTCACCGGGTGGGTCGGGGCCTCTCGTCGCAGCGTACCCTCGACCAGGAACAGCAAGGTAGCCCACTGTGACATCCACGGCCGCCCCCCTCGCCCCCCTGGCCATCAACACCATCCGCACCCTGGCGATCGACGCCGTCCAGGCCGCCAACTCCGGACACCCCGGCACGGCGATGGCCATGGCGCCGGTCGTCTACACGCTCTGGCAGCAGGTCCTGCGTTTCGATCCGGACGACCCCATCTGGCCCAACCGCGACCGGTTCGTGCTCTCGATCGGCCACGCATCGACGCTACTCTACTCGCTGCTCCACCTGACCGGCGTCAAGGCCGTCAATGCCGAGTACGAGCGGCTCGGGGCGCCCTCCGTGACGCTGGACGACCTCAAGGCGTTCCGACAGCTCGAGAGCCGGTGCCCGGGCCACCCGGAGTACCGCTGGACCTCCGGCGTCGAGACGACGACCGGCCCGCTCGGACAGGGCGTGGCCACCAGCGTCGGCATGGCCATGGCCAGCCGGTGGATGGCGGCCCACTTCAACCGGCCCGGCTTCGACCTGTTCGGCTACGACGTGTATGCCCTCGCCGGCGACGGCTGCATGATGGAGGGCGTCTCGAGCGAGGCGGCCTCACTCGCCGGCCACCTGAAGCTCGACAATCTCTGCTGGATCTACGACAGCAACCGCATCACCATCGAAGGCTCCACCGCACTGGCGTTCACCGAGGATGTCGGGGCGCGCTTTGCCGCCTACGGCTGGCAGGTCGTGCGCGTGGAGGATGCCAACGATCTGGAGCAGCTGGCCGCGGCGTTCGGCGCGTTCAAAGCGTGCGGGGACCGGCCCACCCTCATCATCGTGGACAGCCACATCGGGTACGGGTCGCCGCACAAGCAGGACACGGCCGCCGCGCACGGGGAGCCGCTTGGCGAGGACGAGATCCGTCTGGTGAAGCGGTACTACGGCTGGCCTGAGGACGCGCGGTTCCTGGTGCCGGAGGGGGTGCGTGAGCACTTCGCCGGAGGGTTCGGCGCGCGCGGGCGCGCGTTGCGCCAGGCGTGGATGTCGCGCTTCGAGGCGTACCGCGGCGAGCACCCCGCCCTGGCCGACGCGCTGTACCGGATGCAGCACCGCGAACTCCCGGAGGGCTGGGATGCCGACCTGCCGGTGTTCCCGGCGGGCCCCAAGGGCGTGTCCGGTCGCGATGCCTCGGCAACGGTCCTCAATGCGATCGCGCCGCGTGTGCCCTGGCTCGTCGGCGGCTCGGCGGATCTGACACCGTCGACCAAGACCAGGCTCACCGGGCCCGAGGCGGGCGACATCGCCGCCGGCGCGTGGCACGGCCGCAACGTGCACTTCGGCGTGCGCGAGCACGCCATGGGCGCCATCCTCAACGGCCTGTCGCTGTCGAAGCTGCGGCCATTCGGCTCGGGGTTTCTGATCTTCAGCGACTACGCCCGTCCGGCGATCCGTCTCGGCGCGCTCATGGAGATCCCCGTCATCCACATCTTCACGCACGATTCGATCGGGGTCGGTGAAGACGGACCGACCCACCAGCCGGTCGAACAGCTCGCCGCGCTGCGCTCGACACCGGGCCTCATCACGCTGCGCCCGGCCGACGCGAACGAGGTCGCGGAAGCCTGGCGCGTCATCATGGCGCTGCGCCACGTGCCGGTGGCCCTGATCCTCAGCCGCCAGAACCTGCCCACCATCGACCGCCAGCGGTTTGCGCCCGCCTCGGGACTCGCGCGTGGCGGTTACGTGCTGGCGGACACCCCCGACGGCCGGCCCGAGGTCCTGATCCTCGCCACCGGCAGCGAAGTCGCGCTCGCCCTCGACGCCTTCGAGCAGCTCGCGCGCGAGGGGGTGGCTGCCCGCGTCGTCAGCCTGCCCTCGTGGGAGCTCTTCGAGCAGCAGCCCGCCGCCTATCGCGACGCGGTGCTGCCGCGGCGCGTGACCGCCCGCGTGGCCATCGAGCAGGCCTCGACCTTCGGCTGGGAGCGGTACACCGGCCGCGACGGCGCCGTCGTGGGCATGCGGACGTTCGGCGCCTCGGCGCCGCTCAAGGCGCTGCAGACGAAGTTCGGCTTCACCGCTGAACACGTGATGCAGACCGTTCGGGACACGCTGGCCCACGCACGCCGCCCGAAGACGCTCCCATGAGCGCGCCGGGGACGCGCGACGGGCCGTGCCGGCCGACCGGCGGAGCCTCGCACTCGGCGGACATCACGACGGCATGCGCGACCAGGCGGCGGACTCCCGCCCGCGGAGAACCACGATGCAGATTGGCATGATCGGACTCGGCCGCATGGGCGGCAACATGGCGCGGCGATTGATGCGCGGCGGCCATGCGGTGGTGGTACACGATCGGGATCCGGAGGCCATTGCCGCCCTGGCCGCTGACGGTGCCACAGGCGCGGCGTCCCTCGACGACTTCGTGCGGGCCCTCCAGCCGCCGCGGGCCGCGTGGCTCATGGTGCCAGCGGGCGACCCGACCGACGGCCTGGTCCGGGATCTCGCGGAGCGCTTCGAGCACGGGGACACAATCATCGACGGCGGCAACTCCCACTACACGGACGACGTGCGGCGCGCCCTGGCACTGCGGGCACGGGGAGTGCACTACGTGGATGCCGGCACGAGCGGCGGCGTGTGGGGCCTCGCGCGCGGCTACTCGCTCATGATCGGCGGTCCGCCCGAGGCGGTGGCCCGCCTGGAACCGATCTTCCAGACGCTCGCACCGGGCGACGACGGGCTGCCGCCCACCGCCGGGCGCACGGGCGGCACCGCCGACCGGGGCTACCTGCACTGCGGGCCGGCCGGGGCCGGACACTTCGTCAAGATGGTGCACAACGGCATCGAGTACGGCCTCATGCAGGCCTATGCGGAAGGGTTCGATCTGCTGCGTCACGCCGGCACGTTGCAACAGCCGCCCGGCTTCGAGTACGCCTTCGACCTGCCGGACGTGGCGGAGGTGTGGCGCCACGGCAGCGTGGTGGGGTCGTGGCTGCTCGATCTGACGGCCGAGGCGCTGGCCGAGAACCCCGACCTCTCGAACTACTCGGGCGTCGTGCAGGACTCGGGTGAGGGACGCTGGACGATCGAGACAGCCATGGACGAAGCCGTGCCCGTCCACGTGCTCGCCGCCGCGCTGTTCGCGCGGTTCCGATCCCGGCAACAGCAGACGTTCGCCGACCAGGTGCTGTCGGCGATGCGCTTCAAGTTCGGCGGCCACGTCGAACCCGGCAAGGAGTCGAAGGCGTGAGCGGACACCGCCGATCCCCGCAGCCCGCCATTGCGCTGCCCACGCCGCGCACGGCCGACCCGGCGACGCTCGTCATCTTCGGCGCCACCGGCGACCTGGCGAAGCGGAAGCTGCTGCCGGCGCTCTACCATCTGGCCGTGCGCCACGCGCTTCCGGACGCGTTCACGGTGGTCGCGGTCGGCCGGACGCCGATGACCGACGAGGCGTACCGCGACAAGGTCAGCGCCGACCTCGACCGGTTTGCGGAGGGACCGCGCGACGAGGCGCGGTGGGCGTGGTTCGCCCGCCGCCTGCACTACGTCTGCGCGCCGCTCGAGGACGCCGAGAGCGCCCGCGCACTGGCCACACGCCTGGAGGCGATCGACGCGGGCCACGCCGGCCCGGTGGGCCGGGTGTACTACTTCGCCACGCCGCCGAGCGCGATGGCCGGCATCGTCCAGCGGCTCGGGAGCGAAGGCCTGCTGGTGGACACCGCGGAGCGGCCGCGCCGGGTGATCGTCGAGAAGCCCTTCGGCTACGACCTCGCGTCGGCCCGCACGCTCAACCACGAGCTGGGGCAGGTCCTCGCGGAACGCCAGATCTACCGCATCGATCACTACCTCGGCAAGGAGACCGTGCAGAACCTGATGGCGTTCCGCTTCGCCAACGGCATCTTCGAGCCGATCTGGAACCGGCGGTACGTCGATCATGTGCAGATCACGGTCGCGGAAACCGTGGGGGTCGAGGGCCGCGGCGGGTACTACGACGAGGCCGGCGCGCTCCGCGACATGGTGCAGAACCACCTGTTCCAGTTACTGGCGCTCACCGCGATGGAGCCGCCCATCTCGTTCCGCGCCGACGACGTGCGCGATGAGCGCGTGCGCGTGCTTCACGCGATTCACCTGTGCACGCCCGACGAGGTGCGCCAGAGCGTTGTCCGCGGCCAGTACACCGCGGGCGCGAGTCACAACACCGCCGTGCCGGGGTACCGCGAGGAGCCGAAGGTGCCGCCTGCATCCACCACCGAGACGTTCGTCGCCTTGAAGCTGATGATCGAGAACTGGCGATGGGCCGAGGTGCCGTTCTACCTCCGGACGGGCAAACGCCTGCCGGCGCGTGTGTCGGAGATCGCGGTGCAGTTCAGGCGCGCGCCGCTGAAGCTGTTCAAGGGCGCCCAGGCCGGCACGCTCGACCCGAATCTCCTCGTCGTGCGGATTCAGCCAGACGAGGGGATTTCGCTGCGCTTCCAGGCCAAGATTCCCGGCGCGCCGGTGCGCCTCGGCAATGTGGACATGGCGTTCAATTACACGGACTACTTCGCGGCCGCGCCGGCGAATGGGTACGAGACGCTGCTGTACGACTGCATGAACGGCGACCCCACGCTCTTCCACCGCGCCGACATGGTGGAGGCCGGCTGGGACGTCGTCGCGCCGATTCTCGAGGTCGTCGCGGCATCGCCGGACGCCCTGCTGCACGAGTATCCGGCCGGCCGTTGGGGCCCGGCCGAGGCCGACGCTCTGATCGCGCGCGACGGCCGGGCGTGGAGGAACAGCGAGTAGTCGCGGTCACCCGCCACGTGCGCCGCGCCCGAGGCGGGTCCAGGCCCGCAGCGTCTCGGCCACCGACCAGGCCTGCGCGATGCACCCGCGCGGATGGTGGGGCGGCGCCGCGTCGAAGATCTCGCCGAGTGAGCCCACACCGTACTCCGGCAGGTGCTCCACGAGCGGCTCGAGGAACGCCCGCGCCGCGGCCGCATCTCCGTAGGCGCGGAAGTGCGCCAGCGCGAACGGGCCGGCGAGCCACGCCCACACCGTGCCCTGGTGGTACGCCCCGTCGCGCGACCGCGGATCGCCCCCATAGGTGGGCCGATAGTCCGCGTGGGACGGCGCCAGGCTCCTGAGGCCGCGCGGCGTGACGAGCGCCGACGCGCACGCGTCCACCACCGCCCGGCGCCGCCCTGGGGCCAGTGGGCTGAGCGGGAGGGACACCGCGAAGATCTGATTCGGACGCAGGCTCGCATCGTCGCCGTCGGGGCCGTCGAGCACGTCGCAGAGATGCCCCAGGTCCTCGCGCCAGAAGCGCCGGAAGCTCGTGCGCACCTGTCTGGCGCGCGCGCGCCACGCGACGGGGTTCGCGCCCGCCAGCGGCGCCAGCCTGGCGAGCGTCGCGAGCGTGCTGTACCACAGCACGTTGACCTCCACCGGCTTGCCGATCCTGTGCGTCACCACCCAGTCGTCCACCTTGGCGTCCATCCACGTGAGCTGCACGCCGGGCTCACCAGCGCGCAGCAGACCGTCCCCCGCGTCAACGACGATGCCGAAGCGCGTACCGCGGTCGTGATGATCGACGATCTGCTCCAGCGTGGGCCAGAGCGCCTGCACGAGCGCGCCGTCGCCCGTCGCCTCGACGTACAACCGCACCGCCTCGACGAACCAGAGCGTCGCGTCCACCGTGTTGTACTCGGGCGCCGTGCCGGCCTCCGGGAACCGGTTCGGGATCATGCCGCGATCGACGACGCGGGCGTAGGTCGTGAGCACCTCGCGCGCCGTCTCCGCCCGGCCGGTCTCCAGCAGGAGCCCCGGCAGCGCGATCATCGTGTCGCGTCCCCAGTCGGCGAACCAGTGGTAGCCGGCGATCACCGACGTGCCCGGCGCGCCGTCGACGTCGCGCCGCACGACGAACTGATCGGCGGCCAGCGCCAGTCGCCGGCCCACCGGGTCGCGGCGCCGGCCGTGCCGGCGGGCATACGCGGACAGCACCGCCTTTTCCTGCGCCGCCACCCGGCGCCGCACGCCCACGGCGTCGGTCTCGCCGGATTCGGCAGAGAGCACGAGGACGACCTCGGCGCCGGGTGCGATCACAGCGGTGGCCGTCGCCACGTGCAGCGCGTCGTCCAGCCAGTCCAGGCCCCGTTCGCGCTCGCAGGCGAGAGCGAAGTCGCCGTACCAGACGTGCGCCGGCGCGAACGTCAGGCCCAGGCCGCTCAGGCGCAGCGCCCGGGCGCCCTCGAACGCCGTCACACGGACTTCCCCGTCATCGGCGGTCACGGCCATCTGCCATCCGCCATGGCGGGTCGTCGCGTGGTAATCGCGGTAGGCCGCCAGCACTGTGAGATCGAGGTGGACCGGTGTGGGCCCGCTCACCAGTCGATAGACGACGACCGTCGTGTTGGCGTCTCGCGCCATGACGATGCGCTTCTCCAGACGGTGAGGGCCGATGGCGAAGTCCCAGACGGGCGTACGGCCATCGAGGCGGAACGAGTCGAGGTGCTCGTACCCCCGTGGCGCCACGGTGCCGTCGTGCCATCGCGCCGCGCCGAGCGCCCACGACGCCCCGTCCACCTGGACGCGCTCGTGGACGTCGGCCGCCATGACGGTCCGGCCGGCGGGAGGATCCAGCGCCGCGACGAGCAGGCCGTGGTAGCGGCGGGTGCGCACGCCGGCCACGGTGCCGGAGGCGTAGCCGCCGATCCCGTTGGTGACAAGCCACTCGCGCGTCTCGGCGCGCGCCAGGTCGCCGCACGTGTCGCGATCGACGCGGATCGGGAGCACCGCCGAGGGCGCGGAACTCATCGCAGCCTCACCAGGTCGCAGGCCGCGAACACCGGTGGCACCACAAGCCCCAGCGGTGCACGGGCGTAGAGGGCGGGCGGCACCCCGATGTCGGCGAGATAGAGTTCGCCCACGTACCGGCGTGCCGTGTCGACGCTCAGGCCGCGCTTCGGCAACGCCAGCGTCATGGTGGCGGCCGCCTCGATGACCGGATCACCCGGCATGCCGGTCGTCGCGTCGAGGCCGGAGGGGATGTCGAGCGCGAGGATGGGCGCCGCCGCCGCCGCGGCCCAGGCGATCAGCCGGGCCGCCTCGCCGCCGGGCGCGCCGTGCAGGCGGTAGCCGATGACGCCGTCGATGATGAGATCGGGACGGGCGAGCCGCCCGAGGTCTGCCGCGCGTACGACCGGCAGGTCGAGTCGCCGGGCGATGCCCAGCTGGAGACGCGACGCCGGCACGAACGCCTCATCGTCGGCGGTGACGGCGATGGAGACGTCAGCCCCCCACCCGGCGAGCCGGCGCGCGGCCACGAGGGCGCCGCCGCCATTGCCGCCCTTGCCCGCGAGGACGACGACGGGCCGGCCGCGCGCGTCGCCCGCGAGGAAGCGCGCGCGCGCCAGATGCGCGAGATGGCGACCGGCGTGCTCCATCATCTGCACGAGGACGATCCCATAGTCCTCGAACATGGCCCGGTCCACTTCGGCCATCTGCGCCGCGTCGACGGACGGCACGGCGGCAGGCTCGACGGGGGACCACAGGGGAATCGCGCTCAGTGCGGTCCCGGCAGGATTCAACGGCCGGACCCCGGTCGTCATGCGCCCCCCCGTGGTACCGACTCGGCCAGCAGCGACGCCACCAGGCCCGTCCACCCGGTCTGATGCGAGGCCCCCGCCCCGCGTCCGGTGTCGCCGTGGAAGTACTCGTGGAACAGCACGTGGTCGCGAAAGTGGGGATCGGATCGAAGCTTGTCGTGATCCCCGAGGCTCGGGCGGTGACCATCGGCGCCGGGCAGGAACAGGTTGCAGAGCCGGCGTGAGAGGTCCCCGGCGATCTGGTCGAGCGTGAGGAACGTCCCGGATCCGGTCGGGCTCTCCACCCGGAACTCGTCACCGTAGTAGGCGTGAAACTTTCGCAACGACTCGATGAGCAGGTAGTTCATGGGCATCCAGATCGGTCCGCGCCAGTTGGAGTTGCCACCGAACAGGCCGCTGTCGGACTCGCCGGGCTGGTAGGAGACGGTGTGCACGGCGCCGTCGAGTTCGAGCCGGTAAGGATGATCGCGATGGTGTTTCGACAGCGAGCGAACACCGAACGCGGACAGGAACTCGGCTTCGTCGAGCATCCGGCGAAGCAGCCGCTTCATGCGGTGGCCGCGCAGCAGCGACAGCAGCTGCAGGCTGCCCTGGCCCGGGACCTCCCACCGCGACACGAGCCCGGCCAGATCGGGGCGGTTCTCGAGAAACCACAGCATGCGGCTGTGAAACCGCGGCAGTCGTTCGAGCATGGCCGGGGTCAGCGTCTCGACGGCACAGAGCGGCATCAGGCCCACGAGCGACCGGACGCGCAGCGGGATGGACTCGCACCGGCCGCGTGCGTGGCTGTCGCAGTGCAGTACGTCGTAGAAGAATCCGTCCTCCTCGTCCCACAGGTCGAGGCCTTCGCCGCCGATATTGGTCATCGCGCCCGCGATGTAGAGGAAGTGCTCGAAGAACTTGCTGGCGACCTCTTCGTAGACGGGCCGGTGCAGCGCCAGTTCGAGCGCGATGCGCAACAGATTGAGCGCGTACATCGCCATCCACGCGGTGCCGTCGCTCTGTTCGATGTGGGCGTCCACGGGCAGCGGCGCGCTGCGATCGAACACCCCGATGTTGTCGAGGCCGAGGAACCCGCCCTGGAAGAGGTTGTGCCCGTGCGCGTCCTTCCGGTTCACCCACCACGTGAAGTTCAGGAGCAGCTTGTGCAGGATGCGCTCGAGGAAGTCGAGATCTCCGGCATCGCCCCGGCGTGCGCGATCGATCTCGAACACGCGCCACGCCGCCCAGGCGTGCACGGGCGGGTTGACATCCCCCAGCGCCCACTCATAGGCGGGCAGCTGCCCGTTCGGGTGCATGTACCACTCGCGGGTGAGGAGCAGGAGCTGCCGCTTGGCGAAGTGCGGATCGACCAGCGCGTAGGGGACGCAGTGGAACGCGAGATCCCACGCGGCGTACCACGGGTACTCCCACGCGTCGGGCATGGAGATGACGTTGGCGTTATTCAGGTGGCGCCACTCGTGGTTGCGGCCCGACTTCCGCTCAGGCGGCGGCACGGGCTGCGCGGGATCACCATCCAGCCACTGCGGCACGTCGTAGTAGTAGTACTGCTGGCTCCAGATCATCCCGGCCAGCGCCTGGCGCTGCACGTGACGCTCGTCCACGGAGAGAGGCGCGGGGTGTACGGTCTCGTAGAAGGCATCGGCCTCGGCGCGGCGGGTCTCGAGCAGGGCGGCGCTCCCGCCGAACGGATCGGCCAACGCCGCTGGCGCCAACCGGATCAGGAACTCCGCCTCACCTCCCGCGGGGATGGTGCGCCGCCAGATGATCCCGACCTTGGTGCCCCGCCGCGCCGGGTTCACCGCCTCGCGGCGGCCGTGCACGATGAAGTCGTGCAGGCCATCCTTGAAGTATCCGGGCGCCCCGTGCCCGAACAGCCGGGGCAGGTTCGTGTCGTTCTCACAGAATGCCAGCTCGTCCGGCTGATCCGCATGCAGGACGTAGGACCCGAGCGAGGGATGCGTCAGCGTGACGCGGTCCTTGCCCACCGCCTCGGCCGAGGGCCGCTCGGGCCACCGGCCCCAGGCCCACGTGTTGCGAAACCACGCCTGCGGCATCACCACGATCGGGGCGTCGTCCGGCCCGCGGTTCACGACGCGGACCCGCATCACGAGATCGTCGGGTCCGTGCTTCGCGTACTCGACGAAGATGTCGAAGTAGCGGTCCTCGTCGAGGACACCGGTGTCGATCAGCTCGAATTCAGGATCGGTCTTGCCGCGCGCGCGCGAGGCCGCGGCGAGCTCGGCATAGGGAAAGGCCGCCTGGGGGTACTTGTAGAGCATCCGCAGCCAGGCGTGCGAGGGCACCGCGTCGAGGTAGTAGTAGATCTCCTTGACGTCCTCGCCGTGATTGCCTTCGGGGCCGGTGAGGCCGAACAGCCGTTCCTTCAGGATGGGATCGTGCGTGTTCCAGACGGCCAGGCTCAGACACAGGCGCTGTTGGTGATCGCAGAGGCCGGCCAATCCGTCCTCGCCCCAGCGGTAGGCGCGGCTGCGCGCCATGTCGTGCGGGAAGCTCGCCCACGCCTCCCCGTGCGCGCTGTAGTCCTCACGGACCGTGCCCCAGGCGCGCTCACTCAGGTAGGGCCCCCAGCGCCGCCAATGGCGGGTGCGCTCCCGGTCTTCCTCCAGACGAACATCCTCAACACTCATGCGGGGGTCCCTGCGGCTTTCGATGGGGATGCGGCCCGAACAGCGGCCGGCTCGCGCGGTGCTGTCGACGGCAACACGGGCTCACGCCTGCCCGCCGCTGACGTAGCGGCCATCGGCCCGACGAACGATCGCCCCGGCGGAGACGAGTTCCGCCAACACGCGCTCGCAGTCCGCCTGTGGAATGCCGAACAGGCGCGCGGCCTGCGCTGATGTCAGGCGCAGCCCGGGCATCTCCCGGAACTGACTGTCGATCTGGCGCTTCGCCGCGGACGCGTCGTCGATCACCGTCGTCACTCCGGGCGGCATCGTCCGCCTCCACGGCAGCCGTAGACGTAGCCGAGCGTGCCGCCGTAAGCCAGGTGCGCCGCGAGACTGCCCAGGGCCGCGCCCAGGCCGAGCCGGAGCGAAAGAAAGCCGGGCGTGACCAGGCTGCCGTCACGTACGAGATAGGCGATCCACCCGAGCAGCGGCACCGCGACGGCCTGGGCGAGCAGCCACAGGGCGACCCCGAATAGCAGGCCGCTGGTCCCAGGTCCGAAGGCCAGCCGCGGCTCCACCCACTCGACATACACCCAGGCGAACGCGAGCCCGACGACGAGATGGACACCGAGGCCGATCACCGCCGCGCTGAGCGCGTCGCCCACGAACAAACGCGCCGCGTAGATCGGGAGGTCGACCTGCGGCAACCCCACCGCAGGAAACACATACATGATGGTGGTGATGGCCAGCGTGGCCAGGAATCCGCTGGACCAGGTCAGCGCGACATCAGGTGTCAGCGTGCCGGGCCGGGTCAGGAGAGACTCATTCTGATGCATTGGCGACCTCCGTCTGTTCCGTAGTCGCAACACCGGCCCAGGCATTACGTACGAGGCACGCGGCGAGGGAGACGGGGCGTGGCGAGGCCGGACAAAAAGCACCGGATGCTGGCGCATCCGGTGCACCGGAGGATGGAATGAACGCGTGCGCTGACGGGCTCCACCGAGCGTGTGGCGCCTCGACACGACAGGCACCATCATCGTAAGCGTCTGCCGGAGAGTGCGCTGGAATCGCGCGACCGGTTACAGCGACCGCACGTCGATGCCCGTGGAGGTCCGTCGGCCCCTTGCGGGGCGAGTGCCTCCCGGGCGGCGCTCACCGTTGCATGAGCAGTGTGTCGGGATACTGCGCGTGCCAGCCGAACCAGAACGCGCGCTGTGCCGGTACGCGAGGGAGCCGCGCCGACGGATCGTCGGCCGCGATGAGTGCCTCTTCCGTGACCTGCCACCGGCGCCCCGCGCTGTCGGCGATGGTGCGGCCATCGTGCGCCTTCGACGGGAACGCCACCTCGTGGCCGCCGAGCAGGTAGACACGGTTAGCCCCCTGCCGGGTCGTCACCGCGACCAGGCGGCGGCCCTGCACCTCGAAGTGGTACACCGGCTGTCGCTTCAGGAACTCGGCTTCGATGGCCACCGCCTGCGCCTCCCCTCCGGCGGCCGGCCGGATCCGCATCGTCAGCACTTCGTCCTTGTTCTTCAGCCGACGGTCGTCACCGGGTACCGAGAACATCAGGCGGTCCGAGTTGAAGTAGTCGCGGTAGGCCGCACCTTCGCGGTAGTCGCGATCGAAACCCGTCTCGATCGACAGCACGGTCGTGGCCGGGTGCAGGGCCTTCCACTCGCCCCACGTCGTCGTGACGACGGGATGCGAGACGAGCTGGAGGCCGCTGCCCGCAAGCGGCCCGACCACGGGACGCCCGTCAATCGACGACCAGAGGCTGAACGTCTGCTGGTCGAACATGAGCTTGTTCGATCGGTACAGCAGGCCGCTCGTGCCGAAGATGTAGTGCTGGGCTCCCAGGCGGCTCTCGTAGGGGATCACCGTGCCACAGAGTGTGCAGTAGACGACGGTCAGGTCGACACCGCCCACCCGATCGATAGCCATCTCGTGCCACCCCAGAATCCGCCTGGGGTAGGCGCGTGCCTCGCCGTTGACCGCAATCCCGAACACGATGTGGTTGTCGCGCAGATAGCGCGCCTCGCCGGCGGCCACGACCGCGGGGTTGTAGAGGGGGGGAATGCCGTTGACGCCGACGCCGCCGGTGTCGATCTCGTCGAGGCGGATCTCCGCCTTGACGCCCGCCGGGAAGAACGCGCGCATCCGCGGATCGATCTGCGAGTAGACATGGGCCTTGAAGGCGGCGTACTCCGGATGCGGTTCGTAGGGCAGCGTCCACATCCACATCCGCCAGCCATGGAGCGCCTCATCGAAGCGCTGGCCCGTCTGCCGCTCGAGGAAGCGGACGAGCCGCGCGCGCGCGAGCGATTCGGGCAGCACGCGCCGCCCCGCGGCCGGGAAGTCGCCCGCCCCACGGCCCGCGCCGGTGCTGAACTCCCCGTCTGCTTCGCCTGCCCCGCCGGTAGGACCGGCGCCCATGTCGAACGCGTCCGCTCTGGGGCGCCCCGCCGGGCGCATCAGACGGGCGAGATCGATGATCATCGGCGTGTAGCTGTCGCGCCACTGGGACGCGAGCGCCTCGAGCGCCTTCGACGCGAGCGCCTCATCCGTCGAGGCGGCCTCGAAGAACAGCTGGAGTGGCGGCACGGCCGGCGCCTGCATCGCCCGCACTCCGCCGGCGATCGTGAGCAGCCCAACGACAACGCCGACGGCGAGCCGTGTCATGATTACCTCCTACGGTGCTGACCTCAGGCGCGTTACCCAGCTCATCCGGGCAGACGGTCTGGTGTTCAGCGGACTCCCGATGCGAGCCCTCGTCACCCTTCCGTGGTTTCGACCGGGAGGCACACCCGGCCACTCGTCGAGAAGAGTCCGGCCGTCGGACCGGCCGTTACGCCGAGGGGATCGCCGGCCGCCAGAGCCGGCCAGTCCCCCCTCCCGCCGCTACCGGATGTGCCGCAGAGAGAGCGTCTCGTCCTCCACGATCGCACCCGCGGGTCCCCGCGGCCCGTCGAGCACGATCTGACGCGAAAGGCCGGCCCGCCACGCGTCGCCGGCCAGACATGCCAGTGCGAGGGCGAGCGCCACCAGGGCCCCCCTGAATGCCGGCGCTCGCGGGGCCACGACCGCAAGCACGCGTGCCGCTCCGAGGCCCTGCAGCACCCAGAAGACGGGCATGTACGCGAGGCCCAGCCGCACGTATCCGTAGAAGAGCAGGGTCGAGGCGGCCAGCGTCACCACCGGCACGCCGAGCAGGAGCAGCGCCGTCTGCCGACGCCGCACCTGGAAGACGCCCAGTGCCAGCAGCGCCACGTGCACGGGAATCAATCCCCGCCCGGCCGGATCAAGCACGTCGACACGCCGGCGCACACCCTCGACGCCGGCGCCCAGGTTGTCCACGCCGTAGCCATGGGCGAGGAACCCTGCCGTCATCGCCGCCTTCCGCCACCATAGCGCGGCCGCGTCCGCCGGATGCGTGACCAGCCATTCGAGGCCGGCGCGGTAGCCGCTCACGTACAGCCCGTACGCCGCGGGGCAGTCGAGATCCAGCAGGCCGCGCTCGAGCATCTCGTCGTCGCAGGCGTCGAGCCACGGATGGTCGCGATTCGGTTCGCCATCGGCGCGCTCGTGGTTGGCCATCGCGAAGTTGAACGCCCCGTACGAGGTCACCGGCGCCAACCGCGGAAGCGGACCTGGAAACGGGAGCGGATGCGCCTCGTTAAAGGCCGTGAGGCTCCGCCAGTGCCACACGGTCGTCGGCGTCAAGACGAGCGCGGTCGTCACCACGAAGGCGAGGATTTCCCGGCGACCGGCCCCGCGCCACCATGCCAGGCAGACCAGGAGCACGGCGCCCAGCAGGAACTCCGCCCGCACGAGACAGGCCAGACCGGCCAGCCCTCCGGTCGCGGCCGCCCAGCCAGGCTTCGTCCAGCCTCCCTCGCCGGCTTCCGCCGGGCGCGTCCTGCCGTTGTCCATCCATCGCAGGCCGAGCAGCAGGACGAACGCGATCGCGCACCCGTAGAGCGCTTCCGAGTTCGGCGTGGCGCTGATGACCAGATGTCCGAAATGAAACGTGCCGAGCACGCCAACGGCCGAGGCCGCGCCGAGGCCACCGAGGCGCGCGGCCACCACGGTCGACGCACCCACGGTGACGGCGCCGAGGAAGGCCGTGAGCGTCTTCGCGGCGAGAGGGCCATCGGTCGACAGCACCGCCAGGAGCAGAGGCCATCCAGGCGGATGAAAGGGGATCCCGTTGTCGAAGACACGCCCATCGGCGAGGGCGCGCGCGAACGCCTGAAACGCCACGGCATCGCCGCGATAGAAGACGCTGGCCACCGCTTCCACTTCGTGCCAGGCCCGCGGAAACCACCAGCGCTCGACCCAGGCCGCCAGCGTCGCCAGTCCGGCGACGAGCACCACTGGCAGCCAGGGTGACGAAGCCCCGGAGGCGGGCCGCGTCGTCCTGGCGGCCCCCGCACCGTCGGCGCCCACGAACGCAGCCTTCCGGCGGCGCCGGCTACCGACCGGGCGCGAGGCCACGCACCGCCCCGATGAGGTGGTCCTTGAATTCGGGAGCGACCTCGAAGCAGTACCGCACTCGCCGCTCGGAGCCCACATCGGGCGCGACGGTCAGGTAGGGCTTCTCCACCGGGGTCGTCCCCTGCATCCTCGCTTCAGTGCCGTCGTCGGGTCCGAGGACAATCGCCGCCGGCAGCATCTCGCAGGTGACGAACTGCGGAGTGGCCACCGCCGCCACCGCAAGCGTATCGAACGGGTTGAACCCGTCCACGGCAAAGACGTCACGCCACACCTGGAGCCATGCGCGCGCCGGCCCGGCCAGCCACTGTGCGGCGAGGCCACCCGTCGCGAGGCGGTCGAGGTCCGCCCCGGTCAGCCACACCTGCGACGAAATCTCGAACGGCGTCAGCGTCAACGGCACCTCGGCGTCGAGGAGCACACGGAATGCTTCGGGGTCGAGTTCGAAGTTGAGATCGCGATGGGCCGCCGGGTTCGTGGTCCCGGTGGTGAACCGCTGCCCCGGCCGACGACCCGCCACCGCCACGATCTCCCGAATGCGAGACGTGAGGGCGGGATGCCTCATCACCACGGTCGCCACATTGGTCGCGGGCCCCAGCACGAGGATCGTGAGCGACTCCTCGCGCAGGTGCTCGGCAAGGGCTCGCGAGGCCTCGGTTTCCACGCCAAGCATCCCGGCTGACGACGCCCCCGGGAACACGTGTACACCAGCCGGCCCCAGGAGGCGCACGAGGTCCGCCGCGATCCGCCCGGTGTCGCTGAGTGGCGCGTTGCCGAAGACCGCCGATACCCCACGCACGGTCAGGTGGGACGCGGCAAACGCCTGGGCGAGTGCCAGCGCGTCGTCCACGTCACGCTCGGGCAATCCGGCCGCCGGGTCCGTGTCGATCCAGATGGGATGCGACGCACCACACGAGATCCCCAGGCTCACCAGTCCGGCCAAGGCCACCACGACAAGGGTGGTGGCAGCGGGACGACGTCGCGCGCGTCTCATGCCGCCACGTCGCGCTCGCCGCACACCAGGGCGCGAGCCAGCTCCAGTGCGGCCCGGCGATGGTCGAGTCCGGACAGCAGGGGCAACTGCGCCACGCCGAGTACGCGGCGCAGGATCTCCGCGCCGGCATACCGCGCCACAAGCGGGCGCTCGAACCCCCGGCGGGCTCCGTACGTGTCGAGCGCGAGGGCCACCAGCGACGGCTGGTGCGCGAGGTGCAGATGCGCCACCATGACGCCGAGATCGAACTCGACCTCGCCGAGAAACGCGAACTCGAAGTCGATCACGCGCGGCCCGTCGGGCGCGCGCAGCCAGCTCCCCGGAAAGAAGTCACCGTGCGCGAGTCCGTCACCGTCGCTCAGGTAGCGCCGGCCGAGGCCGGCCATCTCCTCGACCAGCCGGGTGTCGCGCCGCATGGCGCCGGCCAGGGCCGCCAGACCGGGACAGACCGCATCGAGGCCGGCCTCGGCGCCCGATCGGAGCGGCTGATGAAAGATGTACTCGTGATTCAAGGCCCGCATGGCGTGATTGCCGAGCCTCTGCCGATGCGCGGGCGGCACGGGTGCGTCGTGAAACGCGGCGAGCCAGGCCGCCAGCGACTCGACCTCCTGTGACGCGATCGCCCCGCCCTGGTAGACACCGGCAAAGTCAGCCGCCGGCCCCAGGTCCTCAACCGCGAGGATCTGAGACTCCTCGTCGACGCCGATCAGCGCCGGGGTGCCCTGTGCCGTTGCGGGCAGGCGCCTGGCGATCTCGTAGCACGCCCCCTCGACGGCGATTCGGCCCCAGGGCGCCGCAATTGTCGGGTACTTCTCGACCCACGGCCGTCCCTGCTTGACGATCAGCGAGCCGGTCGTGGTCTCGACGCGCAGCGTGAGGTTCATGTTGCCGTCGCCCGCGCGTTCGGCACGCTGCACGCTGGCCCACGGCGTAATCCACAGGCGCGCGCGCAGGTAGGACTCGAGCCCGTCCAGATCTGCCGGGTCGAGGGCGAAGGCCCGCGGGTGGGCGGTGTGCAGCGTGGCGATCGTCGTCATCGCGGATGAGGTCCGAAGAACAGCGTAGTCGGCGTACTTGTCCGTTCGTTACACCCGAAGGGACTGGGCGGATTCGCCAGTGAAGTTCCGCCCCGCACCCCCGAGGCCCCTGTGGCGAGACGCGCGTCCCGCTGCATCGTTGCCGGTGTTGGTTCTGCCCCGCTCCGTCGGACAAACGTCCGTCCTGTAACGGCGTGCACGGTGCCGAGACGATTCGCATGGGTCTGGCAGCGCAGCCCACCCAGGCAGACGCCCGCCGAGCGGAGCCGTTGTGTCTGTGCTCATGCGCACAAGAAAAGGAACGAGTCACATGCGGAAACATCTTCTGTGGATTCCCCTCGCCGTCGTCATGGCCGTCGCTGGCGCGACGCCCGCCTATGCGCAGAGCGAAGCGCCGAAGCCCGGCGCGCAGTCCGCGCACGCGCTCGGCGGCTACTGCCCCGTCGCCTACGTGGCCATGAACCAGGCCATGAAGGGCAACCCCGCGATCTCGAGCACCCACAAGGGCAAGACCTACCTGCTGGCCAACGCGGACGCGAAGAAGATGTTCGACGCGGCGCCGGAGAAGTACGTCCCGGCGTATGATGGCATCTGTGCGACCGGCGTCGCGATGGGCATGAAGCTCGAATCCAAGCCCGACCTGTTCGTCGTGCACGAGGGCAAGGCCTACCTGTTCTCGGACGCGAAGGCCAAGGCCATGTTCGAGCAGGACAAGGCCGGCACCATCGCCAAGGCGAACGCCAACTGGCCCAAAGTCTCGGCGATGAAGTAGTCGCCGTTAGTCCCCCGACCCGCGAAGCCGGCCGGCATCCCCTGCCGCGCCGGCGACGCGGCCGCTTCGTCTCCGATGGCCGACAATACCGCGATCCGCCTCCGGCACATCGGGAGCCTCCTGTTCCTCCTGACCGCCGCCTTTGTGCTGGCCAAGACCGGCCGCGATGCGCTGTACTTTCAGCGCGACGGCATTCGGGACCTGCCGCTGGCCTACGGCGGAATCGCCCTGACGGCGCTGCCGATGGCGGTGGCCCTGCTGGCGGCCGTGCGGCGCTTCGGGACGTCAGCGACCCGCGCCACGATGCTCCTGATGATGGCCGGGGCGCTGGCGGTGGTCGCGTGGGCCGCGCGGCCCGGCGCCGGTCCGGGCATGACGCTGTTCTTCGTCCTGATCCCCGTCGCCTTCGGCGCGGCGTTCTCGCTGGCGTGGCTGCTGGTGGCGGAGACGATCGGGCGCACCGGACCACAGCTGGCGGCCGCCTACAGCCGGGCCGGCGCCGCCTCGATCGCGGGCGGGATCGGAGGCGCGGCCCTGGCCCGGGTGTTGAGCGCCAGCGTGAGCCCGCAGTCGTTGCTGCTGCTGGCCGGACTCGGTGTGCTCGCCGCCGTGGCGGTCATCCGGCGTACGGAGCGGCGCTTTCCGGGGCCGCCCCTTCCCACGCCGACGGGACCGGTCGTCACCGGCTCCGCCACGCGGGCCGCCCTGTCGCAGCCGTACGTCCGCCTGCTGCTCGGCATCACCGCACTTGCCGCCATCGGCGGCGTCCTGATCGAGTTCCAGTTCTACTGGCACGTGTCGAGCCTCGAGGCCGGCGACGAGGGACCGTCCGCGCGCTTCGCGAATCTCTACCTGGGACTCAACCTCGCGGCCTTCGTCCTGCAGCTCACAGCCGGTGCCCGGCTGCAACGGCGCATCGGGGTCGCCGGTGCCCTGGCGGTGCTCCCCCTGGTGATCACCGGCCTGCTCCCCATCGTGATTGGCCTCGCCGCGGGTGCGGCGTTCGCGGCGCTGCGACTCGCGGAGGGCGGACTCAAAGCCTCGCTCTACCGCGTGGGGTGGGAGCAGGTCTATCTCCTGGTCGGCGACCGGTGTCGCACCGAGGCCCGACTCGTCGTCGACGGCATGGGGATCCGCGCCGCCGAAGGCGGGGCGGCCCTGCTGCTGTATGCGGGGATGCAGACCCCGGATGCGCTGGCGCGGTGGCTCCCGTGGGGGCTGCTCGTGCTCGCGCTGCTCTGGGTGGCCTTGGTCGCGCGGCTCCGTCCCTACCTCGCCAGCGCCGCCGCCACCGGGGACGCCACGGGCGCGCCCCTCACCCGGATCCCTGATTCTTGACCCATCGTCGCCACCCTTGGGTCAAGGGTCTGACTCCCAGCACCAGGCACGCCAACGCGGGCGCGACGAACTCGAGCGCCATCAGTCCCGGCGGCACGGCCCACGGATCACCGGCCGCGCGCGCCCAGACGGGATAGACGGCGGCGATGCTGAGCGTCCAGGCCGCCACCGGGAGCGAGGACCGGCTCGTCAGGAAGGGCAGGAGCCACAGCAGATACCAGGGATAGATGACGGGCGCACAGAGGAGCGCCGCCGCCAGTGGCCACGCCCACGCGTCGGCGGCCTCGCGGGGTCTCCGCCACCGGAGTTGCAGCGCCACCAGCAGCCCCACGACCAGGGCGGCCGCCGCCGCGGCGCGCGCGCCGATCAGCGAGGCGACGGCGCCGAACACCGGCCCGTTGAATCGAAACGTGTCCACGAAGTCCGGCATCGACCCCACCGGCAGTGCCCCACCGGGCACGGCCACTGTCGCCGCCACCGCGAAGGCGGCCCCGAGCAGGACGTGGCGTACGCCGACACGCCGCCAGTACAGCGGCGCCAGCACGAGCGGCAGGGGCTTGATGAGCACCGCGGCCGTGAAGCTCAAGGCCGCCACCGCGGGCCAGCGACGGACGAGCGCCAGCCACGACACGGTGAGCGCCAGGACGCCGGCGATGTCGAGGTGTCCGCCGAGGATGGCCTCCAGCGGGACGAGCGGGTGCCAGGCGTACAGGAGCACCCACCCGGCCGCGCGGCCGCTCGCCACCAGCCCCGCCCAGAGCGCCAGGCTGACCCCCAGATCCAGCACCATGCCCGCGACGCGGAACGCCCGCGGCGACTCTTCGAACGCCGTGACGACGCGGAAGTACAACTGTGCGACCGGCGGATAGATGGTAGGAAGCCAAGGGGCATCGATCGCGTCCGTCAGCGGCGAGTGGAGGTGGGCCGTGGCCGGATCGTCAGGGCGTGTCCGGTAGGGACTCAGACCGGCACGCTGCACGCGGGCGTCCCAGACGTAGCGGATGGTGTCGGTCGAGTACGCGCCAGAGGCACCAACGAGCGGGGCGCGCCAAACCGCCGCAGACACCAGGCACACGGCGATCAGCCCCGCCGACACCGACGCCCGAGCGGCCAGCGAGGCGATGGCCAGCAGGTACCCGGCCGTGGCGGCCAGCACGACGGCCATGAAGGCCGGCGTCCCCATGCCGGGTTGGAACCATGCCAGCGCAATCGTGGCGGCGCCGATGACGGCACCGCCCGCACACAACGCGACGGAAGGCATCCTCAGGGACGCGCGCCACGCGGCGCGAGGACCAGCTCCAGCGGCGCCGCCGGTGGCGGCTCGACCGTGATGACCGTCGTCGCGGGCGCGAACGCGGGATGCTCGACTGTGATGGTGACGGCTCCGGTCAGGGTGAATTCGTTCAGCGTGAACCGGCCGTGAGCGTCGGTGATCGCCACCCGGACACGATCGGACTCTGGCTGCCTCATGGTGACCGTGGCGCCGGCCACGGGCGCGCCGTCGGTTGCGTGGACACGCCCGGCAAGCTCGCTGGGGCCCGCCAGCCCCGGCACTGGCGCCCCGAGCGCCATCGCCAGCACCAGCAGCACGACGTGGCGAACGGCACCTCGAGCTTTCATGATCTGTAATGTCCCGCCGTTCCGGGAGACGTTACACCCGCCATGGATCTGCGACATGCCGCGATTGCCGTCGTCATCCCGGCGCTCAACGAGGCCGCGTCGATCACGCGCGTCATCGACGCGCTGCCCCTGCCGGCGGCCTCCGTGATCGTCGCCGACAATGGGTCGACCGACGCCACCGCGGCCCTCGCCGCCGCCGCCGGGGCGCGGGTGGTCCGCGAGCCGCAGCGCGGGTACGGCGCCGCGTGTCTGGCGGCGCTGGCCGTGGCCGGTGATGCGCGCATCATCGTGTTCCTCGATGCCGACTTCAGCGAGCGCCCCGAGCAGCTCGTCGAGCTGGTGGCCCCCATCCTCGACAACCGCGCCGACTTCGTCCTCGGCAGGCGCGTCGGGCACGGGCGTCCGTGGCACGCCCTGGCGGGGACGTGGCTCTGCGTGACGGCGATCAACCGCCTCTGGGGCACGGGCTATCGCGACCTCGGTCCGTTCCGCGCCATCCGCAAGGACGCGCTCGATCGCCTGCAAATGCAGGATCGGACGTGGGGGTGGACCATCGAGATGCAGGTCAAGGCCGCGGAGGCCGGGCTCCTTACGCTCGAACTGCCGGTCACCACCCGTCCACGGATTGGCCAGTCGAAGATCTCCGGGACCGTACGAGGCACCGTGCGCGCCGCCACGAAGATGCTCGCGACGATCGCCCGGCTCGGCCTCACCCGGGGACAGCGCCGGTTCACCTGAGGCCGCCGGACATGTAACGGAGGGACGCGTCCGGAGACATTCCCGTCGGGCCGTCGCGGATGGCCGCTCAGGAATCCGACTCATGCCGCTTCATTCATACGCAAGACGCCTCGCCGCTGGTCTCACCCTGACAATGGCGCTCGCGAGCGGCGATGCGCTCGGCGGCCTCACGGCCTTCGACCACGGGTATGCGGCGTTCGGCCGTGTGCTCGCCGCGGCCGTGCGGGGCGATCGCGTCGATTATCGGAACCTGGCGGCCAACCGTGCGGACCTCGACACCGCCGTCGCCGCGTTCGACGCTCCGGCGACACACGCCCTCGAGACGTGGACCCGGCCGCAGCAGCTGGCATTCTGGATCAACGCCTACAACGCCTTCACTCTGCAGGCCATCGTCGGCCACTATCCCATTCAGCGCCGGCGCTTCAGTCTGCACCCCGCGAGCAGCATCCGCCAGATCCCGGGCGTCTGGGATCGCCTCACCTGGCGGGCCGCGGGGCGCACGGTCACGCTCGACGAGATCGAACATGCGATCATCCGGCCGGGGTTCGACGAGCCGCTCATCCACTTCGCCGTCAACTGCGCCTCCGTCAGCTGCCCGCCGCTGGCCGCGGAACCGTACCGCGCCGCGACGCTGGAGGCGCAGCTCGAAGCCGCGGCGGAGCGCTACCTCGCGAGCCCGCACGGCCTGCAGCGGGTCGGACGGCTGTGGCGCGTGTCGAGCCTCTTCAAGTGGTACGGCGACGACTTCGTCGACCGCTTTGCGCAGGACGATGCGCGCGCGCGATCGGCCAGGGACGGGGCCATCCAGAGCGTCATCGAGACCTACGGGCCGCCGGACATCCGGACCGTCGTGAACGGCCGCATCCGTATCGCCTTCATCGCGTATGACTGGTCGCTCAACGACATCGAGGAGACCCACCGATGATCAAGAGGATCGCCCGAGCCGCAGCGGTCGTATTCGTCGCGCTGGCTGGACTCGGCGCGGCGCAGCGCTGGGTCGAGCAGGTCACCATTGACGGCGACCCGGTGCTGCGTGGCCTGCCGAAGGACGCAATCCCGGCCATCGACCGGCCACGGTTCGTCCCGGCCACCCAGGCCACGTTCGTCGCCGACGAGGAACCGGTGATCGGCCTCGTGGCCGGCGACGACGCGCGGGCGTACCCCACCTGGCTGCTGAACGCCCACGAGATCGTCAACGACCACATGGGAGGCCGCGCCATTGCGGTCACCTGGTGACCGCTCTGCTATACGGGCATCGTGTATGCCCGCACGGTCGACGGTGAAGAGCTCAGCTTCGGCGTCTCGGGCATGCTCTGGCGCGACAACCTCGTGATGTACGACCGGCAGTCCGAGTCCTGGTGGGCCCAGGGATCCGGCCAGGCCATCCGGGGCCCCCGCCGCGGCACACAACTCGAGCAGGTCGCCTCGGACATGATGACCTGGAAGGAATGGCGCACACTGCACCCGCGCACGCGTGTGTTGGCGCCCGAGGTGACGCGCGACCGCACCGGCCGCGACGTCTACGCTTCGTACCACCGCAGCCGCAGCATCGGCGTCACGGGCCGGACGCGCAGCGCCGGCGCGCTCGACGCCAAGGCCCAGGTGCTCGGATTCCGCATCGGGCGCGACAGCTTCGCGGTGGAGACCGGGCGCCTGGCCCGCGATCCCGTGATGCAGGCGGAGGCCGGTGACACGCCGGTGGTCGTCGTGGCGTCACCGGACCGCTCCTCGGCGCGGGCCTTTGTCGCCGCCGGCCACACCTTCCGTGACGTGCGCGAGGAGGCGGGGCGTGTGCGCATGACGGACGAGAAGACCGGGTCGCACTGGGACGCGTTTGCGGGTCGGGCGGTCTCTGGCCCGCTGGCCGGACAGCAGCTCGAATCCGTCGTCGCGCATCTGTCCTACTGGTTCTCGTGGCACTCGTTCTTCCCGGAGAGCGTGGTGCTCACGCCCTCCAGGTAGAGCGCCCGGCCCCCGGTCCCGGTCAGACGCGCGCGCGCCCGCCGAGGGTCCCGCGCGTGTCCAGGTCGCGCAGCAGGAAGAGCGTGAAGCACGCGGCCAGCATCGGCCACGCCGCGAAGAACAACAAGTTGTTCATCGGATCGAGGTACTGGTTGTACGACGACAACGTCGAGACGGTGTGCAGCAGCAGCACCAGGCCGTACGTGACCGTTTTCTGGAACCCAGCCACGAAAGCCAGAATCAGCAGGAGCTCGGCCGCACCGATCGCCATGAACGCGCCCGGCCCGAGTCCGCTGATGCCGTAGAAGTTCTCGAACACGCGCGCCGCGTGCTCGGCCTGGACGAACTTGTCGATCGTCCACATCAGCATCACGAGAAAGACGGTGAGGCGAAGGGACAACAGCGCGAGCGAGATGCGTTCAGTCATGCGTGGAACCTCCAAGGTTGACGATCATAGCGCGCCGCGCACGGGCCGCGTCACGCGAGGCCGAGACGCTGGCGAGCGTCGATACCGTGTACGGCACCAGCATCGTCAGCACCATCCGCGCGAGGCGTCCGGGGCTGACCTCGCCGGCCAGCAGCGCATCGCTGTGGTTGATGGCGAGGAGCAGGCTGCCGACGACGACGGCGTACTTGAGGCTGCGGCGCACAACGGCGGGCGCGGTGGCCAGGTGCATCCAGGTGTCGCGATCGGGTGGTGTCATGGCGGCTGCCGCAGGCGGCCGACCGGCGGCGGCCGGTCGTCGTGGTCGGAGCATACGCGGGGACCGCACGTGACGCAACCGCGGCCGGCGTGCGCTCACGACAGGGCGCGCCAGAGCGGCAGCAACACGAACTCCGCCAGGAACACCACGACGAGCAGCCCGAAGGCCAGGGGTGAGAACTGGCCGCACCCGTGGCAGACGACGGGGGCGGGGCCGGCCTGGGGCGTCGGGCGGGCGGTTCGGCTCACGGTGAAAGGTCCTGGAGCGACAGGAAATGTTACGCGGCAGTGGGCTGGGGCGTAACGGATGAGCCCTGCCTGCCGTAGAACGCGGCGTGCGCCCGCTCCTTCGTTGCGTCGCTGCCGTGCTGGCCATCGCGATCGTCGCGTGGAGTCCCGTGAAGGGCACGGAGGGGGCGCGCCAGGACCGGCCGGCCGTCGAGGCGTGGCTGGGCAGCTTCGCCGCAGGGGCCGAGCGTGTGACGATCGCGTGGGGCGCCGGCGGGCTGACACTGCACCTCGGCAACGTGGTCCTGCGGGTCGATGGCGCCTGGCACGAGACCGTTCCCACCTTCTCGGTGCGCCACCGCGCCACCTGGCTGGCGGACCGGCAGGTGATCGCCATCGACGAACAGCACAACCGCGGCGCCCACTGGCGCCACGAACTCCGGCTCGAGCCGGATGGGCAACGGCTGCAGAAGGTCGTCCTCTCCCCCACCGGCACGGGCGAACGCGTGCAGCGCATCTACGCACGGATGCGATAGACAGACCACAAGGCTTCGGCATCCCGCCGGAGCAGACTCGGAGGCCACGATGTCTCTCTCCATGGCTCGTTCGCTGGCAGCGATTGCGGCAGTGCTCGTTCTTGCCGCGGGATGTACGGGACCGGCGAAGCCACCTGCCGCGGCGGCCGCCCCGGGGCGCGATGCGTCCGGCGGGCGCCTGTTCGATGGACAGGAGAAGACGTTCGTCTTCGTCGGGTACTCGACGTCCTACCGCTGGCCGAACATCCTCGAGCTGATGATGAATCGCCAGTTCGACGACCAGATCAATTACCACATGATGAACGCGGCGGAAGGCGGGGCGCCCGTCGGGACCTGGATCGCCGAGCCCGGCACCCGCGATTACCAGCGCAGTTACGAGCGCATGCTGCGCGACTGGTTCCTGCCGCTGGCGTCCCGGCCGGACATGGAGGGGCGGCGGCGCCTGCCCAACATCCCGGCCCCGACCATCGCCGTCCTGCAGCAGTCCCTGCAGCTCTCCACGCCCCTCATCGAGGGGCCCGACGATGCGGAGAACATCAAGAAGGGCGCCGATGCCATGCAGCAGCTGGTCGAGCGGCTCCATGCCGACGGCGTGGAGTTGATCTTCCTGACCACCCACATCTACAAGTACACGCACGAGCCCGAAGTCGAGCACGAGAAGTACGCGCTGGCGGAACTCTTGTCGCGGAAGATCCCCTACGTGTGGCCGGGACCGGACGTCTGGACGGCGACCAAGGCCCGCTGGCCCGAGGTCTTCACGCAGCCCGATCAGGTGCACCTGAACGAGCTCGGCGATGGGCTGGACGCGCGGCTCTGGTACGACCACCTGCGGCGCTACGATCGCGGGGAGCTCGAACAGACGCTCGAGAGCGCATGGGGACCCGGCTGGCGGCCGAGCGTCACCCTGGCCGAGCGGGCGGCCACGCGGTAGCGACGCCGGCCGGACCCGGCCCTCCGTCGTCGGGTCGCGATCGAAGTCTCGGACGTCCACTGATGGGGCGCGCACGCGCGTCCTTCCTGAGTCCCCTATGCCTGATCGCCGTACCTCGACGTCCTCCCGCCGGGCATCCGCGGCGCCGCCGCGCGCGCCGCGAACCCTGACCATCGACATCGGCGGGTCGGGACTCAAAGCCGCCCTGCTCGACGCCCGCGGGCATGTGATCGGCGACCCCGTGCGCATACCGACACCCGCCGACCGGCCACCCGACGCGATCGTCCGTGTCCTCGTCGGTCTTGTCTCGCCTCTCGGTGTCTGCGATCGGGTCTCGGTCGGCTTCCCGGGACTCGTGCGCGACGGCGTGGTCCAGACCGCCCCCAACTTCGACAGCCCCGCATGGCAGGGCTTCGCTCTCGCGGATGCCCTGGCCCAGGCCCTCGATCGGCCGGTCCGGGTGTTGAATGACGCCGACCTGCAGGGGCTCGGGGCAATCTCGGGCCGGGGTCTCGAACTCGTGGTGACACTCGGCACCGGCGTCGGCACGGCGCTATTTCTCGACGGCCGGCTCCTGCCGCATCTGGAGCTGTCACGGCACCCCGTGCACCGCGGCAAGAACTACGACCAGTACCTCGGGAAGGCCGCCCGGAAGCGGGTGGGCAAGCGCAGGTGGCGGGCGCGCGTCCACCGTGTGCTGGCCATCCTCGAGTCGGTCATCAACTACGACACGCTCCACATCGGGGGCGGCGGGGCGAAGCATCTGGGCGACGTCGCCGCGCCCCGCATCCGTCTGACCGACAACAGGGCCGCGCTCATCGGCGGGCTGGCGGTGTGGCGCTGAGCACGGCCGGCGCCGCCAGCGTCGCCAATCCGGGGCTCCGCCTCCTGCTGATTGCCTCTGTCGGCCTGGTGCTGCTGGCGCTGCCGGCGCCGGCCACGCTGGGGGTCGCCGGCTCTCGCACGGGAATCATCTTCGTCGTCGCGTTGCTCCTGTGGGTCACCGAGGCGCTGCCGATGGCCGTCACCGCCCTGCTCGTCCTCGTGCTCCAGCCGCTCCTCGGCGTGGCGCCGGCGCGCACGGCCTTCACGACGTTCATGAGCCCGGTGTTCTTCTTCGTCCTGGCCATGTTCGCGATCGCGTTGGTCATCGTGTCGACCGGACTCGACCGCCGCTTTGCGCTGTGGCTGCTCGCCCGCGCCGGCACCAGCCCGCGCCGCGTGGTCGGCGCCTTCATGGCGGGCACCGCCGCGCTTTCCAGCATCATGTCCGACGTCCCGGCCTGCGCCATCTTCATGGCGCTGGCCGTCGGTGTCCTCAATCGGGCCGGCGTACCCGTCGGAGGATCGGCATTCGGCAAGGCCCTGATGATCGGGATCCCGATGGCCGCCTACATCGGCGGGGTCGCCACGCCGGTCGGCAGTTCGGTCAACATCGTCGGGATGCACTTCATCGAACAGTTTGGCGGGGTCCGGGTGCCGTTCGTCACGTGGATGCTGATCGGGGTGCCCATGGCCGTCGTCCTCGTGCCGCTGGCGGCCACGGTGCTGGTGGCCGTGTACCCGCCGGAGATCGAGACGGTCGGCCACATCGACGAGGTGCTGGCAGAACGACGCGGTCTCGGCGGGATCAGCGCGCCCGAATGGAAGGCGGTGATGGTCATCGGCGCGATGATCGGTCTGTGGACAGCCAGCAGCTGGGTGCCGGCGCTGGACCTGACGCTCATCGCCGTGACCGGTGCGATCGTCATGTTCCTGCCCGGCGTGCGACTGCTGACGTGGGCGGAGGCCGAGCGCGGCATCGGCTGGAGCGTGCTGTTCCTGCTGGGCGCCGTGACGTCGCTCGGCGCCGCCTCCGAGGCGACGGGCCTCGCCACGTGGATCGTCGACGCGGCCCTGGGCGGGATTGCCGGCTGGCCCATCGCCGCGATGGTCGCCGCCATCGGCACGCTCACCGTGCTCGTGCTGCTGGTGCTGCCCATCGGACCGGTCGTCAACGCGATCCTGATTCCGCCCATCTCCGTGCTGGCGCTGGCGCATGACACCCATCCGCTCACGTACACCCTGCCGGTCGCCTTCACGGCCTCCTGTGCGCTGCTGCTGCCGCTCAATCCCGTCGGTGCGATCACCTACAGCAGGGGCTATTATCAGATGCACGACATGTTGGGACCGGGGCTGCTTGTCAGTCTGGCGTGGGTGGTGTGGATCACGGTGCTGATGGTCACGTTCCTGCCTGTCCTGGCCGGAGGCGCCTGATGTCCGCTGGCCCGCGGCCCTCGCTCTTGCCCGAACCGGAGGTCTACAAGGTCGCTGCATCCGGCGCGCCGGCCACGGCCGGCGACCGATCAGGCGTCCGCGTGCACGGCGTCTTCCGGGCGCTCGAAGGGATGCAGAAGGAGGCGATGGTCGGCACCGACGGGCCGGACGGCGCGTGGTGGCGCCTGGTCTCGGACGAGGGCCCCTACCTGAACGGCACCGATCTGGCGCCGTACCCGCTGGCGTTCTTCGCCGCCGCGTTGCAGGTGTCGTTCCTGTCCGAACTGGATCGCGCGGCCGCGACGGCGGGCGTGGCGCTCTCGGCGGTGGCCACGCATCTCGACACGCGGTACACCATGGCGGGGTCAGCTCTGCGCGGTGACATGACGGGCGGCGCGGAGCCGGCCGCGCTGCGCGTCTCGCTGGCCACCGACGCGCCGGCGGACGTCGTCGCACGGCTTGTGCTCGACGCCGAAGCCTCCTCACCGGCGCATGCGGTGATGCGCGTCCCGGCGGAGAGCCGCTTCACGCTCGTCGCCAACGGCCGGGACGTCGCGCTGCCGGGCGCGGAGGCGGCGCCCGTGCCCGCCGTCGATCCGCGGCCGGTGTTCGACACCATGCGTCGCGCCTCGCCGGACACCTGGTGGCCCGGCATCATCACGCGTACGGTCGCCAGTCCCCTCGTCCACGGCGCGCCCGGTGGGGCGGGCAGCAGCCTGCAGGCGGAACAGAAGCGCACGCTGCACGTCGTCAGCACGGGCGGGCGAGCCGGGGCCGGCGCGATGGCCGTCGACGTCGGACTGCGGCAGCCGGTCGGCAGCACGTTTCGGTTCCTGGCCCCCGCGCGTGGCGTGGGACGCGCCGGCGAGCCCGCGCCATCGGCTCTTGTGTATCTCGCCGCGGGCGTGGGGTTCTGCTTCCTGACCCAACTCGGGCGCTACGCGCACATTACGAAGCAGAAGGTGCATGGCGTCCGCCTCGCGCAGGCCAGCGAGTTCCGGCGAAGCGTCCGCGGGCGCTGGACGCCACAGCCGGTGACGACCGGTGTGTTTCTCGACAGCGACGGCGACGACGCCGACGCCGCCAGGATGGTGGCGATGGGCCGGCAGACCTGCTTCCTGCACGCGGCGATGCGGGCGGCGCTCCCCACCCGGATGGAGGTGGTCCTGAACGGCCGGCCCCTGCCGGCCCCGCTCCTGGCGTCCGCCGCGGCGGCAGCGGGCGACTGAGATGGGCCTCTACCGCCCGGAGTTCGAGACGCAGTCCGCCGAACGCCTGGCCACTCACCAGCTGGCCCGGCTCAACCAACTGCTCACGCGCCTGCTGCCGGGCAACCGCTTCTATGCCGGCCTGCTGGGGGCGCAAGCGCCCGTGCGCGACTGGAGCGACTACCGGCGCCTCCCGCTCACCACCAAGGCCATGCTGGTCAGGGATCAGGCCACCCTGCCGCCCTTCGGCACCATCGCCACCTATGCGCCGGAGGCGTACACGGCCTATCACCAGACGTCGGGCACCACCGGCGCTCCGCTGGCCGTCATCGATACGCCCGAGAGCTGGGCGTGGTGGGCCGAATGCTGGCGCTATGTCTACGCCGCGGCCGGGGTGGGCCCGGCCGACCGCATCTTCCTGGCGTTCTCGTTCGGGCCGTTCATCGGCTTCTGGGCCGCCTACGCGGGTGCGCAGGCGCTCGGCGCGGCGGTCATCCCCGGCGGAGGGCTTGATTCCGCGTCGCGTCTGGCCTTGATGGCGCGCGCGCAGGCCACGGTGCTGGTCAGTACGCCGACCTACGCGCTTCGGCTCGCCGAAGTCGCGCAGGACACCGGCCGGGCGCTGGGGGATCTCGGTGTCCGGGCGACCGTCCACGCCGGCGAACCCGGCGCCTCGATCCCCGCCGTCCGCGATCGCATCGAGGCGGCGTGGCGAGCCGCCTGCTACGACCATGCCGGCGGAACGGAAGTGGGCGCCTACGCGATGCCCTGTCCGCAGCGGGATGGACTCCACCTGAACGAAGTCGAGTTCATCGGTGAAGTGCTCGATCCGGACACCCTCGCGCCGGTCGAGGACGGGGCCGTCGGTGAGCTCGTGCTGACGAACCTCGGCCGGCCGGGGTGGCCGGTCATTCGGTATCGCACCGGGGATCTCGTCCGAAGCGGCGGGCGCGCCTGCCCCTGCGGCCGCACCCTGCTGAAGCTGCCCGGCGGCCTGCTGGGCCGCGCCGACGACCTGCTCGTGGTCCGCGGCATCAATATCTACCCCTCGGCGATCGAGGCCATCGTCCGCGAGTTCGACGTCCAGGAATTCCGAATCGTCCGCCGGCGACGGCACGCGATGGACGACCTGTTGATCGAAGTCGAGAGCGCCGCCGATGTCCCGGCGCGCCTGGCCGGCGCGTTCCGCCAGCGCCTCGGCCTGCGCCTCGACACGGCCGCCGTTCCCGCCGGCAGCCTGCCCCGCTTTGAAATGAAGGCCCGACGGGTGGTCGACGAGCGTTCCTCCGGGGACGCCTGAAGCCGCCGCCTCACACCCGGGCTCCGCCTCCGACTCGGCAGCGTAACGCCCACGCCTCCGTTCAGACTGAGCAGATAGGAAGCGCCCCCGGGTCGGGCCGGCCGAGACGCGCGCGGCCCGCCGGGTCGTGGGCGCGCGCGCTGGCCGAAGTGCCGCGCAAAGGACGTGCCCCATGGTTCGCCAGCTCCGATCCGACGCCACCGTGTCCCATGCCATCTTCCGCCTGCTGACGGAATTCGAGGAAACGCCCGGCCTCCGCCTCACGACGTGGCAGGCCTCACGCCTGTTCCGGCTCGATCCGGCGGTGTGCCGGAGCCTGCTCGACGCGCTCGTGGAGATGAAGGTTCTGCGCATCGAACCTGGGGGCCACTACACCGGCGTGAAGCGCGCGGCCACTCCACAGCGCCGCTCCGGCCAGCGTTCGTGTGCATGAGCCGGCCGTCGTGGATGGCCGCGGCCGCGGCCCTGCTGGCGTGTGTCAGCGTGGGCACGGCGCAGCCGCAGTTCAGGAGCGAGGTGGATCTCGTGCTGCTCACTGTCACCGTCACCGATCGCGAGGGCCGGCCGGTCGTGGGGCTGGGCCCCGGCGACTTCGACGTCTTCGAGGATGCACAGCGACAATCCGTGGCCCTCGTGGCCGTCGACACCGTGCCGCTCGATGTCATGCTCCTCATCGACGCCAGCGGCAGCATGAAGGACCGGCTGCCGGTGGTCCGTCAGGCCACGCAGCGGGTCGTCAGCATGCTGCGTCCCGGCGACCGGGCGTCGGTCGCCGGCTTCACGCACATCGTTCGCGTGCTCACCGAGTTCACCGACGATCGGCGCGCCCTCGGCGCCGCGCTCGAAGCGTTGGCGCCCCACGGCCGCACGGCGCTGTACGACGCGCTGTACGTCGTGCTGAAGGGGTGGCGCCTGCCCGCGCCACGCGCGCAGGTCCGCCGCCGCGCACTGGTGGTGCTCACGGATGGGGATGACACGACCAGCCTGAACACCCACGACGAGATCATGGACCTCGCGCGCGGCATCGATGTGGCCGTCTACGCCGTGTCCCTGCCGCCGCACGAGCCGCCGCTCGATGGCCGGCCCGGCGCCAGGCCGGTCCTTCCCCCAACGCTCCGCCAGGCCGACTTCGAACTGAATGCGCTGACCAGGGAAACCGGGGGGCGCGCGTATCGCGCCGTGAGCTCGCGAGAGCTGACGGACCTCTACGATCACATCGTGCGGGATCTCTCCCACCAGTACACCCTCGGGTACGTCTCGACCGACACGCGCCGGGATGGCCGCTTCCGGGGTCTCACGGTGCGCATCCCGTCCAATCCGGGGGCCGTCATCCGCACTCGCGCCGGTTACTACGCTCCCGGGGGCCGTCCTGCCGGCGTCAGCACGCCGGCGCACAGGCCGGCGGCAGTAACGGCCGCCGGCGCGCGGGCGCGGTAGCCGACCGGCGCCAGCTCACTGTGCCTCGGAAGCGTATCGCCTCACGGTCGCCGGTGACGAGCAGTCCGTACGGGACGAGGGCAACCGCGTTGACGCCTCTCGATCGCAGCGTGTCGAGCTGGCAAACGCCACGGCCGATCCGTATCCGCCGCCCGGCCGCCAGCCTTCCTGGACCAGCGTCATCCCGCGATAGAAACCGCGGGCGCCCGCCACGCTCGTCAGTGCGCCACGAGCGCCAGGGTCCAGGACAGGGGCATCGAGACCGGGTTGAAGCAGATCTTGTCGTCGCACGCCTGGTACTCGAGCGTGCCCGTCAACGTCAGCGTCTTTGACGTACGCAGCGCCCGCTCCGCCTCGCCGGTCACCTCGAGGACGACTTCCTGCAGCAACGTGAACGGCGTCTGGTACACCGGCACGTGCTCGTCGAGCGGCTCAAAATGATAGATCTCCGACGGGGGGAACTGCATGGGCAGCAGCCGCACGAACGGCTGCGGGTCGATCCGCAGCGAGACGATGCGGTACCCCTCGGCACCTGGCGCGTAGATGTGAATGCCCTTTCGCGGGACGATCCGCGCCGCGACGGCGAACCGCGTCCCCGGCGACACCGTCGCATCGCTCGGATACGCCGTGACTTCGAGATGATCGCCGGAGACGCGGGTGGCCGCGACCGGCGGGGTGCCGCCCCCGAGCTCCAGCAGAATACTGGAGGCCGTCCGTCGCTCGCGGTAGTACTCCTCGAAGAAGCGAGCCGTGACGCGTCCTCCGCGGTCGACCACGAACGTGCCCGGATACGGCGTCCCCCGGGTCTGCTCGGCGACGCGTCGCGATCCGTTGCTCGCCACATACTTCTGCACGTCCGCCTGCAGCGCGGCGCCCTGGCTGTCGGACGCGAGCAGCTCATCGGCCACGGTGTTGAGGATGCCGTACGCGGTGATCGTCGCCGACCCGGCATCAGACAGCAGGGGAAACGTGAGGCCGTGACGCTGGCTGAACGCCGCGAGCAGATCCGTCGCGTCGTAACTGATGGCGGCCAAGCCCAGTCCCTGCGCCTCGAGCTGATCCTTCTGATCTTGCAGCTGCACGAGCTGCGTTCGGCAGTACGGTCACCAGTCGACCGACCGGTAGAACACGATCATGGCGCCCTTCGGCCCCATGATCGACTGCAGCGTCCGCAGCCGGCCCGACTGGTCCCGCAGCGTGAAGTCCGGTACGCGCTCGCCGACCTGCGGGCCAAGCCGATCCACGTCGACCGGCACCCGCGGGGACTGCCCCGACAGCGGCACGACCAGCAGCGCCAGCATCGACCATAGGCTCGCCATTGCTCTCATCGCGTCTCTCCTGACACGGCCGGGTTTCGCCTTGGCGCGATAGTGTACCATCGCCCGGCCCACGGCTGGTCTCATCGCCCACGCACCTGCACGCGGTTGACGACGCCCAGCACGCCCGACAGGTTCCGCACCTGGACTTCGGCAATCTGGCGGTCCTGCGCGGCGTTGACGGTGCCAAGCATCTGGATGCGCCCGCCCGACACCACGAGGTGCAGGGCATGCGGTCCCTGGAACTGCGTCGACGAATCGACCCCGAAGGTCCTCGCGGTCTGCAGTTCCCGAAGGCTCATGGAACTGCTGAGGCCGCCGCCGGGGGCGTACATCGCCAGCGCCGAGTGTCCGTAAACGGCGATGTAGGCGCGAATGCGCAGGTCGTCGTCGCTGCGATGCGTGGGAAGGGCCACGATGTTGTTCGTGACCTCGTCGACCCCGGCCGTCTTTCGAGCCAGCGCCTCGGCCCGCTCCCGGAGGCCTAGCCTGACCGCGTACCCTTCCAGTGTGACCGTCCCGCGGTCGTAGGTGCCGTCGATCCAGTCGAAGGCCGTGAACTGGTCGAGCCGGTAGAGGCCGCCGAGCACCTCGGCCAGGACGTCGCGGGTGTGCTGCGCCTGGACAGGGAGCAGGCCAAGCGTCAGAGCAACAATGATGGTGGCCGCCGCGACTCGTGGGCTCATGGTGGACTCTCCGCCCGTACGGTCTCCGCAGCGACCGATTCATTGCGCCCCAATTGCGCGCCAGTCCAACGGTCGGCCGGGCGGCCACGAGCCGCACGCACGGGGCGCGTGGCGGCGTTCGCCGCGATGCCCGTCAGTGCGCGTGCAGCGCCGCGATCAGCGGGCACGTCACCGTGCCCCGGCTTGCGTCACAGCGCTCGACCAGTTCCGCCAGCACCGACTCCATCCGCCGCAGGTCATCGAGCTTCGCGCGCACATCGTCCAGCTTCTGCTCGGCGAGCGTCCGCGCCTCGGCGCAGTGCCGGCCGTCCTCCAAGGTCAACAGGCCGCCGATCTCCTCGAGGCTGAACCCGAGGCGCTGGGCGGACTTGATGAACCTGACCCGAGCGACGTCCGCCTCGCCGTACCGGCGGATGGTGCCGTACGCCCGCCCCGGTTCGGGCAGCAGCCCCTTGCGCTGGTAGAAGCGAATCGTTTCGACGTTGACGCCGGCCGCGGCGCCAAACGCACCAATCGACAGGCCGCGAGCAGTTGCCAGCATCACCCCTTGACTCCGTACTTCAGTACGGACTGAAGCTTAGATCATCATGCAGACCCGCACAACCCCGATGCGCCTGCCGGAACAGGCGCCCGCGGTCCCCCCCGTCGCCGGACGAGGCGCGTTGTACGCCGGCGGTCTCGCGGCCATCCTGGCGTCGGCGTGCTGCCTCGGTCCCCTGGTACTCCTGATGCTGGGCGTCAGCGGGGCCTGGATCGGCAACCTCACCGCGCTCGAGCCGTATCGCCCGTTCTTCATCGGCGTCGCCGTGATCGCCCTCGCATTCGCCTACCGGCAGGTGTTTCGCCCCGCCGCCGCGTGCGCGCCCGGCGACGTGTGCGCCGTGCCGCAGGTGCGCACCACCTACAAGGCGCTCTTCGGCCTGGTCGCGGGGCTCATTCTCATCGCCATCAGCTACCCGTACATTGCCCCGCTGTTCTATTGACGCTCGAGACGTTCACCATCCCCCATTCACGGAAAGGACCGCACCATGAAGATGCTGCTTGCAACGGCCGCCACCCTCCTGCTCCTGGCCAGCCCCGCCTGGGCCGGCACGAAGACCGTCACCCTTGACGTCTCCGGCATGACCTGCGCCACCTGCCCCATCGTCGTCAAGAAGGCACTCACCAGCGTCGACGGGGTCACCGAGGTGCAGGTGAGCTTCGAGGAGCGCCAGGCCACCGTGACGTTCGACGAGGCCAGGACCACAGTGGAGGCGCTGACGAAGGCGACGACGAACGCGGGCTTCCCGTCGACAGTGAAGAAGTAGGCACGACGTGAACAACCGTACGTTGCTCGGCACAGGACTCGTCGGGACCGCCGTAGCAGCGCTCTGCTGTTTCACGCCGGTCCTGGTCGTGCTCCTGGGCGCGGTGGGGCTCTCGGCCTGGGTTGGCTGGCTCGACTACGTGCTGGTCCCCGCCCTGCTCGTCTTCCTCGGGATCACCATCTATGCGTGGCGCCGCCAGCGTGCGGAGGCGGACTGCTGCGCCGTCCCGGGCGAGCGCGCGCCCGGCACACCCGGAGGACCGCGGTGAACACACACGAGTTCGACATCACCGGGATGACGTGCGACGCATGTGCCGTGCACGTCAGCAAAGCGTTGCTGAACGTACCGGGTGTCGAGAAGGCCGAGGTCTCCTATGCGCAGCGGACCGCGCGCGTCGCAGGGGCCCCGACCCTCGACCCCGCCCTGCTGGCCGGCGCCGTGCGCGCCGCCGGCTACGGCGCGACGCCCGTGGCGGGCGCGCCGGTGGGCCCCGCCTCAGGCGTGAGCGCCCCGAGGCCTGACACGGCGGCGGGCGCGGGGGGATCGCCCGTGCGTATCGCCGTGATCGGCAGCGGCGGCGGCGCGATGGCCGCGGCGCTGAAAGCGGCCGAGCTCGGCGCCACCGTCACGCTCGTCGAGCGTGGCGTCATCGGGGGGACCTGCGTCAACGTCGGCTGCGTGCCGTCCAAGATCCTGATCCGCGCGGCCCACATCGCGCATTTGCGACGTGAGAGCCCGTTCGATGCGGGTCTCTCAGCCACTCCCGCCCTGGTCGATCGGCCACGCCTGCTGGCGCAGCAGCAAGGCCGCGTAGACGAGCTCCGGCAGGCCAAGTACGAAGGCATCCTCGCCGGCATCCCGGCCATCACCGTTGTCCGCGGCGATGCGCGCTTCCGCGATGCGCGGACGCTGGCCGTGCGCCTCACCGACGGGGGCGAGCGCGAGGTGGCGTTCGACCGGTGCCTGATCGCGACCGGGGCGCACGCCGCGGTCCCGCCCGTCGCGGGCCTGCGCGACACGCCGTACTGGACGTCGACCGAGGCACTGGCCAGCGACCAGATTCCGCCACGGCTCGCGGTCATCGGCTCGTCGGTCGTCGCAGTGGAGCTCGCGCAGGCGTTCGCGCGCCTGGGCAGCCGCGTCACGATCCTGGCGCGCCACACGCTGCTCTACCGCGAGGACCCGGCCATCGGCGAGGCGCTCGCGGAGGCGTTCCGTGCGGAGGGCATCAGCGTGCTGACCGGGACCCAGGCCTCGCGCGTGTCGTTTGCCGGCGACGAGTTCGCGCTGACCACACCGGCCGGCGAGATCCGCTCCGACCGCCTGCTCATGGCCACGGGCCGCGAGCCGAACACCGGGGATCTGGGCCTCGACGACATTGGCGTCGCGCGCGACACACACGGGGCGATACTGGTCGACGCACACCTGCGCACGAGCGTGCACGACATCTATGCCACGGGCGACTGCACCAGCCAGCCGCAGTTCGTCTACGTGGCCGCCGCTGGCGGCACGCGCGCCGCAATCAACATGACCGGCGGCGACGCCACGCTCGATCTGTCGGCGATGCCGGCGGTGGTCTTCACCGATCCCCAGATCGCGACGGTGGGGTTGACGGAGGCGGACGCGCGGCAGGGCGGGATCGCCACCGACAGCCGCACGCTGTCGCTCGAGGCCGTGCCTCGCGCCCTGGTGAACTTCGACACGCGCGGCTTCATCAAAGTGGTGGCCGAGGCCGGCACGGGCCGGGTACTCGGCGTGCAGATGGTGGCGCCTGAGGCCGGTGAAGCGATCCAGGCGGCCGCGCTCGCCATCCGCGCGGGGATGACGGTGCACGACGTCGCCGAGCAGCTCTTTCCGTACCTCACGACGGTCGAGGGGCTGAAGCTGGCGGCGCAGACGTTCACGAAGGATGTCGGACAGCTATCCTGCTGCGCTGGATGACCGCGCGTGGCTCGATCGAGCACGTCCACTGATCGCGGCGAGCACGGCGGCCCTGCGCCGGGTGGCGCTGGGCCGCCGGTGAGTCGCCCGTCTATTTACAGAGCGGACAGCAGCCCCCTCCCGTCACGGTCGCGGCGGCGGCCGTCGCGGCGGCCACCAGCGTCAGGAGCAGTGTCACGCCGAGCGCGGTTACTTTCATCGTTCATCTCCTCGGATCCCAATCGCGGCCCATCCGCGACTCCGTCAAGCGTAGGGCTTCCAGTAGACTCGAGAGTCAAGGGAAAACCGCGGAGCGTGACCCTCCAGTCGCGTTGAAGGTGTTCAATGGCAACCATGAACGGGCTCTTCATCGGCGCCGTCGCGAAGATGACGGGGGTGCCGCCACCAACAATTCGCTACTACGAGGCCATCGGCCTGCTGGCGCCGCCGCGCCGCTCCTCATCCGGATACCGGTGTTACTCGGAGGCCACGGTCGACGAGCTCCGCTTTGTCCGCAAGGCGCAGGCGTTCGGATTCTCCCTGGAGGAAATCGCGGAGGTCCTGCGGCTGTCGCGGGCCGGCCAGGCGCCATGTGCGCACGTCCTCACGCTCGCGCACCGGCATCTGGCGGCCGTCGAGGATCGGATCCGTCTGCTGCAGGCGTTTCGAGGGCGGCTGGCGGTCGCGCTGGCGAAGTGGGAGGACAGCCCCCCACCATCGGGGTCCGGATTGTGCCGGATCATCGCCGAGGCCGGCAGCGATGACGGCGTGGGCGAGCCCGAGCCCGGGTCTCAGGAGCCGGGATGATCCGGCGGCCGCCCCCGGGAGCACCTGCGATTGGCGTGACGGCGGCTCGCTCCGTGTTTCTTGCCGACGGCCGCAGGTGCGGTGTAGGGTACTGACGCCTTTCCGCTTGACAGGAGGTTAGGATGAATCGGCGGCGATTTCTGGCTGGCAGTGTCCTGCTTGGATCCTCGGTGGTGAGCGGGCTGCGGCTCGACGGCGCGCAGGCACCCGCGCGCGCGGCGGACACGCCAGCGGCCGCCCTCGCGCTGCTGCGCGAGGGGAACCAGCGCTTCGCAAAGAACGCCGGCCGGCGGCTCGACTTCGGCGCGGCCCGTGCGCAGCTGGCCGGCGGCCAGGCCCCGTTCGCGTCCATTCTCGGCTGCGCCGACTCGCGAGTCCCGCCGGAACTCGTCTTCGATCAGGGCCTCGGCGATCTCTTCGTGGTCCGCCTGGCGGGCAACCTGGCCGCCGACGACAACCACGCGGTGATGGGCAGCCTCGAGTTCGCGAGCCTCGTGCTCGGCAGCCGGCTGATCGTCGTGCTCGGCCATTCGAGCTGCGGCGCGGTGAACGCCGCGATCGGCCGCCTGGCGGGCGGCGAGGCCGCACCCGGTTCGATCGGTCCGCTCGTCACATCGATCAAGCCCGCCGTCGAGCGTGCCCAACGCGAAAGCGGCACGGGCGACCTGCTCGACCGTGCCATCCGTGTGAACGTGCGGATGGAGATGGAGCGGCTCGGGCGGCACCCTGGCCTGGCCCCGCTCATCGGTCAGGGCACCCTCGCCATCGCTGGCGGCATCTACCAGCTCGCGACGGGTGAGGTGGCCTGGCTCGACTAACGCGAGCGCCGATCCGGCTGGACACCCGTCCGCGGGTCCCGGTCTGGCCGTTCAGGCGTGCGGACGCGGCTCAAGGCCAAGCGCCTTCACGCGCGAGGCCAAAGTGGTCGGCTTCATGTCGAGCAGTGCGGCCGCGCCAGCCGGACCGAAGATCCGCCCTCCGCACTGCGCGAGCGCCGCGCGGATGCTCTCGCGCTCGAGTCGCTTGAGGTCGGCCGGCGTCAGCAGCCCTCCGGGCAGAGACGCGGCCGGCGACGACGACGCGGGCGGCGCGGCCCCGGCGTCCGCCAGCGGAAAGTTCAGCGGTCCGCCCTGCCACAGGATGACCGCGCGTTCGACGACGTGCTGGAGTTCGCGGACATTGCCGGGCCAGGCATGCCGGGCGAGGACATCGATGGCGCGCTGCGGCACGCTGGCAATCGGCCGGTTCAGCCGCCGCGCGCTCTCCCGGACGAAGTGCCGCACCAGCGGAGCGATGTCCTCACGCCGCTCCCGGAGCGGCGGCACCTCCACGGGGAAGACGCTCAGCCGATAGTAGAGGTCCTGCCGGAAGCGCCCCGCGTCCACCTCCGCCTTCAGGTCGCGGTTGGTCGCGGCGATCACACGGACGTTCACACGCCGCGTTCTGTTGTCGCCCACGCGCTCGAGCTCCTGCTCCTGCAGCACTCGCAGCAGCTTCGCCTGGAGCGCCAGCGGAATCTCGCCGACTTCGTCCAGAAACAACGTGCCCCGATCGGCCAGTTCGAACCGGCCGGGCCGATCCTGCATCGCCCCCGTGAACGCCCCGCGGACGTGGCCGAAGAACTCGCTTTCAAAGAGGCCCTCGGGCACGGCGCCGCAGTTGACCTTGATGAAGGCCCGCGACCGCCGCGGACTTCGATCGTGAATGGCACGCGCCACCAGCTCCTTCCCGGTCCCGCTCTCCCCGGTGACGAGGACGGTGGCATCCGTCGCCGCCACCAGGGCGACCTGCTGCAGCACTTTCTGGAGGCCCGGGCTCTCGCCGACGAAATCGCCCATCTGGAGCGCCGAACTGACCTCCTCGCGCAGGTACACGTTCTCGTCCTCCAGGCGCGCACGCAGGCCCTCGATCTCCTCGAACGCCCGTGCGTTGGCGATGCTGACCGCCGCGTAGTCGGCAAACACGCGCAGCCACTCGAACCCATCGCCGTCGAGGATCCCGCGATCGAATAGGGCGAGCACCCCGAGCGTCGTGCCCCGGAACACCAGGGGCTGCACGGCAAACGACTGCACGCCCTCCCGCCTGACCCAGCCCGGGTCAGCCACCCACGCCGGCTCGTGCTCGAGATCCACCAGCAGCATGGGTTCCCCGCTCTGAGCCACGCGTCCGATCTTCCGTTCGCCGAGCGCGAAGAGGTGGAACCGGCCGTCGGTGCGCGAGTAGTCCCCGGCACCGGCGGACCGGCCCGCGCTCGCCACCATGTGCAGGGCCACGGCGTCCTCAGGCGGCCCCCCTTTCTGCCGGCACACGTGACACGCCGTCCTCGGGCCCACGAGCCAGATGCGCGACAGCACGGTGTTCGGACAGAGCGCCAGCCCCCCGACGATGGCTTCCAAGACGTCGGCCAGACCGCGCTGTCGCGCGGTCGCCACCATGACCTGGGGTAGTTCTGCGGTGTTCATGCCAACTGCTACGAACTCACGTAGCCATCGGCTACGACATCTCCGGATACTACGAACACTCGTAGTCGCAAGACCAACGATGATCTCGTTTCACATCAATGATTTGAAGCGAACGACCCATGTGGCACGGATGGTGAATTCTGGTGACGACGGAACACTGACCCGAAGCTTACTCCACCTCGAAAAAAGGGAGCACGTCCATGTCTGATCGCGCCACATCCGCACAAGTCTCGAATCACACTCCGCCCCTCAACGAGGGGTTGATGGCACACCTGATGGTCCGGGCGCAGGACGGTGACCGCGCCGCCTATCGGCGGCTGCTGGACGAGGTCGCCGCCCACGTCCGCGCCCTCGTCGAGCCTCATGCCACGTACGCCCCGTGGGTCGAGGACATCGTCCGGGAGTGCTTGATGGCCGTGCACTATGCGCGTGCCACCTACCACCCGTCGCGTCCGTTTGGCCCGTGGCTCCAGGCCATCACCTCCCACCGGCTGGCTGCCCACGATCAGGGCGCCCCCTCCGCGCGGCCCGTGGCCGCTGGCGCCAGGTCGCCGCGGCAGCGGCCACGGGGCCTGACGGTCGCATTCGCCGCGATGGCGTTCATCACGCTCGTGGCTGGCACGACGGTGTCCCTGCGTGCGCAGGCGCAGCCGGCGCCGGCCGTGCCGCACTACAGCGGTCCCCGCGAGGACGCGCCCATCCCGCGGCCCGGAATGACGCCGGCGCAGGGCCGCGTCGCGGTGGTGGTCACCGACCCGCAGAACGACTTCCTGAGTCCGGACGGCGTGGCATGGGGAGTCGTGGGTGAGAGCGTGAAGGAGAACGGGACCGTCGAGAATATCGAGCGCCTGCTCAAGGTCGCGAAGGCCTCCGACATCCCGGTCTTCGTCAGCCCCCACTACTACTACCCGCACGACCACCGCTGGACCTTCGGCGGCGCGCTCGAGGTGCTCATGCACGCCATCGGGATGTTCGATCGCAAGGGCGCGCTGACGCAGGAGGCGTTCGAGGGCTCCGGCGCCGACTGGCTCGCCCGCTACAAGCCGTATCTCAACGACGGCAAGACCGTCATCACCAGCCCGCACAAGGTCTTTGGCCCCGAAACCAACGACCTCGTCCTGCAGCTGCGCAAGGCCGGCATCAGCCAGGTCGTGCTCGCAGGCATGTCCGCCAACCTCTGCACCGAATCGCATATGCGCGAGCTCCTCGAGCAGGGATTCGAGGTCGTCGTCGTCACCGACGCCACCGCAGCGGCCAAGCTCCCGGGCTTCGACGGCTATGAAGCCGCCTACGTGAACTTCCGGTTGATCGCCAGCGACATCTGGAGCACGGCCGACGCCGTGAAAACCCTCTCGTCGCTTGACGCACCACCCTCGCGCCGCTGATCCACCCGGGGCGGCGCGACCACGGTCGTGCCGCCTCCCTTTGTCCGAGAGGTCCGTATGTCGTCATCGTCGTCGAATCGCCCCCCGCGTCCGCCCTTCACACGGGACGCTGCCGTGCAGAAGGTGCGGATGGCCGAGAACGCCTGGAACACCCGCGAGCCGGAGCGCGTCTCGCTCGCGTATACCTCGGATTCCGTCTGGCGCAACCGCGCCGAGTTCCTCGCCGGCCGTGAGGCCATCGTCGCGTTCCTGCGCCGCAAGTGGGCCCGGGAGCTGGACTACCGCCTGATCAAGGAGCTGTGGGCCTTCGGTGACGACCGCCTCTCCGTGCGCTTCGCCTACGAGTGGCGCGACGACAGCGGCCACTGGTTCCGGTCCTACGGGAACGAGAACTGGGAATTCGACGCGGCCGGCCTGATGCGCCGCCGGCTCGCCAGCATCAACGATCTGCCGATCCGTGAAGCGGAGCGGAAGTACCACTGGCCGCTCGGCCCCCGGCCCGCGGACCATCCGTCGCTTTCGGATCTCGGCCTGTGATCCGGAGCACGTCCATCCCTGTTTCAGGCCCTCAAGGAGTGTCCGTTCATGTCGAAGACCGCCATCGTCATCTATTCCGATCCGAAGTCCGGCAGCGATGAATCGCTCGGCCGGCTGTTCAACGGCCTGTTCGTCGCGTACGAGCTCATCGAGAAGCAGCAGGAGGTCGCCGTGGTCTTCCAGGGCGCCGGGGTGCGCTGGGCCAGCGAACTCGTGAAGCCCGAGCATCCGGCGCATGCCCTCTACAACGCAGTCAAGGACAGCGTGGCCGGCGTCTGCGGCGGTTGCGCCGACGTGTTCGGCGCGACGGCCGACGCGAAGAGCGCCGGCGCGAAGCTGGTGCACGAGAAGATGATTCCGGGGACGTCCGGCATCATCGATCTGTCGAAGTATCTCGACGCCGGCTACCGCGTTCTCAACTTCTGATCGCTGGCAACACGGGAGGCGCGAGGCCCTGACAGGCCCGCGCCTGCCCTTCATCCGAGGAGCCGTCGTGACCGAGGCGTATCACTCCGGCGAGATTGCCATTCAGGAACGGGTGGGCGTGCGCGACGAGGCGCTGCTCAACGGACGCGTGATCGCGCGTGAGATCCCGATCGCCGCCCGCCCCTTCGTGCGGCAACAGGCCACAGTGGCGCTGGGCTGGACCGACGGGGCCGGAAATCCCTGGGCGTCGCTCGTCGTCGCCGAGCCCGGCTTCGCATCGTCCAACGAGGCCGGCACCGCCGTCACGCTCGAACTGCCGGAGCCGTCGGTGGCGCTCATGACGGCCCTCGACGGCGGCCGAGCCGCGAGCGCGCTGGGCCTGGTGTTCATCGACCTCTCCACCAGACGGCGGCTCCGGGCGAACGGCATGGTGACGCGCGCCATCGCCGGCGTGCTGCGCCTCGATGTCGAACAGGCCTATCCCAACTGCCCGAAGTACATCCAGCGCCGCGAACGCGTGGAGGCCGGCACGCCCCAGTCAGGACCGGCAGTGTCGACCGGTGAGGGGGTACCAGACGACCTGTCCGCATGGCTGGCGCGCACCGACACCGCGTTCGTGGCGAGCGCGGGTCCCGGGGGCAGCATTGACTGCTCGCACCGTGGCGGACGCGCGGGGTTCATGCACTTGGACGGCCAGGAGGTGCACGTGCCGGACTACGCGGGCAACTCCATGTTCTGCACCCTGGGCAACATGCTGGTGGAGCCGCGCGCGGGACTCGCGCTCGTGGACTTCACTACCAGGCGGCAGCTGCATCTGACCGGCGACGTCACCCTCGAGGTGTCCTCCTCACACGACGGCGAAACAGGACGCGCGTGGCGGCTGCGCCCCCGCGCCTGGGCCGTCTCGCCGCTGCCCGCAGCCGTCGCGTGGCGTCTCGTCGACGAGTCGCCCTTCAATCCTCCGATCGCATGATGACCCTCGTCGTCCTCGACAAGCGGGCGCTGACGCGCGAGGTCGTGCAGGTGCGACTCGCGCGTGAAGACGGCGGCGCGCTTCCGGCCTTCGAGGCGGGCGCGCATCTGGAGCTTCGTGTGGGAGGCCTGACGCGACGCTACTCTCTCACGTCGACGCCTGGCGAGCGGTCGCACTACGACATCACGGTGCAGCGCGCGGCACCGAGCCGCGGCGGCTCCGCGTTCGTTCACGACACGCTCGGCGTCGGAGACGCGGTTGATGTCGACGGCCCGTTCAACACCTTCAGATTCATCGGCCGTCCGCCGTACGCGGTCTTCATCGCGGGCGGCATCGGACTCACGCCCTTCTACACCATGATCCCTGCAGCCGCCGATGCGGGTGTGGCGCACGAGTTGCACTACGTGACGCGCACGTCGATCGGCCGGCTCCCCATCGACACGCTCCGTGCGACTCGCGTGTTCACTTACGTCAGCCGGGAGGGCGAGGCCGACGCGCGGCGCCTCGACATCGTGGCCCTGCTGCGGCAGACCCGCCGGGACGCGCACCTCTACGTCTGCGGCCCCCGCCGCATGATCGAAGAGGTGCGATCGGTCGCCGAGCGCCTGGGATGGCCGAAGGCGTCGATGCACGCCGAGAGCTTCGGTCCCTCGGCGACCTCCGGCGACCGCCCCGTCACGGTCCATCTGGAGGCGTCCGCCGTCACGCTGCAGGTCGCCCCCGGCACTTCCATTCTGCAGGCCATGCTCGACCACGGCATCTGGGCCAGCTACGCGTGCCGGAGAGGCGAATGCGGTTCGTGCTATGTCGAGGTCGCCGACGGCATCGTCGATCATCGCGACGTCTGCCTGTCGGCCGCTGAGCGCCGCGCGGGCATGTGTCCGTGCGTCTCCTGGCCCACGTCCGGCGCCGTGACGATTCACGCGTGACACCCGGACGGCGGCCGCCCCATCGCCCGTCACTCTACGAGGCGCACGTAACGCGCCTCGTTTCCGTTCCCAGAGGATTCTTCCCGTCCACGGCACCGGGATCAAGGACGTGCTCGACCGTGTCCAGGTACCAAAGGGATCCTTCTACAACTACTTCGAGAGCAAGGAGGCCTTTGCCGCCGCGGCCATCCGGCACTACGCCGACTGCTTTGCCGCCAGGATGCGCACCGCCCTGCAGGCGGCACCCGACCCCTACACCGGCCTGCGGCGCTTCTTCGACGGCCTGATGATCGACCTCGAGGCCACGGGATTCACGGGAGGCTGCCTCATCGCCAAACAGGGTGCCTCGCTCGCCGCGGCGAGCGCGTGGCGAGCGGCGTCTTTACTGTCAGCGAAATCCACGAGCGGGACGTGTCTCTTTCGGGACGGCTACCGCCTCTCGACGAGCGCCATACTGGGAGCCCTGACGGCCGGGAATCCTTGCATTGGCGTTCACGTGTTTCTCCGTCAAGGCGACCGCCCCGCCGGAGGACGCGCAAAACGACATCGGGACTAACGAGGCCCGCACGTCAACACGCTCGATGGTCTCAGGCTGGCCTCGTTCGGGTCGTTCCACCTGGGCGGTGGTCCGGCCCCGCGGTCTCGTGAACGCACCGCCAGGCCACGGCAGACCGCAAGGAGGAGTGCTCATGTTCCGTCGCGCCACCGACGGCCACGACCCGAGCGTTACCCGCATCCCGCCGGCCCGCGAGGCCACGATGGCACGCCTGATGACGTGCGCACAGGACGGCGATCGCGCGTCGTACCGGGAGCTGCTGGGCCTTGTTGTCGCGCACGTACGGGAGTCCCCACCGCCTGCCGGCCACGCGGCCTACGGGGAAGACATCGTGCAGGAGTCCCTCCGGGCCGTCCACGCCGCGCGGCACACCTGGCACCCGGCGCGTCCGTTCGGCCCGTGGCTGAACGCCCTCGTCAGCAGGCGGCTGGCGGTCCACCGCGGCGCCGCGTTCGCCCGGTGGCGACCGGCCGGCGCCGTCGAGCGCTCTGGCCGTCGCGCGTGACGTCCTCATCCGAAGTCTCCGTTCGGAACGCCTGGGGTTGGGGGGCCGTTTCAGACCTCGACCAACCCACTGCCGCACCAGGGAGCAGAATCCCGGATGCGATCCGCTGCCACGAGCGCCGCCGCGAAGTGTAACGAAGGGGCGCCCGTCTGGACTGGCCCTCATGGCCGCTTGGCAACTCCTCCACGTCCTGGCATGGGCCGTCGGCCTGAAGGCCGCGCGCGACCTGCAGGCCGAGACGGCCAGCAGGAACTCGGGATGGACACTGCTCGTCTACGGGATCTGGTCGTGCCTGGTCATGGAGTTGGCGGCCATCGGGACCGGGTACCTCCCTGGACTCGATCTCCTTGCCGCGATCTCGGGCACCGGGGCGGCGGTGCTCATGGGGCTGGCCTTCCGGCGGCTCCTGCAGGGCGCACCGGCTCACGCTCCCGCCGCCATCACCCACCACTTGCGCCTGCTCGGCGGATACGCGCTGCTCGGCGGTGCCACCGTCGCCTGGGCCGCGCTGGCCCCCGGAACCGCCGCCAGCGCCAGAGACGCGTGGGCGATGCTCGGAGGGGGAGCATGGCTGGTCGTGTCGCTCGCCGCGGGCTACGCCCTGTGGTTTCCGCCAGACGCGGCGGCCTCAGAGGAGCTCGCCGATACGCGGTCCCTGAGTATCGCGTTCGGCTTCGCATTCCTGCATTCCGCGCTGGCACCGCTGGCCTGGATCGCGGACCTGCGCATCCATCCCGACGCGGGCGCCATCCTCGGCACGTCGTTCGTGCTCCTGCTGGTGGCCTCGCTGTACCGAACGCTCTTGCACGCGCGCAGTCTCCGGCTGACCCGAACGCTGGTCGAGCGTCATCAGATGCAGGAGCAACTCTGGCGGACGGAGCGAATTGCCACCATCGGATCCCTCGCGGCCAGCGCCGCGCATGACTTCCGGAACGCGCTGACCGTGATCGTCGGGCGCGCGGAACTGGCCCTGGAGCAGCCCGACCTGGCGCCGGCCGTGTGCGACGACCTGCACGAGATTCAGGACGCCGCCCAGCGCGCGGTCAGCCTCTCGACGAACCTGCTCAGCCTGGCCCGCCGGCCGAGCCCGCCGCAGAACCGGAACCTCAGCGAGACCGTACGGGCACCCCTGCGAGCCCTCGAATGGGAGTTGAAGCATCAACACATCACGACGCATCTCGATCTGGCGGAGGTGACGGGACCAGACGTCGACCACGATCTCATCTTCCACGTCATGCTCAACCTGTACCTCAACGCGAGAGACGCCATGCGCCCCAAGGGCGGCGGCACCCTGACGGTAACGCTGGCGCGCACAGAGGACGGTGTGACGATCGCGGTCACCGACACCGGGGTGGGCATCCCGGACGAGTTCCAGCCTCGGATGTTCACGCCCCTCGAAACGACCAAGGGCCCCCAGGGCACAGGCCTCGGCCTGTCGGGCGCCAGGGGCATCATCGAGTCGATGGGAGGCGCGATCACGTTTGCGACAGTCGTGGGCGCGGGGACGACGTTTCGGATCAGACTGCCGTGGCCTGCGGCCGAGCCCGAAGGGGCCGCCTCCGCTGGCGTGCCACCGCCGGCCCCCGCCCTCACGATGTTCGAAGGAGCGGATGCCCGCCCCCGGGTTGTCTCCCCGGCCGCGCCGTCCACGCCGCCACCCCGGCCGATCTCGGCCGTCCGGATCCCCTCTCTCCGGCCGTAACGGGAGCGCCCCGTCTGATACTGCCTGAACCATGCCAACCCCGTCGCAGGCGCTGAACTCCGCAACGAACGCGCAGCCCCCGGTCCTGCAGGGGCAGACCGCGCTCGTGACGGGCGCCAACTCCGGCATCGGCGAGGGCATCGCGCGCGCCATGGCCGCGGCGGGCGCGGCCGTGGTCGTCAACTACGTGAGCCACCCCGAGGCGGCGGACACGATCGTGGACGACATCACCGCGGCCGGCGGACGCGCCCTGGCCCTGGCGGCCGACGTCAGCAAGGAAGACGACGTGCAGGCGCTCTTCCGCGGCGCGATTGACGCCTTCGGCACGGTCGACATCCTCGTCAACAACGCCGGGATGCAGGACGATGCCCGGTTGGTGGACATGACGCTCGAGCAGTGGAACCGGGTGCTGGCGGTCAACCTCACCGGTCAGTTTCTGTGCGCACGCGAAGCGGTGCGCGAGTTTCTCCGCCGCGGCGTCCGTCCGGAGGTCTCGTGTGCCGCCGGCAAGATCCTCTGCATCAGCTCGGTGCATGAGCGCATTCCCTGGGCCGGCCATGTGAACTACGCTGTCAGCAAAGGCGGCGTCATGCAGCTCATGATGACCATGGCGCAGGAACTCGGCCCGCACCGCGTGCGGGTCAACAGCATCGCACCGGGTGCGATCAGAACGCCAATCAACCGCTCCGCGTGGGAGACGGCCGGCGCCGAGGCCGCGCTGCTGGCGCTCATCCCCTACGGCCGGATCGGCGAGCCGGACGACATCGGGAACGTGGCCGTCTGGCTGGTGTCCGACGCGGCCGACTACGTGACGGGCGCCACGCTCTTCGTGGACGGCGGCATGACCCTCTACCCGGGTTTTGCCACAGGTGGGTAGCAACGCCGGGGCAGGCCGGCGGCCCGAGATCGTCCTGGTCTGCACGGCGGCGCTCGTACAGGGCCTGGCCCTGGTCACCTTCCCGGCTGCCAGCGGCGTATTCACCAGCCCGTCGTTTCACGATCTGTCGGGCAGCCAGTACGGCAGCCTCTTCCTCCCCATGGTCATGGCGGCGATCGTCGCGTCCACGATGGGCGGTCCCCTGGCCCGCCGCAAGGGTCTGAAACTGGTGCTGCTCGCCGGTCTCGGCTTCGATCTGCTGTCGATGGGAAGCCTGGCCGCGAGCGAGCTCGCGATCGGCACACCGCATCTCGCATACGTGACGCTCCTCGGCGCCACTACGGCACTCGGGCTCGGGTTCGGCGCGGCGCTGACGGCGCTCAACGCACTGGCCGCGGGATACTTTCCCGATCGGCCCGCACGGGCGGTGACCGCCCTCCATGCGCTGCTCGGTACAGGGACGGCGCTGGCGCCGCTGCTGATCGCGCTCCTCACCGGGCTCGGCGCGTGGTGGGCGCTGCCGGCCGCCATCGCCGCGGTGCTGGTTGTCCTCGTCGCCGTCGGGATGCGTCTTCCGCTCAGCCCCGGCGCGGCGACAGCGGCCAGTGGCCCAAGACCGCATGTCGGCTTGTTCGGCACGGTCCGGATGCCGGGGCTCTTCGTGGCCGCCGGCATCCTGTACGGCATCCTCGAGACGATTTACGCCAACTGGGCCGTGATCTATCTGCGTGAGGATGCCGGAGTCTCTATACGGGAGTCGGGGTACGCCCTCGCCGCGTTCTGGGCCATGGTCACGGTGGGGCGGCTGGCGGTGGCGCTCGGGGGCCGCTGGCTCTCCCCGGCACGAATCTATCCGCTGCTGCCGTGCCTCATGGTCGTGGCGTTCCTGTGGATCGCGAGCGTGAACGGCGCTCTGGAAGGGATCGGCGCCTTCGCGCTCGCGGGTCTCGCGTGCTCGGCGTTCCTGCCGGTGACGATCGGCTTCGCTCAGGCGTATCACCACGACCACTCCGAGATCGTGTCTGGCGGAATGATCGCCGCCTACATGCTGGGGTTCGGGATCGGCTCGTTCGGCCTCGGCCCCTTACGCGACGCGGCCGGTATCCCCCTGTCGGTCCTGTACGGCTCGTCGTCAGTGCTGGCACTCGGCCTGGCCGGCACGGCGATCGTGCTGGTCCGCCGCGGACCCGCCGGCCTTGATGGCCCCTGACCCGGGCGCGAGATATCACACATGCCAGACCGCTACGACGTCATCATCATCGGCACCGGCGCGGGCGGCGGCACGCTGGCCCATCGCCTGGCCCCGACCGGCAAGCGCATCCTGCTGCTCGAGCGGGGCGACTACCTGCCGCGCGAGAAGGCGAACTGGGACCCGGCGGCGGTCTTCGGCCAGAGCCGGTACAAGGCCGAGGCGTCCTGGCTGGACGGGGACGGCACGGCCTTCCATCCCGGTACCCATTACTGCGTGGGGGGCAACACGAAGGTCTACGGCGCGGCCCTCTTCCGCATGCGGGAACAGGACTTCGGGGAGGTGCGGCACCACGGCGGGATCTCCCCGGCCTGGCCGTTCACTTACGCCGACCTCGCGCCGTACTACGACGAGGCGGAGCAGCTGTACCACGTCCATGGCCAGCGGGGCGCAGATCCGACCGAGCCGCCGTCGGGGATCCCGTATCCCTGGCCTGCGGTCCGTCACGAGCCGCGCATCCAGGAGCTGAGCGACGCCCTCGAAGGCCTGGGCCACCGGCCGTTTCCGCTGCCGCTCGGCCTGCGGCTCGACGAGGACGACCCTCCCGGCAGCCCGTGCATCAAGTGCGACACGTGCGACGGATTTCCCTGCCTGCTCCACGCCAAGGCCGACGCGGAGGTCGTGTGCGTACAGCCGGCCCTGGCGTACGCGAATGTGACGCTCCGCACGGGGCGCCGGGTCGAGCGGCTCGAGACGAGTGCGTCGGGGCGCGAGGTCATCGCGGTGCATGCCGTCCACGACGGCGAGCCCGAGACGTACCGCGGCGACATCGTGGTCGTCTCGTGCGGGGCGATCAACTCCGCCGCGCTGCTGCTCCGCTCGGCCAGTGCGGCGCATCCCCGCGGGTTGGCGAACCGCTCGGATGTCGTCGGCCGGCACTACATGGCGCATCTGAATTCGGCGCTCGTCGCCCTGTCGGTGCGGCCCAACCCGACGCGCTTCCAGAAGACCCTGGGCCTCAACGATTTCTACTTCGGCAGCGACGACTGGGACTATCCGCTCGGCCATCTCCAGATGCTCGGCAAGTCGCACGCGGCGATGTTCCGCGCGGACGCCCCCCGGCTCACGCCGGATCTGGTGCTCGAGAAGATGGCGGCGCACGCGCTCGACTTCTGGCTCACGTCGGAGGATCTGCCGGATCCCGCCAACCGCGTCACCCTCGAACCGGACGGCACGGTCCGGCTGACGTACCGGGCGAACAACACCGCAGGGCACGCGCGGCTCGTCGCCAGGCTGAAGGCGATGCTCGGCGACATCGGGTGCCGCAACTGGCTGATCCCGTGTTCGGCGTACCTGGGCAAGCAGATCCCCCTCGCCGGCGTGGCGCACCAGAACGGCACGATCCGGTTCGGCACCGATGCCGGCTCGTCGGCGCTGGACGTCCACTGCCGGGCGCACGACGTCGACAATCTGTATGTCGTCGACGCGAGCTTCTTCGCTTCGAGCAGCGCGGTGAACCCGGGCCTGACGATCATGGCCAACGCGCTCCGTGTGGGCGATCATCTGAAGGCGCGCCTGGTATGAGGACGATTCGATGACGCCGATTCACGACTACGCCGCCATCGGCGACGGCCGCACCGTCGCGCTCGTCGGCCGCGACGGGTCGATCGACTGGCTCTGCTGGCCGCGCTTCGACAGCCCCTCCCTCTTTGGCGCGCTGCTCGACGCGCGCGGCGGCGCCTGGCGTCTGGCGCCGGCCGCGGCGTCCCGCGTCACGCGACGGTATGTCGACAAGACGAACGTCCTCGAGACGCGCTTCGACACGGACACGGGCACCCTGGTCGTCACCGATCTGATGCCGGTCGCCTCGGAGGAGGACAAACACCGCCTGCTCCTGCCGGACCACGAGATCCTCCGGGCCGGCACGTGCGTCGGGGGCGAGGTCGACGTCGAGATGCGCTTCAGTCCCCGGCCGCACTATGGACGGCGGCCGGACCGGGTCCGCGACGCGGGCCCGCACGGCATTCGCGTGGAGATGGGCGCTGGCCTCCTCGTGTTGCGGAGCGACCTTCCGCTCGAGATCACCGCGGACGGCGAGGTCAGGGGGCGCGCACGCCTGCGCACCGGCGACACCGCCTACGCGTCCCTGACGTTCGCCGACGACGGGCCGGCGGTGCTGCCGCCCCTCGGCGAGTGGTCGCGCGCCGCGATCGCCCGTTCGGTGGCGTGGTGGCAGGACTGGGCGTCACGGTTGCGCTACGAGGGTCCGCGCCGCGAGATGGTCGTGCGCAGTGCGCTGGCGCTCAAGCTCCTCGTCTACGCCCCGTCGGGCGCGGTCGTGGCCGCCCCCACCACGTCGCTGCCCGAGCGCGTCGGCGGGGATCTCAACTGGGACTACCGCTTCTGCTGGCTGCGTGATGCCGCCTTCACCGTCCGGGCGCTGTTCGCCCTGGGGTGCGCCCCCGAGGCGCAGGGCTTCGTGGACTGGCTGCTGCACGCCACGCGGCTGACGCAGCCCGAGCTGCGCATTCTCTACGACGTCTACGGCAACGCCCCCGCCGACGAGCGAATTCTGGAGGGGTTCGCGGGCTACCAGGGATCCCAACCGGTGCGCATCGGCAATGCGTCGGCCGGCCAGCGGCAACTCGACGTGTACGGCGAAGTGATCGATGCCGTGGCGCACTTCGTGGGCGCGGGCGGTACCCTCGACCGCGAGACCAGGCGCGCGCTCTGCGCCTTCGGCGAGTACGTCTGCCGGCATTGGCAGGAGCCGGACGAAGGCATCTGGGAGCCGCGATCGGGCGCGGCGCACAACACCCATTCGCGCGTGCTGTGCTGGACGGCGCTCGATCGCCTGCTGCAACTGCATGCGCACGGCCACCTGGATCGCGCCCCCGCGGCGCAGTTCCTCGAGCACCGCGAACGCATTCGCCGCGAGGTCGAGACGCGGGCGTGGCATCCCGGACTCGGCAGCTACGTCGCGCAACTCGACGGCGACCGCCTGGACGCCACGCTGCTCCTGCTGCCGTGGTATGGCTTCGAAGACGCCGGCTCGGAGCGCATGCACGGGACCTACGCGCGCGTGCGCGAGGCGCTGGGCGCCGGCGAGGGGCTGCTCTACCGCTACCGCACCGAAGACTCACCCGGTGAGGGCGCATTCGGGATCTGCAGCTTCTGGGGCGCGGAGCATCTGGCGTTGGGCGGGGGGACGCCGGAGGAGGCGCGCGACGTGTTCGAGGGGCTGTGCGGCTATGCCAACGACGTGGGGCTCTTTGCGGAAGAGATCGATCCGGCGACCGGCAAGGCGCTGGGCAATTTCCCCCAGGCCTTCACGCACGTCGGCCTGATCAGCGCGGCCGTCTCGCTCGCGCGCCGTCTCGAGGGCGCACCGCCCCTCGACCGGCGCCCTTCACCGCCCGAGCCGGAGGCGGATCAGCCGGAGGGACACCGATGAACTGGGGAAGCTGGCTCCTGTGGGGTTTTGTCGCGACAGTGGTCCTGACGACGATCATGGCCGGCAGTCAGGGGCTGCGCCTGACGCGTATGAGCATCCCCTACATGCTCGGGGCCATGTTCACGCCGAGCCGCGACCGCGCGAAGCTCATTGGCCTCGGCGTCCATCTGATGAACGGATGGATGTTCTCGCTCCTGTACGTCGCGGCCTTCACCCAGTGGGGCATGGCCACGTGGTGGGCGGGAGGGGCCATCGGCCTCGTCCATGCGGCCTTCGTCCTCACGGTGGGCATGCCCCTGCTGCCGGGCATGCATCCCCGCATGGCCAGCGAGCAGCAGGGGCCCACCGTGATGGCGCAACTCGAGCCGCCCGGGTTCCTTGCGCTGAACTACGGCTACCAGACGCCGGTCTCCGTGCTCGTCGCCCACGTGGCGTACGGGATGATTCTAGGCGCGTTCTACGTGCCGTAGTGGCAGCGTCCGGTTCGCCAGGCCGCACGCTCAGCCTGCCGGGTGGGGCGCGGTCGCCGGCGCGCCCGCGATCGCACCGAGCAGAGCGCCGTACAGCAGGTGCCCCATGAGCGAGCCCATCACGGCCATCATCCCGCCCATCGCCATGCTGAAGAACCCGCCGCCCATCATCGGCATGACGACGGCCTGCGACACCAGCCACAACACCACGCCCCAGGCCATGCCCTTCACGGCCGGACCGCCCGGCAGCCATGCATACAGCCCATAGGCATAGACCAGCGGAAAGATGAGGGTGCCGTTGACGAAGTGCATCGCCATGCCCGCCGCCCAGCTCCCGCCCAGCATTGACCCGATCATCTCGGCGATGTCCATGTTGAGGCCCATCAGGGGCGCCACCAAGTACATCACGGCCGTCATCATCGCCGTGCCCACGAGTCCGCCGACAATCGACCGTCCTGGTGTCGGATGCATTCCACTCTCCTGTACTGAACTCGACTGAGCGTCCTGGCCCCTGGACATGCGCTCTCGGGCCCATCGACGCTGCCGGCGTGCACGCCTGTGCCGCCTTGCGCTACCGTCCCGCGAGCTGTCGCGCCGTTACAGGCGGTGTTCCTCTGCAGCTCACCGGCCGTCGCGGGTCTCAATGGCCTCGGTCACGGCCCCGAGCACGGATAGCGTCTGTGTGAGCGCCGCCTCGCCGACACGCTGGTGCAGCCGCCCGTCCACGTGTGCGAGCTGCTGACGAACGGCGGCCATCAACCGTTCTCCGGCCGCCGTAAACAGAATCTGCTTCTGTTTGCCCGGACCAGCCACCTGTTCCAGATAACCCGCCAGGCACAGCTCCTTGACGGTCCTGGCGACCAGCTGCCGCGAGACGTTCAGCTGTCTGGCGATATCGGCACCGTAGTTCACGCCGCAGTCCAGTGCGCCGAGAAAGCTCAGCTTCGAAGGCGTGACGTCCGCGTACCCCGCGCGACGCAGCTCGTCCGCCACATGCGCCACGAGGCGCTCGTGGACAGCCGCCGACAGGAACACCAGTCGGAGCGACTGGCTGTCGGTCATCGGCGTGCCGCGTTGTGTAAACGTTGTTGACATAGGGTCCACGCCGTCGCTATTGTATGTCTACTTAGTTGACATTGCTGAACCGATTGTCTCATCCGGCGGAGGCCCCATGGATCATTCGCGTCCCCTCAGAAGCGCGCTCCTCGCAAACGCACTGTTCTCCACGGTTTCTGGTGTCCTCATGCTGGCGAGCCCGGCGCGAATCGGGGCAGTCCTCGGCGTCGACGCCCCGGTCGTGCTCCAGCTCACCGGCCTTGGTCTGCTCGTCTTCGCCGCCGATCTATTCCATCAGTCGACGCGGTCCAGAATGGCTACTTGGCGCACGCTGTATGCCAGCGCAGGAGACTTCCTCTGGGTGGCCGCGACCCTCGGAGGTCTCCTGCTCTTCCCCGACGTGTTGTCATACACCGGCCTCCGGTTGGTGACCGTCGTGGCCGGCATCGTCCTGATCTTTGGCGTCTGGCAGCTCTGGGCGATCGATCGCGCCCACCGCCTCCCGTCGGGACTTCACCGCCACTGCGTGCAGGTCCGAGTCCCGGTCGCCGCCGACGCGATGTGGTCTGTCGTCGGCCGCATCGGCGACATCGGGCGCTACATGCCGTCGCTCCAGGTGTCGGAGATCCTCGAGGGCAAGGCGCCCGGCGTAGGCGCGGTCCGGCGGTGCGTGGATCAGCGCGGCAAGGCATGGTCGGAGGAGTGCGTGGCCTTCGACGCGGGCCGCAGTTTCGTCGTGCGGTTCCTCGCCGACGCTCCCGGCTTTCCCTTTCCCGCGCACACGATGACCGGCGGCTGGGAAGTGACGCCGGCCGGGCATGGCAGCGACGTCCAGGTGTGGTGGGAACTCGAACCGAAACCGCGGTGGCTGGCTCCGATCTTCCTGCCGCTCCTGGCGTTCCAGGCGGACCGCGACTTCACGGGGATCATCGCGCGCATGGCCGCGGAGGCGGCCGGCGCCGGCCACACGACCCCCACTGATCGCCGGACCGACGTGGTGGCCCGGCTGTTGCCTCGCGTCTGCTAATGCGTGCCTTGCCGGATCCGTTGTAACGCTGACACCGATGCCGGGACTCAGCAGGACGATGCACATCATGTCTGGTTTCATGCGGCACGTGCTCGCCATGCCGATGCCGTGGCCGGCTTGGGTCGCGCTGCTGTTCGTGGTGAACATGGCCGCCGTGGCGTTCCTGCCCCGCCTCGAGGCCTGGGTCGTGCTCGGCGGGCTCGGTCTCGGCGCCTTGCTCCAGGTGGCGATCTTCGCCCGGCTGGGGTTCGTGCGCCTGCTCGGGCTCGGTCATGTGCCTTGGGTCGCAATAGTGCCGTGGCTGTGGCTGCGCCTCGACCTGGCGGCCGAGCCGGCCCTCTCCCGCTGGATGGTCGCGGTCGTTGTGCTCTGCGGCGTCTCGCTGGCAATCGACACCGTGGACGTCATCCGCTATCTGCGCGGTGAGCGCCAGGGGGCGTGACGAGGCCGCCACGGACGTGCCATCATGACTCGTCCCTCATTCGGGAGTCATGCCCATGTGTCGCACACGAGTGCTCGCTGCCATCTTCACGCTGGTCGTTGTCGTCGCGGCGCACGCCGCTGACGGCCTCGTGTCGGTCAAGAGCGCCTATGACGCGAAGACGTCGATGGATCGGCTCGAATCGATCGTGACGGAGCGCGGCCTGACGGTCTTCGCGCGGATCGATCACGCCGCGGGTGCCGCGACGACCGGCCGCACGCTGCGGCCGACTGAGCTGCTCATCTTCGGCAACCCGCAGGGCGGCACGCCCTTCATGGAGTGCGCGCAGACGGTGGGCATCGACCTGCCACTGAAGGCGCTCGTCTGGGAGGATGCGGCCGGGCAGGCGTGGATCGGCTATACCGATCCGGCATACCTCGCCACCCGGCATGGGGCCGCTGACTGCCCCGTCGTCGCGACCCTTCAGAAGGTGCTGTCGGGGCTGGTCGACGCCGCGGCCCGCGACGCCGACGACGGGCAGTAGCCCTGCGGCTCGCCCTCAACTCCCTCCATCAGTTACGGTCAGGGGTCCGCCAATCCCATGGCACACGTGCCCTGACTGCCCCGTGACAGAACGCGGCGACGAGCAGTCCCACCGTCCGGCACCTCCCCCGTATGGAGGGCGCTTGTAACGTTCCGGGCGTGGCGGTGACTGCTCCATCACGGACACACCGGACATGAACGAGGCACTGGAGGGACACCAAGCGACATCGACGGACCGCGGTACCGCTTTGCTGGTCTTCGCGCGGAGTTCGCTGATCGACGCGCGCCGAAAGTGGCCGGGCGCGGCCGTTGCCGGCGTGTCCGCCACCTCAGTGCTGCTCGCCCACACGCTTGCCGTGGCGAGGGACGCTGGGCAGGAAGTCGTGCTGGTGACCGATCGCGAGACGACGGCCCTCGCTCCGCCCGGCGTGCGCACCGTCCCACAGCGCGGGTCGGGCTTCGGCGCTCGCTTCCGCAATGCCGTTGCCGATGCGTTCGCCGCCGGCTTCGCCCGTGTCGTCGTCATCGGCGCGGACGTGCCCGGTCTGACCGCGGGTGTCCTCCGCGAGGCGGTGGCGCGCCTCGAGTCGGGGGACGATCGCCGCGTCGTCATCGGCCCCTCCCGGGACGGCGGCTACTACCTGATCGGCTTCAATCAGTTCGACGCGCGTGCCTTCGAAGGCATTCCATGGCATACGCGGGCTGTGCTGGCACGCACACGCCACGCGCTCTCCGGCAGGCGCTTGTCCTATCTCGCCCCGCTGACCGACGCCGACGATGCCGGATCTCTGCGGCGTGCGCTCGCGGAAGTGGGCGACTCGGTGCGCGGTCTTGGCCGCGCGCTCGGCCGGGTGCTCGCCGCACTCGTGAACCCACAAGTCCGAGACGCCACCCGCGCCGCTGCGCCCCGCTGGACGACCGCACTGGTGCCCGTGCGCCGCGGTCCGCCCCCCGCCTTCGCCTGATCGCGCCTCCCTGTCAGTCACAGTTCGGGACGCCGGTGCGGCCGTGAAGCCGCGCGCGTTCCACAGCATGGCGCATGCCTCGGCGTGCGACCGGAAAGGGCAGCATTCTGATGTCTCCTGTCGTCGACGAACGCACGGTCCTCCGCGCACCCGCCCACGTGGTCGAGCGCACCGCCGCGGGGTACGTGGCCCTCAATCCCGCGGCGCCGCACTGGATCGCCACCGACGAGCGCGGCCTGCGGATCCTCTCCCGCCTGGATGGGCGCACGCCCCTCGGCGACGTGGTCACGGCGTATGCCGCCCAGGCCCGCCTCGACCCGACGCGCGCCTGGCTGCAGGTCGAGACGTTCGCCCGCGACGCGCTCCGGCACGGGTTCGTCTCGACCGACGGCGCGGTCCCGGTGCCCTACCTCGGCAGGTCCGCCTACCTGGGCACCGACCAGCTCGAAGAGCTGTGGATCCAGGTCAATGACTTCTGCAACCTCGCCTGCGCGCACTGCCTGGTGTCGTCGAGCCCGCATCGTGCACAGGGGCTCGAGACCGCGCGGCTCCTCGACGTGATCGATCAAGCGGTGGGGCTCGGCGTCGAGCGGCTGTTCATCACCGGCGGTGAACCCCTCGCGCGTCCCGACATCCTCGAGCTGCTCACGCACGCGGTCGACACGCACGGACGCGAAGTGGTCGTCATGACCAACGGCACGCTCTTCAAAGGCGCGCGGCTCGAGACGTTGACGGCGCTGGCCGCCGTGGCCCGCGTCCAGGGGCGGCTGCGCGTCCAGATCAGCCTCGACGGGTCGACGCCGGAGGTCAACGATCCGATCCGCGGCGCCGGCACCTTTGCTCGTATTGTCGACGGGATCCGGACGGCCGCGGAGGCCGGATTGCGCCCCACCGTGACGGCCACCATCCTCCGCCACAACATCGACGATCTCGGCGGCATCGTGCGCCTCGCGGCGTCGCTCGGCGTCAGCAATGTGCATCTGCTCTGGCCGCACCGGCGCGGCCGCGTCCTCGACGGCCCGTTCGCCGACGTCCCGCCGGCCGCCGCGATCCTGGCGGCCGTCCGTGCCGCGCGCGCCGTGGCCGAGGAGGCCGGCGTCTCGATCGACAACCTCGAGGAGTTCCGCCTGCGGCTCGACGGCACGCCGGGCGTGAAGAACGATCTGGCCGGTGCCGGCTACAGCAGCCTGTGCGTGTACACCGATGGCGCCGTGTACCCCTCGGCCTCGATGGCCGGCGTTCCCGAACTCCGGTGCGGCGACCTCGCCGAGCAGTCGCTCGAGCGCATCTGGAAGGACAGCCCCATCTGCCAGGAACTGCGCGCGGCCACCGTCGAACAGAAGGCGCAGTGCCGTACTTGCTCCTTGAAGTTCGTGTGCGGCGGCGGCGACCTCGAACACGGCTACTGGGCCTCGACCGATGGCGTCGCGGGACGCAAGGGGCGCTTCACGGGACACGATCCCTACTGCGAGGTCTACAAGGGCCTGGCGTCAGACGCGTTCGCCGATCTCGCGCGCGAGGGACGGGAGAGCGTGCCGTCGGGCACCGGGTTCGATCGCCCGGTCGTGCTTCGCGCCATGGGCCAGCACGTCCTGCATGACGAGGCGGCCATCGTCCGGACGACGCACAGTGCGTGCGTGCTGTCGGAAGAGGTGATGGAGCGATCGCGGCTGAGCGTCCGCGCGTTCTACGGCCACGCGGCCGAGCAGCCGCAGGCCGAGCTCTGCTGCCCGGTGCGACCGGACCCCGACGACCTCGCGCACATTCCGCCGGAGGTGGTCGAGCGCTTCTACGGGTGCGGGAGCCCCGTGTCGGCCGCCGCGCTCCAGCCGGGCGAGACGATGGTCGATCTCGGGTCGGGCGCGGGCATCGACGTCTTCATCGCGGCCCGCAAGGTCGGGCCCGAGGGACGCGCCATCGGCATCGACATGACCGACCAGATGCTGGCGGTCGCGCGCGAGAGCCAGCCGAAGGTCGCGGCCGCGCTCGGGTTCGACGCCGTGGAGTTTCGCCGCGGCTTCCTCGAGCAGATTCCCGTCGAGGACGGCACGGCGGACGTCATCACGTCGAACTGCGTGATCAACCTGTCAGCCGACAAGCCCCGCGTGCTGCGCGAGATGTGGCGGGTGCTGAAGGACCACGGCCGCATGGTGGTGGCCGACATCGTTTCCGAGCGTGAGGTGCCGGCGCACATGCAGGCCAACTGGCAGCTCTGGGGCGAGTGCATCAGCGGCGCGATCACCGAGGAGGGGTTCCTCGCGGAGCTGGAGCGCACGGGCTTCTACGGCGTCTCGGTGCTCAAGAAGTCCTTCTGGAAGGAGGTCGAGGGGCATCCGTTCTACTCGGTGACCGTCCGCGGCTACAAGTTCGCCAAGAAGGCCGGCTGCGTCTACACCGGACAGCATGCGATCTACCTCGGACCGATGAAGGCCATCGTGGATGAGGAAGGCCACTTCTTCCCGCGCGGCATGCCCGTGGAGGTCTGCACCGACACGGCCGCCAAGCTGTCCCACGCGCCGTACGCGGGGGCGTTCGCGCTGGTCGACGGCCCTGGGCGGATGGCGGACTTCTCGGCGGACGAGTCCGGGATCTGCACGCCGGGGTCGGGGTGCTGCTGACGCGCGGCGGGGTGGGGCTCGCCCGCGGGCTGATGCTTCTGGTCACGGGCCTGTCGCTGGCCGGTTGCGCGGGCGGCGGACGAACGACCGAGACGCGTCTCGTGATTACCGGCTCGAGCACCATCGCTCCGCTCGCCGCCGAGATCGCACGGCGCTTCGAGGCCGGCCACCCCGGCATCCGGGTGGACGTCCAGTCGGGAGGCTCGGCCCAAGGCCTCGCCGACGTGCGTCGCGGCACCGCGGACATCGGCATGGTCTCGCGCGCGCTGACACCCGCCGAGCACGACCTGCGCGGCGAGGCCATCGCGCTCGACGGCATCGCGCTCATCGTGCATCGGGACAACCCGGTGACGACGATCCGCTCGGCAGATGTGCGCGCGATGGCCACCGGTCAGGTCACGAACTGGCAGGCGCTCGGCGGCCGTCCCGGCGCCGTGTCGTTCGTCAGCAAAGCCGAAGGGCGATCCACGCTCGAGCTGTTCCTCGCGCACTTCGACCTGCCACGCGATCGACTGCGGCCACAGGTCGTGATCGGAGACAACCTGCACGCCGTGCGCACGGTGGCCGGCGACCCGCAGGCGATTGCATACGTCTCGATCGGCACGGCGCTCGTCGAGCGCGACCACGGCGCCCCGATCGCGCTCCTGGCCCTGGACGATGTCGACCCGACGCTGGCCAACGTGCGCCAGGGCCGGTTTCCGATCGTGCGGCCGCTCACACTGGTGACGCGTCAGGCGCGGACGCTGCTGGCCGACGCCTTCCTGGCGTTTGCCACCTCACCGGCCGTCCGCGATCTGGTGGAGGCCCAGGCCTTTGTCCCGCTCGACTGACCGCGCGCTCCTGGCCGGTGTCGGCGGTGCGGCGGCGGCGAGCGGCGCCATCGTCATGTTGATGGCGGTGTTTCTCGTCGTCGAGAGCCTGCCCGTGCTCAGTGCGGTAGGGGTGACGCGCCTGCTCAGCGACGGCGCGTGGTTCCCGGTGGCCGGTGCGATCGACGGGCGCTTCGGCCTCGGGCCGATGATCGCCGGCACTCTGGCCGTCGGGGCGGGCGCGCTCGTCGTCGCGGCGCCGCTCGGGCTGGGGTCGGGACTGCTCTGTGCGTTCTACGCCCCGGCACCGATCGGCGTGATCTATCGGCGTGTGCTCGAGCTGATGTCCGGCATCCCGTCGGTCGTCTACGGCTGGTGGGGGCTCGTCGTGCTTGCGCCGATGATCCGGCAGGTGCAGCCGCCGGGCCAGAGCCTGCTCACCGCAATGCTGATCCTGGCCCTCATGATCCTGCCCACCATTGCGTTGCTGGCGGAGATGGCGCTGCGACAGGTGCCGCGCAGTCATGTGGCGGGCGCGGCCGCGCTCGGGCTGTCGCGCTGGGCCACGATTCGCGGGGTGGTGCTGCCGGCCGCCCGCGGCGGCCTGGTGGCGGCACTGCTGCTCGCCTTCGCACGCGCGGTCGGCGAGACCATGGCGGTCGTGATGGTCGCCGGCAACGTGGTGCAGGTGCCGGACACCGTGTTTGCGCCCGTCCGTACGCTCACGGCCAATATCGCGCTTGAACTCGGCTATGCGATGGACACGCACCGCGCGGCGCTCTTCGCCAGTGGCCTGTGCCTGATGGGGATCGCCGGCGTGCTGGTCGCCGTCGCGGCGCGCCTGCCGGGGCGCCGCGGTGCGGGAGGCCGCGCATGACCGGCACGATGCGCCTGCCCATCTCGGGCCGGGCCGACCGGCTCGCGGCCGCCGCCGTCTGGACCACCTCGGCGCTGGTGGCCGCGGTGTTCGTGTGGATCGCCGCCGACGTCGCCACCCGCGGGCTGGCGCACCTGTCGTGGTCCTTCGTCGTCGACGCGCCGCGCGACGCGGGCCGGTCCGGCGGCATCTTTCCCATCCTCGTCTCCACCGCGCTGATTCTCGGCGTGTGCCTGGCCGTCGCCGTCCCCCTGGGCGTGGGCACGGCAGTGCTGCTGGCCGAGTACACGCGGCAGGCCGGCCCCTTCAGCCGCGTGGTGCGCGGCTCGCTCGAGGTGCTGGCCGGCATGCCCTCGATCGTCTTCGGCCTGTTCGGCAACGCCCTGTTCACCGTGGTCCTGGGCCTCGGCTTCTCCATCCTCTCCGGCGGCGTCACGCTGGCGTGCATGGTGCTGCCGATTCTGGTGCGCACCCTCGAGGAAGGCCTGCGCGCCGTCCCCGACGAGTACCGGCGGGCGGCGGCGGCCCTCGGCCTGTCCCAGGCCACGATCCTGTGGCGCCTCATTCTCCCTGCGGCCGCGCCGGCGCTCGTTGTCGGACTCGTCCTCGGCATCGGCCGGGCCCTGGCCGAAACCGCGGCGCTGCTCTTCACGAGCGGGTACGTCGATCGGCTGCCTGGGTCGCTCCTCGATTCCGGGCGCACCCTGTCGATCCACGTGTACGACCTGGCCATGAACGTCCCCGGCGGCGAGGCCGCCGCGGCCGCGTCCGCGCTCGTGCTGGTGGCGCTGCTGCTGGCCATCAACGTGGTGACGACATGGATCGGACACCGCTGGCTTCACGGAAGGCTCTTATCCGCATGAACAACCACTCTCATCCGGACCCGGCTCCGTGGCGCGGGCGACCGGCGTGCTGCCAGGACCGCACACCGGCGCTGACCGTCGACGAGCTGACGGTGACCTACGACGGCGTACCCGCGCTCCGCGGCCTGACGCTGCCGGTCAATCACGGCTGCCTGACCGCCATCGTCGGACCCTCCGGCTGTGGCAAGAGCACCTTCCTGTCGTGCCTGAACCGGATGACGGATCTGGTCCCTGGCTGCACGGTGCACGGACGCATCCGGCTCGGCGCCCTCGATGTACTCGACGCGCGCGTCGACCTCGTCGGCCTGCGCCGCAAGGTCGGCATGATCTTCCAGCGGCCGAACCCGTTCCCGCTGTCGATCCGCGACAACCTGACGCTGCCGCTCACCCATCACCGCCTCGCCCACGGCGCCGCACTCGACGACACCGTCGAGCACGCCTTGCGGCAGGTGGGGCTCTGGGACGAAGTCGCGCACCGCCTGTCGGCCCCGGCCCTGAGTTTGTCTGGGGGGCAGCAGCAACGCCTGTGCCTGGCGCGGGCGCTCGTACTCGAACCCGACGTCCTGCTGCTGGACGAACCGTGCAGCGCGCTCGATCCGATGGCCGCCGGCGTGGTCGAGGACCTCATCACATCGCTCCGGGGCCGCTACACGCTGGTCATGGTGACGCACAACCTGGCGCAGGCGCGCCGCGTGGCCGACGACGTGGCGGTGCTCTGGATGCATGGCGGTGCCGGGACGCTGGTCGAGCACGGGACGGCTGGGCAGGTCTTCGAGACGCCGGCCCACGAGATCACGGCCGCGTATCTGGCCGGGGTGCGGGGGTGACCGGCCGGCAGCCGCCGGATCGGGTGCGTTGCTGTCGACGCCTCCTGGCGGCGACGGTGCTGATCCTCGCGATCGGTGCACACACGACCTGGGCACAGGAAGCCGACCAACCGGAGCGGGCCGGACCGTCGGCAGAGGAGGCGATTGAACGGCAACCCGCCGCACCACCGCCGCCGGCGCCTCCTCGCCTGCAACGCTGGCTCGAGTTTGATCAGGTGCAGTGGTCGCTGCGGTACCGATGTACGGAAGCAAGCACCTCTTCTTCAGTGCAGAGGGCGGGCACGGCGTCAGACTCGAGACCGGCGGCCTGCCGGCCGAACGCGGTGAGAGCACCGAGGCCACGAGCTGCGACAACGACGCGTGGCGTCGCTCACGGCACGACCCCGCTCAGCCGCCTCGATGCGTGGGCCCGGGCGCAGCAGCTCGTCCAACGGACATCCGGAGATGGAAGTGTTCTCCCGACGGCTCCTCGACTACTCTCAACATGGCTGGCGTCTCCGGTCCCCGGCCGCTAACCGGAAGGCGTGCCTGGAATTCACATAAGGAAACCCCTTCTGTCATTTAGGCGATCCACAACATTCGGCCATATCTTCGGCTGATCAGGACCCCTGATGCTCGAGCCCTACTCACTCTCCGAGCGACCCGAACACCGATCGACCAACCCGCTGGTAGTCGCGTTTCCCGGTGGCCGGCAGGCGTTCCGTGTCGAGGTTGGGGGCAAGGCTGCCTCGCTGATCCGGATGTGCGAGGCAGGCTTGCCTGTCCCGCCGGGTGCCGTCCTCACGAGCGAGTTCTTCACTCCATGGTTCGAGTCAGTGAAGGCCTCTCCCACGTGGGATGAGCTGATCTCGGCGCCAACGAATGCCCGGGATCCGCTGTGCAGGAACCTGAAGCGGCAAGCGTTGGCGCTGCCGTTGACCCGCATCCAGCAGGGTGCGATGGAATCGCTGCGTGCCATCGTGGGCGCCTCGGGCGACAACAGGCGGTTCGCCGTCCGCTCCTCGTCGCCTGAGGAAGATCTCGCCGCTGCCTCGTTTGCAGGCAGCTACGACACCAGGCTGGGTGTTCCCCTGGATGGCCTCGAGGACACCGTGCGTGCGTGCTTCGCCTCCACCTTCGACCTGCGGGTGTTCACCTACAAGACTGAGCGTGGGTTCGACGTCGGCACCCCCCGCATCGCCGTGATCGTGCAGCGACAGGTCGACAGTGAGGCCGCAGGCATCGGGTTCTCCCTCAATCCCGTGACGAACGACTACGACGAGGCTGTGATCGACGCGAACTGGGGGCTGGGATCCTCGGTGGTAGAGGGACGTGTCTCGCCGGATCACTTCGTCGTGAATAAGGTCGACCGCATGGTGGTCGAGGAGACGCGAGGCGACAAGCGCCTCTCGACATGGGTCGACGCCGACCATGGGACCACGGATCGCGAGAACGACCGCCCGACAGACCGTAGCCTGACCGACGCCCAGCTGGCCGAGCTGACCGACACGCTCGGCCGGGTCGAGAGACTCTACGAGGCGCCTGTCGACATCGAGTGGGCGTACGCCGCCGGGCGGCTGTACCTGCTGCAGGCGCGTCCGATCACCACGTTCGTGCCACTTCCGCCAGAGATGGTCACCGGCCCGGGAGAACGCCGGGTGTTGTACGGCGACGCCGCGCTGTCGAAGGGGATGACCATGAGTGCGGCGATCTCGCCGCTCGGCCTCGACAACATGCAGGGCATGTTCTCGACGATCCTGGCGTCGCTGGTCGGTCCCGTGACTTACGCCCCGTCGCTGCGTGATTCGCTGTTCTTCTTTGCGGGCGGGCGGATGTACATGAACTACTCGAACATCCTCTGGCTGGCGAGTCCGAAGATGCTGGCGAAGGGCTCGGTCGCCACCGATGCGCTGATGGCGGAGACGCTGGCCGGCATCGAGTCGGAGCGTTACCGCGCCGCCACCCGGCCCCCATGGGTCGGCCTCCGACTCCTGCCGCTCGCTGCCCGCGCTCTGTGGAACATGCGCCGCTTCCTGTTGAACTTGATGCGGGTCGTGCTGACTCCGGAAGCCGCGGCTCGTACCCTCCAGAGAACACTCGCCACGTTCGAACAGGAGCTGCGGCAGCAGCTGGACGGTGGACTTCCGCTGGATGAATTTCGCCGGACATACGGGGCTCGCATGGCGAGCGAGATTTTCGACGTCGCGATGCCGGCGCTCCTCGTCGGCGCGATTCCTCCCGGTCCGATCGTCCGGCCGGAGACCGCGGAGGCCCGGGCACTCACGAACGCGCTCACGTCCGGCGTGACGGGCAACGTCGTCGTCGAGATGGGGATCTCGCTCTATCGAATGGCCACACTCCTGGATCCTTCGGAGGTGGCGGACCTCGACCGGTTGGCGGAACGGATCCAGCAGCGCCACATGCCTCCGGAGTTCCTGGTCGCCTGGGACACCTTCCTGTCGACGTTCGGCTGGCGGGGCCCGATGGAGATGGACCTTGCGAGTCCGCGATACGCGGACGACCCTCGCCTGGCCCTCAGACAGATGTCCTTCATGTTTGTCGGCGACGACAGCTTCGATCCTGAGGCTGCGCATGCGCGCGTGATGGACGAGAGACGAAGGGCGTACGAACAGCTCACGCGCAGGCCTGGACTGCTGCGCCGGGCGCTGCTGCGCCGGGTCCATCGGCTCATCGACCTGTTCGCCGGAACCCGCGACGCCCCAAAGCACCTCCTCGTCCTTTTCAACTACGTGATTCGCCGGCGTGCGCTGGAAGAGGGGCAGCGACTGGCGCTCGAGGGGCGTCTCGATGCGGCAGAGGATGTATTCGGACTGACCTTCGAGGAGCTCAGAGCAGCATCGGGGAATCACACTCTCGATCTGCGGAAGATTTGCGCGGGGCGACGGCGGTTCCATGGCACGCTCTCGGCGCAGGTCACGAGGTTCCCCGCCGTGATCGATTCGCGGGGCCGGATTCTGCGCCCCCCGCCGCGCGAGGATTCACCTGGTCTCCTGAGGGGAATGCCGGTATCGCCCGGTGTGGTGATCGGGCCGGTCACGGTCCTGCACTCGCCTCACGAGAAACGCGTCGAGAAGGGCGATGTGCTGGTCGCGTACACCACAGACCCGGGCTGGACGCCGCTCTTCGTAAACGCAGCGGCCATCGTACTCGAGGTCGGTGGTGCACTGCAGCACGGCGCGGTCGTGGCCCGTGAGTACGGGAAGCCATGCGTGGTAGGTATCGATCAGGTGGTGGCGAGCCTGCGCGACGGCGTGCTCGTGGAAGTCGACGGAGCGATGGGCACCGTCCGCCTGCTCCCGTAACCTGTCCTGGTACTGATATGGAATGACCCTCTGTCAAGCCCCGGTGTTTCTCCGGTGCTGGCGATAGCCCGCAAGCGTTAGCTTGCGAACTGGTCTTCAGGTCGGTGTCCGGGCCGGGGAGGCGACGGACGATCGAGGGCGCTTCGGCGACGAGTCACGCTCGCGGCAGAGCACACATGACAGTGCTTCGTCGGGAGGACGTGCAGTCTCGGGGCGCGAGTCCGTATCCGCATAACCAGCTCGCCGATCCTCGCAATCGTGCCTCTGATCACCGCCGCCTGCGCGATCCGTCACTGCACCGGATCATGCCGTCACCGAGGTTCCCAGTCGTGCTTGTGTCACGCGGTCGCCACTGTCGGGGCCGGTTGGAGCGCGGCCCGCAGAAAGCCCGCGAGCCCCCGCGCAATCGCGGCGGCGCTCTTCGGTGGCGGCTTATGTTCGGCCGTCAGCTTCCGCAAACGCCGGCGCAGGGGGGCGATGGCGCGAGCCGGAGAGCGACGGCGTGCCAGGGTGTCAGAAATCGTAGCCAATCCACATGGCGAACCGCCGCTTCCTGAACGTGTCGCTGCCACCCTCACGAGCGAACACAACGTCCTCCCACTCGCGATTGAACAGCGTGCGCCACGACCAGTCGAAGTGGACCGGAAACCCGAGCGCGAACGTCTGCAGACTGAGGCCGTACGACGCGCGGGCATCAACCAGACGGAACCCGGAGATAAGGCGCGGCGCGCCGAACACCGGCGTCGACGGGTCGAGCAGGTCCGCGCCTGGCAGGAAGCCGACGATGGGCGCCTCGACGGTGGTCTCGCTGCTGAAGGCGCGGAACTCCTGGTTGGCGAAACGGGCGCCACCGACGTTGAAGAAGAAGGTCCCGCGGACACCGCCCATGACGCCGAGCGGCGTCAGCATGGCCTCGATCAGCGGGAAGCGCAGCTCGGCATTTGCGAAGAACGCTTCCTGGCCCACGAACGACAGGTAATCGTACCCGCGGAGTTCCGAGTTGCCACCGAAGAAGGTGAAGTCGGGCTGCGCGCCCCAGCTCTTGAATCCGCGCCCGCGCAGGGCGAGCAGGCCCGAGCCGCCCATGCGCATGTAGTAGCGGGCATCGAGGTCCAGCGTCTGCCGCGACAGCGAGTCGTCGCCGATCCGCGGGGAGACCTCATATCCCAGCCGCATGGTGTTGCCCGAGAGCGGTCCGAACTCGCGGAAGACCGTGGTCTCCTGAATGAAGGTGATGCCGATCGGCACGCTTGTGCCGTTGTTGAAGAGCGGCCGTCCGAACTGCTGCTGCTGGAACTGCGCGGAGAACTGCTCCAGGCTGGCGTCGTTGAACTGCTCCTTGAACTGGACGATGCCGCCGTACACCTCCACCCGGCGGTAGCGGCTGAGCGGGTAGATGCCGAACGCGGTGCCGCCGCGCGTCGTCCGCGTCGCCACGGCGAAGTCGCGATCGATGAGCCCGGAAAACTGCGGGTCGAAGAACAGTCCTTCCAACTGTCCGAAGAAGAACTGGGTGTTCGAGAAGCCCTGCAGTGCGTATTGAAAGCGCCGCTCGAGGTTCAGGTAGCTCACCGAGAGCGTCCGGTACTGGGAGACGGAGGCGGCGAACAGGTTGAACTGCTGGTCGCCCAGCACATCCGTGAACGACACCGCCGTCCCGCCGAACACGTCACCGCCGCTCGTGACGCCCACGCTCACCGGCGGCCGTCCGTCGAGGAACATCTTCTCGAAGCGGCCCTTCTTCTTCGTGTTGCCTTCGACGAACGTGTGGCTGAGCGGCGCCTGGAAATCGATCACCGGACCCGGCGCACCGAAATCATCCGAGGCGACCACCTCGACCGGGTCCTGCCGCTCGAGGACGTGGAGGCCGTAGTCGCCCTTGTAGTAGCTCACGAAGGCGACGTGCGGCCGTGCCACGCCCGCCCGCAGCACCACGGGCGACACGTTCCCGCCGACGGCGTCGGTGTACTGGCGAAGCTCCCGTGTCTGCAGGTGAAGCGTCCACAGGTTGTAGATGTTCCCGTTACGGGAGACCTCGGGCTCCAGCGGGAGTTCGGGGTTGGTGGCCGTCGAGGCGAACACCAGCGTGTTGTCGTCGAGGAACTGCGGCCCCGCATCGTCGTGCGTGCCGAAGGTGAGCTGCGTCTTCCCGCCCGAGCTGGTGTCAATCCGGAACAGCTTCTCGCTGCCACTGATGCGGGCCATGTAGACGATCGACCGCCCATCGGGCGCCCAGGTCGGGCCGTAGTTCGAGAACTCGTCGGACGTCAGGTTCCGGACTTCGCGTGTGTCGATGTCGACGGTGTAGATGTCGGCCACGCCGTTCTTCATCGCGGAAAACGCGACGAGCCGGCCGTCCGGCGAGATGTCCGGGGACTCCGGCGCATCGAGGTTCAGCGGGATGCGCACCTCGACCTTGCGGGTGACCACGTTGCGCATCACCAGCGAGCGGTCCTTCTCGGTGCGCACGAAGTACGCGAGCCGGTCTCCCTGAGGGGACCACGACATCCACGGCACCGAATTCCAACGGCCGCCGGGCGTGACGACGTGCTCGTAGCCGGACGACTGCGAGAACCCGCTCGTGAGGTTCCGCACAACCTCGCCGCTCTTGGCCGATACCAGGACGATGTCGATCTCTCGATCGCGCCGGTTCACGCTCATGGTGGCGACGAGGTCCCCTGAGGGCGACGGCTCGATTGAGAGGGCCTGGGCAAAGCGCGTCCGCTCCGGGCTCGGGGCGAGATTCCGGCCGTAGTCGGCCGGACGCTCCTTGTCGCGGAACGGCTTGAACCGCTCTTTCAGGTAGCGATCGAACTGCTGGTCCCACTCCTCCGGCGAGAGCTGGAACGCGTCCTGATATGCGTCGTCGCCGCCGCCGATGACGCTCTTGCGCAGCGCGAAGATGAACTGGCGCACGCCGTCCTTGCCCCAGCGCGACTCCATGAACTCGAAGGCGGCGTGCCCGAGGTTGTAGATCAGCCGGGGGTTGCCCGACTGGCCAAACCCCTGCAGTGCGCTCATCCTGGGGACGTTGTCGGAGACGGCGGCGTCGCGCACCGTCATGATGTCGAGCGGGCGCCAGACCCCCGTCAGGTAGTCGGCCATGCCCTCCATGATCCAGAGCGGCATGTTCGATCGCAGCAGCGACATCGGGATGATGTCGAACTGGAAGACGTGCGTCAGCTCGTGCACCATCAGGCGGTACAGCAGGTCTGGCGGCTCGTCCATCGGCATCAGAATCCGGTTGCGGCTGGGCTCGGCGAACGCCCCGACGCCCTCTTGGGCGGCACCCGGGATGACGTTCTGCTGGAAGAACTCGCTGCTGGTCTGGAACAGGATGAGCGGGACCTTGGAGGCGAGGTCGTGCTTCAGCTCAGAGCTGATGTGCTGGTACGCGCTCTCCGCGTAGCCCGCCATGCGCTCGAGGTGCGGCTCGATTTCGGAATAGTAATAGATCTCGAAATGGTCGGTCTGGTAGATCTGCCAGTCGAACCGGTCGTAGCGGATCTGGTTCTTACCGTAGTACGGCACGAACCCGGTCTGCGCGTCGACGGTGACGGTCGCGACCATGGCCGCGACGACGGCCAGTACGACGATGGCGAGTGTTCCCCCCCGAGGGCGGATGCGCATAGACGTTACTCCTGGCGGGCGGCGGGCGGCAGGCCCTGGCACTTGTCCTCTGTCACGACCGCGCGCCGTTCGTTACGCGCCACGCCGCCTGCGCAGCCCCCGTCATCCCCCGGTGTACCGGCCGGCCGGCACATTCCGGGCCCAGGACGGGAACCTTCATCCCGCCGTAACGAACGGGGCGCCGGCAGGACTGTTCCCGTGGCGGCCGGGTGGACCATCTGTGCCGTCCTGACACGCCGTGCTGCCGTCCCTGCTGAAACGCCATCTCCTCGACTGCTTCGACATCCGTCGTCGTGAGTGGCCGTTCACGCTCGCCATGCTGGCGTACTTCTTCCTGATCATCGCGAGCTTCTGGATTCTGAAGCCGATCAAGAAGAGCGTCTTCGTCGAGTACTACGCCGTCGGCGGGTTCGACCTCGGCCCCTGGATCATGTCGGCGGCCCAGGCCGAACTGCTCGCCAAGGTCCTGAACATGGTGGTCGCCATGGGCGCGGTGGTGCTGTTCAGCTGGCTGGCCACCCGCTTCCGGCGGCAGCAGCTCACGTACGTCTTCTCCGGCCTCTTCATGGCCGCCTTTCTCGTCTACATGCCCGCGGTCGTGGCGCCGAGCGGTTTCACCGTCTGGAGCTTCTACCTGTTCGGCGATTTGTACAGCACCCTGATGGTGGCCACGTTCTTCGCCTTCCTCAATGACAGCGTGACGCCGTGGACCGCCAAACGGCTCTACGGGGTGGTCGGCTTTGGCGGAGTGCTGGGGGGAGTGGCCGGCAGCACGCTGGTGGCCGCGCGGCTGGCGCAGCAGACGACGGTGGCGTGGCTCTGGGTCGTGTTCGGCGCCGGCGCGCTCACCGCGCTGGCGGCGTTCATCGCCGCCCGATGGTCGCACGCGTTGCCGAGGGGGCCGGTGCCGGTCGCGGCAACGCCTCGCGCGGAACCCCGCGCCGCCGCGCCGGCCCACCCTGCCCTGGCGGGCGCCCGGCTCACCTTCCGGTCAAGCTACCTGCTCGCCATCGCGGCCATCGTCGGCCTGTACGAGCTGGCGTCGACCGTGCTGGACTTCATGTTCACCTCGACGGTCGTGCACTACCTCGACGGCCCGGCCATCGGCCAGCACTTCGCGCTGGTGTATTCGCTGACGAACTGGGTCGCGATGTTCGTCCAGTTGCTCGCGACCAGCATGATTCTGCGCAAGTTCGGGATGGTCACCGCCCTGCTGGTCCTGCCGGCGGCCATGCTGGGCGGCGCCACCGCGTTCGCCGTGTTCCCGGTGCTGTGGGTCGGGAGCCTGCTCAACACGGCCGACAACGGTTTCAGCTACTCGCTGAACCAATCGGCCCGGGAGGCGCTCTATGTGCCGACCACGCCGGACGAGAAGTACACGGCCAAGGCGTTCATCGACATGTTCGTGCAGCGATTCGCCAAAGCGCTGGCCGTCGGCCTGAGTCTGGCCATTACCCTGGTGTTCACGAACTTCGAGGACCTGCGCTGGCTCGCCGGACTCGTTGTGGTGATTATCGCGGTGTGGTTCCTCGCCGCACGCCATGCGGGCCGCCACTTCCAGGCGGTCGAGGCGCAGGCGCCGGATACGCCGGGCGCCAAGGACCGCTGCGGCGCGGCGGCCTGACCGCCCGGCTCAGCGCCGCCACTTCAGCACGGTCTCGAACAGCCGCTTCACGCCCGGTGTCAGCCGGGTTCGGCTGTACGCATCGCCCGCCTTCTTGAAGATCTCGGCCTGCGTCGGGTAGGGGTGAATCGTCGCGGCCAGCGTGCCGAGACCCGCGCCGGCCTTCATCGCCAGCGTCATCTCCGAGATCATCTCGCCCGCATGCCGCGCAACGAGCGTCGCGCCGACGATCGTGTCCTTGCCCTTCCTCGTGTAGACCTTGAGGAAGCCCTCGGTTTCCCCATCGAGGATGGCGCGATCACCCTTCGCGTGCTCGATGGTGTAGGTGTCGATGGCCACGCCCTGCGCCTCGGCGTCTTTCGGATAGAGCCCCACGTGCGCCACTTCCGGGTCGGTGTAGGTGCACCAGGGAATGGTCAGCGCGCTCGCGCGCCTGCGCCCGAAGAAGAGCGCATTCTGGATGACGACCCGCGCGAGGGCATCGGCGGCGTGGGTGAACTTGTAGCGCGAGGCGATGTCGCCGGCGGCATAGATGTGCGGCGCGCTCGTCTGCAGGAAGTCGTTGACGGTGACCCCGCTGCGATCGTACGCGACGCCGGCGGCCTCGAGCCCCAGGCCGTCCACGTTCGGCGCCCGCCCGACGCCGACGAGGATCTCGTCGACCACCACCTCCTGCGTCGCGCCGTTCACCTCGAGCGTGAGGCGTTTGCCATCGCTGTCGCGGCCGACACGCAAGTCCTTCGAGCCGCACAGGACGCGGATCCCATCGGCGACGAGCGCCCGCTGCACGAGGGCCGCGGCGTCGGGATCCTCGTTCGGCAGCGGACGCGGCATCATCTCGATGAGCGAGACCTCGCTGCCGAAACGCGCGAAGGCCTGCGCCAGCTCGCAGCCGATGGGACCGGCACCGATCACGGCGAGCCGGCGCGGCAGCGCCGTCAGGCTGAAGACTGTCTCGTTGGTCAGGTACCCGGCGTCGTCGAGCCCCGGGATGGGCGGCGCACTGGCGCGCGCGCCCGTGGCGACGCAGGCGCGGGCGAACGTCAGCGTCCGGCCGTCCACCTCCACCGTCGTCGGACTGGTGAAGCGCCCCTCACCGAGGAACACGTCGACGCCGAGCTGCCGGAACCGGGCCGCGGAGTCGTGCGGGCTGATCGCGGCGCGCAGCTCGCGCATGCGCGCCATGACCCGCGGAAAATCCACCGTCACCCCGTCAGGGACCCGCACACCGAACGCGCCGGCCCCACGGACGTCGCCGATGGCGCGCGCGGACCGGATGAGCGCTTTCGACGGCACGCAGCCGACGTTCAGGCAGTCGCCGCCGAGCAGATCGCGCTCGATGATCGCCACCTTCGCGCCGAGGCCGGCTGCGCCCGCGGCGGTGACCAGCCCCGCCGTGCCGCCACCAATGACGACCAGGTTGTAGCGGCCATCGGGCGTGGGGTTGGTCCACTGGGACGGGTGCGTGTGCTCGAGCCAGCGCCGGTTCGTGTCGTCGAGGGGCTGCGCCTGCGGCAGGCGTGCCGCCCGCCACTCCGCCAGGTGGTCTCTGGAACTCATCGGGTTGTTGTCTCCGGCCGGTGCTCCCGGCTGTTCAGGCGCCAATCGTAGTCGAGCCAACGCACGGCCGGCGGTGCGCTCCCCTCCATGACCATGCGCACGTCAGGCGCGACCCGTGCTGCATAGTCCAGCACGGTCGGCGCATGCTGGGTGAAGTCGCCGCCGTACCAGTCGTAGAGCGCCGTCAGGCGCACCGTCCGGCCGTCGGCGTCCACCTGCACCCACCGCGGATGCGTGTGCACGTAGCCGGTCTGATCGGCCAGCTGCGCCTCGAGGCGGTCCGCCGTGTAGGCCTCAGCCCTGAGGGGCGGACAGCCGACGGCGGCGCAGACCAGCGCGAAGTGAATGCGGGGTTCGGCGAAGTTGGGGCGGACTTCCTGGTGCTCGATCTGATTGAGGCTCCAGGTGTGCCGGCCCACCTGCCATCGTGCGGCATCCCATCGATCCGCGGCGGGGATGTCGCGAATCGACGCGACCGGATAGTGATCGAGAATCAGCCGCAGGGTGAATGCATTGTACGCGTTGATGAGCAGAGCCAGCTTCTCGTCGCGGCCGAGGGCGTCGAATGGGGCGCCGGCCAGCTGCGCGAGATACGCGTCGAGCTGCCCAGCCTCCCGCTGCAGCCCCGCATAGTCGACGTAGCCATCCGGGTCCACGTGGGCGCGCAGCAGCGCGTCGAACGTCGCATGGTCGAACGACGGCCCGTCGTCGCGCGCCTCGTAGGCCTCCGTCGAGGCGACGGTGGGTGGGAGGCCCAGCGCGCGTTCGGCCCTGGCGCGCACCGCCGCCGGATTCGCGAGGCTCCAGAGCGCCAGCGCCATCAGCCCCAGTGCGAGGGCGGCGAACCCGACGGTGGCGGCCGCCGACGCCGGGGCGGGCGACGTGTCATCGCCGCCGGCCCCGCCCGCCGGCTGCACCGGGGCGTCCCGCTGATCGATCTTCGTGCGCGTCCGGATCGCCGCACTCGCCAGGCGCGCCACGTAGACCGTCACCGCAATCGTCGCCAGCAGTCCGATGGCCCGCAGCGCCCACTCGGCCGGGCTGGTGGCCGCGCCAGCTGCCGCCGTGCGGCCGATCGACCCGAGATAGACGTACATGAACGTGCCTGGCAGCATCGCCAGCCAGCTTGCCGCCACGGCCGGCCAGAAGCCAACAGCCGTCACGCCGTACAGGTAGTTCTGCAGGTTGAAGGGCACGGCCGGAGACAGACGGAGCAGGGCGACAATCTTCCAGCCTTCTGCGCCGATGGCCTCGTCGACCGCCGCCAGCTTCGGCGATGCGGCCACCATGCGCTGGACGCGATCGCGCGCCGCGTACCGCGCGATCAGGAAGGCGAGCGCCACGGCGGTTGTGGACGCCACCGAGACGATGACGGTCCCGAGGACCAGGCCGTAAGCGGCGCCGGCGGCCAGCGTCAGCAAGGAGCCAGGCACAAACAGCAGCGCGGCGGCCACATACAGCGCCCCGAGCGCCAGAGGACCGGCCACACCCAGTCCGTCGATCCAGGCCTGCGCCAGCCCCATCAGCCGTTCGAAGGGCAACGCGCGCATGAGGAGGAGCACGGCGCCCGCGACGAGCGCCAGCGAGAACAGACGGATGAGTCGCATCGTGCGGACCGGCATGCGGTCGCCCCCCCTGAGTCTGAAGAACGGTGTGAACGGCGCACGGAACGCTGGCGGCAGAAGCCGTGAGGCGAGGTGGCGCTCGCGTCCCGTGGGGAGTAGTCTCCGGAGACGCTGGCGACATTACAACCGCAGCCACGGCCCGCCCGCCCCGCCAGGCGCGACTGGCGCTCCCGTCGCGCGGTTACACCATGTAGGCGACGTCGGAGGCGTGGGTCGGATAGGCGAAGATCATCGCCTTGAGGTCCGCGGCCGTCGCGCCGGTCTTCATCGCCAGGGCGAACAGGTTGATCGTCTCGTCGGCGTGCGGTCCCAGCAGGTGCGCCCCCAGGATGCGGCCACTGTCCTCCTCGATCAGGACCTTCGACGCCGACGCCGTCTCCCCGATCCGGCGTGACGAGTACCAGGAGGCGGTGTCGGCATACTGCACGCGCACGGCGCGCCCGGTCGCCCGGGCGGCCGCCTCGCTCATGCCGACGGTGGCGAGCGGCGGCAAGGTGAAGGCCACGCTCGGCACCACCGCGTAGTCGGCCGTATGGTGCAAGCCCTCCAGGAGGTTGGCGCCGACCAGCCGCGCCTCGTACCCCGCCACAGGCGTCAGCGCCGGGCCGCCGGTGTCGGCCGCGTCACCCGCGGCGAACACGGCGGGGTTCGACACGCTCTGCAAGTAAGCGTTGACCCGCACACCACGGCGCGGATCCCATTCGACGCCCGCGGCGTCGAGCGCCAGATCGGCGATCTCCGGGACGCGCCCCGCGCCGTGCACCACGAGATCCGCCGCCACCTGCCGGACGTCCCCATGCTGGCGCACCCGCACCACGTATTCCTCGCCCACGCGCTCAACCGCCTCGACCGCGGCGTCCACCTGGACGTCGATCCCCAGGTCCCGGCTGTGCGCGACGAGCCGGTCGACCAGGTCGGGGTCGAAGAGCGGCAGCGGGCGCGGGCCGCGGTGAAGAATCGTCACGGCGGCGCCCGCGCGCGCCGCCACATGCGCGAACTCGAACGAGATGAAGCCGCCGCCCACGAACGCCAGCCGGTGCGGCAGCGACTCGAGTTCGAGAAACGCCTCGCTCGTGGTCAGGTGATGCTCGCCCGGGATGCCGAGGGTCGCCGGCATGGCACCGGTCGCAATGTGGACGAAGCGTCCGGTCCAGACCTCATCATGAATCGCCACACTGGTGGGACCGACGAACCGAGCTTGGCCGTGGCGCAGGGTGATACCCGCGTCGACAAGGCTTCGCTCCCGCTGCGTCGACATGGGCTCGATGAGGGACCGCTTGAACGTCATCAAGGCTGGCCAGTCGATCCGGGCATCGCCGGTCGTGCCGCGCCCCTCGAGGCGGCGCACGGCCGCCACGGCGTCGGCGGCTCCGACCAGAATCTTCTTCGGGTCGCAGCCCCGGAGCGCGCACGTGCCTCCCACCGGCCTCGACTCCACCACGAGCACGGACCAGCCGGCGCGGCGGCAGCGCTGGGCGACTCCGGCCCCCGCCGAACCGGTGCCGATGACGATCAGGTCAGCCGCCCGAGCGCTCACGCGCCGCCCCCGTCGCCCGGGTCGTCTGTGCCAAGCGTCGGCCGGCAGGTCTTCTCGAAGTCAGGCTCGACGGCCAATCCGGTGGCCAGCACGAGCCGGTTGACGTAGTTGAAGTAGCCGACGACCAGAATGGCGTCGAGGATGGCCCGGTCCGACAGGCCGAGCGTTCGCAGTTCGGCCACATCGTCGGGGGCGGCGCCACCCGGGTGTGTCGTCATGCGCGCCGCCCAGGTCAGCAGGCCGGGCGGCACCTCCGCCGCCTCCAGGCCATCCAGCGCCGCCTGATGATGGGCCACGCAGTACGCGCAGCTGTTGGCACGCGACACGGCCACGGCGATCGCCTCGCGCCACTGACGGGACAGGGGCCCCGGCTGGAACATGATCGCCTTGTAGAGGTCGAGGTGGGCGGCCATGGCGCGCGGGTTCAGGGACTGGACCTTGTGGATGTCGGCGACCCCGCCGCGGGCCTTCGCGATCTGGGTATAGAGTTCCGCCAGCAGGCCACGGGCGGACTCCGGTTCGACCATCTCGATGAACGGCACACGCACCTCCTCGGGGGCTACTGCGCTCGGGAGCCCGCGGCAGTTACTCGCCGCGCAGGTCAGCCGGCAGAAGCGGCCTGCCCGGTCGCGCCGGCAGCCATTCGGGCGCGCAGCATTTGAAACGCCCGGAACCGGCGGCTCTTGAGGGCGCTTCGGCTGATCGACAGCCGTACTGCGGTGTCCTCGCTGCTGTGCCCGGCCAGGTCGCCGTCGACGACGGCCCGGTAGGAAGGCGCCAGGCCGTCGAGGGCGCGTGCCAGCACGCGCCGGCGCTGCCCCTCCAGCGCCTGACGCTCGGGGCTGCCCTCGGCCGGCGCGGGCACGAGGGCGCCCTCTCCGAGGGGCTGCTCGAGCCGCGTCCGCCGGTGGCGCTGGCGCCGCACTGTCAAGGCGGCGTTGGTGACCACCGCGTGCAGCCACGTCGGCAGCTTCGCGCGGCCTTCGAACGCCCCGATGTGCCGGAAGACGGACACGAGCGCCAGTTGCAGCGCGTCGTGCGCGTCCTCCTCGTTCTGCAGCAGGTACCGCGCACGCGCCAGCATCGACGGCCCATACAGCCTGAGCAGTCTCGCGTAGGCTTGGTCGTCGCCGCGGCGCAGGCCCTCGACGAGCGCGGCCTCGGCCACGTCGGGATCGCCGGTCCGTGGATCAATGATGTGCCTCATGTTCGTCTGGTCCCGGGATGCCCGCCCGCGTTACGCCGCCCGCGTGCCTGGAGCGCCCGTGCGAGGCCCGTACGCGCAAACGGCGCGCCCCCCGATGGGGACGCGCCGTTCGCGCGTCTTGCGACCCGTGGTGCTAGAAGTCGAACCGGAACGCGAGCATCGCCGTGATCGGGTCGATCGAGGCGATCACGCGATCGAACTGCGCGCCGTTCAGCAGGTTGAAGTTCGAGACCTTGTTCGTATTCAGCAGGTTGAACACGTCCAGGGCAATACTCGCCCGGTAGCGGCCGCCGAAGCGCACCGATTTGTCGACGCGCACGTCGACCAGGCCGATCGTATCGGACCGGTTGGCGTCGATGTCCTCGCCGAAGAACCGCACCGTGCCGGCGTTCGGGAGCACAGCCTGGAAGATGCGGGCATACTGCCAGCCACTCTGCACCCGGACGTTGGTCGCGAACCCGATCTCGTACGGGAACACGTAGCGGCCGAGCGCACGGAACTGCCAGTTCGTGCTCTCCTGCCGGTTCGACACCGGACCGGCCTGCTGATTCACCTCGAAGGCGATCGGCAGCGGATCCGAGTTCAGCGGGCTCGTGCTGGCCGCCGTCGAGCGCAGTTCGTCACGCCACTGATAGTCGAAACTGCTCTGGAAGAACAGCCCGCTCGCGAAACGCTTGTTGAACGCGAACTGAATCGTGTCGTAGTCCGCATCGCCGCTGTCGCCCGGCAGCGTCGCCACGACGTTGCGCACCTGCCCGCGCAGGGTATCGGGCAGGTCGAACAGGGCGAACGTCCGCTGGCCCGTCACGCCGTTGACGAAGTCGCGTTCGTCGATGGTGACCGTCCGCGGCACCGAGAACTGCCCCTGGCGCACGACGTTGAACGTGCCGAACTCGTCGCGCGCCTGCTTCCGCACGTACGCCGCGCGGAAGGAGGACTCGCCCCAGAACTGCTGTTCGTACGACACGTTGAACTCGTCGACGAACGGTGTCTTGAGGTCGGGGTCGAGCGTCGTGCTTGTGCCACCCGCCGACGCGACGAGGGCCCCGAGTTCCTGCGGCCCATCGAAGAGCCGGTTGCCGTTCAGATCGTTGAACACGAAGTCCCGCGTGTTCGTGCCGCCGGGATTCAGGCCCGACAGCCGATCGGCGAAGTTCTGGTAGAAGCGGCCGTAGAACCCCTTGATGACCGTCCGGCTGTCGCCCGTCGGCGAGAACGACACACCGACGCGCGGCGAGACCTTGTTGCTGGTCAGGAGGGTCGCGCCGGGTACCGTAGCGGCAGGGAAGATCGCCGAGAGCACCGGCGTGCGGATGGAGTCTTCGTAGTGCGGCCGCTGCCGGTCGTAGCGCACGCCCGCGGTGATCGTCAGCCGGTTGTTCACCGACCAGCGGTCCTGGAGGTAGAACGCGACGCGCCGGTTCCGATCGTCGGCGCTCGTCCAGCCCGTGCCGAAGTCGGAGAAGTTGCCGAGATCGGTGAGCCGGATGTTGTTGGTCGCCCCATTGAGGTCCAGATAGAGAATCTGGCCCGACGACCCGTTGTTGCCAAACTTGGATTGATCATCCAGGATCTCGAAGCCCGCCTTGATGTCGTGCGAGCCGGCCTTCTCGGGCAGGAAGTACGTCAGCGTCGCGTGCACCTGCGGCTTGTTGCGATCGAAGGTGAACGGCCCGCCGGCGCTCCCGGTCAGCCAGCCCGCGCCCGTCTGGACACCCGTGCCGGTATCCTGGCGTGGCGGGTTGCTCTCGAATGGCACCGCCGGCTCCATCGGCCAGCCGAATCCGAACAGCCCGACGCGCACGTCCGTGAACATGCGGTTGGTCCAGACACGCTGGTGCTGGCCGTTGTACATCCACGAGTCGCTCTTCTGCGCCAGGATGGAGTCCGGGCCGATCGTGTTCGACAACCCGCGGCTCGGCTTCGCCTTCCGGCCCCACTGGTAGTACCCGATGATGGTGTCCTTATTGCTGAGCTTGGCGGTCCCCTTCGCGGTGAAGTTGTCGAACTCCCCGAGGTCCGTGGCAAGGTCGACCGGCACGCCCGAGATCTGCTTGTCGATCTTGAAATGGTTGTACGCGGTGTAGAACCAGACGCGATCCCGCTTGATCGGTCCGCCGATGTCGGTGTGGAACTCCCAGAACTGCAGATTGGGCTGCCCCGTGTCCCCGCGCCGCCGGAGGTCGTCGTCAAGGTTGGTGCCGATGAAGCTCTCGTCTTCCCAGGAGAGGTTGTTCAACGACCGGAACTCGTTGCCGCCGCTCTTGATCGTCGAGAAGACCGCCGAGCCGGGCGTCATCATCGACACGTCGCCGCCGGCCGCGGCCACCGAGACCTCTTCGTGCGCGAAGAAGTCCTGATAGAAGCCCGCGCCGCCGGTGCCTTCGGTCGTGTCCACGCCGTCGGTCACCACCTGATTCTGGTTGCGGATGCCGAAGCTCTCGTAGCCGACCTGCTGGCTCTTGTGGCTGCCGCCCACGTCGAAGCCGAGCATGCGGACGCCCGGCGCCTGGGCCAGCGTCGCCCAGAGATCGGTGGCCGACGGAATCGCGGCCAGCGCCTCGGCATTGAAGACCGACCCCACCGCCGTGGACGAGGTATCGACGATCGGCGCCTGGCCCGAGACCGTGACCGTCTCCTCCAGTGTCGCCACCTGCAGCGCCGCGTCCACGTTCAGCGTCTGCCCAAGCGCCAGCACGATATTCTCGCGAATGACCGTCTGGAAGCCCGGCAGTTCGAAGGTGAGCGTATAGCGGCCACCCGGCAGCGCCGGAAAGCGATACTGTCCGTCGCCCTCAGTGATCGCGGTTTGCGATCCGATGAGCGACGAGGCCTGTGCCGTGACCGTGACGCCGGGAAGCACGCCCCGCTGGGCGTCGCGGACGACGCCCTGCAGACGCCCGGTGCTTACCTGTGCGCCGAGTGGGGATACCAGCAGCACGACGCCCACCGCGAGCGCCGTGACCAATTTCGAGAACATAGTCGGACCTCCTCACAAAGCCTCCCGTGCACGATGCAGCGAAAGACACCAGCTGGCGCGGTCCGGTGCCAAGAGTGACGCGAATCACGCGACGTCAACGGCAGGTGCGCTCACCGCGTCCCTGCCGTTACACGCCCGTGCCGAGCGGGCGCGAAAGGTGGCCGGACCCGCCGCCCCACCCCGGGAGGTGAATGAAGGCGGCGAGCCGGCCTGCCGGACCCGCGCCACCGGTCCGGCACGCTGAAGATCATCACGACCGGCGTAACCCACCGCTGCGCCCAACGCAGTAACAGAGGATGATGAGCCAGACGCACCGCGCATTCCGCCACAGGCGCGCACGATGAGCGGACAGTCCTTGGACCCGGGCGGTCGTTACAACGGCGTGACAGCTGATGCCGTGGCACGCCACGCATCCGCGGCCCTGCCGGACGACGCCACGCTCGTCGACGCGCTGCAGGCCGGGGACGTCGACATGTTCTCGGCGGTGGTCGATCACTACCACCGCTCCCTGCTCCGCGTCGCCACGACCTGGGTCCGCTCGAAGGAGGCCGCCGAGGAGGCCGTCCAGGACACCTGGCTCGCGGTGATCACCGGACTGCCGCGGTTCGAGCGGCGCGCCAGCTTCAAGACCTGGCTCTTTCGCATCCTGGCCAACCGCGCGCGCACGCGTGCCGTCCGCGACGGCCGTCTGGTCCCGTTCTCGGCCCTGCTGCCCGAAGGCACCGACGACGACGACGGGCCGGCGCTCGAGCGCTTTGCGGCCAACGGCCAGTGGGCGGTCCCGCCGTCCGCCTGGGACGCCGACGACCCCGAGGCGCAGGGCCTGCGGAAGGAGGTCGGGGCGGTCATCGCACGGGCCGTGGAGGCGCTCCCCCCCGCCCAACGTGCCGTGTTCACGCTGCGTGACATCGAAGGCCTGGATGCCGCCGACGCGTGTAACATTCTGGACGTGAGCGAGACCAACCAGCGAGTGCTGTTGCACCGGGCGCGGACGCGCCTCCGCGCCGCCGTTGAGGCGCATCGGACCACACGTTGATGATGCCGACCTGCCGGGACGTAACGCGTAAGGCCACCGCCCTGGACGAGGGGGCGCTTCCTTGGCTCGAACGCATGGCCCTGCAGGTGCATCTGCTCATGTGCGCGCACTGCCGCCGCTACGTGGCCCAGTTGAGGCTCGTCCGCCGTCAGGCCGCCACGCTTCCCCGCGACGCGGCCCCCGGCGAGCTGCAGGCCCACGTCCGCGACTGGTTCAAGCATCGGACGCCATAGGCGCGCCCGAGGTGCCGCCCGCGGTCGGTCCCTGCGATAGACTTGAACCGATTCCGTATGCGCTGGCTTCTCGCGTCTCTGTCGCTCGTGTGCGCCCTCGCCGCGGCGCCTGCCACGGCCCAGGAGACCCGCGCCGAGCTGCTCGCACAGCAGCGCGCCGAACGCGCGAAGGACACCGCCCCCTACGAGCCGAATCCCGTCGAGCGCGGCCTCCTGCTGGTCGACGAGCATCGCATCTTCGATCGCCTGGCGGGGGGGCTGTACGGCTTCTACCCCCGCGTCGGCGGCTTCCCCACCGGCAGCGGCCTGGCCGGCGGGGTGGGCTACCGCAAGGCGATCGCCAGCGGCCAGTGGGCGTTCGACGCGGGCGCGGCCGCCTCCACCCGCGGCTACAAGGCCGTGCAGCTGGCGACCGGCCTGCCACGCCTATTCAATGGATGGGTGGAAGTCGGCGCCGCCTGGACCTGGCGCGACCACACGCAGGAGGACTTCTTCGGCCTCGGCGCCTCGTCGGCGCTCGACGCGCGGACGAGCTATCGCCTGCGCGGCCACGAGCTGAGCGCGCTCCTCGCCCTCCGGCCGTTCCCGTGGCTCACGGCGGGCAGCCGCATCGGCCTCCTGCATGACGATGTGCTGGCAGGCACGGATGGCGCGCTGCCGCCGATCCACGCGGGCTTCACCGAGGCGACGGCCCCGGGCCTCTCGCGCGCGCCGCGGCTCGGCTACCACCGCCTCTTCCTCGACGTGGACTACCGCGACGAACGGTCCAATCCCCGCGGCGGCGGCCGGTACGAGCTGAGCTGGGGGTGGTACGACGACCGGCAGAGCGGCGCGTTCGACTTCGGCCGTACGGACGTCGAGCTCCTGCAGATCTTCCCCATCTTCGACAAGAAGCGGCAGTTCGTCGTGCGTGTGCAGTCCAGCCACATCGAGGCCGAGTCGGCCGCGCGCGTGCCGTTCTTCCTGATGCCGTCGGTCGGCGGCAGCGAGTCGCTGCGCGGCTTCCGCGAGCACCGCTTCCGCGATGCCAACTACGTCCTCATCAACGGCGAGTATCGCTGGGAGGCGTTCTCGGCCCTCGATCTCGCGCTCTTCTTCGATGCGGCGGATGTGGCGCCGCACTGGGACGAGCTCACGTTCCGCGACCTGAAGACGTCCTGGGGCGTGGGCTTCCGCTTCAACACCAACCGGCACGTGTTCCTGCGGCTCGATATCGGCGCAGGCGGCCGCGAGGGCACGCGGTTCTTCCTCAAGTTCGGACCGGCCTTCTGATGACACGCAGGCGTCTCCGTCCCGCGTTCGCACTCGGCGTGGCCCTGCTGCTGGCCGCCCTGCCGGCCGCGCCGCGCGCCACGCAGCCGGCGTTCTATCCCGACGATCCGATCGTGGTGGATCCGGAGACCGAGGACGCATCGGGCGTGCGGCCATGGAATCTCAGCGATCCGTACGACTTCCTCGAGCACACGTTCCTCCGGCCGGGCGACCGCAGCCACCGGCGCGCGCTCAACGTGAACACCATCGATGAAGTGCCCGACTCGAGCTGGTACACCAACCGCGGCCCGCTGGACGCGGCGACCGTCGTGCGCGGCCCCAACACCACGGACGGCCCCGCCCCCGGCGCCTGGACCATCGTCTCCGGCAAGAGCGACGGCATCACGCCGGGCTTCACCATCCGCGACACGAACGGCATCATCTGGTTCATCAAGTTCGATCCGCCCGAACACCCCGAGATGGCGACGGGCGCCGAGATCATCTCGACGAAGCTGTTCTGGGCGCTCGGCTACCACGTCCCCGAGAACCACCTCGCCACGCTGCACCGCGACAACCTCGTGATCGGCGAGCGCGCCGGGATCCGCAACGCGACCGGACAGCGGCGGCAGATCAGCGAGGCCGACGTCGACGACCTGCTCGCCAAGGCGGCCCGGCGGGAGGACGGCACGTTCCGCGTGATCGCCAGCCGCGCGCTCCCGGGCCGTCCGCTCGGCCCGTTCCGCTATCACGGCACGCGTCCCGACGACCCGAACGACATCTTCCCGCAGGAGCACCGGCGCGAGCTGCGCGGGCTGCGCGCCTTCTCCGCGTGGCTGAACCACGACGACTCGCGCAGCATCAACACGCTCGACACGCTCATCGAGCGCGACGGCCGGCGGATCGTCTGGCACCACCTGATCGACTTCGGCTCGACGCTCGGCAGCGCCAGCGTGCAGGCCCAGAAAGCGCGCGCCGGCAACGAATACCTCTGGGAGGCCCGCCCCACGCTCCTGACGGCGCTCTCGCTCGGCCTCTGGGTGCGGCCCTGGATCAAGGTGCAGTACCCGGCCCTGCCCGCCGTCGGCCGCATCGAGGCGTCGTTCTTCCAGCCCGAGACGTGGAAGCCCGAGTACCCGAACCCGGCGTTCGACAACGCCCGCCCCGACGATCTGTTCTGGGCCGCGCGCCGCGCCGTCGCGATCCCGGACGAGGTCATCGCCGCGGTGGTGCGGGCGGCCGAGTTCAGCAACCCGGCGGCCACGCAGTACCTCACGGACGTGATCATCGCGCGCCGCGACAAGATCGGCCTCGCGTGGCTGCCCGGCGTCAACCCGCTGGTCGACTTCGCGCTCGACGCCCAGGGCACGCTCACGTTCCGCAATGCCGCGGCGGACTTCGAGCGCGCAACCCCGGCCCGGGAGTACCGCGTGCGTTGGGGCCGCTTCGACAACCACACCCGTGCGGTGACGTGGGCCGGGCCCGCCGTCACGGTCCCGGTGCCCGCCGCGCAGGCGCCCGTCGAGATCCTCGACGCGCCCTTCCTGCAGGTGGAGATCGCGGCGGTGCACGAGCGGCACCCCGCCTGGGCGGTGCCGGTGGCCGTGCACTTCCGCCGCGTCCCCGGCGGATGGCAGTTGGTGGGCGTCACGCGCCTGCCCGACTGACGCGCCAGGCGCCTGCGCTCCGGCTCTCGGCTATACTGCCCCTACTCATGAGCCGCGTACTCGTCGCTGAAGACGATGCCGACATCGCCGACCTCGTGCGGCACTATCTGCAGAAGGCGGGATTCGAGGCAGACGTCGTGGGATCCGGGCGGGACGTCCTGCCCCACGTGCGGCGCAGCGCGCCCGATCTGATCATCCTCGACGTGATGCTGCCCGGCCTCGACGGCCTCGAGGTGTGCCGCGCCATCCGCGCCGACGTCAACACCGCCGGCATCCCCGTCATCATGCTCACCGCCAAGGGCGAGGAGTCCGACCGCATCGTCGGCCTCGAGCTCGGCGCCGACGACTACATCACCAAGCCCTTCAGCCCGAACGAGGTCGTGGCGCGCGTGCGCGCGCTGCTGCGCCGGGCGCATCGCTCCGGCCCGCCCGACAGCCGGCTCACCTACGGCCCGCTCACGGTGGACGTGGACCGGCACGTCGTGCGCGTGAACGGCGACGAGGTGCGGCTCACGGCGAAGGAGTTCCTCCTGCTGCAGTACCTGATGCAGCACCGCGGCCGGGTGCTGTCGCGCGACCTCCTGCTCTCGGACGTCTGGGGCTACTCCTACACCGGGGGCACGCGCACCGTGGACGTGCACGTGCGCCGGCTGCGTGAGAAGCTCCCCTTCCTGTCGGAAGCGGTCGTCACCGTGAAGCAGTTCGGCTACAAGCTGCTCGATCCGCCGCCGTAGGCGCGGCCTGGTGCGTCCCGTGCGCTCTGAACTCCGATCCCGCATCTTCCTCGCGGCGCTGGCCGTCACGACGGTCGCGCTGCTGTTCGTCACGCTCACCATGGTGGGCGGGATCGAGCCAGGCGCGCGGCTCCGGCTCGTCCTCGTCGCCGCCGTTGCGCTGGCGCTCTCGGGCGTGGTGGCGGCGGTCGTGTCCCGCGCCATCGCGGCGTCCGTCGCCGCGCGCGCCGCGGCGATCGTCGAGGTCGCCCGGCGGTACGCGCAAGGCGAACTGGCCCGCCCGCATGCCGACTACGGCGACGATGAATTGGGCGTGGCGGCGCGGGCGATGGACACGGCCGTGCAGGAGCTCGGCCGGCGTCTGAACGAACTGCGCCGCGACCGTGCCCGGATGGAGGCGATCCTCGGCAGCATGGTCGAGGGCGTGCTCGTCGTCGACGAGGAAGGCAAGGTGCAGCTCGTCAACGAGGCCGCGCGCCGGATGCTGCGGCTCGAGCAGGATGCCCTGGGCCGTGCCTACGTCGAGGCGATCCGCCACCCCGGCATCGTCGAGCAGCTCGATCGCGCACGCGACGGGCGCCAGCCAGACGGGCTCGAGTTCGCGCCGGCGCGCGATCCGGGCCGGACGCTGGTGGCGCGCGTCGCCCCGGTGGTGGCGGCGGGACGCGGCGCCGTGCTCGTGCTGCACGACATCACGGACCTCAAGCGCGCCGATCAGGTCCGCCGCGACTTCGTGGCGAACGTCTCGCACGAGCTGCGAACGCCGCTGACCGCGATCAAGGGCTACGCGGAAGCGCTCATCGACGAACCGGACGATGCCGAGGCCCGCCAGCGCTTCCTGGAGATCATCCATCGCCACTCGACGCGGATGGAGCGGCTCGTGAAGGACCTGCTCCGGCTGGCGCGGCTCGATGCGGGCCAGGAGGTCCTCGAGCTGGCCGCCTGCGACGTCGAGAACGTCGTCGGCGGCATCATCGGCGACTTCGAGCAGACGATTGCGGCCAAGTCGCTGGACGTGGCCAGCCGCGTGGCCCCGGAGGCGCGGACGCTCGTCGCCGACCCGTCGAAGCTGCACGATGTGCTGCGCAACCTGATCGAGAACGCCGTGAACTACACGCCCGACCGCGGCGGCATCGAGGTGGAGGCCGCGCTCGTCGACGGCGCCTACCAGATCGTCGTCCGGGACACGGGGCCCGGGATTCCGCCCGAGGATCTCGGCCGTGTGTTCGAGCGGTTCTACCGGGTCGACAAGTCGCGCGGACGGCCCGGCGGCACGGGGCTCGGCCTCGCGATCGTGCGGCATCTGGTGGAGCTGATGGCGGGCGAGGTGCGGGTGGAGAACCGCGCCAGCGGCGGCGCGATGTTCACGGTGCGGCTGCCCACACGACGGCCGGAGTAGGCGACGGCCGTCAGCTTCCGGCTGTCGGCTGTCGGCTCCTCAATCCGAGACGACGTAGCTGTAGACCTTGTAGCGGTCGCCCTGTCGCAGCAGCGACCCGAAGAGGCGCAGGCGCTCTTCGGCCCCCTCGGCGTTGGTCACGACGAGCACCGTCCGGCGCGAGACGGAGAACGTCGGATAGTCGGTGGTCTCGCCCTCGAACTCCACGCCCACCAGGGTGAACGGCTCGCCCCGGTAGCGGGCGTAGGTCTGCCGGAGGGAGTGGTCGCTGCGCTGCGCCGTCTGCCCCCAGACGTACTCGAAGGGCATGTTCCGCTCCGGCCGGCTCACCGGCAGCTCCGGCCAGACGTGCTCTCTGAACTCCTGCTCGGTCAGCGCGAGCGTCTGCAACGCCGAGAGGTCCTCCCGCGCGAATCCGTCCAGCACGGCCTGCGCGGCGGCCATCGGCGACTCGAATGTGTGGGTCAGGGGCGCCTTCGGCGCCTCGCGCGCACAGCCTGACACCAGCAGGAGTGCGAGCACCACGAAACACGCGTGTCGACTCATGTCCCCCATCTATCCCTCACCGCCCCCGTACGAGCGAACGGGCCCGGTGCCCTGGCAGCCGAACCCGCGCGCCCCGAGATGTCTCCACCTGTCCGGACCCGCCGGACCTGTCCCGCCCGTTTTAGCTTTGCGGAAACGCCGTCCAGCCCGCGGCCCAGCTGACCGCCGGCTTCGGCGGGAACGCGCCGACGAACGTCACCGGCTCGAAGAAGCCGTCGTTCGGCGGCTGCGCCGGCGTCATCTGGCCACCCGCCAGGGTCGCGATGCCGGTCGGCTGCCAGTCCGGGGCGTCGACGTTGAAGCAGTCGCCGATCCCGGCATCCTCACCGACGCGCATGTTGGTGAACACACCGCTCGTCACCAGCCCCTGGGCGCTCGCGTGGAGGTTCCCGGCGTTGTTGCCATACAGGATCCAGTGGCTCAGGCGGAGACTCCCCTGATTGGCCTGCGCCACCGTCGACGCCCCGTTGACCTCGAGCCCTACGCCCTTGAAGCCGCGCACGATGAAGTTGCGCAGCTCGCCCGCCGTGCCGCGACGCAGCAGGACGCCGCGCGTGCTCTCGGACCCGAAGCGGGTCGTCGGGTCGCCGCAGAGGGTCATGTTGTAGATCGTCGGGGCCGAGCGCGGCAGCAGTTCGTTGTTGAACTCGTTGTTGTCGGCCTCGATCCCCGTGTCGGCATCGTCACCGCGCTGGGCCACGGCCAGGAACTGCGCCCGGCCGTTCCAGCCGAACGTCCAGTCGAAGCTGTCGTCACCGGTGTTCGAGGCCACCGCGTACTTGATGTCGGCACTCCCGCCGAACCACTCGAACGCGTCATCCTTGTTCATGTGCACCTGGATGTACTCGTAGGTGCCGCCGCGCCCGGTGCCCTGGAACGCGATGCCGTTCAGCTCGTTGTCCGGGCTGAACTCGGTGCCGGCGAACTCGAGCCGCACGTACCGCATGATGCCGCTGTTGTCGTTGGGGTCGTTGCCCCCGTAGACGCCCGTGTCGCCTTCACCCTCGGCGATGCCGCCGGGGACATTGATGGGCGCACGGCCGTTGATGATGATGCCCCCCCAGTCGCCACGGGCACGCGTACCGGGCGCCTGGTCGCTCGTGAACACGATGGGCGCCGCCGCCGTGCCAATGGCGTTCAGCCGGCCGCCGCGCAGCACGATCAGGGTTCCGACGCTCCCGGCCTCCCCCACCACGCGGGTGCCCGCCTGGATGTTGAGGGTGGCGCCTTCCTCGATGAACACCGCGCCACGCAGGACCCAGTGCCGGTCGTTGGTCCACGTCACGTTGCCACGAATGCGGCCGGAGTGCACCTGGACGGGCTTGCCGTCCACGATGACCTGCGCGTGCATCGGCATCACCGTCAGCAGCGCCATGATGGCCGCCAGAGCGAGCCCGCCCGCGAGATTGATACGCTTCTTCATGATCTCCTCGTTGCCCTTCATCGGTCTCTGCGCCCCGTGTCCTAGAACCACGAGAACCCGATTGACATCGCGACGGTGCGGCCCAGCGTGAAGACGCGCTGGTCTTCCACACCCTGCGTGTAGAGATATTCGCTATCGGTCAGGTTGTCGAACGTCAGACGGACGTTGAACCGGTTCGCGATGCGCTGCGACACCACGAGGTCCAGCACGCCCCGGCCCTGCTCGACGATGTCCGGCGCGCCGCTGGCGCCGACGTCCGAGATCCGGTCGTCGAAGAAGTTATAGAGCAGCCGCGTCGAGAAATTGCCGAACGTCAGCTCGCCGATGGCGTTGAACAGGTTCTTCGACTGGCCGGCCAGCGGCCGCACAATCGAGGTCTGGGTGCGAATCAGGCTCTCGGTGAGCGTGATCTCGGAGTCGACCCACGTGTAGTTGGCGCTCACCCACAGATGGCGGCCCACCGCCTGGGAGGCCTCGACCTCGAAGCCGATGTTGCGCGCGCTGTCGGCATTCTCGAACGTCGACACCGGCTGCGCGCCGCCCGTGATCACGCGCTCGATCGGATCCGCGAACCGCTTCATGAACGCACTCAGCGCGAATACGTTGCGGGTGCCGGTGAACAGCTCCCAGCGGGCGTCGAGGTTCTGAATCAGGGCGCGCGTCAGGTTCGGGTTGCCTCGGATCGAGCGGTTACCGACGACATCGGTGAACTCGAACGCCGCCAGCTCCCGGAACTCCGGCCGGTTCACGGTCTGGCTGTAGCCGAGGCGCAGGTTCATGTCGGGGCGCAGGGCGTAGACAAGGTTCGCCGACGGGAAGAAGTCCGTGTTGTCCAGCGTCGCCGTGACCTTGTCGACGAACAGGCCGAAGGGGTCGAACGTGTTGACCGTCAGGTCGAACTGCTCGACGCGCACGCCGGCCACGATCCGGGCCTTGTCCGACAGGGCGGCGTCCGCCATCCCGTAGAACGCGATGGTCTCCTGCCGCGCGTCGTACGCATCGACCGGCCGCGTCTCCTCGTTGAACCGGAACGCCGGACCGATGTTCGCCGCCGTGTAGAGCTGCTCGGGCGTCTGCCGCAGGTCGGGATTCACGATGTTGGTCGGAATGAAGCGGAAGCGGCGCGACGAGGCATCGCGCTCGCGCTTGATGTAGCTCGGCCCCGCCTTCACCTGCACCGGGCGGCCGTTGGCCGTGAAGTACACGCTCCAGTTCGCCGCCACGTCCAGCGTGTCGTCATCGAGCGTGTTGAACATGCGGAACCCGCTCTGCGATTCGTCGGCCAGCCGGAACACGCGGTCGGCGGGCACGGCGTTGATCGACGCCTGATAGAGCGTCTCGCGCAGGTCCGGCTCGTCGCGCGTCGCGCGCGCGTAGCCGACCCGCCAGTCGATCCGGCTGTTGCCGAGGGTCCGGAAGAAGTGCTCGCCACCGAGGGCGTTCGCCAGCAGGCCCTCCTCAATGAACTGCACACGGGTGTTCCGGAAGTACTGGTTGTTCTCCGTGTTGGGTCCCTCGAACAGGCGCCCCTCGTCCTTGCCACTGTGGCTGTAGAAGTTCTCGAAGCTGACGCGGTGGTTGGGCGAGAACGCATACGCCAGGTTGGCGACCGCGCCGAGCTGCGCCTTCTGGGTTCCGGTCTGGAACTGGTACTCGGTGACCGCTTCGAGCGTGTCGCCTTCATCGACCCGATAGAAGTTGCGCTGTTCCTCGACGTAGCTCTCCTTGTAGGAGTGGCTCGCGCTGGCCACGACACCGAGCTTGCCCCAGCGGTGGCCGAACGTCGCCCCCCACGATTGCGCCGGCGCGCCGTCCGCGTTCACCGGGGTCCACCGGTTGTCGAGCAGGCGGCCGAACGAGTTGATCTCCGCCGGGCTGTACCCCACCTCCGGCGTGTAGATCCCGCGGCGGACCACCTTGTTGGACGGCATCCCCGACGGAAGGCTGCGGCTGTCGTTGTCGAAGCCCCAGAAGTCCCGGACGCCGAGCGGGCTCTGCGGCATGCGCTTGCCCGTCGAGACCGAGTTGTAGCCGAGCCCGAACGACAGGTCGAACACCGGACGGTTCGGGAACTTCAGCGGCTGAATCTGCACCAGCCCGCCCGCGAACTCCGCCGACTTGTCCACCGAGTAGGTCTTCGCCACCTGCACGCTGTCCAGCAGCCCCGAGGGGAAGATATCGAGCGGCACGACCTTCTTGTCCGGCTCCGTCGTCGGCAGCACGGATCCGGAGAGCGTCGTGTTGCTGTACCGCTCGCCGAGCCCACGGACGAACACATACTGGCTGTCCACCACGGACAGCCCCGTGACCCGGGACATCGCCGTCGCCGCGTCCCCGTCGCCGTTGGCCCGCATCTCCTGCGCGCCCATGTTGTCGCTGACCACCGCCGCGTTCTTGCGCTCGACCAGCTGCGCCGCCGCCGACGACGTGATGGCGTCGAGCGGGGCACTGGCCACGACCGTGACGGTCTCCGCGAACCGCGTCATCGACAGGCCGATATCAGCCGTCGTCGTGCGCTCCGTCGCGCGCGCCTCGACGGTCACCATCCGTTCCTGGTAGCCGTCCAGCATCACCTTCAGCTGGTACGTGCCCGGTACGACGTCCAGACTGAAGCGGCCGTCCACGTCCGTGTAGACCACCTCGCCGCTGCCGACCACTTCGACCGGCACGCCGGGCAGGGCGATCGCGTTGAACTGGTCGCGGACCTGGCCGACGATGCGCACGCGCTGGCTGGACTGGCTGCTCTGCGCCACGGCGGCCGCGGCCCACGTGGGCGACGCGAGGCCGGTGATCAGCAGGCAGGACAGAAGCCCGTTGCGGGCCTTCACTGCGAGACTCATGGGTTTCCTCTGGCTGGACATCGGGGTATCGATTCCCGGCGGGCACACGAACGGCTCGACCGGGGCGTCTATGCTCCAGCAAGGGTAGAAGGCGGGTGTGAAACGGTCGTGACGGAGGTGTTACGGACGGGTTAACAAGAGACGGGGGGGCCAGGGGGCCGGGGGGCCGAAGTGCCGGGGTGCCCCAGTCCGAGGGGGCTTCAGGGGGTCAGGTGGATCTCGGTGACGGGGACTTGATCGAGAGCGGTGGCGCCGTGGGCCGCCAGCACCACCAGGGTGTCGCCGGCCTGCACGAGCTCCGTCAACACGCGGCGCCACCGCGCGAGCGAGGCGTCGTCGAGACCGCCCTCCGGTTCGTCGAGCAGCAGGCAACGCGGCGCCGCCACCAGCGCGCGCGCGAGGGCCACGCGCTGCCGCTGGCCGGACGACAACGTGGCCGCCGGCGCCGCCGCCAGCGCGCCCAGTTCGAGGGCCGTGAGCCAGCGGTCGATCACGTCAGGCCGCGCGCCGGGGACGATCCGCAGGTTGCGGCCCACCGTGCCGCGCATCAGGTACGGCGTCGAGTGCACGTACACCGCGCCGCCCGGCCCCGGCGCCAGCCGCGGGTCCACGCGCCCCGCCACCGGCGGCAGCAACCCGGCCAGCGTCTTGAGGAACGTCGTCTTGCCAGACCCGTTCGCGCCGCGTACGAGATGCAGGCGTCCCGGCACGAGGTCGCCGTCCGGGACGTGCGCCACCACGTGGCCGCCATGCCCCACAGCGAAACCCCGAAGCGCGAGGGTGGGCCCCGTCATTCCCCATCCCCCCGCAGGGCCGCGGCCCCGTGCACCACCGCGTTGACCGCCAGGGCGATCCCGAGCAGCACCAGCCCCATCGCCAGCGCCCGCGCATCATCGCCGCGCGTGTGCTCGAGCGCGATGACCGTCGTCAGCGTCCGCGTGTGATGACGGATGTTGCCGCCGAGAATCACCGCCGCACCGAGCTCCGTGAAGACACGCGCGAAGGCGATGAGCGCCGCCGACACGAGCGCCGGCCGCACCTCGTTCAACACCACCCGCATCCGCGCCACACCGCGAATCCCCATCGTCTGCACGGTCTCGCGCGCCGACGGCGGCAGCCGCCGCACGGCGCCCAGGGTGAGCGCGGCGAGAATCGGGAACGCGAGGATGGTCTGCCCAGCCACCATCGCGGCCTTCGTGTAGAGCAGGTCCATCCACCCAAGCGGGCCGGACGCCGAGAGCGCAAAGTAGAGCGTCAGCCCCACGACCACGGTGGGAAGCGCCGCCAGGGCATGCAGCACGCCGCTTGCGGCCTGCGCCACACCACTCCGCGCGCCCGCCAGCGCGTACCCGGCGGGCACGGCGAGCGCCAGCGCCAGAGCGAGGGCAACGAACGAGACCTGGAGGGAGACCGCGGTGACCTGCCAGACCTCTCCATCAAGGGTGGCCACGAGCGTCAAGGCATCGACAAGGAGGGACATAGATAGATAGATAAAGGAATCTGGTGATCTCGTGATGTGGTGATGTGGTGATCGGATGTCAGATGTCCAGATCTTCCTGGCCTTCGTCTCGATCTATCTCGTGATCTTGTGATCTGCAATCTGCGATCTGCGATCTGCGATCTGCGATCTCGTGCTCTCTTTGTTGCTTCGTGACCTTCGTGATTATCTGTTGCCCACGTCACCGGCCGGCGTGAACACCTGCTCGCCGGCGACGCGGAACCGGGCGATGGCCGCCTGGCCGGCGTCGCTCAGGAACCAGTCGGCGAGCTGCGCCGCCTCTACCCGGCGGGCGCCGGTGCCCGGGATCACGATCGCATACACGTTGGCCAGACCGTCGCCGCCCTCGAACAGGACGGCGAGCGGAAGCGTCGGGGCGAGTTGCAGGAAGGTGGCGCGGTCCGAAAGGGCATACGCGCCGCGCTCGCTCGCCACGCGCAGCGTCGGCGACATGCCCTGGCCCGTCTCGATCACACGGGAGAGCGCGGGGGTGCGGGCGGCCGTGCGCCACAGGACACGCTCACGGGCATGCGTGCCGGAGCCGTCGCCCCGCGAGGCGAACCACGCCCCGCGATCGGCGATGCGCTGAAACGCCTCCGCGGCAGACGCGGCGCCGGCGATGCCCGCCGGATCATCGGGCGGACCGGCCACCACGAAGCCGTTGGCCATCACGGCGACGACGCGCGCGGCGGCATCGGAGTCCCGATACGCCTGCTCGGCCTCAGGGTCGTGCGTGAGCGCCACATCCACGTCGCCCCGCGCGAGCAAGGCGAGCGCCCGCCCGGTGCCGACCGCCAGCACGTCCACGCGGAGGCCGCTCTCCGCCGTAAACGCCGGCAGCACCGCCCCGAGCAGGCCCGAGTGATCGACGGACGTTGTCGTCGCGAGCCGGAGCGCGCGCGGCTCGGACGCGCACGCCAGGCTCACGACCGAGAGCAGGATCCCGGCGAGCAGGCGCATCCGATGATTCTAGTGGAGTGTCCCAACGGGAAGAGGTACTACCAGCGCCTCGGCTCAGCCGCGATTCTCCGGGCCGCCCCATCGGGCGGCCCGGTCGTAGATCGTCACGACACTCGGCCGCGTCAGCTGCAGCAGGTGGGCCCGCAGCAGGCCGTGGCGGCCCCGCCCGGTTTCGTGGCGCGGACGAAGGCGCTCATGAAGCGGCCGTCGACCTGCTGGACGAGTGCCGGATCGATCCCCGCCTCCGCAAGGAACGACGCCGCATCCGCCGCCTTGTAGATGCGCGTGGGCTCGAGGTCCACCGCCTCGAACCCCGCCGCGGCGAGCTTGGTGCGGTACTCCCCCTCTTCGAGCGCGCCCGCGATGCAGCCCACCCAGAGCTCCATGCTGCGGCGCACCTCGACGGGGATGTCGTGGCCACGGACGACGACGTCGGAGACCGCGAAGCGGCCGCCCGGCTTCAACACGCGAAAGGCCTCGCGCAACACCTGGTCCTTGTCGGCGGACAGATTGATGACGCAGTTCGAGATGATGACGTCCACGGAGTTGTCGGGCAGCGGGATGTGCTCGATCTCGCCCTTCAGGAACTCGACGTTCTCGATGCCGGCCTTCTGCTGGTTCTCGCGCGCGAGGGCCAGCATCTGGTCGGTCATGTCGAGGCCGTACGCCTTGCCGGCCGGCCCGACCCGGCGCGCCGAGAGCAGGACGTCGATGCCGCCGCCGGAGCCGAGGTCGAGCACGGTCTCGCCGGGCGCGAGCTCCGCCAGCGCCGTCGGGTTGCCGCAGCCGAGCGACGCGACCACGGCCTCGACGGGCAGCGCGCCCACCTGGCTCACGTCGTAGAGATTCGAGGTGATCGGGTCGTCACACCCCGCACCGCCGGTCCCGCAGCCGCACCCGGTCTGTCCGGTGGCGGCGCGCTCGGCGGCCTCGCCGTACTTCTGCTTCACGATCGTCCGGATGTCGGCCTGTGCGCTCACGGTCTCTTCTCCCTGGCCGCCCACCGCGGGCGCGCCACATATTCGGTTACGCGAATATATGCGGCGCGTGATATATTCGTCAAGTCAAATATGTTGCCCATGGCCACCTCATCGGCGCCCTGCTGTGGCGCCACGCCGGCACCCCGCCTCCGCCACGCCTCGACGCTGGCAGCGCTCTGCAAGGTGCTCAGCGACGAGACCCGCCTGCGCCTGCTCGCGCTCATCGCCCGCGGTGAGGTGTGTGTGTGTGAACTGCACGGCAGCCTGCGCCTGCCGCAGCCGACCGTGTCGCGCCACCTCGCCGCCCTCCGGCGCGCGGGCCTCGTCGCGGCACGCCGCGACGGCATCTGGATGCACTACCGCCTGGCGGACACGCTGGACCCGGTGACCCGCACCACCCTCGACGCCGTGCTCCATGCGCTGACGCACACGGACACCACGGCGAAGGACGCGGCGCGGCTGCAGGCGGAACTCACCCAGCGCGCGTAGCCGTCAGCGGCTGAGGCCGCTCTGGACGAGGTCGCGGGCCGCGGTGCGTCCAGCCACGGTGCCCATAGGCGGCGTCGGTGTTCGGTCCATCCGCAGATTGCGCGGATGACGCAGAGGCAGAGGTCCCGGCGCGGCCTCAGCCGCGCGCGGGACCGCACGCACCACAGCCTGCGCTCGAATTGCACACCCGACATCTGCGGAATCTGCGGAATCTGCGGATGATCCTTCTGCGTCGTCTGCGGATGGTCCTGCGCGCGGGTGGTTGGACCGAGGCGCGGGTGAAGCGTTACGCTTACCGGATGCGCAACGTCCTGGCGATCATCCTCGGAGGCGGCCAAGGCACCCGGCTCTTCCCCCTGACGCAACTCCGCTCGAAGCCGGCCGTCCCCATCGGCGGGAAGTACCGGCTGATCGACGTGCCGATCAGCAACTGCCTGCACGCCGACCTGCGGCGCATCTTCGTGCTGACGCAGTTCAACTCCGCCTCGCTCAACCGGCACGTGAGCAACGCCTACCGGATGGACCTGTTCTCGCGCGGGTTCATCGAGATCCTCGCCGCCGAGCAGACGCCCGAGAGCACGACCTGGTTTCAGGGCACGGCAGACGCCGTCCGCAAGGCGCGCCGTCACTTCGAGCAGTACGACGCCGAGTACTACCTCATCCTTGCCGGCGACCACCTCTACCGGATGGACTACGCCGAGCTGCTGGCCTCGCACCTCGAGCGCCGGGCCGACATCACGCTCGCCGCCCTGCCGGTCTCGCCCGCCGATGCGACCGGCATGGGCATCTTCCGGTTCGACGCGCGCGGCCAGATCGACGGCTTCGAGGAGAAACCCGATGCCGCCCGCCTCGCGCAGATCGGGGCCAGCCTGCCCACGGGCTCGGTGCTCGGCCCGCCCGATGCGGAGAAGCCCTTCATCGCGTCGATGGGCATCTACCTGTTCTCGCGCGACGTCCTGCTCACCCTGCTCGAGCAGGAAGCCGGCATGGACTTCGCCCGCGCGCTGATCCCGGCAGCCCTGAACCAGTACCGCGTCTCCGCGTTCCTGCACAAGGACTACTGGGCGGATGTCGGCACGATCGAGTCGTTCTACGACGCCAACATCATGCTGACCTCGCCCGGCGCGCCGTTCAGCTTCTACGATCCGCGCCGACCGATGTACACGCACCCGCGCTTCCTGCCGCCGCTCAAGGCGTTCGGCTGCACGCTGCACAACGCGCTCGTCGCCGAGGGCGGCTTCCTCGACCGCTGCCGGATCGAAGACTCGGTCGTCGGCATCCGCGCGCATGTGGGCGACGAGACCGAGGTGCGCCGCTCCGTGCTGCTCGGCGCGGATGCGTACGAAGACCTGGCCGCGAGCGAGGCGCACCCCTCGGGCATCCCGCTCGGCATCGGCCGCCGCGCCGTCCTCGACCGCGTGATCGTCGACAAGAACGCGCGCATCGGCGACGAAGTCCGCCTGGTGAACACCCGCGGCGTCGATCACGAGGACGGCGACGGCTACTGCATCCGGGGCGGCATCATCATCGTGCCCAAGGGCGGCGTCATCCCCGCCGGTACAGTGGTGTAGCGGTGGGACAGCGGGACAGCGGTAGTGGGTAGTAGGTAGTAGGTAGTAGGTAGTAGGTAGTAGGTCGTGGGTAGTAGGTAGTAGGTAGTAGGTAGTAGGTAGGTGGTGGCCGGGCAGCGTCACACCCCACCACCCACCACCCACCACCCACGACCTACGACCCACCACCCACGACCTACTACCCACGACCTACTACCCACCACCCACCCACCCCCCACTACCCACTACCGCTGTCCCGCCGTCCCACTACCGCGTTACCCAGAATTAACAGCCCCGTCACTGCCCGGAAATCTGCACCGGCTACGGTGGAGGTGTCGGACGCGCGTCAGCGACGCCGCGGCCGCCGCCCCGTACCGTGACACGCAGGACCAGCCGGATGCAGCCCAACCCGATCACCCGCGCGTCCACCAACGCCGCCTCATCCGCGCCTCGTCCGCGGCCCGTCGCCCCCGCGCCTCACGCCCCACGCACGCGCGTGCTGGTCGTCGAGGACGAACAGGACATCGCCGGCCTCATCCGGCACACGCTCGAGCGCGGCGGGGAGATCGACGTCGAAGTCGTCGCGAGCGGGGATGCCGCGCTGAAGGCCGTGTCGGAGCACACGCCGGACATGATCCTGCTGGATCTCAATCTGCCGGTCCTCGGCGGCCTCGAGGTGTGCCGTCTGCTGCGCGCGAGGCCCAACACCTCCCGTGTGCCGATCATCATGCTGACGGCGCGCACGAGCGAGAGCGACCGCGTCACGGGCCTCGATGCCGGCGCCGACGACTACGTCACGAAGCCCTTCAGCCTGCGCGAGCTCGCCGCACGCGTCCGCGCCGTGCTGCGCCGCGGCGGGCCGGAGGCGCAGGCGGCCGAACCCGAGGTCTATCGGGGCACGCACCTCGTGGCCGACTTCGATGCGGTGTCGATCACCGTGGACGGCCAGGCCATCAAGCTCACCCGCCGCGAGTTCGAACTGCTGCGCTACCTGGTCGACAACCGCAACCGCGTGCTCTCACGCGACCGGCTGCTCGAACGGGTGTGGGGCTACGACCGGCTGATCGAGACCCGCTCGGTGGACGTGCACATCGGCCGCCTGCGCAACAAGCTCGGCCCCGCCGGCCGCCAGATCGAGACCGTCGTCGGCCTCGGCTACCGCTTCGTCGAGTAGCCCCACCCAGCCGCGCGCGTTCCGCGCCGCAAATGGGAAACGCGCCGGCAGGGTCCCCCCCTGCCGGCGCGCGTCGTGTCGTCGCTCCTGAACGGTGAGGGCGGAGTGATTACCCGACTTCCGCCCAGCCCTGGCTTTGCAGTTCGCGCATCTCGATCGCGAAGGCGCGGCGGGCCCGCTCGACGTGGTGCCAGTCGGTGTAGTGCGCCTGCCGCACGACACGGCTGTCCTGTTCCTGTCTGACTTCCCAGCCCGCCGCCGGGGACGGCTCGATGGTGTAGCGGCGGACGTGTTCCCGATGACGAAGGCTTTTTGAAAACGCGTACATGGATGGCCTCTCGATCGGCACGTTAGCGCACCGGCCGGCCACGGGGATGTAAATTCGGTGCAACATGCTCGGTCAAATGCTAGAACTGCCAGCATTTAATCGAGTTACACGGATGTCATGGCGTGCGGACCGACAGCGCGCCCGCGTGGATCCGCACCTCGATCGTCGTGCCGCCCAGGCGCGGCTCGCCGTCCACATGAAAGGCGATCGGCGCCTCGGCCGACACGCGCAGGCGCGTCGACGATCGCATGACGAGGCCGGGCGAATCGACCAGCGTGCCGCGGAAGAGCGACGGGAGCCGGACGGCCATCCGCGCCAGTGAATGCGGTTCCACCACCACGACCTCGAACCGTCCGTCGTCGAGGCGGGCGCGCGGCGCGATCAGCGCGCCGTTGCCGTACTGACGCGAGTTGGCCAGCGCGATGAAGAGCGCACGGCGATCCAGCGTCTCGCCATCGCACTCGATCTGATAGGACGCCGGCTGATAGCGGAGCACTTCACTGAACGTGATCTGGGCATACGCGGCAAGCCCGCGGCGGCCTGCCCCGCGCCTGGCGAACCGGGCCGCGATGCTGGCGTCGAGCCCGATGCCCGCGAGGTTGAAGAAGGGTGATCCGTCCACCTCGCCCGCGTCGATGCGGCGCGTGGCGCCACCGATCGCCAGGCGAAGCGCGGCCTCTGGCGTCCGCGGCAGGCCGAGGTCGAACGCGAGGCCATTGCCGGACCCCGCCGCCACGATGCCAAGCGCCGTCTCCGTGAACGCCAGGGCGTTGGCCACCTCGTTCACGGTGCCGTCGCCCCCCCACGCGACCACCAGCGCATCGCCACGCGCCACGGCCTCGGCCGCGAGCGCGCGCGCGTGCCCGGACGCCTCGGTCACGGTGACGTACGGGGTGCCGCCGGCCTCGCGCACGACGCGTTCGGCCAGCGCCCGCCGGGCCGCCGGCCCGTCGTGACGGCGCGGGGTCCCTGAAATCGGGTTGATGACGACGGCGACGCCGCTCACCCGGCGAGCTTCCTGAGCAGGCGGGGCGTGAGGCACCAGCGGAGGGTGCCGGGACCGCCCGGCGTCGCGACGTCCACGTCGATGCGGCACACGCCGCCCTTCTTGAAGGGCACGCTGCCGCGCGCGCGCAGGAGCCGCGCGGCCAGCTCGCCGAGATCCGGCTCATGGCCCACCAGCGCCAGCCGGCGATGCCGGCGTCCCAGCCGCGCGATGGCCTCGGTGATGGCCGAGGCGGCGCCGCCGGGCGCCAGGGCAGCCACCTCCTCCACCGCCGGCTTGCCGGGGAGTCCCGCCGCGAGCAGGTCCGCGGTCTGGCGCGCGCGTGTCAGCGGGCTCGTGAGCACGAGATCGACGGCCACGGCGGCGCTGCGCAGGCCCGCCACGGACTTGCGCCAGCGCGCGATGCCGTCGGGCGTGAGGGGGCGGCGCCGATCGTCCGGGTAGTCCGGACCACGCTCGGCGGCGATGGCGTGCCGCACGAGATACAGCTCGATGGGGGTGGCCATCAGGTCAGGCGGCCGCCGACGACCGTCCGTCGGGCGAGGGATCGGCGACCGCGTCGCAGATCGCCAGCAGGGCGCGGCGCGACGCCAGGTACCCGGCGTGGAGCTGCCGGCATTCCTCCTCGAGGGCGCGCACCAGTCGATCGAGGTCCGTGGCGACCCGCCGCGACGAGGCCGCCAGGTCCGCCTGGACCGCGCGGGTGTGATCGATGAGCACTTCCAGATCGTGCAGGCGGCCGAGCTCGTCCTGCGCGGCCTTGAGCCGGCGGATTCGTGCCGTGGCGCGCGACCGGCGCAGCTCCCGCTGCAGTTCCATCGCGTAGCGCAGCTTCTTGGCCGCGATCCGGACGGCGTGCAGCCGGTCCGCGAGATACACCGCCCCGGCGTAGGCGATGGCCTCCTTCAAGCGCGCGGCGCGCACCGACACGCGCTGGGCCGCCTCGTCGATGGCCTGCGCCCGGTCGGCGGGCCCGGGCCGCTCCGCGACGAGGTCGAGCTGGCGGCGGAGCTTCTGGAGGCGCATCGGCGTGAGCGCGTGCAGCATCTCGCGACGGCGCGCCTGGCGAGCG
>JAUXWO010000040.1 GCA_030680175.1 Vicinamibacterales bacterium
GTGGGTCGTGGGTTGGTGGGTCGTGGGTTGGTGGGTAGTGGGTTGGTGGGTGGTGGGTTGGTGGGTAGTGGGTTGGTGGGTGGTGGTGGTCCCACCTCCCGTCGCCGGCCCGTTGCCCACGATACCCTCCCGACCCTGCCTCCCCCTGACCCCTGGCTACTATCTCCAGGCCGCCACCTCCCACCCCACTCCCCACGAACCAATCCCCGACCACCCACGACCCACAACCCACTACCCACTACCCACAACCCACGACCCACAACCCACAACCCACGACCCACGACCCACGACCCACAACCCACTACCCACAACCCACCACCCACAACCCACTCCCCCCTCCGCCCCCCCCCAAATACGCCCTTGCAAGTCGGATATGCAGGATCTAAACTAGGACTTCGGCGGTCGTATTTGAAGATCTGACCGGGGACCAGGGAATGCTGAGGCTATCCAAGAAGTCGGACTACGCGCTGATTGCGGTCAAGCACCTCGCCACCCGCGGGGATCTGGCGGCGTCGTCGAGCGCGCGGGAGATCGCCGAGGAATACGACATCCCCCTCGAATTGCTGGCGAAGGTGCTCCAGCAGCTCGTCCGGCGCCGGCTGCTCGTCTCGGTGCAGGGCACGCGCGGCGGCTACAAGCTCAGCCGGGCGGCCCACCTGATGACGGTGGCCGACGTGATCCAGGCCATCGACGGGCCGGTGGCGGTCACGGCGTGCTCGCCCGACGACCACGCCTGCGAGCAGTTCTCGAAGTGCAGCATCCGTGACCCGCTCTGGAAGATCCGCACGTTGATCCTCGATGCGCTGGCCACGGTCACGGTGGCGGAGCTGGCGGCCGACAACGACGCCGCGCCGGTCCCGATGATGCTGGTGGCGTCGCCCGGCGCGCGGGCGGCCGCGACGGAGTAGTGGCGTGTCATTGACGATGCCCCCTCAGGAGGCGGCGCGCGCCACGATGGCGGGACCCGTCTACATGGACTACCACGCGACCACGCCGGTGGACCCGCGCGTGCTCGAGGCCATGCTGCCGTGGTTCACCGAGCGGTTCGGCAACCCGGCGAACCGGCACTACCAGCAGGGCTGGGAAGCCGGCGAGGCCGTGGAAAAGGCCCGCGCCGAGGTCGCCCGCCTCATCGGGGCGCAGGCCAGGGAGATCGTCTTCACGAGCGGCGCGACCGAGTCGAACAACCTCGCGATTCGCGGCGTGATGCTGGCGAACCGCGAGCGCGGCGAGCACCTGGTGACCGTGGCGACCGAGCACAAGGCGGTGCTCGACACCTGCGGGCGCCTCGAGGAGGACGGCTGGCAGGTGACGGTGGTGCCGGTCGCCGCCGACGGCCGCGTGGATCCGGAGCGGCTGGCCGCAGCCCTCACCCCGCGCACGGTGCTCGTGAGCGTGATGGCGGCCAACAACGAGATCGGCGTCGTGCCGCCGCTGGCCGAGATCGGCCGCCTGTGCCGCGCGCGCGGCGTGCTGCTGCACAGCGATGCCGTGCAGGCCGTGGGCAAGGTGCCCTTCGACGTGGACGCGATGCACGTGGACCTCGCGTCGGTGACGGCGCACAAGATGTACGGGCCGAAGGGCGTGGGGGCGCTCTACGTGCGGCGGCAGAAGCCGCGCGTGGCGATGGCGCCGATCGTCGATGGCGGCGGCCAGGAGCGCGGGCTGCGGCCCGGCACCTTGAACGTGCCGGGGATCGTCGGGCTCGGCGCGGCCGCGGCGCTGGCGAGGGACGAAGCCGTCGCGGAGGCGCCCCGGCTGGCCGAGCTGCGCGGGCGGCTGTGGACGGCACTGCAGGCCGCGCTCGAGGGCGTCCGGGTGAACGGCTCGCTGGATCACCGGCTGCCGAACAACCTGCACGTGAGCATCGACGGCGTCGACGGCGACGCGCTCATCACGAGCCTGACCGACGTGGCCGTCTCATCCGGGTCCGCGTGCGCGTCGGGCAGAGGCGAGCCGTCGCACGTGCTGTCGGCACTCGGCCACGGAGATGCGCGGACGGCGGCCTCGCTCCGCTTCGGGCTGGGCCGCTGGACGACGGCGGAGGAGGTCGACTTCGTCGCGCAGCGCGTGACGGAGGAAGTGCGGCGGCTGCGCGCGATGGCGGCCGTATGAGATCAGGCGGGACGGGTCCGGCAGGTTCGACAGGTCCGGTAGGTCGGACGGGTCCGGCGGGTCCGACAGGTTCGGTGAGCGACGTCGAGGGGCGTGTCCTGAGCGAAGTCGAAGGAACGACTCGGTATTCGGACGCCGTTGTGGCGCGTGTGCGGGAGATGGCGCGTGTCGGGGCGTGGCCTCCGGGGGCTGGCGTCGGGACGGGCGATGCGGGGGCGATGGCCGAGGGCACGTTCGTGCGCATCCAGGTGCGCCGAACCGGCGAGGGGGTCGAGGCCGTCTACAAGGTGTTCGGGTGCAGCGCCGCCATCGCAAGCGCCAGCCTCGTCACCGAGTGGATCGCCGAGGGACGCACATTGGCCGCGGCGGACGTCGTCACGACCCTCGACCTGCCGCTCGATCGGGCACACGTGGCGGCGATGGTGGTGAATGCCGCGGAGAGCGCCCTCGCGTCCCTTCGTGGCCGAGAGCTGATAGCTGATAGCCGAGAGCCGAGAGCCGAGAGCCGAGAGCCGACATGATCGAGATCACCGAAAGCGCCGCGCGGGTCATCGCCCGCCAACTGCAGAAGGCCGGACACCCCGAGGGCGGGCTGCGCGTCGCCGTCAAGGCGGGGGGCTGCTCGGGCTACAGCTACGTGTTCGACATGGCCGAGGGCCCGCGCGAGACCGATGCGGTGTTCGAAGGGCCGGGCGGCGTCCGCGTCTACGTGGACCCGCGCAGCCTGCGCCTGCTCGACGGCACACGCCTCGATTTCGACGAGCACAACATGCTCGCCACCACCTTCACGCTCTCGAACCCGCACGCCAAGGCGAGCTGCGGGTGCGGGACGAGTTTCTCCGTCTGAGACAGGACCATCATGAGCAGCGCAACCACCAAGGTGTTCGAGGATCTGGCGAAGACCGACTACAAGTACGGCTTCGTCACCGACGTCGAACAGGACGTGGCCCCCAAGGGGCTGAACGAAGACGTCGTCCGGATGATCTCGGAGAAGAAGCAGGAGCCGGCGTGGCTGCTCGAGTGGCGCCTGAAGGCGTATCGCGCCTGGCTGAAGATGGAGGAGCCCGCGTGGCAGAACGTCACGTACGGCCCCATCGACTACCAGGCGAGCAGCTACTACGCCGAGCCGAAGCAGAAGAAGAAGCTCAACTCGCTCGACGAGGTGGACCCCGAGATCCTGGCGACGTTCGAGAAGCTGGGCATCCCGCTCGAGGAGCAGAAGCTGCTCTCGAACGTGGCCGTCGACGCCGTCTTCGACAGCGTGTCGGTCGGCACGACCTTCCGCGCCAAGCTCGGCGAGATGGGCGTCATCTTCTGTTCGTTCTCGGAGGCCGTGAAGGAGTACCCGGACCTCGTCCAGCAGTACCTCGGGTCGGTCGTGCCGCACACGGACAACTTCTTCGCGGCGCTCAACTCGGCGGTCTTCAGCGACGGCAGCTTCGTGTTCGTGCCGAAGGGCGTGCGGTGCCCGATGGAGCTCAGCACCTACTTCCGGATCAACGCGAAGGAGACCGGCCAGTTCGAGCGCACGCTGATCGTCTGCGAGGACGGGGCCTACGTGAGCTACCTCGAGGGCTGCACCGCGCCGATGCGCGACGAGCACCAGCTCCACGCGGCCGTCGTCGAGCTCGTGGCGCTCGACCGCGCCACCATCAAGTACTCGACCGTCCAGAACTGGTACCCCGGCGACAAGGAGGGGAAGGGCGGCATCTACAACTTCGTCACCAAGCGCGGGTTGTGCAAGGGCCGCGCGTCCACGATCACGTGGACCCAGGTCGAGACCGGGTCGGCGATTACGTGGAAGTACCCGAGCTGCATCCTGCAGGGTGACGACTCGGTCGGCGAGTTCTACTCGGTGGCCGTCACCAACAACCGCCAGCAGGCCGACACCGGCACCAAGATGATCCACCTCGGGAAGAACACCCGGAGCACGATCGTCTCGAAGGGCATCTCGGCCGGCCGCGGCCAGAACACGTATCGCGGCGCGGTGAAGATCGGCCGCAACGCCGCCAACGCGCGCAACTACTCACAGTGCGATTCGCTGCTCATCGGCGACCGCTGCGGCGCGCACACGTTCCCGTACCTCGAGATCAAGAACACCTCCGCCAAGGTCGAGCACGAAGCCTCGACCTCGAAGATCGGCGAGGAGCAGGTGTTCTACTGCGAGCAGCGGGGCATTTCCAGGGAAGACGCGATCAACATGATCGTGAGCGGCTTCTGCAAGGACGTCTTCAAGGTGCTCCCGATGGAGTTCGCCGTCGAGGCGCAGAAGCTGCTGGGTGTGTCACTCGAAGGGTCGGTGGGGTAGTCATGGCATTGCTTGAAGTGAAGAATCTGACGGTGCGCGCGGAGGACAAGGAGATCCTCCGGGGCATCAATCTGACGGTCAACGCGGGAGAGGTGCACGCCATCATGGGGCCGAACGGCTCCGGGAAGAGCACCCTCGCGCGTGCGCTGGCGGGCCACCCGGGCTACGAAGTCACCGGCGGCGAGGTGACCTACCAGGGCGAGGACCTGCTCGAGCTGGCCGCCGACGCGCGCGCCCGCAAGGGCCTGTTCATGGCCTTCCAGTACCCGGTCGAGATCCCCGGCGTGAACAACGCCTACTTCCTCAAGGCCGCGCTCAACGCCAAGCGCAAGGAGGCCGGCCTCGAGGAGTACGACGCGATGGACTTCATGACGCTCGTCAAGGAGAAGGCCCGCCTCCTCCAGATCGACGAGACGATGCTCCAGCGCTCGGTGAACGAGGGGTTCTCGGGCGGTGAGAAGAAGCGCAACGAGATCTTCCACATGGCCGTGCTCGAACCCGTGCTGGCCGTGCTGGACGAGACCGACTCGGGCCTCGACATCGACGCGCTCAAGGTCGTCGCCGAGGGCGTCAATGCCCTGCGCGGACCCGACCGCGCCTTCGTCGTCGTCACCCACTATCAGCGGCTGCTCGACTACATCGTGCCCGACGTCGTCCACGTGCTGAGCGAGGGCCGCATCGTGCGGTCCGGGGGCCGTGAGCTCGCGCTCGAACTGGAGGCCAAGGGCTACGGCTGGCTGGAGACGGCCGGGGCGGGGGCGTAGCCGATGGCGACTGTTGCCGAACGCCACGAGACCCTGCGGGCCGAGCAGGAACGCTTTGCCAGGGCCGGCAGCGCCGCGCCCGCGGCGCTGCGGGCGCTGCGCGCGGCCGGGGCGGCCCGCTTCGACGCGCTGGGCCTGCCGACCACGCGGCTCGAGGACTGGCGCTTCACGAACATCGCCCCGATCGCCGCGACCGGCTTCCGGCTGGCGGGCGAGGACGCAGCCGGCGCGCCGGCGCTCGTCGACGCCGTGGGCGTGGAGGCGGCCGCCCGCGTGGTGGTCGTCAACGGCCGCTTCGCGCCGGCGCTCTCCACGCTGGGCGGGCTCGCCCCGCACGTGCGCGTGCAGGGGCTGGCCGCCGCCCTCGCCGCCGATCCGGCCGCGGTCACGGCGCGGCTCGACATACCGGACACGGACCACGCGTTCATCGCGCTCAACACGTCGTTCCTCGAGGACGGCCTCCACATCGAGGTGGCGCCCGAGGCCGTCGTCGAGGGGTTCGTGCACCTCATCTACGTGACGACCGCGTCCGACGCCCCGGTGATGACGCATCCGCGGACGCTGATCGTGGCCGGGGCGCGCAGCCGCCTTCGCCTGGCGCAGTCGTTCGTCGGCGCCGGGGGCGCCGTCTACCTGACGAACACCGTGACCGACGTGATGCTCGGAGACGGTGCATTCGTCGACATCGTCACCGACCAGCGCGAAGCCGCGACGGCGTTCCACGTGGCGGCGCTGCGCGTGGACTGCGGGGCGGCCAGCGAGTTCCACTCCCGCGCGTTCACCCTCGGCGGGCGCATCGTGCGCAACGACCTGCTGGCGCGGCTCGGGGGCGAGGGCGCCCATGTCACGCTCGACGGGGTCTACCTCGGCGACGACCATCAGCTGATCGACAACCACACGTCCATCGATCACGCGATGCCCCACTGCACGAGCCACGAGCTCTACAAGGGCATCCTCGACGACCACGCCCGCGCCGTGTTCAACGGGCGGATCGTCGTGCGGCTCGACGCCCAGAAGACCGATGCAAAGCAGACCAACCGGGCGCTGCTGCTCGCCGACACGGCGCAGATCAACTCGAACCCGCAGCTCGAGATCTTCGCCGACGATGTGAAGTGCACGCATGGGGCGGCGGTGGGGCAGCTCGATGACGAGGCGATGTTCTACCTGCAGGCGCGCGGGCTGCCCTACGTCGAGGCGCGCGACATGCTGCTGCATGCGTTCGCGGGCGAGGTGCTCCAGGGCATCGCGCATGCGCCGCTCCGCGCGGCTGTCGAGGCCGCGCTGTTCGAGCGGCTCGAGCGCGATCTGGCGCGGCACGACGCCGTCGAGGGGCGGCGATGACCGCTGGGGCGGCCGGTCCGCGCGTGGCGCCCTACGACGTGGCGCGCGTGCGCGGGGAGTTCCCCATCCTGGCCCAGCGGGTGCACGGCCAGCCCCTGGTCTATCTCGACAACGCCGCGACCACCCAGAAGCCGCGCGCCGTGCTCGACGCGCTGCGGACCTACTACGAGACGGCCAACGCCAACGTGCACCGCGGCGTGCATACGCTCAGTGAGCGTGCGACCGCCGGGTTCGAGGGGGCGCGGCAGACCGTCGCCCGCTTCCTGCACGCGGCCGAGCCGCGCGAGATCATCTTCACGCGCAACGCCACCGAGGGCGTCAACCTCGTGGCGCAGACGTTCGGACGCCAGCGGGTCGGGGCGGGCGACGAGGTGCTCGTCACCGCCATGGAGCACCACTCGAACATCGTGCCGTGGCAGATGCTGTGCGAGTCGGCCGGCGCGCGCCTGCGGGTCGTGCCGATTGATGACGAGGGCGCGCTGCGGATGGACGAGCTCCGCCGGCTGATCGGGCCGCGCACGAAGATCGTCGCCGTCTCGCAGCTCTCGAACGCGCTCGGCACCATCAACCCGGTGGCCGAGATCATCGCGATCGCGCACGAAGCCGGCGCGGCCGTGCTGGTGGACGGGGCGCAGGCCGCGTATCACATGCCGGTGGACGTGCAGGCGCTCGACTGCGACTTCTACGTCTGCACGGGGCACAAGCTGTACGGGCCGACGGGCATCGGCGTGCTCTACGGCAAGGCCGCGCACCTCGAGGCCATGCCGCCGTATCAGGGCGGTGGCGACATGATCGCGTCGGTGACGTTCGAGAAGACGACCTACAACGTCATCCCCGCGAAGTTCGAGGCCGGCACGCCCAACATCGCGGGTGCGATCGGGCTGGCGGCCGGGCTCGACTACATGACGGCCATCGGCATGGACCGGATCCAGGCGCACGAGCAGGAACTGCTCGAGTACGGCACCGCCGCGCTGGCCGCGGTGCCGGGGCTGCGCCTCATCGGGACCGCGCCCAGAAAGGCCAGCATCCTGTCGTTCGTGATCGACGGCATCCACCCCCACGACATCGGCACGATCGTCGACCGCGAGGGCGTGGCGATTCGCACGGGCCATCACTGCGCGCAGCCGGTGATGGAGCGGTTCGGCGTACCCGCGACCGCGCGGGCGTCGCTGGCGCTCTACAACACGCGCGAGGACATCGACCGGCTCGTGGCGTCCCTGCACACGGTGCATGAGGTGTTTGGCTGATGTCGGAACTGAACGAGCTCTACCAGCAGATGATCCTGGACCACAACCGGCGGCCCAGGAACTTCCGCGCCATCGAGGCGCCGAGCCGCGTCCAGGAGGGCTACAACCCCCTCTGCGGCGACCGGCTCACGCTGTACGTCACGCTCGACGGCGACATCGTCGCCGACGTCGCGTTTCAGGGATCCGGGTGCGCGATCTCGAAGGCCTCGGCCTCGCTGATGACCGAGGCGCTCAAGGGCAAGCGCGTGGACGAGGCACGCGCCCTGTTCGATCGCTTCCACCGGATGATCACGACGCCGCCGGACCAGCCGGTGGAGGACCTTGGCAAGCTGTCGGTGCTGGCCGGGGTGCGCGAGTTTCCGACGCGGGTGAAGTGCGCCAGCCTGGCCTGGCACACGATGAAGACGGCGGTGGCCGATGAAACGGCCGGGCCGGTGACCACGGAATGACTGACACGAGATATCTGCACGTGACTCCAGGCCACGTTGAACCAGGCGAGGGCATCCCCGAGGGTTTCGACCACCCCCTCGACGACATCATCCCGGACCCGGCCGCCATGGCCGAGGTGCAGCCGCGCGTCGTCGCCGCGCTGCGCACGGTGTTCGACCCGGAGATCCCGGTGAACATCTACGAACTCGGGCTGATCTACGACGTGTTCGTCGACGCGAAGGGCGTGGCCGGCGTGCGCATGACGCTGACGGCGCCGGCCTGCCCGGCCGCACAGACGCTGCCGGTCGAGGTCCGCGACAAGGCCCTCGCGGTCGAGGGCATCTCCGACGCGCGCGTCCAGATCGTGTGGGACCCGCCGTGGACGCGCGAGCGCATGTCGGACGTCGCGAAGCTCGAACTCGGCATGATGTGGTAAGGAAGAATTGCAGATTGCAGATTGCAGATTGCAGATTGCAGATTGCAAAGCGCTGAAAGCGCTGAAAGCTGAAAGCCGAAAGCCGACTTGTCCGCCGTAGCTCGCGGACATCCCGCGAGCGAAGGTGGAAAGCCGAAAGCCGATCGCCGACCGTCTAAGACACCATGAGGCATCTTCTCCTGCTTGCCGTGTTGACCGGACTGCCGACGGCGGCCGCGGCGCAGCCCCCGGCGCCGCCGGCGCCGGCCATCGATCCGGCGGCGCTCGGCATCTCGCTCGATCGCATCGAGCGCAAGCTCGAGGGGAAGAGCCAGATCTCCGCCGGGTCGCCCTTCGGCGGTGATCTGAAGCTCGACTTCTTCGTCGGCGTCGTGGCCGAGGCCCCCCCCATCGATTTCTTTGCCGACTTCAACGTCCACGCCGGCCCCGTGCCCGGCAGTGCGCCCTCGCACCGCGAGGTGATTGACCATCTCACGCCGGAGGCGTTCCGGTCGCCCACGCCGAACCTGCTCGGCATGGCAGCCTGGCTCGGCGTGCAGGCCTACAAGAAGCTCCAGCAGGAGCGATGGGAGCGCGTCTACGAGCGCTACCGCCAGCGCATCGAAGCCGGCGAGGACATCCCGGCGCCCCGCCCGCCCGGTCAGCAGTAGCCCTCCCTCCGTCCCGGCCAGACGTCACCGGTCCAGCGTGGTGGCCTGCCGCGTGCGGTTCAAGAACCGCCTCGCGGTGTCGATTCCCTGTAGGCAGCAGAGACATGCGGTGCCATTGGGGTGGCCCATGCCTGCCCGCTGGGTCACGGTCGCAGGACGGAGGTGTCTCCGCCCCTGCGCGGGCCGGGGGCGGGCCGGTGTCCGCGCACGCGGCGCCGGGGCACGCCCTCGGAACAAGGAGCAGAGGTCATGAGTCAGTGGACGATCGGACGACGGTTGGTGATGGGATTCGGCGCGGTGCTGACGATCGTCGCGGCGCTCGGCGTGTTCAGCGTGGTGCAGTTGCGGGCCGTCAAAGCCGCATCGGACCGGGTTGTCCTGGACAGCCTGCCGGGGACGGCCTCGAGCGGCAAGATTCTGGCCCTCGTCGAGATGAACCTGGCGCTGACGCTGGAGCATCTCGTGGCCGACCCGGCCTCGATGGAGGCCATCGAGGCGCGCATGGCGGTCACGCGTGACCAGATCACGCAGGAGCTCGACGCGTACGAGAAGACCATCACCCAGCCGGATGACCGGGCGATCTTCGTCAAGGTGGCGCCGTCGCGCGCCACCTACGTCACCGCCTTCAACGAGACCATCGCGCTCAGCCGTGGCGGCGATCCGGATGCCGCGCTGGCGGCGTTCCGCACGAAGGTCCAGCCCGCGTACGACGCGCTGGAGGCCGTGGTCCAGGACATGGCGCAGTGGAACGTGGACGCGGGCGCCGAGGCCGGCCGCGAGGTTGACGCCGCCGTGTCGACGACGCTGGCTGGCGTGATGATCGGCGTGGCCGTGACGATGTTGCTCGCCATCGGCGTCGCCCTCGTCATCATCCGCGGCACGAACGGCGTGCTGCGCGGGGCGGTGACGGAACTGCGCGTGGGCGCCGAGCAGGTCGCGTCGGCGTCGAACCAGGTGTCCACCGCCGCCCAGTCGCTGTCGCAGGGCGCGACCGAGCAGGCCGCGTCACTCGAGGAAACCTCCGCGTCGATGGAGGAGATGGCGTCGATGACGCGGCAGAATGCCGAGAACTCCCAGCAGGCGGCCCACCTGATGGGCTCGGTGGACCAGAAGGTGCGGGAGTCGAACGGGTCGCTCGAGGCGATGGTCTCGTCGATGGCGGCGATCAAGGAATCGAGCACCAGCATCTCGCGCATCATCAAGACGATCGACGAGATCGCGTTCCAGACGAACATCCTCGCGCTCAACGCGGCGGTCGAGGCGGCGCGCGCCGGCGAGGCGGGCATGGGCTTCGCCGTCGTGGCGGACGAGGTGCGGAACCTCGCACAGCGCTCCGCGCAGGCCGCCAAGGATACGGCCAGCCTCATCGAGACGTCGATCACGCGGTCGACCGAGGGCGCCGAGCGCGTGGAGGAGGTCGCCGGCAGCATCCGCGGCATCACCGAGGCCATCGTCGAGGTGAAGGGGCTGGTGGACTCGGTGAGCGCGGCCAGCCAGCAGCAGTCGCAGGGCATCGACCAGGTGTCGCAGGCGATTGCGCAGATGGAGAAGATCACGCAGACCAACGCGGCGACGGCCGAGGAGAGTGCGGCGGCGAGCGAGGAGCTGAGCGCGCAGGCCGGGATGTCGATGACGGTCGTGGCCCAGCTCGACGCGCTCGTGGGCGGTGCGGCCGGGTCGCCGGCCGCGGCGTCCGCCCCGGCGCCGGCCGCGCGCGCGAGCG
>JAUXWO010000081.1 GCA_030680175.1 Vicinamibacterales bacterium
GTCTACCGGCGTACCGGCGCGCGCATCGGCATAGGCCGCTCGATCACGATCGCCGAAGATGAAGAGGTCTCGGAGGGCGTCTTCGTCATCGGGGGGCGGCTGCATGTCGCCGGGCGCGTCAGGAACGACATCGTCGTGGTGGGCGGGCGCGTGGAGCTCGCGCCCACGGCGGACGTCCTCGGCGACATCACGGTGATTGGGGGATCGGTGGACCGTGCCGCGGGCGCACGGCTGAGTGGCCGCATCAATGATGCGGAGATCGGGACGTGGCGCGGGGACCGATGGCGTGGCGTGTGGTGGCCGCGCCTCGAGTTCGGCGGCTGGATCTCGTTTGCCGGGACGCTGCTGCGGATCGTGCTGCTCGGATTGGCGGTGGCGCTCATCGCGCTCGTGGCCCGGCGGCCGGTAATCCGCGTCGGGGAGGCCGCCGCGGCCGCGCCCCTGCGCGCGGCGCTTGTCGGCCTCGGGGCGCAGGTGCTCTTCGTGCCGATTCTCATCCTCGGGTCCATCGCGCTCGCCGTCACGCTCATCGGCATCCCGCTCGTGGCGGTGCTCGTGCCGCTGGCCGTCGTGGCGGCGATCGTGACCATGCTGCTCGGCTTCACCGGCATTGCCGCCCGCGTGGGCGCCTTTGTGGCGGCGCGGTTCAACGGGGAAGGGGGCGGCCTGGTGCTGGCGGCCTGGCTCGGCCTCGGCCTGATCGTGTTGCCGGCCGTGCTGGCGCGCACGATTGACGTGCTGCCAGGGCCGTTCCACCTCGTGGCGTTCTCGCTGCTCGTCGGCGGGGCGATCGTCGAATACGTCGCGTGGACGATTGGGCTGGGCGCCGCGCTCATGACCGGACTGGGCCGGCCGCCGGTCGTGCCGCCGCCAGTGCCGCCGCCCATCCCGTCGCCGGTGCCGGACGAGCCGCCGGCGCCGCCCCCGCCAACTGAGCCGTCACAGGTGGCCCTCGACCGGTAGGCCTCGACGAGCCCGGCCTCCCGGCCAGCCCGCCCGGCGGTCACGGCACCGTTGCCGATTGCGCGCAGGTGTGTGCGCACCCGACCCGTGGGGTCCCGCGCGGTGATAAGCTAGCCTCTCTTCCGGTGCCCTGTCCGGCGTGCGTGCGCAGGCCCGGCACGCACCAGGGGAGTGTCGTCGACGGTCCGCAGAATCGCGGCTGAGCAGAGGCGCTGGTAGTACCACTTCTGTCGAGACACTCCACTAGAGGCTGACCCTGCATGCCGAGCGCATTTGAACTGCCTTCCCTGACACTGAGTACGGGTTCCCCCTCACAGACCGACATCGACCTGCTGGTGCTTCCGCTTGTCGCCGGACACACCGAGCGTGTGCTGGAGCGGCTCGGACCGCAGGCACGGCAGGACGTGGCGTGGGCGGTGGAACGCGGAGCCGCCAAGGCTGAGCTGGGGGTGGTTCATCTGACGACGGTCGTGGACGAGGGGTGGCGCCCGCGCCGTGTGGCCGTCGTGGGCGCCGGGACGACGCTGACGCCCGAACGGGAGCTGGTCCGCCGCCTCGCCAGCGTGGCCGGCCTGCAGGCGCGGCAACTGCGGCTCGGCCGCGTCGCGCTCGACCTGACCCCATTCGGCGACACGACGCCCGGGATGGTGGCCGCCGCGGCCGAAGGCGTGGTCACGGCGGCGTTCAACCACGGCCACCTGAAGTCACGCGATGAAGTGTTCTGGGTGACGGCGGCCTCCGTCATCGTGTCGGCCGAGGGGCCGGCGCTCCAGGCCATGCTCGACGAAGGGCGGATCGTGGGCGAGGCCGTCAACGCCGCCCGGCTGCTGGCCAACGAACCGGGGAATCACCTGTCGCCGCAGGACCTGGCTGGCCGGGCCGTCGACCTGCTGTCCGGCGGGGCGCTGAAGGTCCGTGTGCTGGCGGAAGACGAACTGGCCGCACTCGGGATGGGCCTGCTGCTCGGCGTGGGGCAGGGCAGCGAGCGGCCGCCGCGGCTGGTCGTCTGCGAGTACACCCCGGCGGGGGTGGACCCGAAGGCCCCGGTGCTCGGCATCGTCGGCAAGGGGATTACGTTCGACACCGGCGGCATCTCGATCAAGCCGGCCGACGGCATGGGGCGGATGAAGGACGACATGTCCGGGGCGGCCGCGACGGTGGGCGCCATGCGGGCCATCGGGCGCCTCGGGGCGCCGAATCGCGTCGTGGCCGTGATGCCCCTGGCCGAGAACATGGTGAGCGGACGGGCCGTGCGGCCCGGCGACGTGCTGCGGAGCGCCTCGGGACTGACGGTGGAGGTGAACAACACCGACGCCGAGGGCCGCCTGATACTCGGCGATGGTCTCTGGTACGCGCGTCAGCTCGGCGCGACGCACCTCGTGGATGTGGCGACGCTCACCGGCGCCTGCGTGGTCGCCCTCGGGATGCAGATCACCGGACTCTTCGCCAGGCACCAGGCCTGGGGCGAGGTCGTGCGGGGCGCCGCTGGCGCCGCCGGCGAGGACGTGTGGCCGATGCCGGTGCACGAGGGCTATCGCGACCTGCTCAAGAGCGAAGTGGCCGACATGATCAACAGCCCCGGCCGCGCGGCGGGGGCGATCACGGCGGCGCTCTTCCTCGAGGAATTCGCGCGGGGTGTCCCGTGGACGCACCTCGATATCGCAGGTACGGCGTGGAGCGACGAGGCGAAGCCCTGGAGCACCAAGGGGGCCACGGGCGCGATGGTACCGACGCTCGTCGCGCTCGCCCGCGGCAGCGCCGCGGCCTGGCCCGCGTAGACGGGGCGTCATGCAGCCATCGCCCTCACTCCAGGTGCCGCCGGATACACCGACGTTCCCGATCACGGAAGAGGTGATCGAGGTCGAGCCGTTCACGCCCGAGATCGGCGTCGGCGACGTGGTGCTTGGCACGGTCGAGCTGATCGCGGTCGTGCTCTTCGCCGCACTGTGCGCGGGGCTGCTTGCCGGTGGCCTCTATATCTGGTGGCGGCAGCGTGGCGCGGTGACCGAGATCGAGGCGCGCGGGCACACCCACAACTACTTCAGGGATTAGTGGCGTGTTGTTGACGGTTGACTGCCGGGCCGCCCGTTGGGCGGCCCGCGGAGTCGCGGTTGAGCAGAGGCGCCTAGAGCACCTCTGCAGTCGATACACCCACGAGGGAAGGCGCGGCCGGGCCGGGATCCCGGCGCACGGGTGGGCTACGGCTCGGCCGTCTGGACGGTGCTCTTGAGCGACCGGCGATAGCGCATCACCGCCTGGTGGAGCGCCTCGGCGATGTGCTGGCGATAGGCCGGCGTCTTCAGCAGGGCGGCCTCCTGGCGGTGCGTCAGGAAGGAAATCTCGGCCAGCACGCTCGGCATCCCCGCGCCGATCAACACCACGAAGGGCGCCTTCTTCACGCCAAGATTCCGCACGTCCTGATTGACGCGCCGCAGCCGCGTCACGAGCGACTCCTGCACCATCGCGGCGAAATCGCGTGACTCATCGAGCTTGTTGTTGAGCGCGATGGCCTTCACGATGTCCGGCAGGTTGTGCATCGTGCTCTCGGACGCCGCGTTCTCGCGGGCGGCGACGGCCTCGGCCTCGGGGTTCGACGCGAAGCTCAGGTAGTAGGTCTCGATGCCGCGCGCCTGCGCGTTCCGCGCGGCGTTGGCGTGCACCGACAGGAACAGATCGGCGCCTTCGCGGTTGGCGATGGCGGTGCGTTCCTGGAGCGGGACGTACGTATCCGTCCGGCGGGTGAGCACGACGTCGAGCCCCGGCTCCTTGAGCAGCAGTTTCTCCAGGCGCAACGACACGTCGAGCACGAGCTCGGCTTCGTTGACGCCGTGCGCCCGCGCGCCGGGATCGCGCCCGCCGTGGCCGGGGTCGATCACGATGCGCGAGATGCCGAGTCCAAGCTGGCGGGCGAGCGAGAAGTTGCCGTCGGCGTCAGCGGCCGGCGCATCGGGCGCGGCCTCCGTGGCGGCGGGGGCCGGCGCGATCACGGGCGGCGCCGTCAGGACGCGCGCCGTCGCGGCCGTGGCCGCCGCCTCGGTACGCTCGGCCTCGACGACCAGCCGGAACGGGTTGTAGAGCGTGAACACGCTGTAGCGCGTCACCCCTTCGAGGTCGAGGACCACGCGCGTGTGATCCGGATGGCGCCCGGTCCGAATCTCGCGCACGACGTCGCGCTCGTAGCGGAGGTGGGCGTCCTTCAGATGTGCGGCGGCCTCGACGCCCCGCAGGTCGAAGAAGACGCGCTCCGGGCCCGTGAGGCGTTCCTCCCGATAGGCCACTTCCTGATCGAGCGTGAGGGTGACGCGGACGGCGCCGGGCAGCAGGGCCCGCTCAATCGCCGTCAGCGTGATGGCGCCCGAGGGCGGCGCCGAAGGCGTCTCGGTGTCCCCAGCCGCAGAGGACGGGGCCGCGGCCTCATCGGTGACGGCGGGCGCCGGCGAGGGCGACGCAGCGGCGGGC
>JAUXWO010000046.1 GCA_030680175.1 Vicinamibacterales bacterium
GGCGGTGGGCGCGGCGCCCCCGGCGGATCGACGGCGGGGGCGCGGCGGACGGGGCGGCGACCGCGACGAACCGCGCGCGCCCGAGCCGAAGATCGAGGAACTGGTCAAGGAAGGCCAGGACATCATCGTCCAGGTGGCGAAGGAGCCGCTCGGCACCAAGGGCGCCCGGCTGACCTCCCACGTCACGCTGCCCGGCCGCTTCCTCGTGTTCATGCCGACGGTGGATCACGTCGGGGTCTCACGCAAGATCGCGAGCCGCGACGAGCGCGCACGGCTGCGCGGCATCGTGCGCGAGTTCCGCGAGCAGCACCACTTCGGCGGCGGCGTGATCATCCGGACCGCGGCCGAGAACCGCCCCAAGGAAGACATCGTCGCGGACCTGAGCTACTTCCACCGCGTGTGGACCGAGATGCGGCACAAGTCGGAGACGCACCGCGCCCCGGCCGTCGTCTACCGGGAGGCGAGCCTCGTCTCGAAGCTGCTGCGCGATCTGCTCACCGACGACTTCACGGCGATCCGGATCGACAACCCGCAGGAGCACGGCCGCGTCGTCGAGTTCATCGGGCGGATCATGCCCGACATGGCGCCGCGCGTGAAGCTCTACGACAAGGAGTTCCCGATCTTCGAGGAGTACGGCGTCCAGGCCGAACTCGACAAGGCCCTGAAGAGCAAGGTGTGGCTCAAGTCGGGCGGGTCGATCGTGATCAACCAGACGGAGGCGCTCGTCGCCATCGACGTCAACACCGGCCGCTATGTCGGGAAGAAGACGGCCGGCCGGCTCGAGGACACCATCATCAAGACGAACCTCGAGGCGATGAAGGAGATCGTGCGCCAGGTCCGGCTGCGGGATCTCGGCGGGATCATCGTGCTGGACTTCATCGACATGGAGGACAAGAAGAACCGGCAGAAGGTCTTCCAGGCCGTCGAACAGGAGCTCCGCAAGGACCGCGCGCCCTCGAAGACGCTGCAGGTGTCCGACTTCGGCCTGGTCATCATCACGCGCAAGCGCGTGAAGCAGAGCCTCGAGAAGACGCTGACCGAACCCTGCCCCTACTGCACGGGCACCGGCACCATCAAGTCGGCCTCGACCATCTGCTACGAGATCCTCACCGAGGTGCGCAAGGTGGGCGAGGACCTCGACGGCGCCGGCGTGCTGCTGCGGGTGAACCCGGACATCGCGCGCGCGCTCAAGGAGGAGGAGCGCGGCGTGCTCCGCGACCTGAAGGACATGCTGCGGCGCGACGTGATCGTCAAGCCCGACGTCCACCTGCACCACGAGCAGTTCGATGTGATGTCGATCGGAGGATAACGGAATTGCAGATTGCAGATTGCAGATTGCAGTTGCCGGACGCTGAAAGCTGAAAGCCGAAAGCCGAAAGCCGAAAGCCGAAAGCCGAAAGCCGATCGTCCGTACATGACAAAGCCGGCCCTGGATGACTCGGGGCCGGCTTTGTCGTTTGGTCTCGCCGGTGCCTACGCCGGCGGCATGTGGATCAGGTAGGCAACGCCGCCCCGGTTGATCCAGACGCGCAGGTAGTCGTCGCCCTTCAGCATCTCGACGCGGGTGCCGCTCGCGCCGGGGCGCGGGCCCCGGCCGCTGCTGTTGAGGTCTTTCATTTCCGCAGCCGGGATGACGGTGACGACTTCCCGGCCCCGCACCTCGCCGCCACGCACGAACTCCACCCAGCGGTTGAGGTCGCCGCGCTGGCCTGCCACGGTAGGCTGGGCCGACTGCCCGGTCAGGCGCACCTGATAGCTGCCGGCAGCCAGGGGCTTGCCGTCGGCCATCACGCTGCGCGGCAGGCTGATCGTGCCGAGCGCCTGCTCCCCGGCAGGCACTTCCTGGGCGCTCGCGGAGCCCATCGACAGGGTTGCCGCGAGGATTCCGACGAGCCACATCTGCTGCATCCGTAGCCTCCTGAGTAAGAACATCGCCCCATTATATGCGCATTCGCGGGCAGCGCTGTGCGAAGTGAGACACTCACTGCCGGGTGATGACGATGCTCCCACTGAAGCTGCGGGCGGCGACGATGGCGCTGGCATCGCCGAAGGTCCCCCGGATGGCGCGGGCGGCCCGGCCGCGGGCCCCCTGCGGGCTGTCGCTCCGGAGGGTGATGGGGAAGTCGGACCGGATGCTGCCGCTGAACGTGTCGGCGTTGATCTCGAAGCCCGTGTCGTCGCCGAGGGTCAGGCGGACCTCGCCGGAGTGGGAGTTGAACTCGTAGCGCCCGCCGCGCTGGAGGCGCGCGCCGAATTCGATGTTCCCCGAGACCGACTTCGCCTGGATGCGCTCGGTTTCCACGCCGCTCAACCGGACATCGCCGCTCACGGCGCTCGCGTCGAGGCTGCGCACCTTCACGCCCCGGGCGACGACGTTCCCGCTGACGGTGCCGAGCGACAGCACCGCCTCGCTGCCGCTCTCCTCGAGGCGGACGTCGCCGGACACCGTCCGGGCGTGCGCCAGGTTCGTGCAGCGCGTGATCGCCACGTCCCCGCTCACGGATTCCGCGCGCGCCTCGCCCCCGATGGCCGTGAGCGTGACGTCGCCGGAGATGGTCTTCACGGCCACGGCCGCCCCGGCCGGGACGGTGACGGTGTAGGCCACGCTGCCCGAGAAGCGGCGTTCGTTGCGCGGATACTCCGTGCGGACCTCGACGCGGCCGCGCACGTTGGTCATCTCGAGGCGGAGGGCGTTCAGCAGGCGGCGCGCCTCGCCGGCGTCCGCGTGGCGCACGCGCTTGACCGCTTCAATGCGGATGTCGGTACCGGCGCCGCCGGTGACCCGCACGTCGCCGGCGATGTTGGAGAGGTCCAGCGCGCCCGATGCGCCGACCGTGAACCGCTCGGTGACGGTCTCGGTGTGCTCGCTCCCGCGGTCGCGCGACTGCCCGCTGACCGCATCGTCCGCGATGTGCAGCGTGACCGCCGCGGCCACCGGCTGGCCACCGAGCGCGAGAACCGCCAGAGCGGCGGCGAGGCGAAGACGGGGAAGTATGTGCATGACTCGCATCTCTCGTGACTGGTCCGCCGGGATCCGGCCGGTCGTGACCGTCAACGACTCCACTACGTGGGCCCGAGGCCCTCGACGATCCGCGCGGTCTCGGCCTGATTGCCCTTCCGCATTTCGTTGATGAGCTCGACGGTCTGCTGGAGCAGCGCCACCTTGTTGCGCATGGCCTCGAACAGGCTGTCCTGGGCGGGCGCGCTCGCCGGCTGCACCCGCAGCGCGGCCCGGCTCTCGCCGATGGCCATGTCGATCACCTGCAGGTTCTTCTGCAGCACGGCGGCCACCTGGGGATCGAGTTCCCCGGTCTCCTCGCGCGCGATGGCTTCGAGCCCGTCGATGGCCTTCTGATAGTGGGCCTCGGCCTGCTGCAGTTCCACCTGCACCGTTTCGAGGAGGCTGCCGTTCGCGGACGCCGCCGTGGACGGGGACTCCACGGGG
>JAUXWO010000051.1 GCA_030680175.1 Vicinamibacterales bacterium
TTGGGCACCTCGGGCACCTCGGGCACCTCGGGCACCTTGGGCACCTCGGGCACCTCGGGCACCTCGGGCACCTTGGGCACCTCGGGCACCTCGGGCACCTCGGGCACCTTGGGCACCTCGGGCACCTCGGGCACCTTGGGCACCTCGGGCACCTCGGGCACCTCGGGCTCTCAGTCGGCGCGCAGGGCCTGCGTGGGGTTCACGCGCATCGCGCGCCTGGCGGGAATCAGGTTGGCGAGCGCGCTGATGCCGACGAGCGTCGCGGCGGCGCCGCCCCACGCCACCGGATCGGCCGTGCCGACCCCGTAGAGGGCGCCCGCCAGCACCTGGGTGGCTGCGGCGGCCAGCGCGAAGCCCACGAGGAGCCCGGCGGCCGTGATCGCCGTGCCCTGCCGCAGCACGAGCCCCAGGACGTCCGCGGGCCGCGCGCCGATCGCCATGCGGATGCCGATCTCCCGTGTGCGCCGCTCGACGCCGGACGCGATCACGCCGTAGAGCCCGACCGCCGCCAGCAGCAGGCCGAGGCCGCCGAAGATCGACACCAGGCTGGCCGCGGCACGCACAGGGAACAGCACGCCGGCCACCTGCTCCTTCATCGTCTGGTTGTCGATGAAGAGCGCGTCCGGCTCCATGGCGAGCAGCGTGCGCCGCATCTCGGCCAGCAGGGCGACTTCATCGCCACTCGTCCGCGCGACGAGCACGCCGTAGGAGGAGGGACGCTGCGTGGTGGACGTGTAGAATGCGGGCACCGCGCCCTCCCCGACGGTCCTCATCCGGTGATCGGCCGCAACGCCCACGATTTCGATCGGCTGCCCGCTCGAGAGCGTACGCGCGTACATGACGCGGCCGATGGCGCTCTCGCCAGGCCAGAAGCGCTTCGCCATGGTTTCATTGACGATGGCGACGCGCGGCGTGCCGGGTCCGTCGGCATCGACGAAGCCGCGCCCTTCGAGGAGGGGGATCTCCAGCGTCTCGAAGTACGTGGGCGACACTTCGGCGGTGTCGATGGCCGGGCCCATCTCGTCAGGCGCCTGCTGATGACCGGGAACGGCGATGTTGCTCTGGTTGAAGTTCAACGAGAACGGCAGGCGTGACGCGCGGGCGGCGGCGGTGACGCCGGGAATCGTACGGAGGCGACGGTCTGCCTCCTCGAAGAACTGCGCGGTCTGCTCCGCGTCGTAGCCGGCCATCTCCATGTCCAGCCCCACGAGGGCCAGCCCGTCAGAACGGAACCCGACATCCGCGGCTTGCGCGGCGCCGAGGCTCCGCACGAGGAGGCCCGAGGAGACCAGCAGGAGGGCCGTGACGGCGATCTGCCCGGCCGCCAGTGCATCCCGCAGCGTCAACCGCCGACCGGCGACGTGTCCCGCCGTGATCTCCCCCTTGAGATCGGGCACGAGATCCGGACTGGACGCCTTGAGGGCCGGCACGAGACCGGCGACCACCCCGGTGAGCAGGGTGGCGCCTGCGACGAAGCTCAGAACACGCCAGTCGATTCGGAGGTCCACCATCACGGGCACGGGGAGCGGAAGCGGCACCAGCGACAGGATCTGCGTGATCCAGACGGCCAGCGCCAGGCCCGCCACGGCCCCGAGGCTGGCGAGCACGAGGCTTTCCGTCAGCAGCTGCTGCACGAGCCGGGCTCGGCTCGAGCCCACCGCCAGGCGAATGGCGATCTCGCGCTGGCGGGCGGCCGCACGCGCGAGCAGCATGCCGGCAACGTTCGCGCACGCAATGAGCAGCAGCAGCCCGACGGCCGCCATGGTGCCGCCGACGGCCCACCGGGCGACTCCGTCGACGGCGGGGTTGACGCGTACGTCACCGGTCGGGACGAGGGACATCTGCCGATCGCGGTTCGTGAGCGGGTGTTCGGCCTGGAGCTGCGAGGCGATGAGCTGGACGTTGGCGCGCGCCTGCGCGAGGGTGGTACCGGGCCTGAGCCGCCCCTTCACGAAGAACCACCGCTGACCGCGGCGATCGAGGCGGTTCGTCCCCGTCGGGGAAGGCACGACGCTCTGCATACCCGCCGGCTCGATCAGGTCGTGCTGGGCGAACGGGATGAACAACTGCGGCACGAGCAGCGGCAGCATGCCGCTGAAGCTCGCGTCGCTCACCCCGACAATCTCGAACACTTCGCCACGGATCTTGAGCGTCCGGCCGAGGACCGCGGGATCGCTCCCGTACTGCCGCTGCCAGAACTGGTGCGAGAGCACGACCACGCGCGCCGCCCCGGGCCGGTCATCGTCCGGCAACAGGATGCGGCCGAGCGCCGGCGTGATGCCCAGCCCCTGAAAGAAGTTGCCGGTGACGATTTCGCCGATGAGCAGTTGCGCACGCTCGCCGGTGTTCACGGGCGCCAGCATGGGCGTATAGCCGACGACGTCCCGGAACACTTCGTTCCGATCCCGCAGGTCGAGGTAATCGGGCACGGAGGACGTCGCGTAGACATCGCCGTCGGGGCTGCTCGTATAGACCTCGACGAGCTGGTCGGGAAAGGCGACGGGAAGAGGCCTCAGCAGCAACGCGTCGACCACCGCGAAGATGGCCGTGTTGAAGCCGATGCCGAGTCCGAGCGACAGGATGGCCACCAGTGAGAAGCCGGGGCTGCGTCGCAGCCAGCGCACCGCGTACCGGATGTCCTTGCCGATCGCCTCGATCATGCGTCCCCCTTGCTTCTTCCACATACGGGAACGGGGCGGCGGAGTTCCCGCCGGCCGCTGGCAGGGGCGCGGACGGGACCCGGGCGGCTCAGGTCTTGCGGAACTTCCCGGCGTTACGTCGCAGGAACAGGCCCAGCACCCAGGCGGGCAGCAGGCGCACGAGGACCGCCAACACCCGGTAGACCCGGCCGGGGATGACGACCGCCCGGCCGTCCGTGACCCCGGCCCAGCTCTCCGCCGCGACGGTCCCGGCGTCGAGCCAGAGCCAGCCGGGCAGCCGGCTGACCGTGGCGCGCATGCCGTTGACGTCGTGGAACTCGCTGTAGGTGAATCCGGGGCAGGTCGCACTCACGTGCACGCCGTGCGGCGCCGCCTCGAGGGCCAGCGACTCCGAGAAGCGCACGAGGAACGCCTTCGACGCCGCGTACTGCGTATGGCCCGCGACGCCGGGAATGAGCGCCGCGAACGAGGCGACGTTGACGATGCACCCCGAGCGGCGCGCTTCCATGCCCGGCAGGACGCGGTAGGCGAGCTCGCACATCGCGGTGACCATCACCTGCAGGAACGCGGCGTGGGCCGCCCACGGCGACTGCAGAAAGGTGCCCGGCACGCCGTAGCCCGCGTTGTTGATGAGCACATCGACGCGCAGGCCGCGCGCCTCGATCGCCTCGAGCAGGGCGGCCGGCGCACCCGGATCCGCCAGATCGGCCGGCAGCACCACGGCCGAGACGCCGTGCGTGCGCGTCAGCTCCGCGGCCAGCGCCTCGAGCCGGTCGGCGCGGCGCGCCGTGAGTATCAGATCGTAGCCGCGCGCAGCGAGATGGCGTGCGAACGCCGCGCCAATTCCGGCGGAGGCGCCCGTCACCAGGGCCGAACGGCCGTCGCCTTCACGAAGCATGGCACTCATGGTGTGTATCGACTGCAGAGGTACTACGAGTGCCTCTGTTCCGTCGCGATTCTACGGGCCGCCCAACGGGCGGCCCGGTCGTAGACCGTCAACGACACGCCACTAGTATAGGTATGATGGGAGTCTGGAGGCAGGTATGCATCGCGTGGGACGTCTCATGGTCTTCGCCGCCGCCATCGTCACGACCGGGTGCCTGTCGAGCACGACGCTTGTGCAGGTGCAGCCGGACGGCAGCGGCACGATCGAGCAGGTCCTGCTCGTCAATCCCCAGGCCGCCAAGATGATGATGGGCGGGCTCGGCGCCGACGGGGCCTCGTCGTCCGCAACGTTCAACCAGGAGAATCTGGCCCGCGCGGCCGAGCGTCTGGGCCCCGGGGTGCGCCTCGTCTCCGCCGAACCGATGCGGCAGGGCCTCTTCGAGGGCAGCAAGGCCCTCTACGCATTCGACGACATCACGACGCTGCGCCTGGATCAGGACTCCGCGATGGCGGGCGCGACGAGCAACCTTGCGGCCTCCCGCGGGGAGAGCCCGCTTTCGTTCCAGTTCACGCGCCAGCCCGGCGGCACGTCGCTCCTGACCGTGACATTCGACGAATCCAAGGCCGACACCGACGACGAGGAGGACGACACGGCGCCGCCGCCGGCGGGCATGTTCTCCGACCCGCAGATGCTGCAGATGCTGAAGTCGATGTTCGCGGGCTTCCGGATGTCGGTGGACATCGAGGTCGGCGGCACGATCGTGCGCACCAACGCGGATCACGTCAACGGCCCCCGCGTGACGCTGCTCGAACTCGACCTGGAGTCGCTCATGGCCGACGAGGCCGTGCTGACGGACCTGCAGTCGCGCATGGGCGCCGACATGTCGATCGCCGCGCTGCGCCCGTTCCTGAAGAACGTCCGCGGGCTGAAGTTCAACGAACCCGTTGTCACGATCGAGTTCCGCTGACACGGACAAACACGAAGGTCACGAAGGCCACGAAGGACGTACAAAGGGCACTCCTGGGATCCGGTTGCGCTACCGGATCCATGAATGACCTTTCGTACGCCTTCGTGACCTTCGTGACCTTCGTGTTTGTACGTGTCAGCCGAAGCAGAGCAGGCGGCCGTCGGCGGAGCCGATGACGATGCGGCCGGAGGCGATGGCCGGGGAGGCCTGCAGCGGGGCGCCTTCCTCGTGCTCCCAGAGCCGCTTGCCCGAGGCGAGGTCCAGCACGTAGAACCGGCCGTCGTTGCCGCCCACGTAGACCCGCCCGCTGGCCACGGCCGGCGACGATTCGACGCGCGCGCGCGTGAAGTAGCTCCACACTTCCTTGCCGGTGGCCGCGTCGAGGGCCTTCACAAAGCGGTCGCGGCCGCCGAGGATCACCGTGCCGTCGATGATGGCGGCCGACGAGTAGTAGGGAAACTTCCGATCCGGGTGCTCGTACTGCCAGAGGATCCGCTGCGTCGCGATGTCGAGCGCCACCACCTGGTTATCGAACGTCCCGAAGTAGGCGACGCCGCGGTCGATCGCGACCGAGGCGCCGGTGTAGGCGCTGGCGGAGGTCGCAAAGAGCTTGCGCCCATCGCTGAGGCGCACGGCATGGAAGATCTCGTCGCACCCCGCGAAGTACGCGACTCCGTCCACCACCGCGGGCGTGCCGTGCACGTAGTTGTCGGTCATCACCGACCAGCGCGGCGTGCCGTCCGCCGCGCCGAAGGCATACAGCCCGCCGTCGTACGAGCCGATGGCGACCGTGTCGCCGAAGACGATGGGTGACGATTTGATCTCGGACGGGGTCTTGGCACGCCAGAGTCGCGTGCCGTCGCTGGCACGCACCGCGTGACACACGCCGTCGAGGTCGCCGATGAAGACGCGGCCGTCCGCCACCGCCGGCGAGGACTCGCCGATCGACTCCCCCGCCTTGTAGCGCCAGCGCAGGGCGCCGTCGGCCAGGGCCAGGGCCACGAGCTCGCCCTCGCCCGTCCCGACGAACACGGTGCCGTCCACGATCGCCGCGGACGAATCGATGGCCTCCGCCGCCTCCCAGGTCCAGCGCACCGACAGGCGGGCGGGCACGGTCGCCGCGCTCACGCCGACGAGCGACGGGACGCCGCGAAACTGCGGCCAGCGATCGGCGGGCGCCATGGCCGCCGGCCGGCCCTGCGCCCATGCGCGCACGGCCGGGTGCGCGGCGAGGCCGGCTGCGGCGACGGCCGTGAGGAAGCGGCGGCGATCCATCCGTCCCGGGCTACCGGCCGCCGGCCGTGGCCGGCTTCAGCGTCGCGCCTTCGGCCAGCGCGTACAGCTGGTTGCGGTTCATGATGAACAACGCGCCGTTGGCGGGGACGGGCGTCGCATAGACGGAGCTGCCCATGTTCTGCTCGCTGAGGACCTTCAGCTCGCGGCCGTGCTGCAGCACCGTGATGTCGCCGTCCTCGTCGCCGAGGTACACCTTGTCATCGATGATGATGGGCGATCCCCAGATGGCGGCGAACATGTCGTGCACCCAGAGCGGCTCGCCCGTCTTCAGGTCCAGGCAGTGGAGGAAGCCGCTGAAGTCGGCCATGTAGATCAGGCCGTCCTTGATCGCCGGCGTCGAAATCGAGCGGCGGATCTTCTGGTAGTGCCAGATCTTGCCCGTCTCGGTCAGGTCGCCCCGCTTGGTCGCGTCGATGGCGTAGGCGTGCGCGACGCCCTCGCCGTGTTCGGGATCCTGGCCGTTCGCGATGTAGACGACGTTGTCGTAGATGACCGGTGTGCTGATCACCTCGTTGCGCGTCTTCGGCCACACCGAGTCCTTGGGGTTCGTGTCGAACTCCCAGAGCTTCGTCCCGGTCGCGGCCTCGTAGCCGCGAATCCAGCCGTCGCCCTGGGCGTGCACGACCTGGAGCACGCCGCCGATGGTGCCGAGCGCCGGCGTCGACCACTGGCCGTGGAGGATGCGGTCCCCGACGGAGTTGTCCTCCCAGACGAGCTCGCCGGTGACGCGGTTGAGCGCGATGATCGACGGCGCCTTCGGCGACGGCACGTTGACATGGCTCTCGTCCTGCCCGTTCGACGTGCTGATGAACAGCAGGTCGCCGTGCGCGACGGGCGAGGAGTTCGCGAGGTTGTGCGGAAACACCCCGACCTCTTCGATCATGTCGTAGATCCAGAGGAAGTCGGGGTCGTGCTGGCCGGTGAGCGTCTCCTCTGTGTAGGGTCCGTTGTTCTCGCCGTCGCGGAAGCCGTGAATGTCGATCGCGATGACCTGGGCGCGGTTCGAAACGTAGTAGGCGACATCGCCGATGATGAGCGGCGAGCTCGCAATGCCCTGGAACGGCCAGTCGTTCGCCCGGCCCGACGCCAGCTTCTCGTGCGTCGCCTGCCAGAGGAACTCCCCGTCCGACTCGCGGAACGCCATCAGCACCCCGCGATCGCCCGGCTGCTTCGGGTCGCGCAGCGCCTCGTTGTTGGTGCCGATGAGCACGACGCCGCCCGCGACCACGGGGTTGCCGTAGGACTGGGAGCCGAGTTCGGCGACCCACCTCACGTTCTTCCCCGAGCGGATGTCCCACTCGGTGGGCAGCCCCGTCATCGGCGAGACCATGTTGCGGTCGGGCGAGCCCCCCCACATCGGCCAGTCGCCGTCAGCGGCGGTGCCGGCCGGGGAGAGGGCCGCGGTGGCCAGCGCGAGAGCGAGCAGTACACGCGTCATAGTTCGATTACCGATTCGGAGTGACCCGGAAGTTGTCGAAGTACATGTCGGAGATGCCGTCGGCGTAGAGGCCGGGGGCGCCGGTGACATGCGGAATGCGATCGACCTTCTCGACGGTCCACGCCTCGGGCTCGGGCGCGGCCGCCGGCCAGACCTTGCCGCGCACGAGCGTCGTGCCGTCGGCCTGAGTGTCCACACGGAGCTTCATGCGGTACCAGGTGTCGGCGTCCCACGCGAACGGCACCTGGACGGTCATCTCGTCGGCCGCCTGCCACGGATGCAGCTCGAGCTTCTGGCCGTTGCCGAAGAGCACCATGGCGTAGCGTTGATTGATGAGGCCCGCGTCCCCGCGCTGGCGCCGCTGCTCGCGGCCGCGCACGTCGGCCTCGACGGTGTATCCCTGCCAGTCGGGCATCCCCATCAGGATCTTCGCGCGGCGGCCCACGGTGTCGTCGCGCGGACGCAGCAGCACGTTCCCGACGCCCTCAATCGTGCGCTGCTGGACCTTGCCCGCCGCGCCGACCCACCACGAGGGCGGCTGCTCGCTGGCCGGCTGCTCGAAATCGAACGCCCACGGCAGCGGCGGCACCACGCGCACGCGCGCCTGGCCGGTCACGCCGTCGACGGTCGCCTTCACGAACCCGGCCGCGGGTCCGGACGCGGGCGCCGCGTAGGTCCCCGCGGCCACCTGCCCGGCGAGCTGGTCCACGGCCCACGTCGCCTGATCCGCCGCGGCCTCCCGGATGAGGTTGCCCTTCGCGTCGAACAGCTTCAGCGTGAACGCCTGCGTCGCGCCCGGCGCCAGGAGCGCCTCGTACGGGAAGACCTGCACCGACGCCACGATGCCGTCGCCGGTGTACGGCGGACGTGCCGTTGGACGCGCCGCCGCGGCCGCGCGCGGACGCCGTTCGCCGATGGCGTACATCGCCGACATCGACGTGATGTAGACCCGCCCGTCGGCGATAATCGGCGAGGCCACGATCGGCTCGGGCTCGGCGGGGTCGCCGAGCATCTGCTCGCTCAGGATCTCGACACCGGTGGCGGACGGCCGCAGGATGAAGACGCGGCCGTTCTCGGTCCCGACGTACAGCTTGCCGTCGGCCAGCACCGGCGACCCCTTCTGCAGGGTGCCCAGGCTGCGGGTCCACACCTGCGCGCCCGTCTTCAGGTCGAACGCGGCCAGCACGGCGCCATTGTCGACCGAGTAGAGACGCTCGCCGTCCATGACGGGGGAGGCAAACGTCGGCATGAAGCCGAGCGTACGCCAGCGGAATGCCTCGGGCGTCAGGTCGCCCGTGCGCCGCGCGTCGACCGCCGCCACCATGCCCATCTCGGTCGTGCCGAGATTCTCCTCGCCGTGCGTGATGTAGGCCACGCCGTCGCGGTAGAGGGCGCTGTTCAGGATCGCGCGCTTGCTCACGTCGAACCGCCAGAGCGGCGTGCCGGTGTGGGCGCGGATTGCGTGGAACGCGCCGTCGGTGCCGCCGACGATCAGCAGCCGCTCGCCGTCCTGGTCCACCACGATCGGCATCGAGTAGTTCGTGTCGTAGTGCCGGGCCTGCGGCGAGCTGATCCAGACCGTCTCGCCCGTCCGCTTGTTGAACGCGAAATAGCGGTTGCCGGGACGGTTGAGGTCGCCCCACGCCAGGATGAGCGCGTTCAGGATGACGAGGTCGCCTTCGATGATCGGCGACGTCGTCCGGCCGCCGTGCGTCGTCACCGCGCCGTGCTCTTCCGGCATCGAGCGCGTCCAGAGGACCTCGCCCGCCGGCGACAGCGCGATGAGTTCGGCGCCCACCGTGAAGACGTAGATCGTGCCCGTCTCGGGATCGACGGAGGGTGAGGCCCACGCGGCGCGGTGCTGCGGCACGTCGCTCAGATACACGCTGAAGCGCCGCTCCCAGACGACTTTCCCCGTCGCCGCGTCGATCGCGACGAGCTGCTCCTGCGTCGTCGAGGGATCGCCGACGGCGGTCAGCAGGTACAGGCGGTCGCCGAACGCCACCGGCGCCGAGCGCCCCCCATACGGGATCCGCCAGGCGAGGTTCTCCCCCGAGGGCGACCACGAAGAGGGCAGGTTGGTCTCGGCGGACCGGCCATCACGGGACGGCCCCCGCCACTCCGGCCAGTCGTGAGCCTCACCGGCCGCCTGCACAGCCGGGGTCCCGGCGCCGGACGCCGCCATCGCAAGCCCGGCCAGGAGCGAGGCCGCCACGGCAGCCCGTCGAAAAGTCAGCTTCATCATGGTGCACACGATCGGGAAACTTCAGATTGGACGCGTCCGCGACGATATCGGCTCGGGCAGACCAGCGTCAAGGGACCGGGGCTGAATGGGTTACGGACCGCCGGTCAGTCGTGTTTACCGAGGGACCAGCCATCCGGCCCCATGTCACCCATAGTGCCCCAGTCGCGTCTAACGAGTGTCAGTGAATGCGAATTGTCGTCACCTCCGCTCAGCGACAGAAAAGACGAGCCTGCTATCGACTATCGTCTTTGCACGCAATCACTTAGATGCCGTTGACAGGCCACATCATGTGTGACAGCATGCATCATTAGATAGTCATCTTGTCGCATAGAGTCTTTTCAGGCTGGCGGTCCCGGTCTTGCAACCGATAAGTAGAGTGAAAGTTCTGAACATGGGCCGGTGGATTCTTGGTGTGATCGTCGCCTTGGTGCTCGCGGTGCCTGGAATGGCACAGCAGGGTACGTTTGTGCGGACCGAGCGCCTGGGCCTGCCGGCGGTCGAGGAGGGTGTCGGCGCCTTCGGCGCCTCGACAAACGCGATCATCGGCACCGCGCGGGGCGCCGACCGCAGTCCCATCCCCGAGGCGCAGCTGCAGTTGCGCGACCTGCGCGGCGGCCAGGTCGTCGAGCGCGCCACGGCTGACGCCGAGGGGCGATTTGCCTTCCGCTCGCTCGAACCCGGCACCTACATCATCGAGATGACGCTCATCGACGGCAGCGTGGTCGCCCTCAGCGAGGCGGTCACGATCGGTTCGGGCGAGATCATCCAGACCCTCGTGCAGCTCGCCAGCCGCACCCGTACGTTCGGGTGGTGGCTCGGCAGCACGACTTCGAGCGCGCTCGCGTCTGCCGCCAGCCTTGGCGTGCTGTCCGTGGAACCTGGCGCGCCCGCCAGCCCAGTGTCATGAGCCACACGCCCGCCGACTCCACACCGGCCGCCGCGACCTCGTCCGGTTCGCAGTTCCAAGGTCTCGGCCTGCCGCGCGAGCCGCACCTGCTCGACAAGCTGACGGTGATCCACAAGCACCGCCGGCCGGTGATTATCGTGTTCCTCGCGGTGCTCGGCTGGTTCATGCTCGACAGCTACACCACGATTCCGCAGTACCGCGCCTCTGCGCGGCTGATGATCGAAGAGGAGTCGTCGGGGGTCAGCGCGGCGGCCGCGGGCGATCTGGCGCAGGCGATCTTCTACCAGGATCCCGAGATCTACTTCCAGACGCAGTACCGGGTGCTGCGCGGCCGCGAACTCGCGCGGCGCGTGGCGGGGGCGCTCGATCTGTCGCGGGTACCGGAATTCAACGGCCAGGGTGCGAAGCCGACCCCGCTCGCCGAGGGCATCTCGACGGTGAAGTCGGCGCTCCGGGCCCCCCTGCGGTGGGTGGCCCCGGCCGACCCGGGCGCGCCGATCGAACCCCCCGCCGTGAACGAATCGGCAATCGAGCGCGCGTACGTCGATGGCCTCCTCAGCCGCATCGGCGTGGAGCCGGTGCGGGGCAGCCGCCTCGTGGACATCTCGTTCCAGGCGGCCGATCCGGAATTTGCCGCCCGCGCCATCAACACGCTCGCGGAGCAGTACGTCACCCAGAACCTGGAGTTCAAGGTTCAGGAGATCCAGAAGAGCCTCGAGTACCTCGCGCAGGAGCGCCGCCGCCAGCAGGCCGTCGTGCAGGCGAGCGAGCGCGCGCTCGCCGAGTACCGCGAGCAGCAGAACGCCCTCTCGCTCGACAGCAGCCAGAACATCGTCGTCTCACGGTTGAACTCCCTCAACGACTCCGCGGTGCGGGCACGGACGGAGCGGATGCAGCGGGAGACGCTGTGGCGGCAGGTGCAGCAGGCCGGCAACGACCGCGACTCCCTGTCGTCGATCGTGCAGAACACGTTCATCCAGACGCTCAAGGGGCGCCTGACCGATCTCGAACGCGACCGCACGCGGCTCTCGGAGCGCTACGGCGAACGCCACCCCGAGATGGAGGCGATTCGCGTCAGCATCGCGAACGCCGAACGCCAGCTCGCCAACGAGATCGACCGCGCCGTGCAGACGATTCGCAGCGAGTACGAGGCGGCCGCCACCCAGGAGCGCGAGCTCGCCCGGGCCCTCGAGGAGCAGAAGACCGCCGCGATGGACCTCAACTCCAAGCGTATCGACTACACGGTGATCGAGCGCGAAGCCGAGACCAACCGCGAGCTGTACAACTCCCTGCTGCAGCGCGAGAAGGAACTCCAGGTCATCGCCAACAGCCGCGCCAACAACGTACGGATCATCGACCGTGCCGAGGTCCCCAGCGGACCGTTCACGCCGAACCACCGCCGCGACTGGCTGCTGGCGCTGCTGTTCGCCACCGTCTTCGGGTGCGCTATCGCCTTCGGCCTCGACTACCTCGACGACACCGTCAAGACGCCCGACGACATCGCGCGGCGGCTGAAGCTCCGTTTCCTCGGCCTGGTGCCCTCGGTGAGCGGCGACCGCCACCCGCTGCTGTCCGGCCCGGTGCCGCATGACTTCGGCGAAGCCTTCCGCGCGCTGCGCACGGCGCTCGTGTCCCAGGCGACGGCCGATGGCCCCAAGGTCATCTCCGTGACCAGCGCCCAGCCGCTCGAAGGCAAGACGACGACGGCGGTGAACCTGGCGATGGCGCTGGCCGTCGGCGGCTCGCGGGTGCTGCTGGTCGACGCCGACATGCGCCGGCCCAGTGTGCACAAGGCGCTCCGCATCGCCAACGACCGGGGCCTGTCGCAGCTGCTCGCCGGCCAGGTGCGCATGCGCGAAGTCGTCAACCGCACGCACGACCCGAACCTGCTGGTCATCACGGCCGGACGCACGCCCTCGAATCCGTCCGAGCTGCTCTCGGCCGACCGGATGCGGGCGCTCGTGCACGGGCTCGAGAGCGGGCCGTTCGACTGGGTCATCATCGACACGCCGCCGGTGCTCGCCGTCACGGATGCCGTCATCGTGGCGCCGCTTGTCGCCGGCGTGGTCTTCGTCGTGGGCTCCGAGATGACCCGCTGGCAGCTCGCCGAGCGCGCCGTGCAGACGCTGCTGTCCGGCAACCCGCGCTCGGTCGTCGCCGTACTCAACAAGGTGGACTTCGCGCGGAACCGCTACTACTACTCCCGCTACTACGGGCATCAGTACAAGAGCTACTACGCCGAAGCGCCGGCGGCCTGATCAGCCCCGCTGTGCCCGTCCAGCGCCTCGCGCTCGCCGCCCTCCTCGCCGGGACTCTCGCGGCCTTCGGCGGGATCTACCCCTGGGCCACCCCGTTCATCCTCGCCGCCGCCGCGATCGTGTGTGCGCTCGGCGGGGCCGAGTCCTGGCGCGTGGCGCCGGACACGCGCGGCCTGCATCTGGCCTTTGGCTGGCTCGTCGCCGCCGTGGCCCTGCAGCTCCTCCCGTTGCCCGGCCTCGTGCGCGGCTGGCTCTCCCCCGCCGCCGACACGCTGACCGCGCGCCTCCGCGTGGACGCCCTCCTGCACGACGCGGGCGAGATGGCGGCGCTGTCGATCGACCCGCGCGCCACGCTCCACGCGCTCGCCCTGCTGCTGGCCGTGGGCTTGACGTACCGCGCCGCCCTGACGGTCTTCGCGGGTGGCGGCCTGCGCCAGCTCACGCGCATCCTCGCCTGGACGGGGGTCGTTGTGGCGGGCGTCGCCATCGTCCAGCGCGCGGTGTCGCCCGGCCGGATCTACGGCTACTGGGTGCCGGACGACATCGGCGCGCAGCCCTTCGGGCCGGTCGTGAACCGCAACCACCTCGTCGCCTGGTTCCTGATGGCGAGCGCCCTCGCCTGCGGGTACATGGTGGCGCGGCTCCGCACCCGGCTCGACGGTCCCGTCGTCGGCGCCTCGTGGCGGCACGTGTTGCGCCGGGTGCTCGATTCGGGGGCCCCCTCGATGGCGCTGGCCTGGGCGGTGATGGCCGCCACGATCACCGTCTCGCGATCGCGGTCGGGGCTGATCGGGCTGGCCGTGGCCGTCGCCGTGCTGTGGCGCGGCGGCGCGACGCGCGACTGGCATCCCCGCCTCGCGACCGTGGTGGCGCTGCTGCTCTCGGCCGGGATCGGCCTTGCGTTGCTCGCGGGGGACGTCCCCGCGATCACCAGCCGCTTCGCCGCGGGCCTGGGCGGCGCCGAGACCGACCGCACGGCGATCTGGCGCGAGACGCTGCCGATCGTGTCGGACTTCCGGCTCACAGGCACGGGCGCCGGCACGTTCGGCATGGCGATGGCCGGCTACCAGCAGACGCTCCCGGTGTTTTCGCACCTCGACAGCGTCGTGCGCTTCAATCACGCCCACAACCACTACCTGCAGGTCGCCGCCGAAGGCGGCCTGTGGCTGGCCCTGCCCGCCCTCGCGTTGCTGGTGGCCTTCGGGCGCCTCGCCCGGACGCGCATGCGGCAGGAGCGCGGTGAAGCCCTGTGGCTGCGGCTCGGGGCGTTCGCCGGCCTGATGGCGGTCGCCGTCCAGAGCCTCTGGGAGATCCCCGTGACCATGCCCGCCAACGCCCTGCTCGCCGCGACGATGGCCGCGGTGGTGACGTACCGCCGTAACGGACACGAGTAGACGCCGGCCGGCTGTCGGCGATCGGCAATCGGCGATCAGCTTTCGGCTTTCGGCTTTCGGCTTTCGGCTTTCGGCTTTCGGCTTCCAGCTGACCGGTTCACCGCCCACCGTCCACCGCCCACCGTTCACTACCCACTACCCACCACCCACTACCCACCGCCCACTACCCACCACCCACAACCCACCGCCCACTACCCACCCCGTACACACGCAAGGCCCCGGGGGAGCCGGGGCCTTACGTGTGTCGCCCCGAGATGGGGCTCAGGGAACGAGGTAGCCGTTGTCCGCGGTGCCGTCGACGAAGTTGTTGTTGATCTTGTCGACGACGGTGTTCAGGTCACCGATCTTGACGCCCGAGGGCAACGCCCCCGTGTTTCCGCCAAGCACCTGGTTCGCCAGCGCGAGCACCTGGTTCACGGTGGAGCCGGCCAGCTTGCCGGCGCTCACACGGAGACTGCCGAGCCCGCTTCTGGTGACGCCAGCGCTCGAGAAGTCCACGCTCAGCCTGAGTGCCAGCACCTGGCCCGCGAGGTTCGTGATCTTCTTCGTCGGGTTGACTTCGCTCTTCTTCAGGGCCGCCACAGTGCCGCCCTGCGGAAGGAACGCCCGCACGGCGGCGGCGGAGGTGAACCGCAGCGTCTTGCTGCCACCGATGGTCACCCCGGCGCTGCCGTAGATGCTGCCGAAGTTCGCGTCGAGAAGCGAACCCGGGCCGCTCGTCGACGGCGAGCCCCAGCCCCCCTGTGACTGCGTCCGGTAGGAGCCCGACGACGGCGGCGGGGTCGACAGCGTCACCGTCACGGTGAACGTCGTCGTCGCGGTGCTCCCGGCCGTATCGGTCGCGGTGCACGTCACCGTGGTCGTGCCCACCGGGAACACGCTGCCGCTCGCGGGAGCGCAGGCGACCGTCACCGGTCCGTCGGCGCCGGTCGCCGACGGCGCGGCGTAGCTGACCGCCTGGCCGTCAGGGTCAGTGGTGGACACCGTCTGGTTCGGCGCCGGGTCGATCACCGGCGGCGTCGTGTCGCCACCGCCGCCGCCCGGGGCCACCGGTTCGCCGGTCATCGAGTTGTAGCGGACGCCGCTGTCGACCGGCGGCGTGCCACGCTGGTCGTGCGGGACGCCGATGAAGACAGTCCCGCTGCACGCGGCCCCCGACGGGTCGGTGGCCGTGAAGCGGATCTCGTAGACCCGGCCGTCACCGTCGCCCATGCGCTCGGCGCGCACCCAGGGCTGGCCGTCGGGCAGGACACCACCGTCGACGTTGGTGTTGCCGTCGCCCTGCGTGTTGGTCGGCTCATCCTGCCAGATCGAGTCCACAGTGAGGGTGAGGGTGTCCCCGTCCGGATCCACAATCCCGAGGATCGAGATCGGCACCACGCGGTGGTTCGGCGGCCACGCGATGAACTGCGGGCTGCCGTAGGCGTCGCCACAGAACGGCGCCTGGTTCGACGGCAGCACGGTGATCGTCACCGTGGCCGGCGCGCTCTGGAGCTGGCCGTCAGTGGCGATGTAGGTGAACGCGTCGGTCCCGACGAAGCCCGGGGCCGGCGTGTAGGTGATGCGCCCGTCAACGCCCACCACCGCGGTGCCATTCGCCGGCGTGGAGACGCTCGCGACGCTCAGGGTGTCGCCGTCCGCATCGGTGTCGTTGGCGAGCACGTCGATCACGACGGCCGCACCGGCAATCACCGAGGCCGCGTCGTTCACCGCGACCGGCGCATCGTTGACCGGCGTCACGATGATGGTGATGACCGCCGTGGCGGTGCCCCCCTGCCCATCGCTCACCTGCACGGTCACCTCGTCGGTGCCGTGGAAGTCTGCCTCAGGCGTGTAGGTCAGTACGCCGTCCACGATCACGACGGTGCCGTCCACGGGCCCACTCAGCACGGTATAGGTGAGCGTGTCTCCGTCCACGTCCGTCGCGCCGAGCGTGACGTCAACCGGCGTGTCCTCGGGCGTTTCGACGCCCTGATCCGCGATGACGGGCGCGTCGTTGACCGGCGTCACGATGATGGTGATCGTGGCCGTGGCGCTGCCGCCCTTGTCATCGGTCACCAGCACCGTGAAGGTGTCGGTGCCGTGGAAGTCCGCGGCGGGCGTGTAGTCGATGCTCCCGCCCGTCAGGACCGCGGTCCCGTGCGCGGGGCCGCTGACGATGGCGTAGCTCAACGGGTTGCCGTCCGGGTGCGAGGCCCCGATGGCAATCGCGATCGGCGTGTCCTCGGGCGTCGTCACCGTCTGGTCGCTCACGCTCGGCGGGTCGTCCACCGGCGCGACGATGATGGTGATCGTCGCCGTCGCCGTGCCGCCGGCGCCGTCGCTGACCTCGACCGTCACGCTGTCGGTGCCGTTGAAGTTCGGCGCGGGCGTGTAGGTCAGCACGCCGTCCACGATCGCGACGGTGCCGTTCGCCGGTCCGCTCGTGATCGTGTAGGCGAGCGTGTCGCCGTCCACGTCGGTCGCGCCGAGCGGCACGTCAATCGGCGTGTCTTCCGGGGTCGTCACGCTCTGGTCGGCGATCACGGGCGCGTCGTTCACCGGCGTGACGATGATGGTCACCGTCGCCGTGGTGACGCCGCCCTGCCCATCGCTCACCTGCACGGTGACCGTGTCGGTGCCGTGGAAGTCCGCCGCGGGCGTGTAGGTCAGGACGTTACCGACGAGCACGGCGGTGCCGTTCGCCGGCCCGCCCGTGATCGTGAACGTGAGCGGGTCGCCGTCCACGTCGCTCGCGATGAGCGTGACGTCCACCGGCGTGTCTTCCGGGGTCGTGGCCGTCTGATCGTCGAACACCGGCGCGTCGTTCACCGGCGTCACCGTGACGGCAATCGTCCCGAACGACGTGCCGCCGTTGCCGTCGTTCACCTCGAACGTGAAGCTGTCGGGCCCGAAGTAGTTGGCGGCCGGCGTGTAGGTCGCCACGTTGCCGGCCAGCGTCACCGTGCCGGACGAGGGCCCGGCGGTGACGGTGTAGGTGAGCGCGTCGCCGTCGGGATCGCTGGCCACGAGCGTCACGTCAGCCGGGGTGTCCTCGGCCGTCGTCAGCGTACCGTCCGACGCGGTGGGCGGGTTGTTGAGGACGAGGCTGATTTCGCGGGCCTGCTCGATGTTGCCCGCCACGTCGCGCGTCCAGTAGCCGAACGTCGTCGATGCCGGCAGGACGACCGGGCCACTGTAGGCCACGGGCGCGCCCGACACCTGGTAGAAGGTCTGCTTCACCCCGGAGGTCGCATCGGTCGCGGAGAGCGTGACCGTCGCCGTGCCGCCAGGGAAGATCCCGCCAGCCGAGCAGTCGAGCGTCGTGGTCCCGTCAGTCCACGTGCAGGCAAGCGTCGTCACCGGGGCGACGCGGTCGATATGGACGATGCGGCCGTTCAGCAGCGGATCCGACGACGAGGCGACGCTGGTGTTGCCTGCCAGGTCCTCGAGGCTGAAGACCATCGCGGGGTTCTCGCCCTCCAGATCGAAGATGAGCGGGACGTTCGATGCTCCGGCCACGCCGTTCACCAGGATCTGGTTCGACGACGTGAAGTTGTCGAAGACGCTGTATGGCACCGTCACCGACGAGGTGTACCAGCAGTGGCTGCCGGAGGCGTCACTCCAGCACGGGCCGGTCGGCGCCGGGTAGGCAAACGCTGCGCGCGGCGGCGTCAGGTCCAGCGTCACCACGATCTGCTGGCGCGTCGTCCGGTTGCCTGCGGCATCCTGCGTCCAGTACTCGAGGATGTTGTAACCCTCGGCCCAATCGGCCACGGGGACTTCCACGTCATAGGTCGCGGGGTACGGGAAGCCCACCGGATCGCCGTCCGCCAACCCAGGCCCGTCGCAGTTGATCGGCGCGCCCGGGAAGTCATCGCAGCCGATGAAGGAATCATCCTCGAATGCGAGCGGGCCGTACACCCACTGCCAGTAGATCCGCTTGATGCCCGCCGCCGGCAGGCCCGCGCGCGGGTCGTCGACGTTGGTCGAGTCCACGACATCTTCGGCAAACAGGCCGAGCGTGACTTCCTCGTTGTAGAACACCCGCGGCGCCGGGTTGACGACCTCCGCGGTGATCGCTGGCAGCCCGGTCTCGCACTCGGCGCAGCCGACCGTGGCCTCCGACGTGCGGCTCGAACTCGCACTGGTCATCCCGTCATTGCCGTCGGCCGTCAACTCGAACGCCAGCGGGCCTTCGACACGCGCGACGACCGTGCACCGGAAGCGGTACACGTCGCTCGTGGCCGGGCTCGCGGGGGCGATGGGCCGAATCAGCCCGATCTCGCCAGACGACCCCAGGGACGTGTGCAGCGCCGTGGGGATCCAGCCGACGAGTTCGGGACCGACGGGCGCATCATCGAAGAGGAACGGCCCCTGGCTGTCGCTGACCGCGCAGCCCGGAATCACGTTCTGCACCGCGGGCCGGCCCTCGGGAACGATGACACTGAATTCGACCGCCACCGTGTCGCCCTCGACCGCGCCCACACTCAAGGTGGCGCCGGGCCGCAGCACGTCGGGGGCGTGGGCGCGGGGCCCTGCCACCGAGACGTCGACGATGGCGAGGCTTGGAATCTGGAAGATCTCGATCTCGTGGTTCGCCGTGTCCACGACGATCAGACGGCCGAACGCGTCCTCGACGACGCCGCGCGGGTACCCGTTCAGGCCCCCCTGGGCGTTCAGTTCGAACAAGAATGTCGCCGTCGCCGGGCCGTCCGCCGGGTAGTCCGGCTGGAACACGACGAGACGCTGGTTGTCGGTGTCGCCCACAATGATGCGGCCGCGGCTGTCCACCGTCACGGAGAATGGACTCTGCAGGTCGGCGCGGCTCGGCGCCGCGAAGCTCGCCGGGCGGCCGAAGGTCAGCACGGGCGTCATCGTCGGGATGCCCGCCGGGTGGTCTTCGTCAATCGAGAAGGGGATGATGCCGTCGTTCGGATCGCCGTCCACGAGCAGCCCGTTCGCGCTGGTGTTCCACACGACGATTCGACTGTTGTCGAGGTCGGCGACCAGCAGGTGGCTGCCCGTACGGTCGTACGAGAGGCCCGTCGCCAGCAGCAGGCTGCCCGGCACGGCGTCGCCCACGGGCGCCTCGTAGCGATCGAGCCAGCTGCCGTCGACGGCGCTCAGGAAGGCGATGTTGTTGACGGCCGAGCCGAAGTCGATCCCGTTGACCGCGATCGTCCCCTGCACGCCCCACGCGGTGCCCGGAAGCACGTCGATGCCGTACACCTTGAAGCCGACCGGGAGGGTGGCGAGAATCTGACCCGCCGGATCGAACACCACCACGCGATCGTTGCCGTAGTCGGCGACGAACACATTGCCGGCCGTGTCCACCGCGAGGTGATCCGGCAGCAGCAGGTTGTCGGAGTTCCACTCGGCGCCAGGCACGTCCACTTCCGCCCAGCCGTAGCCGTCGAGCGGGTCGTCGTCGGCGGCCGCGGGGTCGAAGCGATACACCACGACGCGATGATTGAAGCTGTCGGTGACGTAGAGGCGGTAGTCGTTCGGGTTGACCGGGAAGCCATTCGCGCCGAGCGGCCCGGTCTGATAGAGCGCGACGTCCACCGGGTACATCAACTCACCCGGGCCAGGCGCCGGGTCGCTGCAGCCCTGGTAGCTATAGGTGTTGAAGTTGTAGAAGTCGATGCACGCTGGTGTCGTCCCGAACGAGGGCAGGGCCTGCCAGATCTCGCCCTCGAATCCGGGCTCGAACACGAGCGTGCCGCCCTGTCCGTGGCCGGGCATCGGCGCGAGAACGAGGCCCACGGCCATCAGGAGGCCCAGGGTGAGCGCTCGAAGGCGCGTGCGCAAGTTCATGGGCTGACGCATCATGAGCAGAGGTCCTATTGACGAGCGTGCAAACGATCGCAGTGGCGCAGAGGAGAGCGAGCCGCCGAGGCTGAATGCTCTTGACCACTATGTCATATAAAGTCGCATAATGATGCTGCACTGAGCGCGAAGTGTCAAGCGATTCGCCTGCAAAATCGTTCGTGGCAGCTACAGAAGTGTTCGTGATGGCAGCCATACAGACTAAGTCTCTCTGGCACAACATCTTGGAGGTGGCAGCCCCTGCCACTTCCGGGGGGGTGACGACGGTTCTGTCCGTGGCTGGCCGAGGGAGGGTGGGCGTGATGCTCGCCCACGAGTTCCTCGCCGAGACGGATGCGCCGCCGGCGACCCGCGCGCGGCTCGAGCAGATCGTGCGCGACGCGCTCGCCGTCGACCTGATCCGGACGGCGTCGCTCCGGTGCGTTCTCGACCGGCTCGCGGCCGACGGGGTCCCGGTGCTGATCATGAAAGGGGCCGCGCTCGCGCACACCTGCTACCCCGCGCCGCACCTGCGGCCACGCAATGACGACGACCTTGTCGTGAGCCAGGCGGCGTTTGCGTCCGCGTGCACCTCGCTCGAGCGACAGGGCTACATCGCGGAGCCACAGGCGTCGGGCGACCGCGTGACTGGCCAGCGCCACTTCGCGCGCACGGGAGGGGGGGGGACCACGCACCACGTCGATCTCCATTGGCGCCTCGTGAACCCCGCGGCCTTCGACGATCTGCCCGGCTTCGACACCCTGGCCGCGGCGTCGGTCCCCTTGCCGGGCCTCGGTCGGCACGCGCGCGGTTTCGGCTCGGTGCACGCGCTGCTGCTGGCGTGCGCACACCGCGTCGCGCATCACACGCCCACCGAAGACCCGCAGTGGCTGCTCGACATGCACTTGATCGCACGCACCCTCGACGATCGGGGCTGGGCGGAGTTCGCGATGCAGGCCGAGCAGTCCCGTCTGGCCGAGGTCTGCGCCTCCGAACTGCGCCGGACACGGGAGGCGTTCGGCACGCCGGTCCCGGACGGCGTGCTGGCGCGGCTCGCCGCGGTCACCGGCGAACCCACCGCGGAGCATCTGGGCGCGCACGATCCGCTGCACGTCCAGTGGCTGAACCTGCGCCATGCCGGCGGGTGGCGCGCACGCCTCACGCTCGTGCGGCAGCACGTGTTCCCTCCACCGGCCTACATGCTCGCGCGCGACCGCCCCCGCCATCCGGCGCTGCTCCCCTGGCTCTACGTACGGCGCGCGGGGGTCGGCCTGGGGCGATGGATCCGCGAAGCCCGTGCGCGCCGGAGCTGACCCATGCCGTCACCACGCGCCTTCAGCGACCTCGGCCTTTTCGTGCACGCGGACTTCCTCGATCCGGCGAGGCGCGTCGCGCTGGCCGTGCGGGCCGCCGCGGCCCCGCACACGCCGGCGGCGATCGAAGCGGGGCCCGGCACCGCGGTCGATCCCGACGTCCGCCGCACCGACGAGGTCACGGCCCTCGACGACACGCTCGCGCCACTCGACCGGCGCCTCGATGCCCTTGGTCCCGCGCTCGGGCGCCACTTCGGCGTGACACTCGGATCCGCCGAACCCCTCGGGATGCTCCGCTACGGGCCGGGCAGCTTCTACCGGGCCCACCGCGACCGGTCCTCCGGCACGCCCGGCACGCGCGAGCGCGCGGTGTCGGTGGTGCTCTTCGTGAATGGACGGGACGGCGACGGGTCTTACGAGGGCGGGGCGCTGCGTTTCTACGGGCTGCTGGGCGAGGGGCCGCTGGCGGGCGTGGGTCTGGACATGGACCCGGCGGCGGGCACGCTCGTCGCCTTCCGCTCGGAGGTGCTGCACGAGGTGACGCCCGTCACCTCGGGGGTCCGGTACACGCTTGTCACCTGGTTCTCCGCGCGCGACGCCGCCGCGGGCGGTGGGTCGCCGCTACCGTGACGGATCGACACAGAACCACCCCGCCAGGGCGGTCTTCGGCGTGACGCCGCGCATCGGCGCGATGCAATGCTCGAGCGACGGATCGATCGCGAAGAGCACCCCGTCACCGGGTCCGGTGTTCGCAATCGTCGCGAGCGGGCGTCCGGCCTTCTCTCGCAGCTGGAACTCGCCCCCCTCGAACGGCGCCTCACTCAGGTTCACCGTCAACGCCACGCGCCGGTTGCCGTCCGCATCGTCATGCCACGAGTCGCGATGCCCGGCGCCTGGCAGCAGCCGGTAGACCGCCCCCACGAACCCGCCAATCTCCGGGACCCCGGCCACGTGCTGGACGGTCGCCACCACCGCGGGATCGTTCAGGAGGAAGTGCAGGACGCCATGGAGGTGGTCGTCGCGCAGTTTCAGGTCCACCGCTGGCGGATACACGCCGTGCGCGATCCGGGTCGTGAACGCCGCGGCGGCGAGGTGCCGCTGCAGCAGTGCCAGCAGATCCGCGTCGAACAACCGCGGCAGGCGCAGCACGCGCGCGGTCGCGAACGCCGCGGCCAACGCGTCGAGTGCCGCGCCGGCCGGCCGCCGGCCAACGCCCCGCCTGGTCAGCTGCAGTGCGGATGACACCGGCCTATCCTGCGGCACGCCGGGATGGTGCAGGCACGCCGATCGCCGCCAGCACATCGTCGAGACGGTCGAGCGCGCGCGGGTAGACGAGGCCCACCACCGCCACGCGCTCCACGAGCGTGGCGAGCTGCCCGAAGCTCGTGCGCAGGGCCGCGCGATTCGTCACGTCGAGTACGAACGCACAGCGCGTGAGCGCAACAACGGCATCCCGTGGCGCGACCGGGACGCGCGTGACGGCCTGGTCGTCGGACGCCATCGCGCGATCGATCAGAAAGAGGCGGGCGAGCGGCGCCGGGTGTGCCAGGAAGCGCAGGTTTGTCTCGGGACCGAGCCGCCGCTTCGTCGAGTAGTCCGCCACGGCAGGCACGGCCGCCGCCTCCGGAAAGACCGCGTCGGCCACGTCACGCCACAGGCGCAGCTCGCAGAAGCTCGGCACCGCCATCATCTGCCCGGTCTGCGGCGTGACGATGAGGACATCGTCGGTCACGAGCGACCAGCCGCGCTTGACGCACGCGGCCGCCAGCGTGGACTTGCCGCTGCCACCTGGGCCGACAAATGCGACGATGCCCTCGGGGCCCGCGACGGCGCTGGCGTGCAGGGCGAGGCGACCCGGCGCCGCGACGAGCAGCGGCAGCACCTGGTTGAGCAGCAGGTGGCGCACCGTGTCGTCTGGCGTGCCCGGCATCGCATAGGCGCGGATCGTCCGTTCCGCGGGACGCACCTCGAAGCTGGCGGAGTGCGCGAACTGCAGCAAGTATCCCGAGGCGAGGCGGCCGAACGAGAGCCAGAGCGACCCATCCTCTTCGTCCCAGTGATGGAACCACTCGTGGCAGGAGGGTGGCAGCTCGTCGGCGACGGTGATCGTCCAGTCCGGCGCACCCGCCGGTGCCGCCGACAGCGGCGGCAGCGGCAGTGTGCTCGCAAGGCGGAGACCGCCGGCGAGGTACACCGCCGGGCTACTCAGCATAGCGGGTGAGGACTTCGGCCACGAATGCGGCCGCCGCGGCTGGCGTCGGCAGCAGATCGCGGTGCCGGTCGAAGACGCCCGCCTCAATCGCCGCCACCGAATGCGCGCCGTCGCAGAGTTCGAGCACGGTGCGCCGCGCCTGACCGGCCGGCGACAGCACCGGCACGCGGCCGGGCGCCGTGCGCAGGAGATCCTCGGTCGAGATCAACATCCCATGGAAGGTCGAGTGCCGGAACCGCGCGCGCGGCGCCTCGGCCTCCCCGACGTCCACCTGCCACTCGAGGATCGTGTTGGTCGGACGCACACGGAGTCGCACGGCGATCGGGTCGCCGCGCCCGACCGTGGTGCGCTGGTCCACGGGCAGCAGCGCCTGCCTGCGGCGAATACGCGCGGGGCTGTCGGGCGCGTTGGTCATCGTGATGCCGGGGGCCAGGTCCGCGACGAACCAGCCGGCCAGCGCATCGAGCGTGCCGGCGCGATCCACGACGAACGACGCCGCCCCTTCCGTCATCTCCCCCGACGCGGTGGCCAGATCGAAGCGCACGACCGGCGCGCCGGGCGCCAGGGCGCCGGATGGATCGAGGGCGAACGGATACCCGGTGCTCGCGGCCATCGGCCGGACGAGCGACACATCGAGGCCGGCCACGGGACGGCTCCAGCACTCCACGGCCTCGCGCACCCCGTCGTGCTCCCATGGCGCCATGTGAATCGCCACCGCCGAGGGCACCAGACGCCCGCCGGGCTTCAGCCACCGCGTGCGCGCATCCGACATGTACTCGACGATCCCTGCGTTGAAGCCGAGGTGGCCGATCTGATCGGTCACAATCACGTCCACGGGCTCCGGAGGCGGCGTCCAGGTCGACACCGACCGAATCACCTCGACCCGATCGGCCAGGCCGTTGGCGCGCGCCAGCGCGCGCGCCAGTTCGACGATCGCGCCGTCGTCCACGGCGTAGACCTTGCGCGCGCCGGCCTGGCAGGCCAGGTAGCCGAGGATGCCGGTACCCGACGCCAGGTCGAGCACCACGTCGCCGGGCCGCACGGCCTGCGCGATGGCGCGACGGAACGCGTCGATACGCGGCGCATCGAACAGGTACTCCCGGTGTTCGTCGATGATCAGGGACACGGATCAGCTGCGGGGGAGGAAAGGGGCGCGTGTACGGGACGAGGCGAGGGGGGCAGGGCCTCGTCGCTCAGAGGCATCCCGTGCGCATGACCGGCACGCCGCCTTCCTGGCGAGTGCTGCCTCCGGACTGCGTGAGCTTCGCGATGGTGCCGTACTCCACGAGCACAGGCGGCTCGTAGGTCCGGTCACGGTCGCCGACCTTCGCGGGAGACGAGGTCTTCTCAGTCATGCGCCTATGTTACGCCGGCACCGGACGGCACGCAACACGCGGCGCCCCCTCACCTCCCTTCCGCGCCCCGGCACCAGAGCTCCACGGCGAGGACCGCCCACAAATCGTCAGCAAGGGCTGGCCAGTTGTCCAGCCCCCCTGCGACGGCGGTGTCGAGCGCGTCATGCAGGCGTACGACCGCGCTGGCTCGTACCCAGTCCCTCCGAGCGATGGCGAGGTCAGCTACGAGGCTCCGGCTCCCGACCCCCGCGAACGCCTCCAGCAGGAAATGCGAGTAGTCACCGTAGGTGACGCTTCGCAGAGTCGAAGCGGGCAGCCGCCCGGCCATCGCCCGTCGAAGCACGGCCTTGGGCAGGCCGTCCCCACGCCGCTGCTCCTCCGGAAGGCCGAGAGCAAACGTCACGATCCGGCGGTCGTAGAAGGGGGCGCGGTCCTCGAGGCCGGCGCCGACGGCAAAGCGCTCCTGCTCCTCGCGCGCCGCGATCGCCCCTGGGGACCATGCCTCCGTCACGAGATACCGCGCGGCATGGCTGCGCGCCTGCACGGCCGGCACCGTCAGTCGCAGGCGATCAGCGAGCGCCACGCGGCGCGCGAAGTCGGGGGCGATCCACACGGGCAGCCGTCGCGGGCGGACGAGCCGTCGCGCCACCGGACGCAGCGCCTGCGGGACCAGGGGCCACAGTGCATCGCGCCAGACGCCCCTCGTCCCCACTGAATCGGGCATCGCGAGCTCCGCACGCCAACGGCGGACGAAGGCGCGTGCGCGACCGTGCGCGATCAGATCCGCTAGATGCGCACGCGTGCCGAACAGCCACTCGTCGCCGCCCACCCCGTTCAGCAGCACGCCAGCACCCGCGGCAGCGGCCCGCCGTCTCAAGCCGTGCGAGGCCGCGCCGGCCGGATGCGCCGGCAGCGCCCCAGTGGCCGCGGCCTCGGCCGCGAAGTCGAACGCCGCGACACTCGCCTCGACGCGCGTCCAGTGCGCGCCGCCCACGTGCGCGACGGTCGCCCGCGCCGCAGCGGTCTCGTCGAGCGCCCCATCGGCCACGCCGAGGGTGAAGGCGTGCAGGTCGTGACCAAGCGCCGCCGCCGTCGCGTAGATCGAACCGGAATCGAGGCCCCCGCTGAGCATCAGCCCGGCCGGGCGGCCCTCGGTCGCACGCAGCCTGTCGGCGACCGCCGCGGTGAGCCGCGTGCGCAGGTCGTCGGCGTACTCGTCGTCGCGCGCGTAGCGGAGTTCCTCTCGCGCATCGGGCGTCCAGTACGGCGCGACATCCGTACGGTCGCGCCCGACGATCAGCCGGTGCCCGGGCGGCAGGCGCTCGACGCCGTCGTAGAGCGTGCGCGTCACGCTCACGGTGCGGCCACACAGGGCCTCGGCCACCGTCCCCTCGTCGATCGGCCGGTGGAGGTGACGCGCCAGCGCCGGCGCGGAGGAGGCGCAGTACACGGCGTGCGGCGTCACGGCCAGGCACAGCGGTCGAAGGCCCAGGATGTCGCGGGCGGCCACGAGGCGCTGCCGGCGCGCGTCCCAGATGATGAGGGCGAAGTCGCCGGCCAGCCGTGCGAACGCCGCCTCGCCCCAGGCACGATAGGCCGCGAGGACGAGCGGCGCGTCATCGAGATCGCCGGGCGCGCCGAGCGCACTGGCGAGCGCCGGCCGATCATCGAGCCGGCCATCGAAGACGAGGACGAGGCCCGCGCCGGCGTCGTGGAGGGGCCCGGCGGCCTGCGTGGACCCGGGCGTCGACGTGCGGGAGGTCTGTCCCAGTGCGGCGGGACCGTCGAGACGCATGGCCTCTCGATCGGGACCACGGTCGCGGACGGCGGCGAGGAGCGGCTGCAGGTCGGGCGCGGCCGCCGGGCGGCCGTCGCGGTGGAACACGGCGGCCAGTCCGCTCATGCGGGGCGGGAGTCCGGCAACGCCCAGCGCGCCACGGGGACGAGGTGCGCCTCGGGCACGGGTCCAGCCACCTCGCCGCTGGCCACCACCCACGCGTGGGCCGCGAACGCGGGCGCCCCGGGTTCGGTGCCGATGACCAGCTCGCACGCGCCGCCAACGGAGGCAATCAGCCGCGCGGACACGGCCGCCCGCACCAGGCAGGTGGTCGACCAGGGCAGGCGCGCCGCCACGGCCTCGACGATCCATGCCACGCGCGCGGGCGCGATGGTGGTTGGCGCGCGCTGCACGCCGCTGATGCGAGTGAGCTGCCGGAGGCCCCAGCCCGGACCGGGCCATCGCACGACGCACGACGCCACGGCGAGGAGCGCCGTGGCCCGCAGGACCAGCCCGCGCTCGGCGCGCGACAGCCGCGCGAATCGCGCCACGGCGCCGTCAGTCAGCGGCCGCCCCCGCGGGTTCGACGAGGCCCTTCTCGACGAGTGTCCCGACCAGCGCCAGCACGTCCTCGCGGATGCGCGCGACGGGGGCCTCGAACTCGACCGCCAGCGCGTCGCACGTGCCCGCCACGTCGTTGGTCTGCAGCAGTTCCCAGGCCCGCGTGCCGACGGGGTTCAGCCCGTAGTACATCCCGCTCTCCAGGTTGAGCAGGAGCGCCTCGGTGCCGAGCGTGCGGAACACGACATCGGGACGGATGACGAAGCGTGCGTGCAAATCTGACATCGATCTCCACCGGCGGGGCCCTGGCAGGCGCCGCGGATCAGACGGGTTACAACACCGACGACGTCAGCCGCCGGAACAGCACCTGCCGCGCCGGGGGATGGCGCAGCAGTTCGAAGATGAAGCGCCGGTGCTCGTTGAACTTCGCCGAGCGCCGCACGATCGGCATCACCCCATCGGTGAGCGCCAGTTCGAACAGGCCGTCGATGTCCGCGTCGGTCATTCGGTGCGACAGCATGCGCAGCGCCATCTGCGCGCCGAACTCGGTGCGGAACCGCCGGCGCCAGCGACGCTCGTACACGGCCAGGTCTCCGGCACCGAGGCGGTCGGCCACGAGTGCGTCACCGAGGACCTCGGCCGCGAGCCGGCCGGTGACGACCCCGTAGTAGATGCCCCCGCCGGTCGTCGGCTTCACCAGGCCCGCGGCGTCACCGACGGCGAGCACGCGGTCGGCATAGGTGCGGGACAGGCTGCCGAGCGGCAGCATCTTGCGGCGCGGCGGCGCGTCGGGACGGGCCACGCCCCATGCCGGTCCGATCCGCGCGATCAGATGGTCGAAGCACTGCTCCGCGTCGTGCTCGGCCATCACGCCGACGCGCACATGCGGCCCGTCGGGACGCGCGACCGGCACCACCCAGGCGAAGCCCTTCGGGGCGACGGTCGTGCCGAAGTACACCTCGACATCGCCGCCGCGCGCGGCCGGCAACTCCCGCTGCGCCGACTGCAGGAAGACCGAGGGCAGCCCGAGCCCCAGCCGGCGCTGCAGCGTGTAGTTGGCCCCGGTGGCCAGCACGACGGCGCGCGGCTCGAGGCTCGTCCCGTCGGCGCACTCCACGGTCACGCCCCGCGCATGCGGCGTGACGCTCGTGACACGGCACCCGGTGCGCAGGTCCACGCCGGCCGCGCGTGCGCGATCGGCCAGCGCGGCATCAAGGGCGCCACGGTCGATCACCACCGCCTCAACCGTCGGGGTCTCGTACTCGACCTCGGCCCCGCCCGGCGCGTGGAACCGCACCGTGCGCAACTCGTTCAGGATGACGTGCGCCGGAAGGCTGAGCTCCTCGAACGCCTCGCGCGCGAGCACCCCGGTGCAGTGCACCGGCTCCCCCACGGTCGCGTGCTCCTCGGCAACGACGACATGCCGTCCCGCGTCGGCAAGGGCACGGGCGGCAGACAGGCCCGCCGGGCCGCCGCCGACCACGAGCACATCCGGGGAGTCCGGGTTCAAGACGCGGGTCTCAGGCACAGGGATTGACCACGGGCATTATAGCCGCCCGCCTTCGCTCGCTCTGTCTTCGGCGGGACACGTCCGCACCTCTGCGAGCTTCGGCGGGACACGTCCGCACCTCCGCGAGCTTCGGCGGGACACGTCCGCATCCTCCGCGAGCTTCGGCGAGACAGGCCCGCACGCGGCACGCCCTGGGTTCAGCGGATACGTCAGGCCGGGGCCTCAACGTTCCGGCGATTCCCAGCGCCCGCGGAACGTGATCCAGAACGAGTGCAGCACCAGCCGGAGATCGAGCGCGAGGCTCGCGCGCCGGACGTACTCGAGGTCCAGCACGAACTTCTCCGTGCGCGGGGCATCGCGCGGCGCATAGACCTGCGCGAGCCCCGTCAGACCGGGGCGGACGCGGTGACGTTCCTCGTACCCCGGAATCTGGTCGAGCGGCAGCAGCCGGCCATCCGCCGTCCGGTCCTGCTCGGCCGGACGCAGCGGCCGCGGGCCGACGAAGCTCATGTCTCCGCGCAGGATGTTCCAGAGCTGCGGCAGCTCATCCATGGCCGTGGCGCGGAGAAACCGTCCGACCGTGGTCACCCGCGGGTCGCCCGCGGTGGCCTGCACCGCGCCCGTGTGGCGTTCGGCATCCGGAATCATCGAGCGGAACTTCCACGCGAGGAACACACGCCCGCCACGCCCCACCCGCTCCTGCGGAAAGAACACCGGGCCGCCGTCCTCGAGCTTGACCGCCAACGCGAACAGGGCCCACAGCGGCGCCGAGACCAAAAGCCCACACGACGACAGCGCGATGTCGAAGGCGCGCTTCATCATCGCCGCGCCGCCATGCGAATCACCGCCGCGTGTGCGGCCACCTGTCGCGTCCGCGCAAACGACGCCGCGGCCTCACGCGCCCGCGCCCCCATCGCCGCACGCGCCGGCGCATCGTCCACCAGCGCCTCCACCGCCTGTGCGAGGGCATCGGCATCGCCGGGTGGCACGAGCCGCCCGCAGTCGTGCGCACGGGTGATTGCCGCGGTCTCCGACGACTCCTCCACCGCGGCGACATACGGCCGGCCGGCCGCAAGGATCGTGTAGAGCTTGCTCGGCACGATGTAGCCGGCGAGCCCGGGCTTGAGCGACACGAGGCAGACGTCGGCGGTGGCGTACGTCCACGTGAGGTGCTCGCGCGGCTGGTAGGGCAGGAAGCGCACGTGCGCGAGCCCGCGTTCGGCCACCTGCGCTTCGAGGCGCGCCCGCCGCGTGCCGTCCCCGATGAACAGCCAGGTGATGTCGTCGCGGTGCGCGAGGCGCGCCGCCGCATCAATCACGACATCGAGGTTCTGCGACTGGCCGAGGTTGCCCGCGTGCAGCACGACGAACCGGTCCGCCAGCCCCTGCGCCTCCGAGAACGGATTGCGCTTCGGTCCGGGCGTCACGGCATCGGGGTCGGCCCAGTTGTGGATGACCTCCACCTTCGCGGGATCCGCGCCCTTGCCGTCGACGAGCCGCGCCTTCATCGTGTCGCCGAGCGCGATGATGCGATCGGCGCGCGCGACGAGCAGACGATTCAGGCGCTCGAGCACGCCGTTGACGAGGTCGCTGCGGAAGTCCTCCAGCAGCGTCGCCACCTCGGGGAAGATGTCCTGGCAGTAGAAGACAAAGCCGCCGCCGCGCCGGGCCGCGAGCGCAGCCAGCCCGATGATGGGCGGATCGGTGAGCGCGACGACCACGTCCTGTGCCGGCAGCCGCCGCCCTGCCCACGCCGCCGTGAGGAAGTAGGTGACGTAGTTCAGCGCGCGCCCGGCGAATCGCGCCGGCGCGAAGGTCGTGCCCGCCGCGCGGATGATCGTGACCCCGCGGCGCACGTCGCGCGCGGGCACATCGCCGCCCGCTGCCACCGGATACCCGGTGACGACGGTGACCTCCATGCCGTAATGGGCGACGAGGTCCTCGGCCAGCTCGGTGAGCAGTTGGCCGGTCGCGCCCGTATCGGGCCAGTACGACCTGTTGAAGAAGCAGACGCGCATCACGCCGCCTCTTCCCGGCGACGAACGACGACGTGCGACCCCAGCACGAGCACGTCCATGTCGGTGCGCCGGAAGCAGTCGATGGCCTGCGACGGGTGCTCGACGATCGGCTCGTTCTCGTTGAACGACGTATTGAGCAGCACCGGCACGCCCGTCCGCGCCTCGAAGGCCTTGAGGAGCGCCCAGTAGCGCGGGTGCGCGGCGCGTCCGACGGCCTGTAGTCGCCCGGTGCCATCGACGTGCGTCACCGCCGGAATGCGCGCGCGGTGGGACGCCCGCACGACCGCCACCTGCGCCATGAACGGGTCCGGTGCGGCATCCTCGAAGTACTCGTCGACCGCCTCTTCGATGATCGACGGGGCGAACGGGCGGAAGCGCTCGCGGAACTTGATCTTCGTGTTGATGATCTCGCGCATGTCCGCGCGGCGCGGATCCGCCAGGATGCTGCGCGCGCCGAGCGCGCGTGCCCCCCACTCCATCCGGCCCTGGAACCATCCGACCACGGCGCCGGCGGCGAGGTGACCGGCCACCTCGTCGCAGAGCGCGGCCTCCTCCTCGATCACGCGATGGACGTACCCGTCCGCCGCCGTCAGGCCGCTCGCCTCGAGCGCGCCGGCCAGCGCCGCATCGTCGTAGGCGGTGCCCCAGTACGCGTGGTCCATCCGCCAGCCGTCCGTCCGTGGCGCCCGCGCGTGCCACACCGCGAGCGCGGCGCCGAGCGCCGTGCCGTTGTCGCCGGCGGCCGGCTGCACGTACACCTCGGTGAACGGGGTGTGCCTCCGGATCTTGCCGTTGGCCACGCTGTTCATCGCGCACCCGCCGGCCAGGCAGAGACGGTCGTGCGGCACGCGCGCGTGGGCCCCGCGCAGGACGTGGAACGCCGCCTCCTCGAAGAGCGCCTGCACCGAGGCCGCCAGGTCTTCATGATGCGACGTCACCGGCTCGTCGGGACGCCGCGCCGGGCCGAGGAGCGTCTCGAGGGCCTCCGTCCAGACCCGCCCCACCACCGGCGGCCCGTCATCCCACTGCATCGCCACCTCGCCGGACCAGTGGCGGAAATACTCGAGCGCCAGCCGGAAGCCGCCGCCGGGGTCGAGTGTGACGAGCGAGGCCATCCGGTCGACATGGCGGGGCGTGCCGTACGGCGCGAGTCCCATCACCTTGAACTCGTCACCGTAGTGCGGGAACCCGAGGTACTGGGTGATCGCCAGGTAGAGCATGCCGAGTGAATGCGGGAAGAACACGCGGTGCCGGACATCGATCGTCGACCCGCGGCCGTCGGCCACCGACGTGCTCACGAAGTCGCCGAAGCCGTCGATCGCGCACACCGTTGCCTCGTCGAACCCGCTGGCGTAGAAGGCGCTCGCAAGGTGCGCGGGATGATGCTCGATGTGGCGCGTCCGCGCGGCCACATGTCCGGCCGGAAGGCCGAAGGCGCGATCGAGGGCGCCGGCCAGATCGCGATGCCGCGTGGCGCGCGCGCGGTAGCTCTGCAGGAGCCCCCGCCCCGGCCCGTGCGTGAGGGCGAACCACGCCTTGCGCCACAGGTGCGCGCGTGGCAGGCGCGGCACGGCGAAGACGTCCACGTCCGCGGCCGTCACGCCCGCGATCCGGAGGCAGGCCTCCGCGGCGAGCGTCGGCACACCGGCGCAGTGCTTGACGCGGCGGAAGCGCTCTTCCTCGAGCGCGGCGACGAGGACGCCATCCCGGAGCAGGACAGCGGAGACGTCGCCGTGGTACGCGTTGAGGCCGAGGATCAGCATGGGTTGTCGGGCACCGGTGCGGGCATCATGATCGCGGACACGTCGCGCGCAAAGCGATCGAAGGCGAAGGCCTCGCGGGCGCGGGCACGGCCCGCCTCGCCGAACTGCCGGCGCCGTGGCTCGTCGGTGAAGAGCGACACCAGCGCGTCCACGAGATCGGCGGAGCGGTCGGGATCGATGACGACGCCCGTACGTCCGTGCTCGATGATCTCGGACGCCGCGCCGACGCCGCCGATGCACGCGCGGCCGTGAGCCATCGCCTCGAGCAGCACGAACCCGAAGCCTTCATGGCGGCTGGGCAGCACGAAGAACGCGCAGTGCTCGTACAGCGCGGCCAGCGCCGCTGGCGGCACGATGCCGGTGAACCCGATCGAACCGTCGAGTCCGGCGGCCGACACACGGTCGCGCAGTCGCGGCAGGTCGTCGCCGCCGCCTGCCACGACCAGTCGCGCCTCGGGCGCGCGCGCCCTCACCTGCGGCCAGACGTCGATCAGCAGGTCGTGTCCCTTGTAGCGCTCGTCGCGGGCCATGCGGCCGACGATCAGTGCGAATGGCGGCATCGCGGGCACCGGCAGGTCGCCGGGCACGACCGCGGGTGGCAGCGCCGGGTGGCAGATCGTCACGGGCCGTTCCGCCAGCGACGGATTCGCCTTCGCCCACCCGCGCACCGTATGCGCCGAGATCGCCACGAGGGAGGGGGCCCGCCCGATCATCGTCCGGCGCAGGAGATCCAGGGGACGCCAGGCCTCGATGCCGACGAGGACCGGGACGAGGCGCGCCCCGCGCCGCACGAGCGGCCACGCCACGGGCAGCAGGTGCAGGTGCAGGACGACGACCACCGTGCCGCGCCAGGAGTGACGCGCCGCGGAGAGTGCGTGCGCCGCGTACCGGACGCGGCTCCCGCCGAAGGGACGGACCGTCACACCGGACGGGCAGGTCCCCTCTGGAATCCCGTCCTCCGTCAGCGTCCACACCGACACACCTACCGGCGGCTGAAGTTGGGCCAGCGCCCCGGCCCACTGCCGGGCGAGGCAGGAGACGCCATCGGCGCCCGCGAGCGTCGGCGTCAGCAGCACCACGCGATCCACGGACGTGCTCACGAGGGGGCCACACTCCCGCGGCCTGCCGCCACCCTCGCGTAGCAGTCACGCCAGCGCTCCGCCACAGCCGCAGCGCTGAACTCGCGCGCGACAAGCGCACGCCCCCGCGCGCCCATCGCCTCGGCCAGCGCCGCATCGTCCACCAGCCGGCGGAGGGCCTCGGCGATGGCGGCGCGCTCCTGCGGCACCCAGAAGCCCGCGCCCGCCGCGTCGAGTGAGGGCCACGGGCAGGTCCGCGTGACGACGGCGGGCGTACCGGCCGCGAGGGCCTCGGCCACGCTCATCCCGAAGCTCTCGGAGTCCGAGCACATGACGAGCGCACGCGCCCCGGCCAGCAGCCCGGCCTTCACGTCGCCCTCGACCGCGCCGAGCCAGTGCACCCGCGCGCCGAGCGCCGCCATGCGCTCCCGCATCTGCGCGCCGTAGCCGGCCTCGTCGGGTCCGGCGATCACCAGATCGATGCCGGGGTGCGTCGCGGCGACGTCGGCGAACGCCTCCGCCAGCAGGTCGAGGCGCTTGATGGGATGCAGCCGCCCGAGGAACAACACGTACGGCCGGTCCGTGAGGCCCGCCGCCGCCCGCGCCTGGGCTCGCATTGCGGCGGTGGCGTCGATGGCGTCCACGGAGTTGGGAATTTCGACCACGGGCCGCGCGCCGGGACGGGCCATCAAGGTCTGTGCCTCGCCGGGCGACGTCGCGTGCCAGCAGGCCGCATGCGCCAGCACCGAACCGTCACAGAGCGCGTAGGCCACCCGCTTGCGCCACTGGTGATGCCGCAGCGCCGCCGGCTCGAGCATCCCGCGTGGCGACACGACGTACGTTGCGCCGGCCTGTCGCGCGATCCGCCCCGCCATCCAGATCGTCCGATTGAACAGGCCGTGCAGGTGCAGGACGCCGGCCTCGCGTGCGGCCGCCTCGAGAGGTGCGGCCATCGTGGGCGCGCCCAGCCACGCCCGCGGCGCCCCGCGGACGAAGCGACGGACGCGCACGCCGTCCACGATCTCTCCCTCGGGCCGAGCCGGCAGCTCCCGTCCCGGATTGGCGGTGGTCGTGAACACCTCCACCTCCATCCCTGCCGCCTGCTGGACCTGGCAGAGCGTCAGCAGGCTGCGCGGCGGCCCGCCGAACCCGAACGCGGGGGCGAAGTAGGCCGCGACGTGCACCACCTTCATCGCGCTGCCGGCGCCACGCGCCGCAGGACCGTCAGCGAGTCCACGGCCTCAACGACGGTGAACGCAGGATCGGGGAGCACCACGGTCTCCGTGAACCGCACCGTGTCGTAGACCGTCCGGTCCGGTATCGGACGGCTGTCGTGCAGCGCCACCAGCCCGCCTTCGACGACGAATGGTGTCCAGCCGTGCCAGTCGTGCGCGATCCCCTCCCACGAGTGATCCGCGTCGATGAACAGGAAGTCGATCGGATCGCCCCAGCCGGCCAGTGCCCCCGCGCTCGTCTCGCGCATGAAGCGGCAGCGCGCGCCGCGGCCACGGGCGACCTCGCGCCGCGACAGCGCGTACTCGAAGCTCACGCCCAGGCGGCCGGGTGGAAACGGATCGACGGCCGTGACCTGCCCCTCCGGCGCCGCCGCCGCGCAGAGCAGGCGCGTGGTGGCCCCATGCATCACCCCGATCTCGACCAGGGCGCGCCGGCCGGCGGCGTGTCGTGCCAGGCACGCGCGTTCCGCAGGCGTCGTCTGCGTGGACGCCGCGCGGAGGCCTGCAGCGTGCAGGGCCCAGTCGAGGAGGCTGCTGTGCATGGCTCAGGGATGCCGGGCGGGCCGGCCGGCCTACCGCTGCCCGATCGGCGGCGTCAGCGGGCCGGTGGCCTGGGGCAGGGCGGCGTCGGCCGCCTCGCGCTGCCGCAGCCACCAGTCGATCGCGTAGGTCATGCCGCCGAGGTAGATGAGCAACGTGCCGGTCGAGCCCATCCACTTGATCCAGGATCGTTCGAATAGGAACACCGACATCCAGAAGATCACGGTCACCACCGGGATCGCCAGCTCCCGGTGCCTGATCAGGCGCAACACGGTCTGGTAGGCAAAGCCGAGGAAGACGCCCCACAGCAACACGGGCAGGAACATCAGCGGGACCCCGAAGTCCACGTACGCTTCCGCGGCGTAGCCGAACGCGATGCTCGTGTCCTGCTCGGCGCCGGCGACGAACACGCCGGAGTACGTGCGCACCATCTCGCTGTCGGACGGCAGCACCGGCTTGTCAGGGAAAAACACGCGTGGCGTGACGATGTGCCGCAGGGCCCCGCCGATGATCGAGCCTTCGGTGTGGGGCAGCACACTGGGCACGCGTGCGACGGCCAGCGCCGGATAGTAGATCGCCCAGAGCCGGTCCACCAGGAAGTCGACGTTCCAGAGCATCTCCTGGGCGTCGCTGCGGACCCAGTCGCTGGCCAGCACGTTGATGCGTTCGAGGCGCATCGACCGCGTCTCGGCAAAGGCCTCCACGTCATAGAAGTCCTGCCGGTACTCGGCGCGCACCCCCGACCAGAACAGCCCCACGAGGACGATCCCCGCCACGACACCGCTGGCCGTGGCCCAATGGGAGGCGCGCTTCGAGTCGAACACCTCCGAGAGCGCGATGGCGGCGAGAATGAGCGGTTCCCGGAAGCTGGCGAAGAAGCCGGTGAGGCCGAGTCCCACCTCGACGGTCAGCAGGACCGCGATCCGCAAGACGTCTGGCGAGGGCACGGACAGCCGGCGCATCAGCACGTAGACCAGCCCGAGCCGCAGGTAGCTCACGGCCAGGATCGCCTGCGTGAAAATCGGGAACTGCCAGGCCAGCTGCTGGACGCCGCCCGCCGTCGCCACGAGCCCGATGTAGATGACGATGAGCGTGTTGAGCCCGAAGATCGGCGCGTGAATGGGCGGGGCCGTCTCGGAGCGGGACGGAGTGGCCCGCATGCCGAGGTGCAGGCCCGCCGCCAGCGCGAGGACGCACCCGAGTCCGATGAGCACCATGGTCCGGTAGTCGGAGGAGGTGATGGCGCTCAGCGTGCGGCCCGTGATGGACGCGTAGAAGAGCCCGATCGAGACCTGGATCCAGTGGAAGGTGAGCGCGGCTGCCAGCACCGGCGGACCGTCCGCGATCCGGACCAGCCACCATGCGGCAAAGAGCACGGCCACGGCCACGCTGCCCAGCCAGTCGCCCGTGACGAGGCCGCCGAGCAGTACGCCGACACCCGCCGCCGTTTTCACGTCGTCGCCCTCCTGTCCTTCGCCGTGCGCGCCCGCCCGGCATGCCGGGCCGACGCGAGATGCGCGCCGAGGTCCGCATGATACCGTTCGTAGACGTACAGCGCCCCGATCACCTGCGCCGGTGCAGCCTCGCGCGTGAACCAGTCCGTGAGCAGTTGCCCGACCGCGGCCCGGCCGAACACCTCGCAGGTGAGGGACCCTGGACGCAGGATCGTCTCGGTAATCCGACGCTGGACGTCCGGGACCGACCATTCCATCCCGTCGTCGAAGTACGATCGGCGCCAGGGCCGATGCGGCAGGCCGGCGGCCCATGCGGCCCGCATCCACACCCGGCGGGCAAGCCGCCCGGCTCGTGCCCTCTGCAGCCGCAGGGGCGAGGCCAGCACGGGCGCGCCCGTCTTGTGGTTCGGAATCCTCGCGAACAGCTCCGGGTAGTGCCGGCGCAGCCAGACCTCGTAGACCCGCTGCCGGCCGCGGAGGTCCCAACTGAGCGACTGGGCATGGTCGAAGAAGTCGTGGTCCATGAAGGGCTTCCGCACGCGCACCCACGGGCGCCACGCCTCGCTCCATCGGTTGGTGGACTGCGGCCGCTTATGCTCGAAGATCAGGAACCGGCTGCCCAGCAGGTCGCGTGACTCGGTGACGGACTCGAGGCGCGCCAGCGCACCGTGCCACCCGCGGCTGATGGCCGTTTCGTAGTACGGCATCGCGAGCAGGGCCGACTCCGGGTCGTGCACCGCGCCGAACGTGGGACCCGCCACCGCGTCACCGGCATAGCCGGACAGGTGCGTCTCGAAGAGCTGGTGCTGCAGCGGCAGCGATTCGAGGTGCATCATGTCGACAAGTTGAATCAACCCGTCCGTCTGCTGAATGGCGTCGGTGCGCGTCGCCAGCCAGTCGCCCCCGTAGAGCGGGAGGAACCGCCAGTCGATCTTCGCGGTCCGCGCCACGCGGCGCGCGATGTGCTCGTCCTGGCTCCCGGGCAAGCCATAGGTGATCGCCGTCAGTGGCACGCCCTGCTTCAGGGACTCGGCCAGGACGAGCCGGCTGTCCAGCCCGCCGCTGAGGGTGAGGCCGGCGCGGCCCGTGCCGCGCAGCCGCCTGCGCATCGCCTCGCGCCACAGCACGACCGAGGTCTCGGCGGCTTCATCGACCGTCAGGTCGTCCCGTTCACGCATCTCCGTCCACTGCCAGTGCCGATCGACCTCGACCGACGTGGCGGTGAGGGTGGCGACCAGCGCGTCGGGAAACATCCGAACGGCGGCCACGTTCGTGTGGGTGCCCAGGCGGAATCCGCCGAAGGTCGTCACATCACGGACCGACTCGAGGTCAGGAGCGGCAGACACCCCCGGCGCCATCAGCACGCCGCGCACGCCGCTCGCGAAGGCCACGCCTTCCGGCGTCCGCGCCCAGTAGCACGACAGGCCGCCGAAGCGGTCCGAGAGCACCCGCATCGTCCGTGCCGCTCGGTCCCACCACGCAATCAGGAACTCGCCGTCGACGTCGCGCAGGGCGGTGGGGCCGCGTGCGATGAGGCGACCGAGGATCGCGGCACGTATGGGCGCGGTGGAGGCATCCTGGGGAACGTCGAGCGGCAGGCCAGGGGCGTCGTAGATCTCCCCGGCCAGCCACAGCGCGTGCTGTCCGTCCGCCGACCACACGGGCGCCGCCCACTCACCGACGCGTGCCGGCGTCATGCCATCGAGCACCCCGACGCCGAAGCCTTCGCCGGCGTGGATGGCCCATCCCTCGGCCGCATGGGCCTGCAGGGCGCAGCCCATCTCGGTGAGCACGCGCGCCGGGTCGCCCCCATCACGCGGCAGCCAGCCGAAGAGCCCCGTCATGACGCGCGTACCTCCACAGGCGGTGCGGGAGCCCCCGCGCGCGGCGCCATCCCGAACACCCGCGCCCAGTTGACGGCGAACCGCGCCTGGCTGAAGCGATCCAGTGAGGCACGCGCTGCGGCGCCCGCACGCTCGCGCGCGGCGCCGTCCGTCAGGAAATGCCGGAGTCCCTCGGCGATCGCCTCCGCGCTCGCATCCCGTGCGATCCACCCGTCGACGCCGTGCTGGACCAGTTCCGGCAGCGACCCGGTAGGGGTGACGACCGACGGCACGCCCGCAAGCTTGGCCTCGAGCACCACCCCGGCCATGCCCTCGCGCTGTTCAGGCCGCGACGGACAGCAATGCACGGCCGCGCCCGCCAGCCGCGCGACCACATCGTCGCGATGCCCGCTGAAGGTGACACGGCCGGCGAGGTCGGGCTGTGCCGCCCGCGCCAGCAGGGCCGCGCGGTGGCCGGCCCACGGCGGCGACTCCCACCCGTCCATCTCGCCGACGATCTCGACGGTCACGGGCAGGCCGGCCGCCGCCACGAGCGCCACCGCCTCGAGCAAGAGGTCGGCGCCCTTCGGCGGGATGATCTGCCCGACGAAGATGACGCGGGCCGGATCGCGCGCGGGCATCGTCGCCGGCGGCACCCGCGCCACGGCGTTCGGCACGACCTCGATCCGGCCACGATCGATGCCGGTGGCCGCCACCTCGCCGGCGATGAACTGCGAGTTGGCCACGAACTGATCCACGAGGGGGCCAATGGCCCATCGCCACAGCGCGGCATGGCGCCGCGCGTCGGCCGGCGCATTGCCCAGGCGCATGACGACGCGGCAGCCGCCGAGGCGCAGCCACACCAGCGCCGGCGCGTTGCGCAGCACGGCCACCCACTCCGGGACGAGCACATGCGTCGGCCGGAACCGCCGGGCATCCCGCAGCAGCCCCGTGCTCGTCCGTACGATGTCGGCGGCGATCGCCAGTACGGTACCCGGCGACGACGGCCGTCGAAACGGCTCCCAGTAACGCCCCGTGGACCACGACGCGCCCGCCTCCTCGGCCAGCGCCACGATTCGCGCGCTCTCCCACCCATTGACGATCGCGTGCACGGCCGCGCCCTGAGCCTGACACGCCCCGAGGGCCCGGAACGTCATGCGTTCGAGGCCGCCGGGAATCACCATGTTGCCGCAGCACGCGAGGATCCGCGGGTGTCTCGTGGCGTTCAGTCGCGGCGCGTCGGCGCGCCGGCGAAGGCGGGCACACGCGGCAACCACACCGTCCGAGGCGTGGCGGAACGTGAACCCCTCGGCGCGCGCGCGGCAGGCTTCGGCCACCGCGGGGCCGGCGAGCGCGGCCTCGAGCGTGTCGTCCAACGCCCGGGCCAGCGCGTCGAGGTCGCCACGCGGCACCACGCGCCCGGTCTGCGTGCCATCGATGAGATCGGGCGCGCAGCCGACACCGTCCGAGACGACGCACGGCACGCCGGAGGCGAGTGCTTCGTTGACGACGAGGCCCCAGGTCTCGGACACGCTCGGCAGGGCCAGGCAATCGGCGGCGGCGAACGCCTCCGGCATCCGCGACTGATTCAGGAACCCCGCGAACGATGCCGCCACCCCGGCCTCGGCCGCCAGCGCACGACAGGCGGCCTCATCGGGGCCCGCGCCGGCGAACAGCAGATGCACAGGGCGCGACGTGCGCGCCGCGGCGCGAATCAGGTCACGCGGGCGCTTGTGCGACGAGAGCTTGCCGGCGAACAGCACCACCCGCGCATCGGCGGCGATCCCGAAGGCGGCGCGAACGGCGGCGCGCCGCTCCGGGACCTGCGCCACGCCAGCGGCCCCGGCGAACCGTGCGTTGTCGACCGCGTGGGGTGACGCGAACACGAGCGGCTCGGGTACACCGAACGACGCAAGGTAGTCGCGCGCGTGCGCGCCCACGGCGAGCCACGCGTCGTAGCGGTGCAGCCGACGCCGCGTGTGCACGCGCCACAGCGGCCGGCGCCAGCCGCCTGGCCCCGACAACAGGGTGGAATCGCCTCGATAGATCGCGGGCACGCCGCGCGCCTGGCACTCGGCCATCGCGCGGAGATAGATCGCCGCATGCCATCCCGGCACGACGACGGCATCCGGACGCGTCTCCGCGATCGCGTCGCCGAGACCGGGCGCATCCACGCGCGAGAACCCGTCCGCGTGGAGGTCGAGCGACGCCAGCGCCGGGGAGAGCACGCGGGACGTGTAGCCCTCGCGCAGCGGCACGTCCCACGCAAACGCGCCCCCGAAGCCGGCGGCCTGCGCCTCCGGCGTGGGCTCCGTGCCGTACAGCACCGACACGACGACATCGTCGCGCGTCGCCGCCATGTCGCGAAACCACGGCGCCATGTACTGCGACGGGTGCGTCAGCACGAACGTCACGCGGAAGGGCTGTTCAGCCACGCGCGTCCACGACCTCATTCAAGAGCGCCGCCAGGCGGCCCGCCAGCGCCGGCGCCATGGCGTCGTCCACATCCGCAGGCAGGACGGGCGCCTCGGGCGGGGCGTCCGCCCACTGCGTCAGCGTGGCGGCGATCGTGTCCACGAGCGTCTCGACGGGCCGCGCCTCGTCGTACGTCAGCAGGCACACGCCCGGCGCGCGGGCGGCCAGGGGCGCCAGGGCCCGGGTCACGTCGCTCGCCGCATGGAACACGGCCAGCAACGGACGACCGGCCGCGAGCGCGCCGTGCAGCTTGCTCGCCGTGTAGCGTGCCTCGCTGGTGCCGGCAAGCAGGATCACGCTGGCGCGGTCGAGCACGCGGAGGGCATCGAAGAACGGGACGCGCGGCGGGTGCTCGGAGACCAGATCGGCAATGCCCGCACGCGTGGCGAGGGCCGTCACGCGCGGCGCCGCGTGCGGCCGCGCTTCATTGCTCGTCCCGATGAAGTGCAGCCGGATCCGGTCGGCGCGCGCCGGGTCGGACGCGCGCACGCGTGCCACCGCGGCACAGACCGCCGCCAGCACGTCCTGCCCGAGTGGCAGGGCCGTGCCGACGTAGCAGACATGCAGTCGCCCGTCACGCGAGGGCAGCCAGGACGCGGGCCGATCGTGCGCGCGTGCCCAGTCCATGTCGCCGGGGTCGATGCCGATCGGCAGCGCCGCCCTCGGCCTGGCCGCCAGTGCGGGGTAGCGTGTGACCAGTTCATCGAGCAACGCCGTCGAGACGCCCGTCAGCGCGGACGCACGTGGCACGACGTACCGCTCGAGCCGCATCGCCACCGCGCGGCTCATCCGGCTCTTCATGTCCACGGCGCCGGCCCGTCCCCCGCCGACCGTCGCGCCCCACGCGCCGACCCAGGGATCCTGCAGGTCCAGCACGAACGGCACGCCGAACCGCCGCGCCAGCCACGGACCGATGAGCGCCGGGTAGATGGGATAGGTCGTGATGTACACCGCGTCGTAATGGCTGCGCTCCACCTGCGCACGGCTCTCCCGCCACAGGCCGCTGAGCGCGCGCAGGCCGAGGTCGCCGAGGCCCAGGCGCCGGGTCCGGCCCGGCGACCACGCACGGCACCGCACGACATCGAGGGAGGCCGGCACGCGTGCCTCAAGATCTTCGTCGAGCGTGCCCTCGTAGTCCCGTGGATCCACCGTGAGCACGGTCGGCCGCCAGCCGTGCGCGTCGAGGTACGGCGCGAGCACACGCACGCGGTGCGCGCCGGCCGTGGCGTCCGGCGGAAAGTGCGGGCTGATGACGAGCAGCGACCGCCCCCCGGTCCCTACGCCCATCGCACGTCCTGCGCCAGCGCATGCGACCGCGCGACGAACACGGCATCCCCCGACCGCAGCCGCCCATCCCGCGGACGGCCCGCCAGCGCCGCGATGTCGAAGAGATCGAAGCCCGACGCGTCGAGGGCCGCCACGAGGTCCTTCACCAGCGGATGGCCGTGATGGTCCACGTCGTAGAACGTCACTTCACAAATCACGACCGCCGTGCGCGCCAGCAGCGCCCTGGCGCCCACCAGCACCTCGAGCTCGTGGCCTTCCACATCCAGCTTCAGCAGGACGACATCCGCCTCGGCCAGCCGGGGCACGATCAACGCGTCCAGCGTGCTCGCGGGCACGACGTCGGCGGGCACCTCGTGCGCAGGCCCCGCCACCCAGGCGCCGGTCGAGTCCCCGGCGCCGCCGCCCGCCAGGCGCACGGACGTGACGCCGGGGCCGGTCGCGGCCACCGCGTGCAGCGTCACCGGTCCCGACTGGTCCCCCCACTGCGTCAGCCGGTCGTGCAGCCCGCGTTGCGGCTCCACCAGATGCAGATGCGCTGCGGGAAACGCCTCGCGTGCCAACCGCGCCCACTGCCCCGCGTTGGCCCCGACGTCCACGACCACCGTGGGCAGGAAGCCCGTCTCCGCCAGTCCCTGGAGCACCTGCGGCATGGCGTCGAAGCGGTGCTCCGTCCGCGCCCGCCTGACGACGAGGCCTGCGCGGCCGAGCAGCGCATTCACGAACCGGCCGAGCCTCACGCCGCCGGCTCCTGACTCAGGGCCGCGGCGTAGACCCGCTCGTACGCATCGATGAGCGCCGTGGCGCTGAAGCGCCGCGCCGCGTCGTCACGACACGCCGCACGGTCGATGCGGTCCAGGCGGGCGACGGACGCGATGGCTTCTTCCGGCGTCCGGCACACGAACCCCGTGCGGCCGTCGACGACGACCTCGGGCACCGATCCCCGCGCGAAGCCGATGACAGGCGTCCCGCACGCGAGCGCCTCGGCCATCACGATGCCGAAGGGCTCCTCCCACTCGATCGGCATCAGCAGGGCCGCGGCTCCGACCAGCCACCGCGCCTTCGCCTCGTCATCCACCTCGCCCACGTAGGCCACGGCGTCATCAAGGTGCGGCGCGATCTCATCGTCGAAATACGCCTCGCCCTCGGGGGTGGTCACGCGGTTGCCCGCGATGACGAGCCGGCGGCCGGCGCCGCGGGCGATGGCGATCGCGTGGTGCACGCCCTTGATGCGTTCAAGGCGCCCGAGGAACATGAGCGGCGCGTCCGGCTCGACGGCGAGCGCCACGGGATACCGTGTGAGATCCACGGCGTTGTAGACCGTGTGCCAGTCGCCGGTGCCCGCGGGTCGTGCGGCGTACATCGACGACGAGCATGCGGTGAAGTGCACGGAGGGTCCCGCCAGCCGCACGGCGCGCGCCACGCCCCGCCACGGCACGGCGCGCTGGTAGCTCTGCACCTTCGGCAGCCGCCGCCGCGGCAGCAGCGGCGCCAGCGCGGCGAGGCGCCCGAAGCTGTGCACGAGGTCCACCGTGTTCCGGGCCGCCCACGCCACCACGGCCGCCTGCACGAGTTCGCCCGTACGCGCCATCGCGCCTTGATGCGGCGGGATGCCGTAGGGGATCAGCTCCGCGGGCGTGCGGCTGCCCGGATGCGCCAGCAGCGTCACCTCGTGTCCACGCGCCACGAGGCCGTCCACGAGCAGGGCGATCACGCGCTCGATGCCCCCGTAGTAGGCCGGCGGCACCGGGAGGTAGGGATCGGCGGTGATCAGCAGGCGCATGGCTTACCCGACGACCTGCGCCACGAGGGAAAGCAGCCGGCCGCGTTCGTCCTCGTGCTCCCAGTGCCAGCGCCGTGCCGCCGCCTCCGCCGCTGCATGCCGCGCCGTGAGAAGCGCGGCGCGGTCCTCGTGCCAGCGCCGGAGCCCGCGCGCCAGCGCCGCGATGTCGCCGGGCGCGTAGGTGCAGGCGGCTGATCCGAGGTCCTTGATGACGGGCTGGTGGCCCGGGGACTCGGTGAGGATCACCGCCAGGCCGGCAGGCAGGTACGTAAACAGCTTATTGCTGATGCAGCGGCGACGGTTCTCGATGGGAAGCAGCTCCGCGGCGACGCCGACGTCGTATCCCTCGCAGCTGGCCAAGAGCGTGTCGGGGGCAACTGGAGGGAGCACCTCGATGACCAGGCCCGGCACCCCGGCGGCCGCGTGTCGCACGAGCCCGGCCGCAAAGGGCGTCACGCGACCGCGCAGGTGGAGGACGGCAGGAATCCCGGCCTCGCCGACCGCGGCGATCACGTCCTCGATGCCTCGTCCAGGGCCGATCGCCTGGCCCACCCAGTAGAGACGCAGCGGTCCGTCATGTCCCACGACCCGCGGCGACGACACCGGTCTTGGAAACACGTTGTGGATCGTGGACACGGACACGGCGTAGCGATCGCGGTACACCTCGCCAATCGCGTCGCTGCTCGTCGTCAGGAATGCCGCGCCTGGCAGCACCTCTCGTTCGATCCGCGCCGCCAGCGCATGCTGATGCGCGGCATCCGGCTCCGTGCTCTCCGCCGTGTGCAGGTCCTCGAGGTCGAGCGCATAGGGCACGCGGAGGCGGCCGGCGGCCTCCGCGACGGCGGCCAGCGCTCCCGTCGTGCCGCCGTAGAGGAGATCCGCAGGCACCGCGTTCGCCGCGCGCACCAGTTCCGGGTGCAGCGGCGCATACGCGCGCACGACCGCCGCCCACGGCGCGCGCGCCGCCCCGACGGTGTCGACGACCGCCGTCGCCACCCGGGACCGCAGGCCGCGACGCCGGCCGAGCGCCGTGCCCGTCGTGTGGTCGAGGCAGGTCCACGCCCAGTGGCGGGTGGCTCGCAGGGCGGCATCCCCTTCGGTGGCCCACGCGACCGACCGCGTGCTGACGACGTGCACGTCGTGTCCGGCCTCCGCGAACGCGTCGGCTGCCTTGACCATACGCGGACAGGTGCTGAGGTGCCCCGCCGTGACGACGGTGATGCGCGCCATCGGTCAGGCCACCGTCAGGCGGAGCAGTCGCCACACGAGTGCGTCTTCCGTCCAGCCGTCCACCACCACCAGCCGCGGGATGCGCAGCCGGTCGCCATCCGGCGCCGCCAGCGACGGCGTCGTCGTGAAGGCATCAGTGATGCCGGCCTCGGACAGATGCCGCATCGTGACCACATCGAAGTCCACGCCCTCCCGGCCGTTCGGGTAGGCAAAGGCTGTGACGGGACGGCCTGTCCACGAGGCGACCGCCGCCTGGCTCTCGCGGATCTCGGCGCGCTGCACGTCATGCGACGCCCGCGCGAGGATCGGATGATGGACGGAGTGCGCACCCAGCTCGATCAGCGGATGTGCGGCGAGGCGCTGGACCTCCTCGACTGACAGCGGCGCGTGCGGGTCGCCGGCGTGCGCGGGCATCCGCGACGCATCCACCGCCGCCTGCCACGCCGCATGGTCTGCCGCCTTCAACCCTTCGACGGCAGCCTCACCGTCCCGCGCCGCGACCGCGTCGTACCAGAACCGCTCCTCCATCGCGATGGGGCCAGTACACGCGAAGACCGCGGCCGGCACCGCGTGCCGTTCGAGCACGGGCAGCGCCTCGGTGAGGACGCTGCGGTACCCGTCATCGAAGGTGACGAGCACGGGGCGTGCGGGCAGCGGCCTGCCGGTCTCGCGGTGGGCGCGCCAGTCTGTGAGCGAAATCGGGTGACACAGCGTCGCCAGCACGCGGCAGTGCGCCTCGAACTGCGCGGCCGTGACGTGCAGGCCGGCGAACACCATCGACGGCGCCCCCGGTCCCGCGGGCTTGATTGCGTGGTAGCTGAGGACGAGCACGCCGGGAAGCCGTCGCGTGCGGATGCGCCGCGCGGGCCAGCCCGACGCGACCGCCAGCCGGCGGAGCCCCGCGCGCATCACGCCGGTCACGGGTGTCGCAGCACGAAATACACGTGCTGCTGCCGGCGGGCGATCCGGCCGGGGTCGCGCTCGCCCGTCGCGCCGCGGACCTCGAGTACCTCGAACCCCGCGGCGCGCGCCTGCGCCACCGTGCGGGACGGCGGCGCGCTGAAGAGGTGCTGTGCCCCGCCGGGATCGTCGTACCGCCAGTACCACTCACGCAGGTACGGGTTGCCGCGCTGCCGCCACAGCCCGGCGAGCGCGTTGAGGTAGCCACGCGGATAGAAGTAGCCGCCGCTGAAGATGGCGCCGATCGCGTTGTGGCTGCTCAGGAGAAACACGCCGCCGGGACGCAGCACGCGGTACACCTCGGCGAAGCACCGCTCGCGCGCGGACACCGGATACAGGCAGTCGATGCCGTTGTAGCTGAAGAACGCAACGTCCACGCTGGCGTCGGGCACCTCGAGCGCGGTCGCATCCATGAGCCGCACATCGATGGCGGGATACAGACGCCTGGCTTCCGCCACGAGCGCCTGCGACAGGTCGATCCCGGTGACGCGGTAACCGGCCTCGTGGAGGGCCACCGTCGTGCGTCCGGCGCCGCAGCCAAGATCCAGGACGGTCGAGGGCGGCGGCGGAAAGTACTCGTCGATGATCGCCTGCTCCGCCGGGAACAGCCCCCGCAGGTTCGCGCCGTACGCCGCCACGCTCCACGGCGAGTCGTAGTTGGCGAGGTTGGCGGAGGTGACCGACGCGGGCTCCGTCGTCATGCGTGCCTCCCCAGCCGGTCGTGCAGGGCGAGCACCCGGCCGCGCGCCGAAGGGGCGTGCCAGCGGACGGCCATGAGCGGCGGCCACGCGGGCTGCCACGCCTGCTTGTAGGCCTGCGCCCCCGTCTGGAAGTGCAACTCGCGCCACCCGTCGTCGATGAGCCGCGCGACGAGCAGGGCCAGCAGCAGCTTGCCCGGGGCAAGGGCGTCGTGCGCCGGGTCGTGCACCGGCAGCCACCAGTACACGCGGCCGGCGTCCGCAAGCCCCAGATGCCAGGCCACGGGTGCGTCTCCGACGCGAAGGACCGCGAAGTGCGCCCACCCGCCGGCCACGCCCTCACGCACCACACGCTGACAGAATGCGGCAAGCCCCGGACGCGTGTGCAGGCCCCAGCCGTGCTCGGCGCTCGCGGCCGACCACACGGGCCAGAAGGCCCCGTCGAACTCCGCCATCGCCTGCGTCGCCGTCGACGGATCGAACACCTGCAGCGCGACAGCGCCCTGTTCCTGCGCGCGGCGGATGCGCCGGCGCACATCGCCGCGGTGGTTGGCCGAACACCGCGCCAGCATCGCGTCGAGTGAGGGCACGCCCTCGAGCGAGAGGACGGGGCACTCGTCGCCCGCGGGCTCCGCCCGCACGCGGCCGCTCATCGATGGTGGCACGAACCGGAACAGCGCCTGATCGACACCCACGGCAGCATCGCGCACGGCGTCCCAGAAGGCGTCCCAGTCGACGGCGTCTGCATCGCCGTCCACCAGCGGATCGTGAGCACCGAAGAGATCCTGCCCCGCGGGCTCGAGCACACGCCGCCCCGCCCATCGTCCCTGGTAGGGCACGACGGTGGCCGCGAGGTACACGCGAGCGCCCGCGGGAGCGGTGTAGCGGATCATGACGGGCTCGTGCTGCTGGGTACGTGCCACCGTGTCGTACCAGGCCCGCAGCACGTCTGCGCGATGGAAGACGTGGGATCTCGGGGCACGTGCACGCGCCGCCTCCCACCCATCCCACCAGGCCGCGTCGGCCAGCACGGGCCAGCCGGTCCGCCACTCGAGCGAGGGTCGTTCACCGGACACGTGTGTAGAGCTCCAGGTACTCGCGCGCGATCAGGTCAGTGGTCCGGGGCGCCGGCAGGGCCGCGCGCCAGCGATCGATCGACTCCGGCGGGTTGGACGCGGCATCGAGGAGGACGCGCGCGAGAGCCCGCCAGTCGCCTGGGGGCACCAGGCGGCCGTTGACACCGTCGGTCACGATCTCCGTCAGCGCCGGCATCGCCGTGCCCACCACCGGGGTGCCGGCGGCGTGTGCCTCGAGCGCCACGGTCGGGCCGCCCTCCACGGCACGCGAGGGACACACGAGCAGGTCGAGCGACGACAACAACGCCGGCACCTGCCCTGGCGAGACCGCGGGTTCGAAGGCGATGCGCGGGTCACCCGAGGCCAGCTGCCGGCACCGATCGAGTTCCGCGCGATCAGCGTCGGTGGAGGCCACGACGATGGCGCGCAGCCGGATCGGGAGGTTCGCCGGCAGGCTCGCCACCGCCCGCACCGCATCGTCCAACCCCTTGATGGCCTCGGCCCGGCCCACGAACCCGATCGTCACGGGCGTCTCCGTCGGCCGCGCGTCCGGCCCGGGCTTGCGCGTGGACGCTCCAGGCCGGGCGGCATCAATGCCCAGGCGGTTCACGACGACGCGGTCGGCGGGCGCGCCGTTGGCGCGGAGCACGGCGGCCGCCCAGTCGCTGAGGACGACGACGGCGTCCGCGTGCGCGAAGAGCCGTCGCTGCCTGTCGATGTTGCCGTCGATGAGCGCGCGCATCGCGAGCGCCGTGCCGGCGCCCCCCGGCCACCGCCGCGCCGCGCGCGAGAGCGGCCCCGGGATCCGGGCCAGCGCGTCCGCGAGCGGCTCCGGAACGTGGCGCGCCTCGAGGGCACAGGCCGCGCACTTCACCGGCTCGGTCAGCCCGTCGCACAGCGCACGTCCGAGGCGCAGCATCGTGCCGCGTTCACAGACGAACCCGAGGCTCGCCGAGTGCGACGTCACGATCACGCGGGCGCCCGTCGCCTGCGCCGCCTCGATCTCCGCCAGGCCAAGTCCGGTGACGAACGTGTGCACGTGCACGATGTCCGGCGTCAGCGCCTCGAGCCAGCGATGGAAGCGCTCCGCCCCCCGCACGGGTGTGCGGCCTCGGGCCTCGTCGCGCGTCGCACGCGACGGGATCGGGTAGCGATAGACCGGCACGCCCGCGTACTCGTACCGTCGCTCACCGGCCTGCGCCGCATCGGGGGCCGCGACGTGCACGTCGTGGCCGGCGCGCTGCAGCCAGGCCGCCAGTGCCGCCACGTACAACTCCGTGCCCCCGAGCGAATCCGGGAGGTACCAGCCAACCGCCTGCACGATACGCACGCGGACTACGGCTCTCGCGGCGGGAGCCGCACCCATGCGGGCGACGGCGGATCGCCGTTCGCATCGAGCGGCACGCCCGCCATCTCGTGACGGCGCGGCCGGCGCACGTACCGCGCCAGATCCACCAGGCTCATCTGCGACTGGCGCAGGCGGTACACGGCCAGGCCGAGGCGGCCCGCACGGACGTCACGCCAGGTGTGCTTCGCCACGCCCCACGCATGGTTCCGACGGGCCTGTTCGAGGTCGTCGCCATCGAGCGGACACTCGGCGCTCGCGAGCGCGTCCCAGACGCGCCCGGGCAGCCGCGCATACTCGCGTGCCGCCCTCGGCGAGAGAAACTCCTGGCCGGCATGCGTGCGGTACCAGAACAGATCGGCCGGAAGCAGCAGCACGGAGTGGCGGGCGCACGCGCGCAGCCAGAACAGGTGATCCGCGTGCACACCGTCTTCGTCGAACCCGCCGAGTGCGCGGAACACATCCGCCCGGAACAACCCGCAGGCGGGGCCGCACATGAACAGGCCGAACCCGAGGTACTCCCGCTCGTAGCATTGCCGCGGGCTGAGCAGCATGGGCATCGGCCCGCCGGGCCAGGCCCAGGCCGTCGACAGGGCAAACCCCGCACGGGGCTCGGCCTCGAGGTGCGACACCATCTGCTCGAGGCAGTGCGGGTACATCAGATCGTCGGAGTCGTGGTACTTCAGATAGCGCCCGCGTGCCAGCGTGGCCGCGCGGTTGCGATTGCCGAACTGGCCGAGGTTGCGCTCGTTGACGACGACACGCACGCGCGGGTCGCGCGCCTCGTAGGCACGCGCGATGGCGAGCGTGCCGTCGGTGGACTGGTTGTCGGTGATGACGAGTTCGAAGTCCGCGAAGCGCTGCGCCAGCACGCTTTCGATCGACGCGGCGATGTAGCGCTCCCGGTTGTACGCCGTCATGAGCACGCTGACGACCGGCGCGGGCCCCGTCACGCGCGCGCTCCCGCGAGATGGGCACGCGTCCAGGCCGCCGTGCGGCGCAGCCCGTCCTCGAACGACACGCGCGCGCCAAAGCCCAGGTCGCGCGCCGCGGCCGACACGTCCGGCACCATCTCCCAGATCTCGTCGTCGCGGTACGGCCGCGCGCCGAACGCCAGCCGGCCCGGCCCGTCGACGATCGCGGCGACCTGCTCGAGCGCGTCGCGCAAGGTGATCGCGACGCCGCTGCCGATGTTGTAGATCGCACCGGGCGCGAGGCCCTCGCGCGTCGCGGCGAGCACGAGCGCCTCGACGTGGTCGGTCACGTAGGAGAAGTCGCGCCGCTGCTGTCCGCCGGTCACTGCCACCTCGTCGCCCCGTAGCAGGCCAGCGATCGTCGACGGGATGACCCGCGACGGATGATCCGCGGGACCGTAGGGGCCGTACGGCCGCAGGATCACCGCGGGCCGGCCCTCCGCGCATGCGCCCTCGACGACAAGGCGCACGGCCGCATGCTTGGCCGCCGCATAGGGCGACGCCGGGTGGCAGGACCTCGTCTCCACGGCCGGCCCGGCGACCTCGCCGTACTCGGCGCACGTCCCCGTCATCACGAAGCGCGTGGCGGGCGGGAGCGCCTCCCACACGGTGCGCGTGCCATCCACGTTCACCGCGGTGAGGAGTGCCGTGTCGCGCTGGTCGGCGCTGGCGCCGTAGGCCGCCAGGTGAAACACCACCGTGGGCTCGGCTGCATGCACGACGGCCGCGACCTCCTCCGGGCGCCGCAGATCGGCGCGATGCCACCTGACGGGACCCGGCGCCGCCGTGTGTGGGCGGGTGGACATCGCATGCACCTCGGCTCCGCGGTCGAGGAGCGTGGGGAGCAGGTGACCGCCGATGAACCCGGTCGCGCCGGTCACAAGGACGCGCTGCCCGGCCAGGCGCGACGTGGTCATGGGCACAGCCACCGGTAAGGCTCCTTCAGTGCCTCCGCCTCCTGACGATCGACTTCGTCCGGATGGTGCGGGTCGGTGGCGCAGTTGGCGACCAGCGCGAGACCGGGGCCCAGGCCGCGCCACCCCGTCCAGAGGCCGGGCGGAATCGTCACCAGCGCGTAGTCGGTCTCGCCGGTCTCGATCACCTGAATGACCCCCGCCGTTGGGGAGCCGTCGCGGTCGTCCACGAGCACGATCCGGATGCGCCCGACGGGCACGGCGAGGTTGGACGTGGTGCGGCGATGACGCCGCCACGCCTTCACGGCGCCCTCGTGCACGCCGCTGAAGTACACCTCGCCGAAGCGCTCGAACGCCGGGTCGTCGGCGCGCAGCATGCGGCAGACCACGCCGCGCGCATCGGCGATGCGCGCCAGCGGCCGTACGGTCACGCCGTCGATGGCGCCGGTCGCGGTCCTCATCCGGCCGACTCGTAGTCGTGAATCTGCGCCAGGCACATCGCCCGCATCTCCTCGCCGGCGGCCCACGCCCGGTACCACTCCACGGTGCGCGACACGGCCTCGTCGAACGCCCAGCGCGGACGCCAGCCGAGGCCGGCCGCGGCCTTGGCGATGTCCAGCCGCAGCAGCCCCGCTTCGTGCGGGGCACCGTGGACGGCGCCGTCGATCATCGCGCCCGCACCCCACCGGGTGATCAGCGCCTCGACCAGCTCCCCGACGGTGCGCGTGTTCTCCACCGCCGGCCCGAAGTTCCAGGCATCGGCGGCCGCGGCATGGACCGCCGGCGCGGGGTCGAGCAGCTGCGCCCCGAGGAGCAGGTATCCCGACAGCGGCTCGAGCACGTGCTGCCACGGGCGCACGGCCCGCGGGTGGCGCACGGTGACGGGCCGCCCGGCCATCAGGGCGGTGATCGCATCCGGGACGATCCGATCGACCGCCCAATCCCCGCCGCCGATCACGTTGCCGGCGCGCGCGCTCGACGCGCGCACGCGGCCGTCGAAGAAGCTGCGGCGGTAGCTGCTGATGATCACCTCCGCCGCGGCCTTACTGCCGCTGTACACGTCGCGTCCGCCGAGCTGATCGTCCTCGGTGTAGCCGCGCTCCCACTCCTGGTTCTCGTAGCACTTGTCGCTCGTGACGAGCACGAGGACCACGGGCGCCGGCGACCGCCGCGCGAGTTCCAGCACGTGCGTCGTCCCGAGCGTGTTGGTCGTGACCGTGGTCAGCGGGTCGCGGTAGCTCTCGCGCACGATGGCCTGCGCGGCCAGGTGGAACACGACCTCGGGACGGGCCGCGTCCCAGGTGCGACGGAGCGACTCGAGATCACGGATGTCGCCCTCGACATGCCGGAGGCCCTCGGCCACGCGCGCGGCCTCGAAGAGCGTGTGCCCCTCGACGGCGGGCAGGCTGTATCCCGTCACCTCCGCGCCGAGCGCCTGCAGCCAGACCGCCAGCCACCCGCCCTTGAAGCCGGTGTGCCCGGTCAGCAGCACGCGGCGCCCCGCGTACGCGTGCGCCCAGGGCGGCGTCACCGCGGCCCCCACACGGCCCACGGCGCGCGCCCGCCGGCCCAGAGCGACTGCAGCTGCTGATAGTCGCGCGGCGTGTCGACGCAGAACCAGAAGCCCTCGTGCGGATACGCGACCAGCTCGCCGTCGCGCGCCAGCTGCTGCAACGGCTCGCGCTCGAGCATCAGGCCGGGATCGTCCGGCAGCCGGTCGAGCACGCGCCGCGAGAACACGAAGAAGCCGCCGCTGATCCAGCCGGCCGACACCTGTGGCTTCTCGTTGAAGTGCTGCACACGGCCCTCGGGCGTGAGTGTCAGCTCGCCGAACCGGCCGGGCGGATGCACCGCCGTCACCGTGGCGAGCCGGCCGTGCGCGCGGTGGAAGGCCACCACCCGACGGAAGTCGAGGTCGGTCACGCCGTCGCCGTAGGTCACGCCGAACAGATCATCGTCCGGGTCGAGGTGCGCCGCCCCGCGCCGTACGCGCGCGCCCGTCATCGCGTCGTCGCCCGTCTCGGCCATCGTGATGCGCCACCCCTGCTCCTCCACCGCGCCGGCCACCGCCGGCGCCGCCGACGCGCCGAGCTCGAGCGTCACGTCGTGCAGCATCACCGGCAGGTTCAGGAAGTACTGCTTGATGACGTCGGACCGGAAACCGAGGCACAGGATGAAGTCGCGCAGCTCGTGATGCGCCAGGCCGCGCATGATGTGCCACAGGATGGGCCGGCCGCCAATCGGCACCATCGGCTTCGGCAGCTCACCGCCGGCGCCGCCGAGCCGTGTGCCCTGGCCGCCGCAGAGGATCAGCATCTTCATACGGGTTTCCCCTGACACGTGCGCACCATCGTCCGGATGGCGCGCACGACGAGATTCGGAATCCACGGCTGGTCCAGCCGGCTGCCGTACGGCAGCGGCAGACGCGCCGGGCCCGGCCGGCGGCGCGTCTGCCACCCGGCATACAGCGCCTCGTAGCCGGCCGTCCGTTCGCGCGCCTCGAAGCGCGCCTCGACCGCGGCCCGCGCGGCCCCGCTCATCGTGTCGAGCCGCGCGCGATCGCCGGCGAGCGCGCCGATGGCCGCGGCGAACCCCGCCACGTCCCCCACCGCCGGCCGGAGGCCCGTCACGCCCTCGTCCACCACCTCGGGCACGCCGCTCGGAATGTCGCTCACCACGGGCACGAGCCCTGCCGCCATCGCCTCGACAAGACCGACCGGAAACCCCTCGGCGCGCGTGGGCAGCACGAACACGTCGAAGTCCGCCAGACGATCGAGCAGCGCCTGATTCGGCAGGACGCCAGCCCAGTCCACGCGTGTGGACGCCCAGCGCCGGCGCAGCTCGTCTTCGTCGGGGCCGCCGCCGATGATCGTCCAGCGCACGTCCACGCCGGCGGCGGCCAGCGCCGCGTCGATGCCCGGCAGGTCGAACACGCCCTTCTGTCCGTGCTCGAGCCGGCCCGCGAAGACGAGCCGCAGCGGGCCGGGCGCCGCGGTGCGCGTCCGGGACGGCAGGGGGATCCCGTACGGCAGGTGCACCACATCGTCCGCCCGGTGCGGCAGGCGGCAGCGCAGCGTGTCGTACATCACGCGGCTGTAGGCGACGAAGACGTCGATGACCGCCTGGTGGCGCTCCGCGAGGTCGTAGTAGTAGTCGTGATCGCCATGGAGGATCTGCACGACCATACGGCCGGGATCGTGGCGATGCAGCATGGCGAGCTCGATCAGATCGTTAGTGACCAGAACCCCGCCACCGGGCGGCAGCGCGCGGTGCACCCGGTCTACGACGGTGTAGATGTTCTCGACCGGCAATGCGTACCGGACGGTCTGCTGCGTGTCGGCCGCCATCCGTTGCCCCCACCTGGTGTCGGTGCTGAGGCGGTTGTCGGTGAGGATCACGTGATGCGGCATCGGCCCGGACCGGTGCGCGACGAGCGATGCCACGATGTTGAGCATGCCGCCCATCTTGTCGGGGACGACGTACACGACGTTGGGCGCCGCGCTGGTCATGCGGCCCGCCACGCGCGTACGAGGACGATCCAGGACGGCACGGCGTGACGAAACGGCCCACGCCGGGTCCCCTCGGGGCGCCAGCCCGCGACGGCGAAGTCGTCGAGGGCGTAGGTGAAGCCGGCGCGCTCGAGCACGGTCAGGCACCGGGGAAGCAGGCGCGTCGCCGGGTCGAAGTCGTGCACCTCGACGTGCAGCGCCCCGACATGGTCGAGCACGCCCTCCAGGTCCTCGAGCAGCGCCCACTCGGCGCCCTCGACGTCGAGCTTCAGGAGATCGATGGACTCCCGGGCCACGAGGTCACGCAGGCGCACGGCGGGCACCGTGATGGACGAGCCCGGGGTGTCGGCGGCCACGCCGTCAATCGCCCCCGAGTCGGAGCCCTCCTGCCGGAAGGTCACCTCGCCGGCCTCGCGCCAGACCGCCGCCGCGACCACCTCGACATCGGCCGCGCCGTTGCGCGCCAGGTTCCGCGCGCAGATCGCCGCGATCGCCGGGTCGGCCTCGAACGCCGTGACCCGCGCGCGCGGATACGCGCGCTTCACCGCCAGCGTCGCCAGGCCGACGTTGGCGCCGCAATCGAGGACGCGCGGGGCGTCGGTCGCGGCGGTGAAGGCGAGCGTCTCGCGGACGAAGAGGTCATGCCACTGCGGCGCCAGACTGAGCGCGTCGGGGTACTCGATGTCGAGACCGCAAAGCGACAGACTACCGGGTGTGTAGCGCGGTGCCCGCTCGCCCGCCGCGATAATCTGCCGCCAGGCCGCCTCGGCGGGTGTCGGGCGCAGGCGCCGCTTCGCGCGGGAGGCCAGCGACCGCACCAGGCGCCACGCGCTCATGCGCGCCGGTCCTTCAGGGGCGCCGGGCGCCGGGCGTTCACGCGGTCCGGGTGGTGCAGGGTTTCCTCGTCGGCGCCAGACAGCCACGCGTCCACGGCCTCGACGCCCTGTGCGAAGCTGTGGTCCTGGTTCGATACCTCGTATTTCCAGGCGCCGAAGCGCCCGCGCGAGCGGACGCCGCGCGCTTCGAAGGCCGGCAGCACCCGCGCGAGCGCGCGGTCGCGGTGGAGCGACGGGATCGGGTAGCCGCGCTCGAGACGCCGGTGCCACGTGTGATGCACGGCAGCCCGGTCGGCGACGAGCCCGGTCGCGAGCATGCCGTCGACCGTGTCGGCCACCACGTCGGCGCGGCGCAGGGGCCGGTGCGGTGACTCGGCCACCTCCGCCATCAACGACCACTGGGTCGCGGCGTCGGCGACGTTGTGCGGCGAGTAGTGGGAGAAGTGCGTGACGCGGTAGAACGGGCAGTCGTCTTCCGGGAAGTACATCCAGCACTTCCCCGCCAGCGCCTCCGGCGCCTGGCCGTGCAGGCCGACGCCGATCACGTGCGTCGAGGAGTACTCGAGATCTTCGAGCGCGGGACCGAGGGCGGGCGCGAGATCGCTGAGGCGCGTCAGCTGGTCCACCGCGATCGTGCTCAGCAGCCGCTCGTACCCGATCACCGTGCCATCGTCGAACGTGGCGCGGCGCGCGGCCGTGTCGAGCGCGGCGAGCCGGCGGCCGAACTGGAGGCGCGAGGGATGGCGGGTGGCCAGGCGATCGCCGAGCGTGCGCCAGATCGCGCCCGTGCCCCCGCGCCGGGGGAAGCGGAACCGGTTGTTCGGCCCCCACGACACGTCATCACGGTTCAGCCGCACGTTCTCGACGACGCGCGGCAGATCGACGGTCGCCACCCGGTCGCCGATCCAGTGCCACGCCATCCGCTCGGGCTCGCGCGCCCACACCTTCGTGTTGTACGGCCGCATGAAGATCTCGCCGATGCCCGGACCGAAGGCGGCGTCGATCCACGCGCCGAAATCCGCCGGCGGGGGGCCGCCCTCGCTCGCCCGGCGTGCCGCGGACACGAGGCCCGCCACGGCGCGCGCCGTATCGTCCTCGGGCAGGCGATGCACGTTCAGCTGAAACGGGTACGGAACGAAACGGCCGCGCACCCACACCCACGATTCCCGATCGTGGTGGTACCACCCGTCCTCGCCCAGCAGGTCGTCCATCAGCGCGTCGAAGTACGCGTAGTGGCTGAACTGCACGTGGCCGCCGTAGTCCCAGGTGAAGCCGTGCTCGTCGACTTCCGAACCGGCGAGGCCGCCGGCAAGCGGCGCCGCCTCGCACGCGATCCAGTCGGGGTGCCCGAGCGCGTCGAGCCGCCACGCCGCGCCGAGGCCGGTCGGGCCCAGCCCGACCACGAGCACGTCGGTGGCCGTCATCGTGCCGCCCCCGCCGCCGCGCCCGCGCCGTCGTAGAGCGCGACGTGGCGATTGCGCAGATGCGCCAGGCTCAGATGGTCCGCGTAGCAGGCGCGCGAGGCGGCGCCGAGCCGGCCGCGCACCTCCGGCGTCATGGCGAACATCTCAGCGAGCCCCCGCGCGATGGCCCCGGGGTCGAGGGACGGCAGCATGACGGCGCCCGCGCCGAGTGCGGCGAAGCGCCGGTTGCCGCCCGTCTCGTGCATCAGCAGCGGGCGGCCGGCCTCGAGGGCCTCGATGGTCGACAGGTCGAACAGGCTGAAACGGTTCACATTGATGACGAAGTCCACCGACGCCAGCAGATCGCCGACGTCCGAGACGGATCCGAGCGCACGGAGTCGGCGCCGCAACGGCAACTGATCCGGCGGACACCCCGCGACGGCGACGACGCCGGGAGGACCGCCGTCGGCCTGCAGGCGATCGAGACCGGCCAGCAGCGTGTCGAGCCCGCGATACGGCTGGGCGTTGCCGAGGTACAGGCCGACCGGGCGGTTCGCGGGCAGCCCCCACCGCCGCCGGCCCGCGACCGCGCTGGACGAGACGGGCGGGCCCGACGCCCCGGTCATCAGTTCCTCGGCGCCCGACAGGGCGGGACCGAACCGTGCGGCGATGCGCACGAGTTCCTCCACCGCTTCGCGACACGGGATCAGCACGCGATCCACTCGCTCGATGATGCGCAGCTCCTTCGTCATCCAGCGCTGCACGTCCGGAAACGCCGCCACCTCCGTCCACGGACGGTCGGGCACGCCCCAGCACCAGCCGAGGTACAACCCGAGCGGCATCGGGCTGTGCATCAGCAGCCAGACCTGCTGGTGCGGCCCGCGCCGCTCGAGCGCGGCCTCGGCGCTCGGGGCATCGTGCGCCACGATCACCGCGGCGTCCGCGCCGATCGCCTGCTCCAGCGAGGGTGCGATCTCGTGCTGCACGTCGCGCCAGGCCCGGGCGATCATGCCGTCGAGTTCGCCGCCCATGCGGACCAGCTCCGACATCGAGGGGCGGTAGTAATCGGGCGGCTGCGCGACCGTGCGGCGCAGCCGCCGGAGCCCCTGCAGCGCGCGGGCGCGAACGGACGGACGCAAGGTGGACCGTGGCGACTGGGGGGCCGGCGCGGGCAGCCGCACGTCGTGTCCGCCGCTGCCGAACGCCTCGAGCGCCGCGCGGAGCTGCGCCAGGTACCCGCCGGGACCGCCCGTCCGCCCGAGCGGCGGACCGAGGTGCGCGACGATCACCGCCGCACCAGGATGAAGGCGTTGCAGAAGGTGGCGTAGCTCCGCCAGTGCACCGCCTGCCACTCGGGATGCGCCGCCAGGAACTCGTGGAAGGCGCGCGCCTCGCCGCGCCCGGGATGGCCCTTGTAGTGGAACCAGTCGTCGAACAGGATCAGCGTCCCGTCCTGGAGCGCCGGCGCCACGCCTTCGAGCACGTCGCGGGTGCTCTCGTAGAGATCGCAATCGACGTGGAGCAACGCGATCGCCCTGTGCGGGTCGGGCACGATCCGCGGGAACACCGCGTCGAAGCGTCCTTCGTACAGCACTGGCGGCTCGAGGCGGCACTCCGCGAAGAGCGCGCGTGTCAGATCAGCGGTCACCGGCGTCCCGGGCTTGTGCAACGGATGCCAGCCGTGAATCGACGCGCAATCGCCCGCCTCCCACCGCGCGTGCGACTCCTCCGAGGGGGGCAGCCCCGTGAACGTGTCGACGCCCACGATCCGCCGCGTCATGCCCTTGGGATCAAAGGTCGCGCCGTGCGCGAGAAGGGAGAGGCTCAGACCGCCGAACACGCCGCACTCGAGGATGTCACCCTCAACGGCTTCGAAGTTCACATACTCGATGGCCTGGAAGAACGTGCTCGCGCGCGCGTCCGCGTGCACGATCTGCGCCCGCAGGTCGCGGCGCGGCGGCGGCAGCAGACGGCGCGCGACCGCGCGCAGGCCGCGAGCGAGGACGTGTCTCATGCGATCTCCCAGCGGCAGTTCACGTGGACGGCGCCCTTGCGCTCGGCGTCGATGCGGTAGAGCGCCGAGTCGCCCGTCGCGGCCGAGAACGAGAATGCCGGCTCCTGCAGGTCCACGATCTCGCGCGCGTGCCAGAGACACGTGACCACGTGATAGTCCCCGGCCAGCAACGTGTGCGCGGGGACGACGGCCGTCACCGTGATCGTGCCCGGCCCCGCCGGCAGCGTCAGGCCGACGTCGTCGAGACTGGAGGTAAAGAGCGGGATGCCGTCCGCCATCAGCACGCCGATCCCGAACCGCGTGCCGGGCGCCGCGTCGGGCAGGTGGATGGTGGCGCGCAGGCCGATCGGCTCGGTGATGACCGGACGCGGAAGCGGACCACCCTGCGCATCGACCAGCTCGGCTTCGGCCACATACGGTTCGGTCTTGGCAGACGCCGCGATGTAGCGTACGCGCCCTTCGTCCGAGAGGTACCGCGCGACCGCGGCCCGCGGTTCGCCACGGAACACTAGCCGCCCCTTCTCGAGCAGCGCGGCCGTCGTACATAGCCGCTGGACCGCGGCCATGTTGTGGCTCACGAAGAGCACCGTGCGCCCGCCCTGCGCGACCTCGCCGATCTTGCCGAGACACTTCTTCTGGAACTTCGCATCGCCGACCGCGAGCACCTCGTCCACGATGAGGATCTCCGGCTCCAGGTGCGCGGCCACCGCGAACGCCAGCCGGACGTACATCCCGCTCGAGTAGTACTTCACCGGCGTGTCGATGAACCTCTCGACCTCGGCGAAGTCGACGATGGCGTCGAACTTGCGGTGGATCTCGGCGCGCCCCATCCCGAGGATGGCGCCGTTCAGGAAGACGTTCTCGCGCCCCGTCAGCTCCGGATGGAACCCCGTGCCCACCTCGAGGAGCGATCCCACGCGGCCCCGGATCTCCGCGCGGCCCTCGGTTGGCGACGTAATGCGCGAGAGGATCTTGAGGAGGGTGGACTTACCGGCACCGTTGCCCCCGATGATGCCCACCACCTCGCCGGACGCGACCTCGAACGACACGTCGCGCAGCGCCCAGATCGTCGGCGCGACCGCCCGCGGCACCCCGCGCCCGCCCAGCCGGCGCGCCAGGCCCAGGACGCTCCCGGCCAGCCGCTCGCGCAGGTGCCCCTCCGGCGCCGCCGCGCCCAGCGTGTACTGCTTGCCGAGGCCCTGCACGGTCACCGCCGCGGCGCTCATCGTCTCCCCGCCTCAGATGACATCCGCGAAGCTCGACTCCATCCGGCGGAAGTACCACACGCCGCCCGCGAGCAGCAGCACGACCGACACCGACGAGGCCACGACCATCTCGACGGACGGTGCGGGCGTGCCGATCAGCGACCAGCGGAACCCTTCAATTACCGTCACCATCGGGTTCAGCCCGTACACGCCGCGCCACGCCTCGGGCACGATCGAGGTCGGGTACGCGACCGGCGTCGCGAACATCCAGAACTGCAGCAGGAAGGGCATCACGTAGCGCACGTCGCGGTACTTCACGTTGAGCGCCGCCAGCCAGAGGCCCGCCGCCGTGGCGGCGAGCACCGCGAGGATCGCGAAGCCCGGCAGCCACAGCAGCGGCCACCCCGCCGGCACGCCGAACCACACCATCAGCACCACCAGCAGCCCGAGCGCGATCACGGCGTCCACGAGCGGCGTGATGATCGCGGCCATGGGCACGAGGAGGCGCGGGAAGTAGACCTTGGAGATGAGGTGCTGGCTGCCGGTCAGCGAACTGGCGCCGCCGGCCAGCGCCGTCGAGAAATAGGTCCAGGGCACGAGCGCGGCGTACGAGAACACCGGATACGGCACCCCGTCCGAGGGAATCCCCGCGAGCCGGCCGAAGAACAGCGAGAAGACGACCATCGTCGCGAACGGCTGGATGAGCGCCCAGGCCGCGCCGAGCACGGTCTGCTTGTAGCGCACCTTGAGATCGCGCCAGACGAGGAAGTACAGCAGCTCGCGGAACGCCCACAGCTCGCGGCCGGCGGCGGACCGCATGCGGACGCCCGCGTCGATCACGGTGACGATCGGATCAGCCATGACTCAGGAAGCGGCCGAGCACCGCCAGGCCCCACGGGCGGGTCCAGTGCAGGCGGCGCGCCTGCCACGCGGTCCAGATCATGTCGGGGACGCCAGGCGCCAGCCAGCCGCCGGCCTCGAGGTCGGCGAGCCCCCCGCGCACGAGATCGCGCAGCGGCCCATCGAGCCAGTGGTCGAACGGGAGGAGGAAGCCCTGCTTCGGCCGGCGCGCCACGGAGGGGAGATCGGCGGACAGCCAGCGCCGCAGCACCTGCTTGTCCCGGACGAGGCCGGGATGCGCGCCGAGCGCCGGCCACGCGCGCGCCAGCAGTTCGTGATCCACGAACGGCGTCCGCACCTCGATGCCATGCGCCATCGACATCGCATCGACATCGCGCAGCAGCTGCTGCCGCAGGTAGCCGCAGGTCTCGAGACGCGCGACCGACGCGAGGCGACGTTCGTCGCCCCGTCCCGCGAGTCCGTCGTGTTCGACCTCGTCCACGCGCCGGCCGGCGCCGGCCGCATCGCGCAGGGCCGGGCCCGCCATCGCCGCCACCTCGCCGGGCATGAAGAAGCCGCGCGTGGCGCGATAGAGCTCGGTCAGGTCCCCGCCGCTGCCCGCGGCATGCCGCCACCGCGCGGCCTGCGCCGGGGCGGCCAGCGCCGGAAGCCAGGCGGCGGCGCGCGGCAGCATCGACGGCCAGTGCCGCGTCAGCCGCGCGGCCCGCGGGATCCGCGTGAACGACGGATAGCCGCCGAGGAGTTCGTCGCCGCCGATGCCCGAGAGCACGCACTTCATGCCGGCGCCGGCCACGGCGCCCGCGACGAGGAACGTGTTCACGCCGTCGACGGACGGTTGGTCGAGCGCGCGCAGCATCCGCGGCCAGCTGGTGACGACCTGGCCGGGATCGGCGTGGAGCACGTGGTGCTCGGTCCCGTAGGCGCACGCGACGGCCTCGGCCTCCGCCGCCTCCGAACGCTGCGCGTCGCCGGTCACCACGGTGAACGTGCGCACCGGCGCGTCCGAGACCGCGCGGCTCGCCTTGACGAGCGCGGCCGAGTCGAGTCCCCCCGACAGGAAGACGCCAACGGGGACATCCGCCACCAGGTGCGCGCGCACCGCGTCGGTGATCCCCTCCTCGATGCGGTGAGCCAACGCGCCGGTGCCCGCGGGAGGTCCTGCCTCGCTCACCCATGCCTCACGGACGTCGGCGAACCGGCCGTCTGTCGCGTGCCCATCCGGCCCGAAGCGGCGCCAGACGCCGGGCATCAGGGCGTGGACGTCCTCCACCCAGGTGAGCGGCGGCGGGATGCTGGCCCAGTGCAGGTACGCGAGCACCCCGGCGGCGGACGGACGGCGTGGGACGAGATCCGCCGCCAGCAGCGCGCCGACCTCGGAGGCGAAGACCACGCCCTCGCGCGTCGCCGACCAGTAGAGCGGCTTGATCCCGAAGCGGTCACGCGCGAGGAGCAGCGTCCGGTCCGCGCGATCCCAGAGCGCGCAGGCGAACATCCCGCGCACGCGCGCGAGCCCGGCCGCGCCCTCATGGATGAGGAGCCGCAGCAGCACCTCGGTGTCGCTGTCCGATCGCCATGGCTCGCCACCGGCCAGCGCGGCCCGCAGCTCGCGGTGGTTGTAGATTTCCCCGTTGTAGGTCAGCCAGTACCGCCCGTCCGGCGAGGCCATCGGCTGGCGCCCGCTGTCGCCGGGCGCGATGATCGCCAGGCGGCGATGCACCAGGAGCGCACCGCCCTCGGCGTCGGTGTACACGCCCTCGCCGTCGGGCCCACGATGGGCCAGCGCCGCCAGAAGCGCCGCCGCGTGCCGATCGGACACCGGCGCCCCGAAGCGCACGACGCCGGCGATGCCGCACATGCAGAAGTGGAGGAGGGTCGCGCGGGCGGGCCGGCCCCGAGGGGCCGGCGCACGTCAGATCAGACGCTGCGCGATCATGATGGTGTCGCCCGGCAACACCGGATCCGTGAGCTGGATGCTCAGTTCCTGGAACTCGCCCTTGATCTGCCGGCGCACCTTGATGCGGCGGTTGGATCCGCGTTCGGTGAGCCCGCCGGCGACGGCGATCGCCTGCTGGACGGTCATGCCCTTCTCGAGCACGTAGGTCCCAGGCGTCCGCACGTGTCCCGTGATGTAGAAGCGCTCGACGACCGGCACGAAGATGGTGTCGCCATCCTGGAGGATGAGGTTGCTGGCCAGGCGGCCGGCCTGCAGGTCGTCGCGGTTCACCCGCAGGATTTCAGCCGCCGCCTCGTCATCGGGCATCGCCGGGGTCTCGGTCCGGGCCGGGTCCTGCGGTCGCAGCACGATGATCTCGCTGCTGGCCGTCGGCGTGAACGAGCCGGCCAGCGCCAGCACCTCGAGGAGCGTCACCTCGCCGGCCAGCGGGTACTTCCCGGGCGACCGGACCTCGCCCATGATGAAGATGCTGCGGCTGCGGTACTGCTCGATCCCGACTGACACCTGCGGACGCCGCACGTACCCGTCCTGCAGCAGCTCCGTCAACCGGGCTTCCACCTCGCGCACGGTCATCCCGCCCACTTCCACGCGGCCGAGGATGGGATAGCTGATGCTGCCATCCGCGTCGATCCGGAACTGCCCGCTCAGGGCGGCCTCGTCGTACACCGTGACGCGGATCAGGTCCTGCGACCCGAGCTTGTAGTTCAGATCGGTGGTGGTCGACGTCGGCGCGAGCGGTTGCGGCGCCTGGGGGGCGACGGCCCCCTGGGCGACCACGGCCAGCAGCGCCAGTGCGACGAAGTGGGTATGCATGATTTCGTGTGACGAACCCGGCGGAGGCGCCGTCAGAATTCGTATGTCCAGGAACCGTAGATCCGTTGCCTGTCGAAGCGGCGGTCCGCGCGCGTCGGGGCGCTGCGTTCCGTGTACTCGTAGTTCAGGCCGATCCGGGACCGATCCTGCAGATTGTACCCAAGGCCGACCGCATAGGTATCCACGTGATCGTTCCGTGCGCCGTCCAGCTGAGCCGCGCCGTAGTCGAGCCAGCTCCGGCCCGCGCGGCCCCGCAGATCCCACGCCCCGAACAGCCGCTGCGTGTAGGTGAGGACCGCCCCCGTCTGCACGAAGTAGCCCGCCTCCTCCTCGAACGAGTACTCGACATCGCGCGTGCCGTCAATCTCCAAGCGCGCAGTGCCGAACGCGGAGAACCCGATGCCGGCCGTGCCCGTCACCCCCTGGTAACGAGCCAGCGCCGGATCCACCGGCTGGAAGTCACGATAGCCAATCCGCAGCCGCCCCCGAATCACCGCGTCCGCCGAGAACTGCAACTCGACCGACGCCGTCCGGCTCTCCGAATCGCGGAGCGGCGCCTCGGCGAACCGGTCGCGCTGCACCCCGCCCTGCAGGACCATCGTGGTGAACGGCGTCAGGCTCAGCTGCAGGCCGCCGTTGGCCACGTCGCTCTCCCGGTCGAAGGCCGAGGCCAGGTCCACGCCCTGGAACACCTCGCCGTCCCGGAAGGTGGTCTCCGTGCGCGCCGCCGCCACATACACCCGGGTCGTCGGTGACACCTCGAACCCGAGGCCGCCCCCGTATTCGACGCCGGCGCGACGGGCCCGCCGGTCGAGTTCCGTGTTCAGCCGGTCGCGCGTCTGCACGAACGCGCCCGACACCCACGGCCGGAGGCGGCTGAGCAGCAGGTCGGTGCGCACGCGAATCTGGCGGCTGATGCCGCGCTCTTCCTTGTACTCGCGGTAGTAGGTGAAGTCGGCCGCGCTCAGCGCCGACACCCGCAGCACCCCCACGCGCATGAACAACCGGAGATCCGGCGATACCGTGGCGGTGTAGTCCCGCTTCGGATCGACCGGCTCGTCGAAGACGTTCGTGTCGACGCCAATTTCCCGGACCGTGAGCCCCGGCGTCGCCAGCACCGGCCCGAGCCGGAACGCGAACGTGGCCGGGTCGGCCTCGCCGAACCCTTCGGTGAGCGGCCCCTGCGCCCACACCGAAGAGGGCATGAGGGCCACTGTCCCCGTGATTGTTAAGACGCGCAACGCGTGCCGGATGGTCTGATGAACGCTCGTAGTCATGGCTGTGGGCCTGCCGTAAGGCGGCGAAGGTCGATGCGGAGCTGCCGGGCTTTCCGGTAGAGATTGGGCCGCTGCAGGCCCAGGGCCCGGGCGGCCTCCGCCACCCGTCCGCCGTGCGCGCGCAGCACCGCCGTGATGTACGCGCGCTCGAAGGCACGCCGCGCCTCGCGCAACGGGGCCGGCGTCCCGCCGAGGCCGACGCTGGCGAGCACCGTCGACGGGGTCTCGGGGCGTTCCGGCTGGCTCATCGGACTCCCTCGGACTCGACGCGGGTGAAGACGCCCGAGCCGTCCAGATCGGCCTCGACGTGCGAGAACTGGCCGTCGGCGTCATACACCGCACGCCGGTCGGGACGCCCCGCGCCGTACGTGGTGTCAAACGCCACCACGCGCAGCACCCCGGACTCGTAGGTCTCCCACTTGTCCGGCCGGCCGTCGCCGTTGACGTCGTCTTCGGCCCGAATCAGATCGTCGCCGAGGTAGAACTCGCGCCGGTCGACCCGCCGGTCGCGCGCGGTCGACAGGTCCACGCGGCGCTCGCCGTCCGGGGTCAGCGCGTGCGTCCAGGTGTCCTCGATGCCGTCGCCGGTGCTCGAGGTGCCCACGCGCGCGAGCTGGCCGGCGCCGTCGAAGTACTCCCACCGGTCGATGCGTCCAGAGCCGGCCTCGTCGATCTCCGATCGCAGCGGGCGATTCCCGTCGAGGTAGGTGCGGACGTCCACCCGTCCGTCGCCGTTCTGATCGACGTCGAGCCGCACGAGCCGGCGTGTCGCCGGGTCGTACGAGGGATGCGGCGGCGGCGCGGCCGGACCGCATCCGGCCACGCTGGCCACAGCCACAGCGAGGATGACGCCGCGGAGTCGGGACATGGTCTGGTAAAGCTTCGCCCTCTCGCTTACAGAATTTGAATTCTGGAAGCGAGTCGACTTAGAGACAGGAACGAACTTGATGTGACTCTTTATTCCCGCCAAGCCTCGATTGTCGTCCCAGCCAGGTCGTTGTGTCAAATGAGATACACCGCGGCCGCGTCCGGGAGCCCAAGGGGGCACTGCATGTATCGGCTGGACGGAGAGGGCAAGACAGGCGGGCGACTGGTGGAGTGTCAACTGCCGGTCCGCCCGTGGGGCGGCCGGCGGAATCGCGCCGGGGCACAAGGGCTGGTGGTGCCGCTTCAGTCGATCCACACCACTGGTTGCCCGACGGGGGGGCCGGCTGATCAGCCGGCGCGGCGGGCGATGAGGGCGTTGACCACAAAGGCGCAACCGAGCACGACGATGGCGCCGCCGACGCCGATGCCGACCGACGGCGTCTCCCCCGCCACCCCGATCAGCAGCATCATGCCGAGTCCCATGCCGATGATGACGATCCCCGCCGACAGCGACCGCGAGTGCGGACGCACGGGCTCGTTGGTGCCGGTCAGCGCCGCGAACCCCTGCGGGTCCTGCTCGGGCGAGGGCGCAAGCCCGCGCTCGATCAGCGCCATCCGCTCACGGTGCGCCATCTCGCGCCGCCGGGTCTGCTGATGCATGGCCAGCATCACGATGGCGATCCCGCCGAGCATCGTCAGCGCAGGCACGAGATAGAGCGCGTCTTCCATGAATCCCTCCGGACAATGACCAACGTGTAGCTTAGACCAGCCGGTGCCACGGAATGTTTCAGACCGCGCGGGGGGCTTCGGTGAAACAATGCGCCGTGTGCTTCCCTCTAATGGAGTGTCGTTGACGATCGACGACCGGGCCGCCCGTTGGGTGGCCCGTCCGGACCCGGTGAGCGATCCACGCGCAGGCATGGCGGATGTCAGACACGGCTGAACGCGACCTGATCGCGCGATGCCGGCAGGGCGAGGATGGGGCGTTTCGCGAGCTCGTCGACCAGTACAAGGGGCTGGTCTTCGCGCTGGTGGCGCGCACGATCCGTGATCCGTCCCGCGCCGAGGATCTCGCGCAGGAGGTGTTTCTCAAGATTCACCGCGGGCTGCCGTACTTCCGCGGCGACGCGCGGCTCTCGACGTGGATCTACCGGATCGTCGTCAACCTCTGCGCGAGCGAGCGGCCGTCGCGCGACGTGCCGCTCGACGCGGGCGACGAGGAGCGGCCGGCCTGGGAGCCGGGCGGGCCGGATCGGGCCTACGGCGATGTCGAGCTCCGGGACCGCCTGGACAAGGCCATCCGCCGCCTGCCCGCGCACTACCGCGTGCTGGTAGCCGGCCACTACCTGCGCGGCATGAAGTACGAGGACCTGGCCGAGGCGCTCCACCTGCCGATGGGCACCGTGAAGACGCACCTGCACCGTGCCAAACGGCTCCTCCGCGAGATGCTCGAGGAACCCCGGCCCGGAAGCGAACAGCGAACAGCGAACAGCGAATGACCTGCGACCAGATCAACCTGCGGATCGACGCCGTCCTCGACGGCGACGAGGCCTGGACCAGCGACGCCCGGGCGCACCTCGACACGTGCTCGCGCTGTCAGTCGCGCGTCGCGCTCGCGCAGGGCATCAACCGGTGGCTCCCGCAGCTGCCCGTCGACACGCCGCCGGCCACGTTCACCTCGGGCGTGATGGCCCGCGTGCGGCGGGAGCGGTGGCGCGCCGAGCAGGCGCTCGATGCCGGCTTCAACGTCGCGATCGCCGCCGGCCTCCTGCTGATTGTCGCCGGCGTCGCGGGGCTCGCCTGGTCCAGCGGCCTCATCGTGGTGGGCGCGGATGTGGTCGCGCTGATGCGCGAAGCGATCGCGGTCACCGGCGCCGAGATCGCGCCGCAGCTGCCCACCTACAGCGTCGCGGCGCTGCTGCTGACGATGGGGCTGGGCGTGTGGTGGTGGACCGAACACGCGAACTTTGAGCGGTGAGCCCCGTGCTCCTGGACTAAGATCGACGGCGGTGTCTCCCGTCACGTCCGCGGTGCGCCCCTTCCTGAAGTGGGCGGGCGGCAAACGCCAGCTGCTGCCGGCCCTGCGCCGCTTCTACCCGTCCGACATCCGTCACTACTACGAACCGTTCCTCGGCAGCGGCGCGGTGTTCTTCGACCTCTGGTCGCTCGGACGGCTCGAGGGCCGTGCCGTGTCGCTCACCGACGGCAACGCCGACCTGATTGGGTGCTACCTCCGCGTGCGCGACAGCGTGGACGCGCTCATGGCCGAACTCGAGGCCCTGGCGGACGGGCATGGGCGCCGCGGCAGCGCGCACTACTACGAGGTCCGCAACGAGCGCTTCAACCCGGCGCGGGCCGCGTGGCGCGCGCACGGCGGCGCGGCGGCCGCCTACACCCCGGCGCTCGCGGCCATGCTGATCTACCTGAACCGCACCGGCTACAACGGCCTCTTCCGGCAGAATGCCCGGGGCGAGTTCAACGTCCCGGCCGGCCGCTACACGCGGCCGCGGATCCTCGACGCCCCGCTGCTCACGGCGACGTCCGCGGTGCTCGCCGCACCGCAGATCACGATCGCGGAGGCGCCGTTCGAGCGCGCGATCGCGAAGGCGGAGGGCGGCGACTTCGTCTACTTCGATCCGCCGTACGCGCCGCTCAGCCCGACGTCCGCCTTCCGCACCTACATGGCCGGCGGCTTCTCCGACGAGGATCAGGCGCGCCTGCAGGCGACCGCGGCCACGCTCGCCCGCCGCGGCGTGGCCGTGCTGCTCAGCAATTCCACGGCCCCGGCGATCCGGCGCCTCTACGAGCAGAACGCCGAGGCGCGCGGCGCGGGCCTGCGCACGTGCCGCGTCCCCGCGCGCCGCGCGATCAACTCGCGCGGCGACCGGCGCGGCGTGATCGAGGAGCTGCTGGTGAGCAACCAGCCGGGCGGCAAGGGCCGGACCGCCACCGTCACGCGCTCATGATTGCCGGCCTGATCCGCCGCGCGTTGCGATGGCTTCCGCCTACCACGATCGTCCGCGTGGTGACCGGGCCGCTCAAGGGCGCACGCTGGATGATCGGGGCCGCGCCCCACGGCGCGTGGCTCGGGCGGCTCGAACGCCCGCAGCTCGACGACTTCGCCGCCCACAGCCGCGCGGGCGGCTGTGTGTGGGATGTCGGGGCCCATGTCGGCCTGTACACGCTCACCGCCGCGCGACGCGTCACCCCGCGAGGCGCCGTCGTCGCCTTCGAGCCGGTGCCGGCCAATGCGGCCGTCCTCGACCGGCATCTCACGCTGAACGCGTGCGACTGGGTGCAGGTCGTGCGCATGGCCGTCACCGATCACGTGGGCCACGTGCGCATGCGCGAGGACCGCTCGTCCTCGGAGTGCCGCATCGACCCCGACGGGACCCTGGAGGTCCCCTCAACCACGCTGGATGCGTGGCATGCCGCGCACGGGGGACCGCTGCCGGACATCATCAAGATCGATACGGAAGGGGCGGAAGCCGCCGTGCTGAGGGGGGGCGCCGGTGTCATTCAGCAGGCGCGTCCCCGCCTCTACCTGGCCCTCCACGGCGACGACCGGGCGGCAGACTGCGCCGCGCTCCTCGAGTCCTGGGGCTACCAGCGGATGACGGTGGACGGATCGCCGCTCGAGGGCGCCGCCGAGTGGATCGCCACGGCCGGCCGCGATCGGTAGCGTCCGCACTCACGGCTGGCGCACGAGCGACCAGTAGTCCACGCCCTCGCGAAACCATCCGGCCAGCACGGTGCGCGGCGCGTCGCCCTCGACGGGCGTCACCTGGTGCTCGAGCGCCTCGTCAATCCGGAAGATCATCGCATCCCCGAACGCCTCGGTCGCCACATCCGCCAGCGGCCGGGCGGTGGCCGCCTCGCGAATCTGCAGGCGTCCCCCGCGGTACGGCTGCTCGCTCAGGTTGATCGACAGGCCGACGAGCCGGCCATCAATCACGTCGTTGTGCCACGGGAAGTAATGGTCGCCGCCGGGGCGAGACGCACGCCGGTAGATGCGGCCGCTGAACGTGGAGATGGGACGGCAGCCGGTGACGGACTCGATGAACCTCCAGAGCGCCGGGTCGCCGAGCACCGCCTGCAGCGCCCCAAGCAGCACCGCATCGTCGAGGACATGCTCGATCTCGCGCGTGCCCTCGGTGCGCAGGGTGATGGGCGCGACGGCCAGCCGCCGGCGGACGAGCCCGGAGAGATCGGGGGCGAGGAAGCCGGGCCAGCCCACCGTGTGCGTCGTGGCGAACTGCTGCCGCCACCGATCGAGATCAGCGGGGGTCGCGTCGAGACGAAGCGCGGTGCGTGTCAGGGCCACCATGGCGGTGCGAGGACGGACGCCAGGCCGCGCGCGGCGCGCGTCAGGCGCCGGCGAGCCAGACCAGCGTCCGGCAGCTCGGGCAGGCGTAGGCGAGGCGCAAGTCGGCTTCGAACGAGACGTAGCCGCCGTCGCCCGGCGCCTCACACTGCGGACAGATGGCGCGCGTCTCGGTCTCGACCGTCGCGACCCGCAGCGGCCGCCCGGTGGCCGGGTCGGGAACGGCCGATGGTCCATCGACGTGGCGCGTGACGCGCATGGCGCCGTCGGCGCCGGTGATCAACTGGAAGAGGCCGTGGAAGAGGTCCATGGAAGCGGCCGGATGGTAGCACGCCCGTGCGCGCACCGCAATATCTTGGGGTCGTCGCCTGGTAGGGCCGTGTATTCGACGGCCGGTGAGTCATGCTACGCTTGGCAGTTCAGTCATCCACGCGAAAGTGGCGGAACTGGCAGACGCGCCGGACTTAGGATCCGGTAGCCGAAAGGCTGTGGGGGTTCGACTCCCCCCTTTCGCACCAGCCTTCGCTCACGCTTGCCAGGCGTCGTGAGCTACGGCTGGCAGGCCAGACGGAGGCTGTCCCGCCGAAGCGGCGGCGCCGCGAAGGCGGACTGAAACGCGCACGGTGGCCGGCGTCGTGCGCGACGGCTGGCACGCCACGCGGAGGCTGTCCCGCCGAAGCGGCGGCGCCGCGAAGGCGGACCTCAGAATGACCCGAACGGCAGCTCTTATCTCATGAAAACAGAACTCGTCGACGTCAACGACACGCGCAAAACCCTCACGGTGGAGATCCCGAGCGGCGAGGTGGATGCCGCCATCGACCGCGTGGCCCGCCAGTACGGCAAGTCGGCGAAGATCCCCGGCTTCCGCCCCGGCAAGATTCCGCCGAAGGTGGTGCGCCAGCGCTATCGCAGCCAGATCCTTCACGACGTGGCGCACGACCTCATCCCGCGCGCGGTGGATGCGGCGCTCGGTGAGCGTGGCGTCGAGCCCGTCGACACGCCCGACATCCGCGACGTGGTCGTCGAGGAGGGCAAGGCGCTCACCTTCACGGCCGCCTTCGATGTCCTGCCGCCGTTCGACCCGGGCGACTTCAGCACCATCCAGTTGCGGCGCGCCAAGGTGGACCTCGACGAGCAGGCCGTGCCGGCCGCCCTGGAGCGGCTGCGTGAACGTGCGGCGCGGTTCGAGCCGGTCGAGGCCGGCGCGGTGGCCGGCGATGGCCACACGCTGATCCTGGATCTCTCGCGCACGGCGGCCGGCAAGGACGGCACGCCCGGCGAGACCGACCACCACCAGCAGGTGTCGATCGAGATGGGCGGCCAGGCGAACCCGCCCGGCTTCGACGCCGAGGTCGCGGGCCTCGCCGTCGGCGAGACGCGCGCCTTCACGCTCACCTATCCCGAGGACTACGCCGTGGCGGAACTGGCCGGCGGCCAGGTGTCGTACACCGTCACCCTCAAGGAGATCCGCCAGCGTGTCGTCCCCGCGCTCGATGACGAATTCGCGAAGGACGTGGGCGACTTCGCGTCGCTCGAGGCCCTGCGCGAGCGGGTGCAGTCGGACCTGACGACGGAGGCGACCGAGGCGGCCGAGCGCGAGCTGCGCGCCGACATGCTGAAGCAACTTGCCCAGCGCCTGCCGTTCGCGGTGCCGGATTCGCTCATCGATCGCGAGATCGACCGGCGCGTCGAGGAGTTCGCGCGCCGCCTGATGGAGCAGCGCATCGACCCGCGCACGACCAACATCGACTGGGCCGCCTTCCGGGATGGGCAGAAGGGGCCGGCCACCGAGGCCGTCGGCTCGGCGCTCGTGCTCGACGAGGTGTCGCGCCGCGAGCAGCTCACGGTGACGGAGGCGGAACTCGAGGCCGAACTCGATCGCTACGCCCAGCAGACCGGGCGTACCCCGGCCGCGGTCCGCGCCCAGCTCGAGCGCGACGGCGGCGTGGGCCGCCTGCAGACCGGCATCCGGCGGGAGAAGGCCGTGACCTTCGTCCTCGGCAAGGCCCAGATCCTCGACGCGTGATCAGGCCGGGGGCGATCGGCTTTCGGCTTTCGGCGCTCGGCGCTCGGCGCTCGGCGCTCGGCGATCAGCCTGCACCTCGGGCACCGTGGGCACCCCGGGCACCGTGGGCACCCCGCCGCTCCGGCCCCCCGGCACCCCGGCACCTCCCCCCCTTCCATTCAATGTTTGGCCCCCCGAGCCGATATATAGGTGAACAGGGCGGCGCGGCAGGGCGGGGCCGGAGGGTCCCGGTACGCGTGGTACAATGGGCAGCGTGACGGCAGGCGCCGTCCGCCCATTCCTGACGGCGCGTCCCGGCGGCCCGGACGCCCCTCACCACGACACCCCGAACCGATCACCGAGGCATATGAACAGGACGGACTCCCGCATGCAGTTGATCCCGATGGTGGTCGAGCAGACCAACCGCGGGGAACGCGCGTACGACATCTTCTCGCGCCTGCTGAAGGACAACATCATCTTCATCGGGACGCCGATCGACGACGCGGTGGCGAACCTCGTGGTCGCGCAGATGCTGTTTCTCGAGGCGGAAGATCCGGACAAGGACATCCTGCTGTACATCAACAGCCCGGGCGGGTCGATCACGGCGGGCTTTGCGATCTACGACACGATGCAGTTCATCCGTCCCGACGTGCAGACGTACTGCATCGGCCAGGCGGCGTCGATCGCGGCGGTGCTGCTGGCGGCGGGGACGAAGGGCAAGCGCTTCTCGCTGCCGAACTCGCGCATCCTGATCCACCAGCCGTGGATGTCTGGGCTCGGGGGCCAGGCGACGGACATCGACCTGGCGGCGCGTGAGATTCTGCGCATGCGCGAGCGGATCAACGAGATCCTGGTGCAGCACACCGGGCAGGACATGAAGCGGATTCAGCAGGACACGGAACGCGACTACATCATGTCGCCGGACCAGGGCAAGGACTACGGAATTCTTGACGATGTCATCCGGAAACGGGTGTAACATCGAAGGCACAGGCGCGATCTCTATGGTGAAAAAGAACGGCGATGGCGAAACGCTCCGCTGCTCGTTCTGCAACAAGGATCAGAACGACGTCCGGAAGCTGATTGCGGGTCCGACGGTCTTCATCTGCGATGAGTGTGTCGAGGTCTGCAACGACATCATCGCCGACGACAACCGCTTCGAGACGCGCGGCGTCCGTACGTCGCTGCCGACCCCGGCCGAGATCAAGAAGTTCCTGGACGAGTACGTCATCGGCCAGGAGCGGACGAAGAAGAAGCTCGCGGTCGCGGTCTACAACCACTACAAGCGGCTCGAGATCCAGAAGCAGCCGAAGAACCGCCACGACGTCGAGCTCACCAAGTCGAACATCCTGCTGATCGGCCCGACCGGGTCGGGCAAGACGCTGCTGGCGCAGACGCTGGCCAAGCTGCTGTCGGTGCCCTTCACGATCGTGGACGCGACGACGCTCACCGAGGCCGGCTACGTCGGCGAGGACGTCGAGAACATCATCCTGAAGCTGCTGCAGGCCGCCGGTGGCGACATCGAGAAGTGCCAGCAGGGCATCGTCTACATCGACGAGATCGACAAGATCGGCCGCAAGGACGAGAACCCGTCGATCACGCGCGACGTGTCGGGGGAGGGCGTGCAGCAGGCGCTGCTCAAGATCCTGGAAGGCACGGTGGCCAACGTGCCGCCGCAGGGCGGGCGCAAGCACCCCCACCAGGAGTTCTTCCAGATCGACACGACGAACATCCTCTTCATCTGCGGCGGCGCGTTCGTGGGCCTCGAGAAGACGATCGAGCGGCGCGTGGGCCGCAAGACGCTCGGCTTCAAGGCGGACGTGAAGTCGGCGCGCCACCGCGACGTCGGCACGCTGCTCGAGCAGATGGAGCCGCAGGACCTGATCCGGTTCGGGCTCATCCCGGAATTCGTCGGCCGCCTCCCGGTCGTCGGCACGCTCCACGAGCTCGACCGTCCGGCGCTCGTGCAGATCCTGACGCAACCGCGCAACGCCATCACGCGTCAGTACCAGAAGCTGTTCGAATACGAGAACGTCAAGCTGCGGTTCACCGACGACGCCCTCGACGCAATCGCCGAGAAGGCCATCGAGCGCAAGATTGGCGCGCGCGGCCTGCGGATGATCATCGAAGACCTGATGCTCGAGCTGATGTATTCGCTGCCCGGCCAGAAGAAGGTCCGGGAGTGCGTCGTCACGCGCGAGATCGTGCTCAGTCGCAGTACCGGCCTCGAAGTCATCGAGAAAGCCGGATAGCGGACACGGGGCCGGCTTCGGCCGGCCGCGCCCGCTCGGATCCGCCGTTGCCAGCGCGCTGGCCCCCAAGAGCCTGATGGAAGTCTACGAAACGCTCCCGATTGTCCCGCTCCGTGACGTCGTCGTCTTCCCGCACATGATGATGCCGTTCGTCATCGGGCGGCCGTCGTCGATCCGCGCGCTCGAGCACGCGCTCGGCAAGGACAAGCGGGTGTTCCTGGCCGCGCAGCACGACGCCTCCACCGACGACCCGAAGCCCGAGGACATCTACACGATGGGCGCGGTCGCCAACGTCGTGCAGAGCCTGAAGCTCCCGGACGGCAACATCAAGGTGCTGGTCGAGGGCGTCGAACGCGCGCGCGTCATCGAGTGGAAGGAAGACAAGGGCTTCTTCCGCGTGGTGGCCAAGGTGCTCGCGCGGCAGAAGGACGCCGCCGGCGACGTCGAGGCCACGATGAGCCGCGTCGTGGCGCTCTTCGAGCAGTACGTGAAGCTGTCCAACAACCTGCACTACGACGCGATGATCGCGGCGGTGAAGGTGGACGACCCCGGCAAGCTCGCCGACACGATCGCCGCGCACCTGCTCGTGGGCGTGGACGAGAAGCAGAACCTCCTCGAGATCATCTCCCCGCTCGAACGCCTCAACCGCATCGCCGGCATCCTCGAAGCCGAGGTGGACAAGCTCCAGGTCGATCGCCGCATCCAGTCGCGCGTCAAGAAGCAGATGGAGAAGGCGCAGAAGGAGTACTACCTCAACGAGAAGATGAAGGCGATCCAGAAGGAGCTGGGGCGCAAGGACGAGAAGGGCAACGAGATCGACGAGCTGAAGAAGAAGATCGACCAGTCGCGGATGCCCAAGGAGGTCGAGGAGAAGGCCGTCCAGGAGCTGAAGCGGCTCGAGTCGATGCCGCCGATGTCGGCCGAGGCCACCGTCTCGCGCAACTACCTCGACTGGCTGATCGCGGTGCCGTGGCACAAGAAGACCAAGGAGAGCCGCGACCTGAAGCGCGCCGAGGCGATCCTCAACGAGGACCACTACGGCCTCGACAAGATCAAGGAGCGCATCCTCGAGTTCCTCGCGGTGCGCGCGCTCGTCAAGAAGCCGAAGGCCACGATCCTCACCTTCGCCGGCCCGCCCGGCGTCGGCAAGACGTCGCTCGCCAAGTCGATCGCCCGCGCCATGAACCGCAAGTTCGTGCGCCTGTCGCTCGGCGGCGTGCGCGACGAAGCCGAGATCCGCGGCCATCGCCGCACCTACATCGGCGCGTTCCCCGGCCAGATCATCCAGATGATGAAGAAGGCCGGATCGCTCAACCCGGTGTTCCTGCTCGACGAAGTCGACAAGATGTCGATGGACTTCCGCGGCGACCCGTCGGCCGCGCTCCTCGAGGTGCTCGACCCCGAGCAGAACAACGCGTTCCTCGACCACTACCTCGATGTCGAGTTCGACCTCTCGCACGTGATGTTCATCTGCACCGCGAACATCCTGCACACCATCCCGCAGGCGCTGCGCGACCGCATGGAGGTGCTGCAGCTGGCCGGCTACACGGAGATGGAGAAGGTCGAGATCGCGAAGCGCTTCCTCGTGGCGAAGGCCGTCGAGGGCAGCGGCCTCACCGAGAAGAACATCACCTTCACCGACGAGGCCCTGCAGGCCGTCATCCAGCGCTACACGCGCGAGGCCGGCGTCCGCAACCTCGAACGCGAGGTGAACGCCATCTGCCGCAAGGTCGCCCGCAAGGTCGTCGTCGACGGCGCCGACACCTTCGAGGCCATCACCCCCGAGAAGGTCACGCAGTTCCTCGGCGTGCCGCGCTACCGCGCGTCGGTGGCCGAGGAGCAGAACGAGATCGGCCTCGCCACGGGCCTCGCCTGGACCGAGGTGGGCGGCGAGATTCTCGTCACCGAAGCCACGCTGATGCCCGGCCGCGGGCGCCTGACGCTCACCGGCAAGCTCGGCGACGTGATGCAGGAATCCGCCCAGGCCGCGATGAGCTACGTGCGGACGCGGGCCGAGGAGTTCGGCATCCCCAAGGACTTCAACCGCCGCCTCGACGTCCACGTCCACATCCCGGAGGGCGCGATCCCGAAGGACGGCCCGTCGGCGGGCATCACGCTGGCCACGGCGCTCATCTCGGCGCTCGCGAAGATCCCGGTGCGGCGCGATGTCGCGATGACCGGCGAGATCACGCTGCGCGGCAAGGTGCTCGCCATCGGCGGGGTGAAGGAGAAGGTGCTGGCCGCCCACCGCGCGGGCATCAAGCGCATCATCCTGCCGAAGGACAACGAGAAGGACCTGGCCGACATCCCGAAGAACGTGCTCGACACGCTCGACATCTACATGGTGTCGACGATGGACGAGGTGCTGAAGACGGCGCTGGCGGGTCCCCTGACGCCCATCACGCCGTCGGATGACGCCGTCGTGGGCGACGCGCCCGACGCGGTCACGCACTAGTTGAAGATCACCGTCGAGTTCGTCACGAGCGCCGCCGGCCCCGAGGGCTTCCCCCGCGAGGGGCCGCCCGAGGTGGCGATGGTCGGCCGCTCCAACGTGGGCAAGTCGACGCTCATCAACGCGCTCGTGCGCAAGAGCGTCGCGCGGACCAGCGCGGCCCCGGGCAAGACCCGTCTGGTCAACTTCTTTCGCGTGAAGGCCGAGGGCCGGCCGGAGTTCCTGCTCGTGGACCTCCCCGGCTACGGGTACGCCAGGGGCGGCGAGTCGGCTGCCCGGGAGTTCGGCGCCCTCACCGGCGCCTACTTCGCGTCGCGGGTCTCGACGGGCCGGCTCGTCGGGGCCCTGCAGCTCGTCGATGCCCGCCACCCGGGCCTCCCGAGCGATCGCCACGCGTGGGCGTGGCTGGCCGAGATTGGCGCCCCGCGCCACGTCGTGGCCACCAAGCTGGACAAGCTGACGCGCGCCGAACGCTCGCGTCTGATTCGGGAGCTCGCAACCATCCACGAGGCCCCGGCGGTGCTGGTTTCGGTACCGGCGGGCGAAGGACTGAACGAACTGTGGACACTGATCGCCAGGCTGCTGAAGCAGCCCCCGCCGCCGCCGCCGGAACCGAGCCCAGCGTCACGCTAGACCTCTCGACGCTGAAGGAACTCGGCGTCACCGGCCTCACCAAGATCGCCCGCGACCTCGACATCCCCGGCGCGACGGGGATGCGCAAGCAGGAGCTCATCTTCGAGATCCTCCGCGCGCGCGCCGAGAAGAGCGGCCTGATCTTCTCCGAGGGCGTCCTCGAGGTGCTGCCCGACGGGTTCGGCTTCCTGCGCGCCCCCGACTACAACTACCTCGCCGGCCCCGACGACATCTACGTCTCGCCGTCCCAGATCCGGAAGTTCGATCTGCACACGGGCGACACCGTCGCCGGGCAGATCCGGCCACCGAAGGAGGGCGAACGGTACTTCGCGCTCATCAAGGTCGAGGCGATCAACTTCGAACCGCCGAACCGCGGCAAGGAGCGCGTGTTCTTCGAGAACCTGACGCCGCTCTATCCGCAGGAGCGCGTGAAGCTCGAGGGCGACCCCGAGAACCTCTCGACGCGCGTCATGGACATGATGACGCCGCTCGGCAAGGGCCAGCGCGGGCTGATCGTCGCGCCGCCGCGCACCGGCAAGACGATGCTCCTCCAGGGCATCGCCAACGCCATCGCGCGCAACCATCCCGAGGTCTACCTGATCGTGCTGCTCATCGACGAGCGGCCCGAGGAGGTGACCGACATGCAGCGCTCCGTGAAGGGCGAGGTCGTCTCCTCCACCTTCGACGAACCCGCGCAGCGCCACGTCCAGGTGGCCGAAATGGTGATCGAGAAGGCCAAGCGCCTCGTCGAGCACAAGAAGGACGTCGTCATCCTGCTCGACTCGGTGACGCGCCTGGCGCGCGCCTACAACACCATCGTGCCCGCGTCCGGCAAGGTGCTGTCGGGCGGCGTCGACAGCAACGCGCTGCAGCGGCCCAAGCGCTTCTTCGGCGCCGCGCGCAACATCGAGCAGGGCGGGTCGCTCACCATCGTCGCCACCGCGCTCGTCGACACCGGATCGCGCATGGACGAGGTGATCTTCGAGGAGTTCAAGGGCACCGGCAACATGGAGGTGCACCTCGATCGCAAGCTCGCCGACCGCCGCGTGTTCCCGGCCATCGACATCCAGAAGAGCGGCACCCGCAAGGAAGAACTCCTGCTGGCGAAGGAGGACCTCAACCGCATCTGGGTCCTCCGCAAGGTGCTGACGCCGCTCTCCCCCACCGAGGGCATGGAGCTGCTGCTGTCGAAGATGGGCAAGACGAAGACGAACGCGGAGTTCCTCGGCGCGATGGTGAAGTAAGCTCAACGAGCATGCCTTCTCCGGTCCGGCTGCTCGCCGACCAGGCCTTCTCGCGCGCCGCCGGCGCGCCGCTCGTGCAGGGCAACGCCGTCCGGATCCTGAAGGACGCGCGCGAGAACTACCCGGCCTGGCTCGACGCCATCGCCGGCGCCGAGCGCTGGATTCACTTCGAAAGCTACATCATCCACGGCGACGCCGTCGGCCGCCGCTTCGCCGAGGCGCTCGCCGAGCGCGCGCGCGCGGGCGTCCGCGTCCGTGTCCTGTACGACTGGGCGGGCGGGCTCTTCACGGGGTCGGGGCCGCTCTGGCGGCTCCTCCGCGCGGCCGGCGCCGAGATCCGGGTCTTCAATCCGCCCCGCCTCCACCATCCCGTCAGCTGGATGTCACGCGATCACCGCAAGATGCTGGCGGTCGACGGCGAGATCGGGTTCGTCGCCGGCCTCTGCGTCGGACAGGCGTGGGAGGGCGACACGGCGCGGGGCGTCGAGCCGTGGCGCGACACCGGCGTCGCCATCCGCGGCCCCGCCGTCGCCGACATCGAGCATGCCTTCGTCCAGGTGTGGAACGACGTCGGCGATCCGCTCCCTGCCGACGAACGCGTCGACGCCGCGACGATCCCGCCCGCCGGGGAGGTCGCGCTCCGCGTGATCGACACGATGCCCGCCACCGCCGGCATGATGCGCCTCGACCAGCTCGTGGCGGCGCTGGCGCGCCGTACGCTGTGGATCGCCGACGCCTACTTCGTTGGCACGCCCGCGCACACGCAGGCGCTCCGCGCCGCGGCCGACGACGGCGTGGACGTCCGCCTGCTCGTGCCCGGCGGCAGCGATCTGGTGCTGCTGCAGCCTCTGACCCGCGCCGGCTACCGGCCGCTGCTCGAAGGCGGCGTGCGGATCTTCGAGTGGAACGGGCCGATGATGCACGCGAAGACGGCCGTCGCCGACGGCAAGTGGTCGCGCGTCGGCTCGAGCAACCTCAACCTCCAGAGCTGGCTGGGCAACTGGGAGCTCGACGTCGCCATCGAGGACGAGGTGATCGGACGCGACATGGCCGCGATGTTCGAGGACGACCTGGCCCACGCCACCGAGGTCGTGCTCGACGGGCGGCACCGCGTGCCCCGGATCCGCCCGGCGCGGCGCTCGCCCGCCAGACGCGGCAGCGCCGGCCGCGCGGCCGCCGGCGCCCTTCGCCTCGGCAACACCCTCGGCGCGGTGCTGACGCTGACACGCACGCTCGGGCCGTCCGATGCACGCACCCTCTTCTACGGCGCCCTGTTCCTGCTCGTCACCGGCGCCGTGGGCCTGGCCTGGCCCCGTGCGCTGGCGTGGCCGCTCGGCGCGGTCTGCCTCTGGGTCGGACTCGGCTGGACGGTGGAAGCGTGGCATCTGTGGCGGAGACGGCGGGCGCCGTCGTCGACAGGCGGACCGGATCAACCTGCTCGGAAATAAGGAGTTACGCGGTTGCGAGGGACAGACGGCCCGCGCGCATGCTATACTCGGTAGCTTCAGTGAGGCCGGTAAGTGGCAGTGAGCCCGGATCCGGCGAAAGGACCTGAATCGTGAAGGCTGGCATTCATCCCGACTACTTCGACGTCACCGCCACGTGCGCCTGCGGCGCCTCCTGGCAGACGAAATCCACCAAGCAGGAACTCCACCTCGAGATCTGCTCCCAGTGCCACCCGTTCTTCACGGGCCGGCAGAAGCTGATCGACACCGAGGGCCGCGTCGAACGCTTCACCAAGAAGTACGGCGCCACCACGCTCGAAGGCCAGAAGGCCGCCCAGGCGGAAGCCAAGGCGAAGAAGGCCAAGGCCAAGCCGAAGCCCAACTAGTGGCGCTCCACTAGTCGATCTGCAGGCGGCCGGCGCCCCGGTCGCCCATCTTCCGCTCGAGGCGCCGCAGGCGGTGTTCCGCCGCGGCGCGTCCGCGCCCTCCCGGCGCCTCGTCGAGCGACGCCAACACCAGCAGACGCGCCTCCTCCAGATCACGCGAGCGATGCTCGTGGTGGATGGCCAGCGCCTCGCGCGCCTCGCGGCGGAGCGCCTGCGCCACCCCGCGGACACCGAGCAGCGCCGTCCAGGCGGCCGCCGCCTCCTCCGCCCGTCCGGCGCGCCGCCGGATCAGCGCGAGCCGCCGCAGCGCTTCCCCCTGCACATGCCCCAGCCGGCCGATGCGCCCCGCGGCCTGCGCCGCCTCGTGGAAGCACGCCTCCGCGTGGCCGGCCGCACCCGCCCGCTCGTAGAGGCGGCCGAGGCCCAGGCACTCCGCCGCGCTCCCCGTCGCCGACGGCCCGCGGCCGATCAGCCGGATCGCGCGCGCCATCAGCAACGCCGTCGAGAGCAGGTCCAGCCGGTTGTGCTCCAGCACCGCCTCGAGCGGACGCGCGTCACCGTCGCGGACGAACTGGAAGTACCGTGACGGAATCTCGAAACCGGGAACGTCCCCGACGCGATGGACGCCGCCCAGCTGGCGCTCGAGCGTGGTGAGCGCACACCCCGTGCCCGCGATCGGATCCCGCCACAGGCGCCGCGCCGGGTGCAGCATGTCGAGATGCGGACGCGCCTCGAGCGGGCTCGTGATCCGGTGATAGAGGTAGCGGGTCTCCACGAGCGGGACGTCGAAGGTGCGGCCGTTGAAGGTGATGAGCGAGAGCGGGTCGGACGGGTCCGAGGGGTCCGAGGGGTCCGAGGGGTCCGGCGGGTCCGAGGGGTCCGACGGGTCCGCTTGCCCTGAGCGAAGTCGAAGGGAGGGGGCCGACGACACGGGCGGACGGCGGGTCAGTGTGGTGATCCAGTCGGTGAGGGCGGCCAGTTGCGCGCGCTCGTGCTCGAGTCCGGGCATCAGGAACTGCCGCACCTGCACGCCGTCCGGCGTCACCAGGGCGCAACCGATCAGGAAGGCCTGCGTGCCCGCACCGCCGGCCAGGCCCGTCGTCTCGAGGTCGAGCAGGCACAGCGTCCCGTCGAGGCCCGCGGCCGAGGGCCAGGCACGGCCGAGGACGGCCCACTCATCGCGGCCGTCGAGCAGCGTCTCCACGATGGCGTCGACCGGCTCGCGGCCGTGTCGCGTGCCGGCTCCGTAGTGGCGCTCTACGATCAGGCACGCGCCGCCGCCCGCGTCCATCACCGTGCCGCCGAGCGTGTCCGCCGCCTCCGACAGGCGGCGCGCGCCGCGCGGGCCCTCGACGGCCGGTGCGGCGCCGGGCACGCGCACGACGGGCACCGCGGCGCCACGGCCGCCCACGATGTTGCGCAGTCGATCCTGCAGGCTCACGGTACTCAGAACGGGACGTCGTCAGACGCCGGGATCTGCGCGGGCGGCGCGGCGCCGGACTGCAGGCTGTCAAGGATCCGCAGGGCCGCGACTTTGGCCAGCGGGCCGGTGTTCCCCACGGGGCCGACGCAGGTCGGACAGCCGTTCTCACACTCGCAGCCGGCGATCAGCTCGCGCGTGCGCGCCAGCAGCTCGCCGTGCATCTGGTACAGCGGCTCGCTGAAGCCGATGCCGCCAGGATAGGCGTCGTACAGGAAGATGCGCGGCTCGTCGGCCGGCGCGTCTTCCTCGCCGGCATTGATCGACAACCCCACGTCGTGGCGGTCGCACATCAGCAGGAGCTGCGCGACCTGCTTCATCGCGAAGCCGAGGCCGACGACCCCGTCGCGCCGGTCGTCGATGGCGAACGGCAGCGCCCCCATCACCGCCGCCGGCACCGAGAGCCAGTAGGCGGTCGTGTGCATCTGCTGCTCCGGCAGCTCGAGGTCGCCCGACCCGACGTTCTCGTTCGTGTGGAACTTGATCTTCTTGAATCCCACCACGCGCGACACGACGTGCACCTCTCCGCACGTCGCCACGCCATCGCCGCTCGCCAGCGCGACATCGAGCGCCGTCACGCGCGTGTAGTCGATGGCGTCGGTGTAGTAATCGCAGTCCACCGCGCGGACGTACGCCTTGCGCCCCTCGAAGTCGAGCCGCTCGACCTGGAACAGCCGGCCCTCGACGATGTAGATCGCCTTCGGATGGAGCGTCGACGGGCCGCTCGTGAAGTCGGTCTCGCCGATCACGCGGGACCCGCCATCGGTGATGTCGACGACGACGAAGTTATCGGAGGAGATCGAGCGCAGGCTGACCGCGTCCGCCGGGTAGGAGTCGCTCGTCCAGTGCCACTGCCCCGGCGCGTCCTCGGCCTCATCGAGCCCGCCGCCCGAGCGGTGCACGAGGCCCGCCTCCTGCAGCACCGCCAGCACGTCCTGCACGTCCACGCCGCCGAACGCCTCGCCCGTGCCGAGCGGCAGTTCGAAGGCCGCGCACTTCACGTGGTCCACGAGGATGTGAAGGTTGTCCGGATTGACGAGCGCGTGCTCAGGGGTGGCGTCGAAGAAGTACGACGGATGCCTCACGACGAACTGATCGATGGGCGCGCTCGAGGCCACCATCACGGCCGCGGATCGCGCGGCCCGCCGGCCGGCACGGCCCGCGCGCTGCCACGTGGCGGCGATCGTGCCCGGATAGCCCGTCAGCACGGCCACGTCGAGCGCGCCGATGTCGATGCCGAGCTCGAGCGCGTTGGTCGATACGACGCCGCGCACCTGCCCCTCGCGCAGGCCCTTCTCGATCTCGCGACGCCGGAGCGGCAGATACCCCCCGCGGTACCCGCGGATCCGCTCTGGCATCCCGGGCACATCGTCGAAGTCTTCCTTCAGGTACGTCGTGAGGATCTCGGTGGCCAGCCGGCTCTGGGCGAAGACGATCACCTGGAGCTGGCGCCGCAGGAACTCGCCCGCCACGCGGCGCGCCTCCGCGATGTAGGACCGGCGGATGCCGAGCTCGCGGTTGACGACCGGCGGGTTCACGAACACGAAGAACTTCTCGCCGCGGGGCGCGCCGCTCTCGCTGACGAGCGAGAACGGACGCTCGGCGAGCCGGCCGGCCAGCTCCGCCGGATTCGCGATCGTCGCCGACGAGCAGATGAACTGCGGGTCCGACCCGTAGTGCCGGCAGACGCGCTGCAGCCGCCGCAGCACGTTGCAGAGATGGCTGCCGAACACGCCGCGGTAGGCGTGCAGCTCGTCGATCACGACGTAGCGCAGGTTCTCGAAGAGCTTCGCCCACCGCGGATGGTGCGGCAGGATCCCCGAGTGCAGCATGTCGGGGTTGCTGAGGACGATGTGCGCGCGCGAGCGGATCGTGCGCCGCGCATCCTGCGGCGTGTCGCCGTCGTAGGTGTGCACGCCGATGCCGCCCTCGACCGCCTCCTCGATCTGCCCGACCAGCTCGTGCAGCTCGGCCATCTGGTCCTGGGCCAGGGCCTTGGTCGGAAACAGGTAGAGCGCGCGGGTGGCCGGATCCTTCAGGATCCGGTCGAGCACCGGCAGGTTGTAGCAGAGCGTCTTGCCCGACGCCGTCGGTGTGGTCACGACGATGTCGCGGCCGCCCGCGACGTGGGCGAACGCCTCGGCCTGGTGGCTGTACAGCTGGCTGATCCCCCGCCGTTCGAAGGCCGCCACCAGTCGGGGATCGAGCCCCTCGGGAAACGGCGCATACCGCGCCTCGACCGGCGCCAGCCGGCGCACCGCCGTGACGACGGCATCCGGGGTGTCGGGCCGCTCGACAAAGGCCCCTGGAGCCAGGTGATCGAGGGCGCCCTTCAGCGCCACGTCCTTCCGCTCGACGAGGCTCTGGGAGGCGGAACGGGCGGCCGGATGGGCGGACATGGGCAGGATCAGGAAACCATGGGCATGGTACCAGCCGCCCGAGGGGTGATCAAGAGGCGAAAGCGCCGTCGGATCCAGGCACCTGGGCGATCCCGAGCGCGGCGAGGGCGGGGCGGACCGGGTCGAAGTCGGCGTCGCGGCCGATCCGCCAGCGCGTGAGCGGGCCGAGTTCCGTGAGCGGCTTCTGCAGGTGCCCGATGGCCTCCTCCGCATCCCCGCGCAACCCGAAGAGCGACGCCATGTAGTACCGCGTGAACGCATCGTCCGCGCCGGTGGCGAGCCGCGCTTGGAACTGGCGGATGGCGCGCTCGCCATGCACGGCGGCGGCCTCGTCGTCACCCTTCCGGAAGAAGGCGGCGCTCAGCTTCTGCTGGAGTTCGATGAGCGTGCGATCGCGGAGGGCGTGATCGCTGGCCGCCAGGTACTCGAGCTCGCGGCGGTACTCGGCAATCGCCTCGTCGTGGCGGCCACGGCGATAGAAGGCGTAGCCGAGGCGGGCGTGCGCGCCGACAATCAGCAGGCCCTGCGTGCCGGACATCGCCTGCTCCTGCAGGGCGATGGCGGCGCGCGCCGCCGCCTCGGCCTCGACCGCCTGGTCGTTCAGGGCGTAGAGCAGGGCGAGCTGCAGGTGCGCGTAGCCGGACTCGGGATTCAGCCGCACGGCCAGCTCGAGCTCGGCGATGGCCTCGGGCACGAGGCCCCGCCCCACCCAGTAGGCGCGGCCGAGCGTGCCGTGTGCCATCGAGTGATCGGGCTGCCCGCGCACGGCGTCCTGCAGCGCCGCGATCGCCGCATCCACGTCGCCCTCCATCAGCAGGCCGGTGCCGAGCCGCACGCGCGCGTCGGCCAGCGTGGGCCGGAGCGCCAGCGCCTGGCGGAGCAGGTCGATGCCGCGTGCGTTGAGTTCGCGGAGGGACAGGAAGCTGGCCTTGAGCTGATAGGCGGCCCCGAGACCCGCGAGTGCCTCGGCGTACTGCGGGTCGATGGCGACGGCACGCTCGAACAGCGTCACCGCGCGATCGAGCGAGTCGCGCGAGGCCAGCCGCAGGTTCAGCATGCCGCGCGCGTACGCCTCGTAGGCCTCGATCGAGGACGTCTCCCCGCCGGCGATCGCCGCGATCTCGCTGTCGCCGAGATGCAGCTCGAGGCTTGCCGCGAGATCCCGGACGAGGCGATCCTGCAGATCGAACAACTCGTCGATGCGCCCGTCGACCTTCAACGAGGCCGCGACGCGTGAGGACGCCACCTCGATCGCCTGCGCCGTGATGCGAACGCGCTCCCCGATGCGCTGATACGCACCGGAGACCACCCATCCCGCGCCCAGCCGCCGCCCGATTTCGATCGCCTGCCGTTCGTCGAGGTGGCCGCCCGTCGTCAGGTGCCGGAGCTGATCGAAGATCTGCTCGCGCGGCATGACCGACAGGTGCTGCACTTTCTTCAGATCCGCGGTCAGGGTCTCGGCGATGCCCTGCCCGATCCAGTCGTCGCTGGCATCGCGCGTGATGTTGGCAAAGGCCAGTACCGCCAGCGACCGTGGCGGCGCGACGGGCACGCGCAGCGACGAGGTCGACGCCTGGCCCAGGGGACTGCCGTGATGCCACACCGTGGACCCGTGCGTCGAGACGCCGTCGAGCCGCCGTCGCGCATTCCGCAGGTCGACGTACAGCTCGCGTGCCGACTGGTAGCGGAAGTCCGCGGGCTTCTCGAGCGCCTTGCGTACGATGGCCTCGACGTCGGACGGCACGCCGTAGTTGTAGCGGGCCAGCGCCTCGGGCTCGTGGTTCAGGATGCGGTCCGCGATCTCCGTCAGGGTGTCGCCCGTGAACGGGAGCCGCCCTGTCAGCATTTCGTAGAGCACGACGCCCAGCGAGAACAGGTCGGCGCGATGATCGACCGCGGCGCCACGCAGCTGCTCCGGCGCCATGTAGTTCAGCGTCCCCAGCACCAGCCCTGGCATCGTCAGGTTCGCGACGGTGTGGACATCATGTGGCGCCGGCGCCAGGATCTTCGCCAGGCCGAAATCGAGCACCTTGACGAGTTCCCGCGGCGTGACGATCAGGTTGGCGCTCTTGATGTCGCGGTGCACGATGCCGTGGCCGTGCGCCTCGTCGAGGGCGTCGGCCACCTGCAGGGCGACGTCAAGCGCGACGGGCACGGGGAGCGGGCCGGTGGCCAGGCGGGCGGAGAGCGACTGGCCCTCCACGTACTCCATGGCGATGAAGAGCGCGTGGTCGAGTTCGATCAGATCGTAGGTGACGGCGATGTGTGGCGAGCGGAGGATCGAGGCGGCCTGCGCCTCGCGCACGAGGCGCGCGCGCGCGTCGGGATCGGTGGCATCGGCCGCGGCCAGGAACTTGAGCGCGACCCGCCGGCCAAGCCGCGTATCCTCGGCGAGATACACCTCGCCCATACCTCCGCTGCCGAGGCGGTCGACGATGCGGTAGTGCAGGAGAGTCGTGCCGACGAGCGCCGGTCCAGGGACCACGGATTTCATTCTACCCGGGCAGGGGTCTTACCCGGGGAGGGGTCTGGCACCGTGACATCGAAAACAGCGCAGTTCCTGCACTCCCTCCCCAAGAGGGGGACGCAGGAACTGCGCCCTTTTCGATGTCACGGTGCCAGACCCCTAGAACATGCGCGACTGGCAGCCATCGACGACCACGGTGGTCCCGGTCACCCAGCTGGCACGCGGCGACGCGAGGAAGGCGACGACGTCGCCGACCTCCTGCGGGCGGCCGAAGCGGCCGGCCGGCAGTTCCTGCCTGATGAAAGCGGCGATGCCTTCGGGATCGGACTGCTGGCGCTTGTGCCACGAGCCGCCCGGGAAGAGGATCGAGCCGGGCGCCACGCCGACCACGCGGATGGCCTCCGGCGCGAGCTGCTGCGCCAGCGACTTGACCAGGCTGATCTCGGCCGCCTTCACCGCGTTGTACGTCATGCGTCCGCCCGCTTCGCGGCCGTAGATCGACGAGATGATGAGGATGGCGCCGCCGCCGCGCGCCCGCATCGACGGCACGACGAGGCGCGAGGCGCGAATGGCCGGGAAGAGCGTCTGGTCGAAGGCCTCCTGCCACTCGGCATCGGTCGTGCTGACGAGGTCGGCGCCCTTTGCCAGGCCGATGTTGTTCACCAGCACGTCCACCCCGCCGAATCGATCGACGGTCCGGTTCACGACCTCGGCGACGCCGGCCTCGGTGGAGAGATCCGCGGCCACCGACAGGATCTCGACGCCCGCGGGCGCCGACACGCGCAGTTCGTCCGCGGCCTGCTCGAGCCGGTCCGCGCCCCGCGCGCACACCGTCACATGGCAGCCCTCCGAGACGAGCGCGCCCGCGCCTGCAAATCCGAGCCCGCGGCTCGACCCGGTGACAATCGCCACCTTCCCCGACAACTGCAAATCCATCGACGCCTCCGTGGAGGGTCACAGACTCAGGCGCGTGTCACAGTTCGACCCCGAACCGTGCCCTCTGAGACTGCGACCGTGAACTGATCAGGGTCTGTTCGTCAGGTCGTTGATCGCCCAGTCGAACTCATGGAACACGACACGGAAGTCGTTCCGTCGCAGGTAGTCGCGTTCCGAGGTGACCAGATGCGGATCGACAAGCGCGAGGATGGCCCGTTCGATCGCGCTGCGCGTGGCGAAGGTGGCCGGTGCGCGGTCGGCGAAGGAGGCGACGAACATCGGCTCGCGCCACGAGAACACGGGGCTCGCGCTCAGCACGCCGGCCACCTGATCCACCTGCACGAGGGCGTGGCGCGTCACGGACTCGGCCGCGGCCTGCGACAACTGCGCGTCGAGCCGCTCGCCGGTGAAGGCCTCGGACCGCAGCCGCATGCTGCCGACGGCGCCACGGCCGAGTACGAGGTACGCGCGCGCATCGCCGAAGCCCGGCAGAATCTCCTTCTCGATGCCATCGAGGGTCACCGTCCGGCCCGCGGCGCGGAACGTGCGCGCCTCGAACGCGCCCGGGATCTGCCGGATGCTGCTGGCCGGATACTGCGGCGCGCGCCCGCGGATCGGGTAGTGGTCGATGACGGTGCGGAGCACGAACGCATTGTAGGCATTCAGCCAGAACGCGAGTTGGCGCGGCGGCGTCCACGCCTGGTAGACGGCCGGCGCGACGTCGAGCGACGCCACGTATCGATCGAACCGGGGCCGCTCGAGTTTCAGCGCGTGGTAGTAGACGAGCCCGTCGCGCACGTAGATGTCGAGGATCTCGTCAAACGGCCGGTGCAGCGGATCCATGGCGGGCGGCGCCGGCTCCTGCGCGACGGCCGACCATCCTCCGAGGCACACGAGGGCCCCCAGCAGGACCCGTAACGCCGTGTGACGCATCCCGTGGGGTGTCCTGTCGACACGTCGAGGGCCCGTGCCGCAGGAACGATCCGGACGCCCGGCTCGATCAGCCGATCGCACCTGAGGGAAATCGTCGATACCGTCCACTAGAACCGCTCCTGCAGGAACGCCGCCAGCGCGGCGGTGAAGGCGTCGGGGGACTCGAGGCTCGACAGGTGCCCGGCGCCAAGCAGCGTGACCAGCAACGCGTCGGGGATCGCCGCGGCCAGCGCCTCGGACTCGGCGGGCGGTGTCAGCACGTCCTCCTCGCCGACGATCACCAGCGTCGGTACGCCGATCGCCGCGAGGCCTGGCGTCGCGTCGGGCCGGTCCTTCATGCGCAGGATGGCCCCGCGGATCGCGGCGGGCGACTGGCCCTTGATGAGCCGCCGCACGGTCTCCGTCGCGTCGGGATTCGTCTCGATCGTCGTCTTGCCGAGCAGCTTCGGCATCATCTCCTGCGCGATGCCCTGCGGGCCTTCGCGATCGAGCAGCGCCAGCATGCCGCGGCGCGCCGCGCGGCCCTCGCTCGTGTCGGCGCCCGCGCGGGTGTCGGCGAGCACGAGCCCGCGCGCCCATTCGGGCTGGCGGCGCATCACGGCGAGCGCGACGTAGCCGCCCATCGAGAGGCCGCCGATCACCACCGAATCGAGCTCGAGCCCCTCGACGAGGTCCACCATGTCATCGGCATACTCGTCGAGCGACGGCATCGACGAGTCGGGTTCGGGATCAGTGGAGCCGCCAAACCCGCGGAGGTCGAGCGCGATCAGCCGCCAGCCCTCGGGCATCGCCCGCAACTGCGGCTCCCACATCTGGGCGCCGAGGGGAAAGGCGTGCGCCAGCACGAGCGTGTGACGCGGCCCCGCGCCGGGCGCCGAATCGATATAGGCGATCGTGCGCGCGCCGGCCTGCAGGTACTGTCGAGCCATCGCCTTTGATTGTAGCTCAGGAGAATCTGGCGATCTCGTGATGTGGTGATGTGGTGATGTGATGTGGGATCTGGAGATGTGGAGATGTTCTTCTGATCTTGGGAGCTTCTGATCTTGGGATGTTCTGATCTTGGGATGTTGGGATCTTGGGATGTGAGAGGGGCGGTGCGGCGGGCCTATTCACCCCGCAGCGCGGCCACGGGGCTCAGGTGCAGGAGTCGCCGGGTCGGGATGATCGTGGCCGCCAGGGCGGCGAGCGTCAGCGTGGCGGCCGCCCCGGCGTAGGCCGTGAGTTCGATGGCGGCCACCTCGAAGAGCAGGGACTGCAGGACGCGGCTGAGGACCAGGGCGCCGGGGAGGCCGACGACCACGCCGATGGCCACGGGCCGCATGCCTCCCCCCAGCAGGCGCACGATGGGGCAAGGAAGGGTTGGCCGGAGACGGGAATAGGACAGAAGGCGTAAGGCACGAGGTGTAAGCCGGGAGAGACGAAGGCGGGGATGGGGGAGATCGGCGGCGCAAGGAAGTGTCGATCAGGAGACAGATCGGCGGCGCGGGGAAGTGCCGATCACGAGATAGATCGGCGGCGCGAGGAGCGCCGCCAAGATCGGAACATCCTCAGATCCGAGATCACCACATCACGACATCGCCAGAACGTCAGATCTCAATGGCCCCTCCCCTTCCCTTGAGGTGCTCGCGGAACGTGAGGTCCGGGCGGTCGCGGCGGGCGGCGAGGTAGTCGTCGAGGCCGAGCTGATCCCAGAGACGGTCCCCCTGCAGCAGGCGCGCGGCCTGGGCCGTCTCGCGCGCCGCCAGGTCGCGCGCGGCCTCGATCACGCGCGCCACCTCCTGCACCTCGACCACGATCACCCCGTCGTCATCGAGGAACACGGCGTCGTCGCGCGTGACGGTGGTGTGGCGGCCGATGGAGGCCGCGTCGCGGGCGTGCAGCGACCGTGCGCGGAGTTCCTGCGGACCCACCGGGCAGGTGCCCAGCGACCAGACCGGCAGGTCGAGCGCGCGGATCGCCGCCGAGTCGCGGTGCACGCCGTAAACGAGGATCCCCGACAGGCCGGCGGCCCGCGCCTCCCCCGCCACCAGGTCACCGATGCAGCCTTCGTCGAGACGGCCCACGTTGTCGATCACGAGCACGTCGCCCTGTGCCGCGTCGTGGATCGCCTCGAGGAAGACGTCCACGCTGCCCGCGTGCTTCGCGGGACAGGCGCGACCTGCCACGCGGGCGCCGGCGACGAGCGGCCGGAGGCCGGGGGCACCCGTGCGCACGGGCAGGCCAAGCGCCACGCAGGCGTCGGCGATGAAGGGCGTGCACCAGTCGAAGCCGGCGAGGCGGGCGAGCGGATCCGTGGCGGTCATGGTCTTCGCAGTATACGTCCGGCGTCAGGCGCTCGTGCCGGCGTGCGCGTGGATGGTCTCGAGCACGACAGCCCCGAGCTCGTCGAGCTTGCGGGTGCCCATGCCGTACACCGTACGCAGGCCGGCCAGCGAGGTCGGCTTCAGCCGCGCCAGCTCGCGCAGCGTGGTGTCGTGAAAGATCACGTACGGCGGCACGCCGCGGCCGCGTGCGATCTCGAGGCGCATCGCGCGCAGGCGCTCGAAGAGCTCGCGGTCCACGCCCTCCCACGACTCCGACTCGACCTTCGAGCGGCGCGGCAGGCGCCCCTTCTCGGGCTTCTTCTGCCGCGCGAGCGACAGGCCCGGCTCGGCGCCGGCGTCCTTCAATAGCGCCACGCCCTCGGGCGTCAGCTGCAACACGGGGTAGCCGTCCTCGGTCTGCCGCAGGAGGCCGTGGCCGATGAGCTGGTCGATGTACCCGCGCACCTCGTCGATGCTCGCGTCGCCGAGGAGCCCGAAGGTCGGGATCTGGTCGTGGCCGCGCAGCACCACCTGCTCGCTGGCCTGCCCGCGCAGGACGCTCGTGACGTGCGCCGCGCCAAACCGCTGCCCCGTCCGTGCGACCGCCGACAGGATCTTCCGCGCCAGCGTCACCGCATCGTCCACCCCCTCGAGCTCGCCGAGGCAGTAGTCGCACGCCGCGCAGTCGTCCTTGCCGAACGTCTCGCCGAAGTAGCCCACGAGCCGCTTGTGGCGGCAGCCCACGCTGGCGGCGTAACGCTCCATGTCGCGCATCAGCGCGCGGCGGGCGTCGCTCAGCTCCCCGTTCTTCTCGAGCATCGAGCGCCACTTGAGGAAGTCGCCCGCCGAGTAGATGAGCACGCACTCGGCCTCGAGGCCGTCGCGGCCCGCACGGCCCGACTCCTGCTGGTAGTGCTCGAGCGACTGCGGCGCCCCGGCGTGAATGACGAACCGCACGTCCGACCGGTCGATCCCCATCCCGAAGGCGACGGTCGCCACGATGATGTCGATCTCCTCGTTGAGGAACGCATCCTGATTGCGGTGGCGCTCCACGTCGGAGAGCCCTGCATGGTACGCGCGCGCGCGGTACCCCTCGTCCGCGAGCCACGCGGCCAGCGCATCGACCTCTCGGCGGGACGGGCAGTAGACGATGCCGGACTGCCCTTTGTGACGGCCGAGCACGTCGAGGATCTGCTTCTTGAGGCCCGCGCGCGCGAGCACGCGGTACACGAGGTTGGGCCGGTCGAAGGAGCCGACGAGTTCCTGCGGCTCGCGCAGGCCGAGCTGCGTCAGGATGTCGCGGCGCACACGCGTCGTCGCCGTCGCCGTGAAGGCGTGCAGGCTGACCCCGGGGAAGCGGTCGCGCAACTGGCCGAGCTGCCGGTACTCCGGCCGGAAGTCGTGCCCCCACTGGCTGATGCAGTGCGCTTCGTCGACGGCGATGAAGCTGAGCTTCTGCGCGCCGATCAGGCTCAGGAAGCCGTCGCTGCCCTCGCCCACGAGCCGCTCGGGCGCGACGTAGAGCAGCCGGTACCGGCCCTCGCGCACGCCGCGCGCCACCTCGCTCTTCTTCTCGGACGACAGCGACGAGTTGTAGCAGGCCGCCGAGACGCCATTGCCGGTGAGCGTGTCAACCTGATCCTTCATCAACGAGATCAGCGGCGAGACGACGACGGCGAGGCCATCGCGCAGGAGGGCGGGGGCCTGGAAGCAGAGTGACTTGCCGCCGCCGGTCGGCAGCACGAGCAAGGAATCCTGGCCGGCGAGCACGGCGTCCATGGCTTCCCGTTGCAGGGGCCGGAAGCTCGTGTAACCCCAGTAGCGCTCGAGGATCTCAGGCAGGGACGCGGCGGGTGGCACCACGTGATTGTACTGCGCCACCAGGGACGCGGGGCATCCGCGGGCGGGGGTTCCGTGGGGTCGTGCCATAATCCGGCTCACGATGTGCATGCCACGCCCGCGCTCGCGGGCCAGGAGGCCATGACGTGCCGCGGGTGCTCCTGATCCACCTCACGCTGAGCGCGATCGCCTCGGCGGCACTCGCCGCCTGGTACGACCAGTCGCAGTGGAACGTCGTGGGCCACGTCACGGTGGTCGCGCTCGGCCAGGCCTGTCTGCTGCTGCTGCTGGGCCTCCTCCGCTCCCGGGGCGATGGCCTCTGGCGCGCGCTGCTCGTCGTGGCGCCGCTCAGCCTGCTCACGGCCCAGTCGGTGCTCTACCTGCTGCACGCCTTCGCCTTCGCGTACTGGGGGCGCCCGTTCACCCTGCAGATTCTCCTCGCCTATGCCCCCGGGGTAATTGACGGATCCGAACCGCTCCCGCTGCCGCGGGTGCTGCTGGCCGCGGCCCTCGCCCTGTGCGGCATCGTCCAGTTCCTGCTGGTCCCGCTGTGGGCTCCGCCACTCGCCGCCTTCCTCGAACGGGACTGCGATGGCGCCCTGCCTCGCCGGTCTCGCGCCTGGCTCCCCGCGACGATCGGGGTCTGGGTGCTGACGGCCGCGACCGTGGTGGCCGGGATCCGGAGCGATCACCCCGTCTGGTACACCGCGCCGATCGTCAGCTTCCTGCGCAGCAACCCGGTGATCTTCGAACCAACGCTGCAGCGCCGCGTCGTCGGTCGCCTGGATGCGGCCACGCGTGCCGCCTATCCGGTGCGTGCGGCCGGCGCCGGCCAGCCGCATGTGGTGCTGATCGTGATCGACTCGCTCCGCGCCGACCGCCTCGGACCGTACGGAGCGCCCGCGGACACGGCGCCGTTCCTCTCGTCACTGCCCGCACGGGGGGCCCACGTCGTGCAGCGGGCGATGGCCACCTGCCCGGAGTCCTTCTGCGGGATCGGCAGCATCCTGTCGTCGCGATCCTTCCGCGACCTGACACCGCAGAACTTCACACTCCCGGAGGTGCTCACGCGCAGCGGCTACACGCCGTGGTTCCTGCTGTCCGGCCTGCACCTGACCTGGTACAACATGGGCCAGTACTACCGGGGCGATCCCGCCCGCACCTTCGACGGCACGGACAGCACCGGCCTGAGCATCACCGACGATCGGCGGGTCTGGCAGTGGCTCGACCGGATGCCCGCGGCCAGCGACCACCCGGTCTTCCTCCACATCCATCTGATGTCCGTCCACGAGGGGGGCGTGCTCCTGGAGAGCCCCGGCCACTCCTCCAGTGAGGACGCCGGCCGCCGCCGGCCGATCCTCCGGCCCGCGCTCAGCCGATCGGTCTACGACGCCAGCGTGCGGCAGGCCGACATGATCGTGGAAGGCATCTTCGACCGGCTCGACCGTCTCGGGTACCTCGAGCGGGCGCTGGTGGTCATCACGAGCGACCATGGAGAAGCGCTCGGCCGGCGCTCCTTCGGCCACGCCTTCGAGGTGTTCGACGAGGCCCTGCGCATTCCGCTGCTGATCCTCGACCCGGCGGACACCGAGTACCGAAACCTCGAGTACGCCACGCACCTCGACATCGCGCCGACGATCGTCGACCGGCTGGGCCTGCCGATCCCGGCGACGTGGGCCGGCCGCTCGTTGCTGCGCGCGCCGGTCAACCGGATGACCGTCCACCAGACCTACTTCGCCCCGGAGCGGTACGCCGTCGTGTACCGTGAGGGCCGGCGCACGTGGAAGTACATGGCCACGCCGGGGCTGGGCGAGGAGCACCTGTTCGAGCTGGAATCCGATCCACGAGAGGAGCAGGACCGCCTCTCCACGGCCGACCCCATCCTCGTCGCACGGCTTCGCGGGCGCCTCCAGGGGTACCTGAGAGGCGAGAATGCCCCCGCACGCCGCCCGAGCAGCGCGGGGCCGCCAGCGCCCCGCTGACGCGATCGGCCCTGGGTCGAGGCCAGCGGAGTCAGGCGTCGAGCGCATCGCGGCGACGCGCCAGGCGATCGCGTTCGTGCGCGGCCTGCTCGACCGCCTGCTGCACGCGGGGCCGCTGCACCGTCAGGTCGTGGAGCCGGGCCGCCGCCTCGTCGAGCGCCGCCTGCCGGCGATCGCGTTCACGCACCGCGGCCTCGAGTGCGCGCGTGTGCGCCTCAAGCGCGGCCTCGGCCTCGCGCAGCGTGGCGCTCGCCGCGGCCACATCCCGGGCCACGCGCGCGCGTTCGCGCGCCGCCTCGCGGGCGTCTGCCTTGACGGTCTCCGCGCCCTTCTGCAGCCGCAGCGGCGGCATGCGGTCGCGGGGGGCCGCGCGGGGTGGAAGGGCCGTGATGCCCGCGAACGCCTCGAACCCGGACACCGGTGTGAGGGGCCTGGTCAACCGGCCGACGGGATCGGCCGACGGCAGCGCGCGCAACGTGCCCGCCACGGCCGCGAGGACGGCGGGCGACGCCGGCGTCGGACTCTCCGCCAGCGCCGCGCGCGCCACGTCCATGGCCAGGGCGAGCGCCTCGGCGTGCGCGGCCTCGGCCGCCGCGACATCGGCCGCTTCCCCGCTGACGAGACGCCGATGCGCGGCCCGCACCGCCTCGGCGGCCGTGATCAGCCGATCGAACGCGATGCGGTCGCGCCAGTACACCTGGTTGACCGCCCAGGCGGCCAGCGGCGGCTTGACGAGCGCGCGGATCGCCTTCCCCATGTCACCGCCCGCGCGCGTCGCCAGTGCATTGCGCTGATCGGTGAACGTGGCCAGCGGCCCCCGATACAAGCCGTCGATCTCGTCGTCGAACGCATGCATGGCGTGAGGATAGCGCGAGCGGGCCCCGTACAGACGACGGGCCGGGGATGCCCCCGGCCCGTGGTCCGTGCGTGTCGTTCGAGCCGGCTCTAGGCGCAGCCGCTCGTCGTGCCGCCCTTCGACGCGCTCAGGGTGGGCACGACGTCAGGCGCAGCCTGACGTCGTGCCGCAGTTGCTGCACTTGTAGCAGGCGCCGCTGCGCACCATGATCGACCCGCAGGTGGAACACGGCGGCGCGTCCTCCTGGTTCTGGATCGCGGCGAAGGTCGAAGTCGACTTCACCGGGGCCGGCTTCGGTGCGGGTGCGGCCTCGACGGCGGCCGCGTGGCCGTTGCCGTTCGGCTTGTCCATCACCTCGTCACGGTTGTTCACGCCGGCGACGTACTGCGCCTCGGCCGAGAGGAACTTCGACGCCATCCAGCGGAAGATGTAGTCGACGATCGACTTCGCGAAGCGCACGTCGGGGTTCTTCGTCATGCCCGACGGCTCGAACCGCACGTGGCTGAACTTGTCGACCAGCGCCTGGAGCGGCACGCCGAACTGCAGCGCATAGCTCACGGCCTGGGCGAAGGCGTCGGCGAAGCCCGAGATGGTGGAGCCTTCCTTGGCCATGACCAGGAAGATCTCGCCCGGCTGCCCGTTCTCGAACAGGCCGACCGTGATGTAGCCCTCGTGGCCGGCGATGTCGAACTTGTGCGTCAGGGCCTGGCGCTCGTCGGGCAGCTTGCGCCGCACCGGCTGCGCCACGGTGGCCACCGCCGCCTGCGCCACCGCCTGCACGGCCGCGGCGGGCGCCTTGTCCTTCGACGTGTTCAGCGGCTGCGTCCGCTTGCTGCCGTCGCGGTAGATCGAGATCGCCTTGGCGCCGAGGCGCCAGCTCTCGAGGTAGGCCTGCTCGATCTCCTCGACCGTCGCCTCCTTCGGCACGTTGACGGTCTTGCTGATCGCGCCCGAGATGAACGGCTGCACGGCGCCCATCATCTTGATGTGGCCCATGTAGTGGATCGACCGGTCGCCGTTGGCCGCCTTGAAGGCGCAGTCGAAGACCGGCAGGTCGCGCTCGAGCAGGTGCGGCGCGCCCTCGATGGTCTCCTGCTCGTCGATGTAGCGGATGATGTCGTCGACCTGCGCGGCCGTGTAGCCCAGCTTGCTGAGCGCCATCGGGACCGTCTGGTTGACGATCTTCATCATGCCGCCGCCCACGAGCTTCTTGTACTTCACGAGCGCGATGTCGGGCTCGACCCCCGTCGTGTCGCAGTCCATCATGAAGCCGATGGTGCCGGTCGGCGCGAGCACGGTGGCCTGCGCGTTGCGGTAGCCGAAGTCCTCGCCGAGCTCCACGGCCTCGTCCCACGACTGCTTCGCGCCGTTGTACAGATCGGCCGGCACGTGCTTCTGGTTGATGCCCTTGAGCGAGTCGCGGTGCTTACGCATCACGCGCAGGAACGGCTCGCGGTTGGCCTCGTACCCGGCGAACGGCCCGCCGTGGTCGCGCGCCACGCGCGCCGACTGCGCGTACGCCTCGCCCGTCATCACCGCGGTGATGGCGGCGGCGTAGTCGCGGCCCGTGTCGCCGTCGTACGGCAGGCCGCGCGACATGAGCAGCGCGCCCAGGTTCGCGTAGCCGAGGCCGAGCGGCCGGTAGGCGTGGCTGTTCTTCTCGATCGCCTTGGTCGGGTAGCTCGAGTTGTCGACGAGGATCTCCTGGGCCGTGATGAGCGTCCGGCAGGCCGCCTTGAAGGCGTCCACGTCGAACTCGCCGTCCTCGCGGACGAACTTCATCAGGTTGATCGACGCCAGATTGCACGCCGAGTCATCCAGGAACATGTACTCCGAGCACGGGTTGCTCGCGTTGATGCGCGCCGTGTTCGGGCAGGTGTGCCACTCGTTGACGGTCGAGTCGAACTGCATGCCCGGGTCGCCGCACACCCACGTGCCCTCGGCGATGAGCCGCATCAGGTCGCGCGCCTGGTAGGTGTCCATCGGCTCGCCCGACGTCACCGCCTTGGTCTGCCACGTGCTGTCGTCGAGCACCGCGCGCATGAACTCGTCGTTCACGCGGACCGAGTTGTTCGAGTTCTGGAAGAACACCGAGCCGTACGCCGTGCCCGTGAACGAGCCGTCGTAGCCGGCGTCGATGAGCGCCCACGCCTTGCGCTCCTCCTCGACCTTGCAGTTGATGAACTCGACGATGTCGGGGTGCTCGGCGTTGAGGATGACCATCTTCGCCGCGCGGCGCGTCTTGCCGCCCGACTTGATCACGCCCGCGAACGCGTCGAAGCCCTTCATGAACGACACGGGACCCGACGCCGTCCCGCCGCCGGCCAGCAGCTCCCGCGACGAGCGGATCGCCGACAGGTTCGACCCCGTCCCCGACCCGAACTTGAAGAGCATGCCCTCCGTCTTGGCGAGCGTGAGGATCGACTCCATCGTGTCGTCCACGGCGTTGATGAAGCACGCCGAGCACTGCGGCGCCTTCTCGAAGCCGCAGTTGAACCACACGGGGCTGTTGAACGCCGCCTTCTGCTCGACGAGCAGGTGGCGCAGGTCGTCGCTGAACGCCGACAGCGCCTCGGGCGTCGCGAAGTACTTCTGCCGCCCCGCCCAGCCGGTGATCGTGTCCACGACCCGGCCAATGAGCTGGCGGACGGAGTGCTCGCGCTCGGGCGACCCCACGTGCCCGCGGAAGTACTTCGAGACGACGATGTTGGTGGCCTGCTGCGACCAGGCGCGGGGCATCTCGACCCCCCGCTGTTCGAACACGACCGTGCCCTTCTCGTTGCCGATGACCGCATCGCGCAGATCCCACTCGACCTGGTCGAACGGATCCACGCCAGCCGTCGAGAAGAACCGCGGGAAGTCGAGCCCTGGCGAGCTGTCCGTCGCGCGCGCCGCCCGCGCGCCCGTCTCCCCCGTCTCGCTATAGCTTCCAGCAGCCTGACCCGCCGATGCGGCCGCCAGCTTCTGAGCAGCGCCGTCCTGCATGCTCCCTCCGACTGACAAAAGGCCCCCCCGCCCCGCGATGGGGGTCATTTGCCCTCAAAAATTCTGTAGTGACTACCGTAGTGGTTGCGCGCGACTGAAGAACGCCTTCTCGCTGAACACTTTCCACACCTTCGCAACCGTTGCGCGGCAGCCAGGATGCTGGGAGATCCCACCGCCACGCTCGACTCGCGCGCGAGGCTCAATATGCGCCCGCCTACGGTGTTTGTCAAGGTGTGAACCACAAGATGTTGCGTTTTTGTTTTAGGTCATACGCTAGATGTCGTGAAAATCTCCAGAACAGAAATGTTTCGCTTTATTTTCGTTTAACGAAACGGTTTCGGCAAGGAAAATTCGGGTCCGACGGGTCCGACGGGTCCGGCTGGTCCGCTCGCCCTGAGCGGAGTCGAAGGGACCGGGGGCTAGCGGACGAGGACGGCGGCCATCGAGGCCGCCTTGTCGGCCAGCTTGCCCGCAAACATCAGGTTGCCATCGGCGAGCGCCGCCTCCGCCTGCTGCATGAAGCGCCGCGCGGTGTCGTGCTGGACGCGCGCGTCGCGGCCCAGCGTCTGATACGGCACGCGGCCCAGATCCCGCGCGGCCTCGGCCAGCAGACGCCGGATCGCGGCATGCGCCTTCTGGTCACTCCCCGGCGGGCGCAGGACGAGCCCGGGCTCCGCGGCGGCCGGGACCGGCGGCGCAGGCACCGGACGGGCCGCGGGTGAGGCCGGAGGACTGGGCGACGGGCGCGACGGCGCCGACGCCGGGACGGCCGCCTCCCGGTCGCCGGTCACGGGCGGCACCGCTTCCGCGTACTGCGCAATGACGCGCGGGGGCGGCGCCGGCGCCGCCAGCGTGACGTCCGGCGCCACCGGGACCACGCGGGCCTGCGTCGTCGCACACCCCGTCCCGAGCGAGGCCAGCACGGCCGCACAGGCCAGCGTCAGGGGGGAGCGGCGCATCTCGTGATTCTACCCTTCGCTGGCCCCGCGGACGTCCCCCGGGTCGCGCCGTGCCGCGTCTCAGCCGGCCACCGGCAGCGTGACCGTGAATGTGGTCCCGGCCCGCGGCACCGACTCGACCGTGATCTCGCCCTGGTGCAACTGGATCGTGCGAAACACCATCGACAGGCCGATCCCCGAGCCCCGGGGCTTGGTGGTGTAGTAGAGGTCGAAGACGCGCCCGAGTTGCTCGGGCGTCATCCCGGCGCCGGTGTCGGTCAGGCGCACCTCGACGCGGCCGTCGTGAGCGACCCGGCTCTGCACCTCGAACCGCCCGCCCTCGGGCATCGCCTGGACGGCGTTCACGGCCAGGTTGAAGAGCGCCTGGCGCAGCATGCCCGCGTCGGCCTCGACCGGCGGCAGGTCCGGGTCCGCGCTCGCGCGAAGCGCCACGCCGGCCGCATCGGCCTCGGGCCGCACCATCTTGAACACCTCGCCCACGAGGCCTCCGATGTCGACCGGACCGAGCTGCAGATCCTCCGGACGCGCGAATTTCAGGAACCCCTGGATCACCTCGTCGAGCCTGGCGATCTCGGTGCCGATCACGTCGAGGTGCGCGGTGATCGCCTCGGACGCGGCCCCCTGCGCGAGCTTCTGGCGGACGAGCTCGAGGTGAATCGTCATCGCGTTGAGCGGATTCTTCACCTCGTGCGCGACGCCCGCGGTGAGCCGTCCGAGCGCGGCCACGCGCTGCGACATCGCGACCAGCTGCGCCCGGCGCGCCTCGCTCTGCGCCGGCAGCGCGCGCAACTGCGCACTGACGGCGTCGAACACGCTGCCGAGCTCCGGCACGCCGGCCTCCCGCAGGTCCAGCGTCACGCCCAGTTCGCCGCGGCCGAGCCGCGTCAGGCCGCTGCTGATCACGTGAATGGGACGCAGCACGACGCGCGCGAGCACGAGCGCCCCGGCCACCGCCACGATCAGCGCGATGACGGCCGTGCCGAGCGCCGGCGCCAGCGCCTCGTCCATCTCCTCACGGACGAGCAGCGTGGACACCCCCACGCGGATCTCGCCGAAGGCTTCGTCGCCGAGGAGCATGGGCGCGCGATGCTCGAGCGTCCGTCCATCGCCGCGATAGACCTCCCGCAACGGCGCGAGCCAGCCCGCCGACAACAGGACCTCGAGGTCGCCGCTGTCCGGCAGCCGCTCCCCGACCCGCGCCGGGTCACTGTGCGCCACGATGAAGCCCTGCGGATCCACGATGGCCGCGAAGGTGACGTTCTGGCCGTAGATGGCGGAGGCGAGGATGGCGCGCACGCCGGGGTCCTGGCGCAGCGACGCATAGGCCGTGTCGCGCGCCGTCACGACCTCGTAGGCGCGGTGGTAGACGGCGCTCGCGAGCAGTTCGCCCCGGGCGCGGCTCTCGATGAGCGCCACGCGCGCCAGCGTCGTGACGTGGATGACGCTGAGCCCCACGACCACCATCGCCACGAGCGAGGTCACCCCGAGGATCTGCTTCTGGCGGATGGAGAACATCAGCGCGCCGGGCTAGCGGCCTTCCTCTTTCATCTTGTTCAGCTTGTTGTGCAGCGTCTTCAGGCTGATGCCGAGCGTCTCGGCGGCGCGCGTCTTGTTGCCGCCGGCGGCCTCGAGCGTCGCCACGATCAACTGCTCTTCCATCTCCCGCACCGTCATGCCGGGCTGGAGGCCCGGCGCCGCCGCCGGCGCCCCCGGCGCCGGGGCGGGCGCCGCGAAGACGGGCAGGTGATCCGGCTGGAGGAACTCGCCGCGCGAGAGAATCACCGCCCGCTCGACGACGTTGCGCAGTTCGCGCACGTTGCCGGGCCAGTGGTGGCGCTCGAGCCGGCGCATCGCCTCCGGCGCCACGGCCTTCACCGCACGGCCGTCCCGCTGGTTGAACTCGTCGAGAAACGTCTGCACGAGGAGCGGCAGGTCGTCGAGCCGATCGCGCAGCGGCGGCAGCGCCAGCGTGAAGACGTTCAGGCGGTAATAGAGATCCTCGCGCAGCGACCCGTCGCGGACGGCCTCGAGCGGATCCCGGTTGGTGGCGGCGAGGATGCGGACGTCCACCGCCTGCTCGGTGCGCCCGCCGAGGCGGCGGAACCGGCGCTCCTGCAGCACGCGCAGCAGCTTCACCTGCGTGGTGGCCTGCATCTCGGCGATCTCGTCGAGGAAGAGCGTGCCGCGATCGGCCAGCTCGAAGCAGCCCGCGCGGCGCTCGAGCGCGCCGGTGAAAGCGCCCTTCTCGTGGCCGAAGATCTCGCTTTCGAGCAGGGCTTCGGGAATCGCCGCGCAGTTGATCGCGACAAACGGCTGCGAGGCGCGCGGGCTCAGCTGGTGCAGGGTCTGCGCCACCAGTTCCTTGCCCGTGCCCGACTCGCCGATGATGAGCACCGAGGCCTGCGTCGGCGCCGCCTGTTCGATCACCTCGTAGATCTGCCGCATCACGCGGCTGGCCCCGACCAGCCGCCCGAAGCGGCCCTCTTCGCGCAGCCGCCGGCGCAGCGTCGAGTTCTCGCGGCGCGCGGCCTCGAGTTCGGCGAGCCGCTCGAGCAGGTGGCGCAGCCGCTGTGGATCGACGGGCTTGGTCAGGTAGTCTTCGGCCCCGCGCTTGAGCGCATCCACCGCCGTCTCGACGCTGCCCTGTGCCGTGAGCAGGACCACCTTGATGTGCGCGGTCTCGCCCGCGAGGGCCTCGAGCAGTTCGAGGCCGGTCATCCGGGGCATCACCATGTCCGTCACGATGATGGACGGGCGGAACGAGGCCACCTTCGCCAGCCCCTCGCGGCCGTCCTCGGCCGCCTCCACGGTGAACCCCCAGGCACTGACGAGCTCGGTCAGCCCCAGCCGCGCCGACCGGTCGTCCTCGACAATCAGCACGCGCGTCGCGCTGTTGGCCTTGGTGGTTTGTGTCACGATGGGAGTGTACCATCGCCGAATCGGCACCCCCCGCATGACGAGTCCCGACACGCCGGCCGACGCGGCCGCCCCTCCGCCGCCGCCCGGCACGCCGTCCCCGGGGCCCCCGTCCGCCCGCGTGGCGCTGGCGGAGGTGGTGCTCTGCTCGGGGTTCCCGACGCAGCTGGCGATCGCGGGCGTGCTCCGGCTCGGCGGGCTCACCGCCACCGACGAGGCCGGCCGGCTGTCGCCGGCCTTCCTCTTCACGCTCTCGCTGGCCGACTCCGTGCTGCTGCTCGGGCTGATCCTGCTCTGCCTGCGCGCGCACGGCGAACGCGCCCGCGATGTGTTCCTCGGATCGCGCCCGGTCTGGCGCGAAGCGCTCGTCGGCGTGGCCCTCGCCCCGCTGCTCCTTACCGCGACCCTCACGCTGCTGCTCGTGCTGCGCCGCGTGGTGCCGGCCCTGCACAACGTGCCGGACAATCCGCTCGGCGCGCTGGCCGATTCGCCCGCGGCGGTGGCGCTCTTCCTGATCGTGGTGCTGGTGGCTGGTGGCCTGCGCGAGGAACTGCAACGCGCGTTCCTGCTGCACCGCTTCGAGCAGCGGCTGGGCGGCGCCTGGATGGGGCTCGTCGTGACGAGCGTGGCGTTCGGCCTTGGCCACACCCTGCAGGGCCGGGACGCGGCGATCGCCACGGGGGTCCTCGGCTTCGTCTGGGGCCTGCTCTACCTCGCCCGCCGCAGCAGCATCGCCCCCATCGTCAGCCACGCCCTGTTCAACAGCGCGGAGCTGCTGCGCGCCGTGCTCATGCGGTAGCGGGACACGGGTGGAGTGCCTCGACGGCAGAGGTGCTACCAGCGCCTCTGCTCAGACGCGATGCTGCGGGCCGGGCGGCCCGCAAGTAGATCGTCGACGACACTCCACTAGGGGCGCTGGTAGAGCGCCACGATCTCGGTGCGACGGCGCAGCCCCTCGACCCAGTCGGCGATCAGCTCGCGCCGGCGTTCGCCGGCCAGCCGCGCCCGCACGAGCGGCGCAATCTCCTCGAAGGGCAGGCCGCTCGACTCGAACTCCTCGCGATGCGCGCTGTAGTAGGCGCCGATGTCCTGATCGGTGGGCACGCCCGCCGCGGCAAACCGCTGCTCCAGGTAACTCGCGATCCGGAGATCGTCGCGCACCCAGGCGCGCAGCCGCGCGGGCGTGAAGCCCCCGGTCTCGAGCGCGCGCGTCAGGGCGAGCGGCGTCTCGAACCGGTCGCGTACCTCGGCGAGGCGCGCCTCGATCGCCGCCTCGGACGGCTCGCCCGGCGCGTAGCGCTCCACCTCGCGCAGCATCAGCGTGCGCTCGATCAGCCGCTCGGTCCCGCGTGCCACGCGGTCCTCGGCGTCCGGCAGGTCGACGAGTCCGAGCGCGGTGACCGCGCGCACGTCCGCCAGGGTGATGATCTGCCCGCCGACGAGCGCCAGCGTCCGCTCGATGACGACCGGCCCCTGTGCGGACAGGGCCACCCCGAGCAGCAGCGCGCCCACGGTCACGGCGATTTGCGTGTGCATCCGCTTCGCTCTTCGCTCTTCGCTCTTCGTCATTCGTCTCTCGCTCTTCGTGAGGGGTCTGGCCGAGGGAGATGTGGAATACCACGCGGCGTTCCAGCCCATCACCCACCGTGCGCCGATCGAGCTTGAAGCCGAGATCGAAGCGCAGCGGTCCGAGCGGCGACCGGTAGCGCAGCCCGACGCCCGCCGCGCCGCGCAGGTCGGCCAGCGCGATGTCCCCCGTGCGCTGGAACACGTTGCCGGCGTCGACGAACGTGACGAGGCCCAGGCCCTTCCAGTACGGCGCGCGCACTTCCAGGTTCAGGACGAGAAGGCCCGCACCGCCGGAGGGGAACCCCTGGGCGTTCAGCGTGGACTCGCTCCCGAGCCGGTCGAGCGGGAACCCGCGCACCGTCGCATCGCCGCCTGCGAAGAAGCGCTGGCTCGCGGGCAGGTCCTGCACCACGTCCACCTCCGGCTGCCCGTCGGGGCCGAGGATCGGGTTGCCGTTCGTGTCCTCGCGCACCACCGTTCGCTCGAATCCCCGTGCGAGGCCGACGCGCGCGCCGCCGGCCACCACGAAGCGCGACCCGGGAACGCGACGGTACACGAACCCCTGCAGGAAGCTCTTCGCGTACCCGACCTCCGACCCGAGCGACCGCACCGCCAACTCGCCGTCCGCGCCGATCACCGTGCCCCGCTGCGGGTCGAGCACGTCGTCGCGCGAGTCGCGCAGGATCGACCCCGCCACCGTGGACAGCCGCACCTGCGGGAAGATCCGGTCGATCAGCAGCTGGTCCTCCACCAGGATCTTCGTGTCGAACAGGCGTGTCTGGTCGTAGGCGTAGCGCCCGCTCGCCGTGATCTGCGGCGTCAGCCGCCTGGCGTACTCGGCGCGCATCCCGCGCCGGTTGAAGTTGAAGCTGGATCGAATCGCCTGCTCGACAAACGCCGTCACCTGCGCGTCGCCCGTCGTGCCGAACGCGCGGGGCTCGCGGAAGGTGCCGACGACCCGGTACTCGTTGAACCCGTACCCGCCCTCGTCGTCCGGGTCCGTCGCGTCGACGCCGGGATCGCGCGGCCGGAGGCTGACGCGCGTGAAGAGGTTCACCGCGCGGTTCTTGCCCCACAGGTTGCGGCGGCCGATCTCGAAGAAGCCGCGCGGCGCGACGCTGATCCGCTCGCGTGCCACGCCGCTTTCGCGGTCGGGCCGCAGGAGCTGATCGACCTCGAGCCCGCCGCCGTACGAGATCGTCGTCGCCGGCGCTTCCTCGACCTCGATGAGCAGGTCACGATTGGCGCTCGAGCCGTGCGGCAGCTCCGTAATGCGCACCCGCCGGAACAGCCCGAGCGCGCTCAGCCGCTGCTGGCTCTCGAGCAGGGCGTCGTAGCCCAGCGGATCCCCGGGCCCCAGCGTGAGCTCGCGGCGGATGGTCCCGGCGCTCGTCCGCCGGTTGCCGGTCACGATGATGTGATCGACGATGGTGCGCGGGCCTTCGCGAATCAGGTACCGGAGGGCCACGGCGCCGCCCCCCTCCGCCACCACCGGGTCCACCTCGATGACCGCGGACTGGAATCCCTCGTTGCGATAGGCGCGTTCGATGGCATCCCGATCCGCCAGGAGCCGCGGCCGGTAGAACGGCCGCCCCGTGTCGAGACCCACCAGCGGCCGGAGCCGCGCGTCCGGCAGCGCACCGGCCCCCTCGAAGGTGACCCCGCTCACGATCGTCTGCGGCCCCTCCTCGATCTCGTAGGTCACCGCGACCGGCCGGAACGCCCCGCCCCCCTCCCCGCGGAGCGGACGGACCTGGATGTCGGGCGTGACGGTGGCGCGGGTGAAGCCCCGCACGCGGTAGAGCTCGGTGAGGGCGGCCGCGACCGTGCTGACACGGGCATCCACGAACGGCTCGCCCGGCTCGAGCACGAGCAGCGGAGCGAGCTCCTCGCGTGTCAGCGCGCCGTAGCCGGTCACGTCGAGGTCGTCCAGCCGATGCAGGGGGCCGCGGGCCACGATGAACGTCAGCACCAGCTCGCCATCGCGCTCGTCGCGCGTGTAGGGCGCCTCCGCGCCCCGGTACCCCTCGTTCCGCAGGTACTGCTCGATGCCGCGGCTGGCATCCTCGAGCAGATCCTCGTCCACCGACCGCTCGCGGCGGATCGGCACGAGGGCGTCCTGGCGGACGCCGGACAGCGGATCACCCGCGAACACGACACGCACGCGGGGCCCGGGATCCACCAGCAGGGTCAGCGCCACGCCGCGGCCATCCTCGCTCTCGACCACGCGATGCGAGACGTCGGCCTCGTAGTGTCCGCTGGCGCGCAGTTCCTCTTCGTGGGCGGCCAGGCGCCTCTCGATCGCCTGCCGGTCGTAGGGGCGGCCGGGTTCGATGGCGAGCCGGACCAGTAACTGCGCCGGTGGGATGGTGCCCGTCCCCGACACCCTGGCCGCTCGGATCATCGCCTGCGGGCCCGGCTCGATCGTGAACACCGCCGTCACGTCCTCGGGGGCGCGCCCCGGCTCGAGGACCGGCGTGATCACGGCGGCCGGGTAGCCGCGCTCCCGGTAGAGCGCCGCCAGCGTCTGCGCCATCTCGCCGAGCCGCGCGGCCGAGGGCGCGTCGCCGTGCCGTTCATCGAGCGCCGTGCGCAGGTCGCTGGCGCGCAGCTGCAGGGTCCCCCGCAGATCGATCTTCCGGATCCGGCGCACCGGCACCAGCACGTAGCGCAGCGCCACGCCCTCGGCGCCGCCGCTGGCCACGACCCGCACGTCCTCGAACCGGCCGAGGCCCACCAGGTGATCGATCGTCTCCCGAATCGCCCGCATCGTCACCGGCTGGCCGATGCGCGTCTCCACGAGGGCCAGCACGTCAGGCTCGGTGAAGGGACGGCCGGCCACCTCGACCTCGACATCCGAGAGCGGCCGGCCGAGAAACGCGGCCGGATCCGCCTGCGCCGCCGCCGGCACGGCGCCGGCCAGCCAGGCCGCGACGGCACACGCGAGGACACACGCGCGGGCCCGCATCAGAAGGAGACGCGCTTTCTGACCTCGAGCGCGTAGGTCCGGTCCTCGTTCTGCGAGAAGACCCAGGCCAGGCTGTCACTCTGGTCGTACTCGAGCAGGATGATCTCGTCGCGCGTCGACGACGACAGGCTGCGCGCGTAGGTGAGGAAGAGGCGATCCGACAACCGCTTGCCGATCGTCACCCGCGCCGCCGGATTCACGTTGAGCCGCGACGACTGCTGGTAGGGATCGACGAGCAGCGGCGTGATCTGGAAGGTATCGACGCCGAACGTCTGCTCGACGACGCGGCCGACTTCGGCGGAGAGCGCGCCGGTAAGCGCCCGCGTGGCGCGCGCCTGCAGCAGCTCCTGCTCGCGCTGGTTGGGCGACCGGAGCGAGGCGAGCTCGACGTCGCCACCGGGCACGCTGTCACTGAAGAGCAGGGTCAGGATCTCGACCGGCGGCAGCGGCGGATCGGACGTGAACTCCGGCTGCATCCGCTCCGTCGTGCCCGCCATCCGGAGCGTGACGCGATAGGTCTGCCCCGGCACCCGCACGCGCGTCTCCGCTTCCACGTCGAAGAACGGCTCGATCGCCACCGGGTTCGTGAAGTCGAGGCTCCCCCGCGTGACGATGTAGCGCCGGCCCTCGAACCGCGCCTCGCCACGCTCGATCTCCGCGCGGCCGAACAGCAGCGGGCGGTCGTAGGTGCCCCGCAGTTCCAGATCCGCGCTGGCCACGATGCGCGCCTGGTCGTTCTCGATGCGGAGCGTAGATGGGGCCGTGATCTGCACGTCGTAGCTGAGCGGCACGGTTCCGCCCGGTCCGCCGCCGACGTCGAGTCCGAGCCCCGCGTCCCCCCCGCCCAGGCTGAACACGTTGCCGGGGGTATCGAAGCCGCGCGTCCAGACGGCGCTGCGCACGAACACGTCGCCGCCGAGCACGAGGCCGTCGGGCGGCCCCTGCAGCGACAGGGTCGCGTCGATCAGCGAGCGCATGCCCTCGGGGAAGCGAAGCCGCATCTGCTCGCCCGTGGCGGTCACATCGAACTCGCCGAGCGCCAGGCCGTTCAGGCCGATGCGGCCGCCGAACCGGATGTCGCCGCCGGCGAGCCGCGCCGTGATGCCGTCGAGCCGGATGCCGGTCGTGTTGAACGTGACGATCCCGTTGACGGCCTCGAGCGCGTGCGGCGCCGAGAAGTGGCGCACGCGGCCGTCGGTGATGAGCGCGGTCCCCGACACCAGCGGCCGCGCCATCGGGCCGTCGATGCGCGCCGCCACCTCGGTGCGGCCCGCGCTGCGCACGTCGCGCACGAGCCCCTGCAGCACCGCGAAGTTGGCATCGCCGTTGGCCGTGAGCGACACGGTCTCGTTGACGAGGTCGACCGTCCCGACGAGGTCGAGCTCCGTCTGGTCGCCCACGAGCCGCAGCGCGTTCACTTCGATCACCTGGCGGTCCATCGCCACCTGGATGGGGCTCGCGTTCCGCAGCTGGTAGTCGAAGAACCGGAGATCCAGCTGTTCGATGGTGGTGTCGACCCTCAGTGCATCGAAGTTGTAGAGTTCGCCGGTGACCCGGATCGTCCCGCTGCCGACGGCCGTCGTGTACGGCGACAGGTCCGGGCGGAACGCGAGCGCGCGCACATAGGGATCGAGCGACGTGTCGGTCACGCGGAACGACATCTCGGCGTCGCCTTCATCGGTCAGCGCCAGCCGTCCGGTGCCCGAGACGGCGAGCCGCGGCGACGCGGCCTCGACCTCGAACGTGAGGAGGATGTTCCGCACGGCCAGGCGCGCGGTCACCTGGCCGATGCCTTCATCGTTGACGAACACGTCGCGCGCGGTGACGCGCACGTCGTAGCGCGGCTCCTCGAAGACGCCGCTCCCGCTCGCCGAGAAGTCCACGAGCCCCGTGAACACCGGCCCGTCCGGAAACGTCGCGATGTAGAGGGTCTCCAGCGCCAGCCGCCGCCCATCCGCATTGAAGGAGTAGGCGCCGTTCCAGCCAACCCACGCCGCGCCCGTGATCACCCCGCCGCCCTTGAGCGCCTCGATGCCGTCAAGACGGACGCCCGTCCCCTCGAAGCGGAGGCTGGCCGACGCCGTCGCGAACGGCTCGTCGTACGCCACGCCGCGATCGATCGTGACGCGGCCGAAGCCGTACGGCCCCTCGTACGGGCCGTAGATGTGAATGTCGCCGGAGACGGCGCCCGTAATCGGGTAGTCCTCCAGATCGAAGGACTGCTGGAAGTCGCCGATCGGACGTTCTTCCACCCGGATGCGCGCGTCGATCTCCTCGCCGCCGTCCCGGCGTGGATAGCCGAGCGCGAACTGCCCGTCGATGAACATGCGCGAGTGGTCACGTTCGACCACGACGCCCGTCACGATCGCGTAGAGGTTCTCGATGACGCTCTCGCCGCGCACCCGCCCCCACGTCACGTCCCAGGCGCGCATCTCGCGGCCGTCGAACGTGCCTTCGATACGGGGGTCGCTGAACGCGCCGATCAGCACGCCGGTGAACTCGCCCACGCCGTCCACCGCGACGGCGTTGGTCGCCGACCCGAACATCGTCATGATGCCGGCCAGGAAGCGATGGCTCTCCTGCCAGTCGGCGCTCGTGACGTGGAACGGCATCCGGCTGCGCTCACCCCACCCCGTCACGCCCTCGTACGCGATGTAGGTCTCGGGCGTCGCGATGTGGCCGGGCTCGAAGACAATCTGCTCAGGGTCGTACCGGTAGCGCGCCTCGCCGCCGAGGGCGACCGGGGCCAGCGGCCGGTGCGCGCTGAAGGGCCCCCACTGCTCGGCCCGCTGCTGCGCGCGGATGTCCGCATCGGCGGGCAGCGTCCGGCCCAGCACGGGCCGGTCCGCCGGCGGCGTCACGACGACCTCGCCCTCCCCCGTCAGCGCATCGAACGCGCCAAGCGGCCACTCCAGCAGGTGGCGCCCGCGGGCGGTGCCGGCCAGGCGCATGCCGCGCGTCTCGAGGAAATTGGTGAACGTGGTCAGGTCCACGCCCTCGTAGGTGACGTCGAAGCGCGAGCGCGTCGGCTGCGCGTCATCATTGAGCGGCCACATCTTGTAGGTGAACGCCGTCGTGCCTCCGTAGAAGCGCGACGTGCCGCGCGTGACCTCCATCGACTCCGGCACCCAAACGAGCGATCCCTTGACGTCGGGGAAGCGGTAGTCGTTCACGCCCGCCTCGGCACTGCGGAACTCGCCCTCGAGCCGCCGGCCGCCCGAGAACATGTGGAACGTGCCGGTGAAGTCGCCCACGCCATGCAGCGTGAAGTCGTCGTCCTTGAAGAAAATCGGACGCATCTCCGGCAGCTGGATGCGCGATTCGAGCTGCCACAGCTGCTCGGGCCACTGGCCGAGATCCGCGACGCCGGTGCCGGTCGTGCGCGCGCCATCCGTGCGCAGTTCGAGCGCGTCGAAGATGAGCCGGGCGCCCTCGAAGTGAAAGCTGCCCTCGAGCGCCGCCGTCATCGGCAGGTAGTCCTGGATCGTGAGCGTGCCGCCGGAGTACCGGATCTGCCCGCGATAGTCGGCCAGTTTCGTGACCGTGATCTCGAGGTTGGGCGCGATGCTGCTCCAATCGGACCCGTGATCGAGGTACACGAACTCGCCGCGGTGGGCGTGGATGAACTGCAGCGTGGTGACGACGGGCGACGGCCCGTCGCGGGGCGGCCGGGGCGGCCCGGTGACGCGCGGGAAGCTCTGGCGGCCGTCCATGTAGCTTTCGGCCACCATGCGCCAGTCGGCCATCTCGATGGAGTCGAGCAGCACCTCGCGGCCGAGGAGCGCACCCCAGGTGAGCGAGGCCTCGATGCGGCCCGCCACCAGCCAGGGCTCGCTGCCCTCGAGCAGCCCCGCGATGCGCAGATCCTCGATGACCACGCGGCCGCGGGCGATCTGGACGCCGAGCCGTCCGATCGTCGTCGGACGTTCGAACCAGGCGGCGATGAACTGCTCGGCCCGGCCCTTGAGGACGGGGCCGAGATCGACCGTCACGGTCGTCACGAGCGTCACGGCGAGCGCGACGGCCAGCACGAGCACGACGAGGCGCAGGTGCCGCAGGACCGCCCGCAGGAGTCGCATCACTCCACCAGTACCAGCACCGTTCCGGCGTCAACCGACTGTCCTTCGACAACCGAGACGTCCTTGACGCGCCCGTCGCGCGCGGCCCGGAGTTCGTTCTCCATCTTCATCGCTTCCACGACGACGAGTCCCTGGCGCGCCGTCACGGCATCCCCGGGCTTGACGAGGACCCGCACGACCTTGCCCGGCATCGGGGCCAGCACGCGCTGCGGGCCGCTCCCCGTGGCGCCGGCCTCGCGGCGGCGCCCGAGTCCGCTGCCGTTCTGCACCTGTACCGGCACGCGCCGGCCGGCCACGTGGACGTCGACAGCGCCGGGCGCGCCCCCCGGCGACAGGGCCGCGGCGAGGCTGCGCCGGCCGCCCGCGGCGTCATGGACGACGAGCGACAGCGTGGCCGGATCGATCCGCACGGCATCGACGTGGTGCGTCGTGCCGTCGATCGTCACTTCGTAGACGCCGTTCTTCCGCTGCACGAACACGTGCCGCAGTGTGTTCCCTGCCTCGATGCGCATCTGCATGATTGTCGGTCCCGGCGTCCCCGCTAGCGCAGCGCGTCGTGGCGTGCGCGGCTGGTCCACAGGCTGCGCGACGCGGCGGGCCTGGCCGCCGCGGGGGTGCGCGTCACCTGGTCGAGGGCCACGGCCAGCACGGCCAGCGTTTCGTGATCGGCGTCAATGGCCTGCAGCGGCGCGCCCTGGCGCGCGCCCAGCTTGCGGTCGATGAACGTGGTGTCGAAGCGCGACGCCTGGAAGTCCGCGTCCTCGAGGACCCAGAGAAAGAAGGGGATGGTCGTCTTGATCCCCCGCACCTCGTACTCCGCCAGCGCGCGCCGCATGCGCGCGAGCGCGTGGTCGCGATCCTCGCCCCACGTGATGAGCTTCGAGATCATGGGGTCGTAGTAGATCGGCACCTCGCCGCCTTCGTACGTGCCGCTGTCGTCGCGCACCCCCGGCCCGTGGGGGACGCGCAGGCCCAGGATGCGCCCGGGCGACGGCATGAAGTTGCTGTCGGGATCCTCCGCGTAGATGCGGCACTCGACCGCGTGCCCGCGCGGGATGAGCAGGGTCTCGGGGTCGAGCGTGAGCCGCTCGCCACGGGCGATGCGGATCTGCCAGCGCACGAGGTCGACGCCGGTCACCATCTCGGTGATCGGGTGCTCGACCTGCAGGCGCGTGTTCATCTCGAGGAAGTAGTACGAGCCGTCCTCGTCGAGGAGGAACTCGATCGTCCCGGCGTTGGTGTAGCCGACCGTGCGCGCGACGGCCGCGGCGTCCGACGTCATCGCGCGGCGGAGGGCGGGCGACACCGCAAGCGACGGGCTCTCCTCGATCACCTTCTGGTGCCGGCGCTGGATGGAGCACTCGCGTTCCACGAACGGCAGCACCGTGCCGTGGTGGTCACCGAGCAACTGCACTTCGATATGGCGCGGCGAGAGGATGCGGCGCTCGAGATAGACGGCCGAGTCGCCGAACGCGGAGCCGGCCTCGGAGCGCGCGGCGCGGAGCGCGCCGGGGAGTTCGTCCGGCGTCGCGACCATCCGCATGCCCTTGCCGCCGCCGCCGGCCACGGCCTTGAGCATCAGCGGATAGCCGATCCCTTCCGCAATCCGGAGGACCTCGGCGTCGGGCACGTCGTCGCCGAGCGGCTCCTCGGTGCCGGGCACCACGGGCACGCCGGCCTTGATGGCGGCCTGGCGCGCGGCCGTCTTGCTGCCCATGAGGGTGATGGCTTCGGGGGACGGCCCGATGAAGACCAGCCCCGCGTCACGACACGCGGCGGCGAAGTCCTCGTTCTCGGCCAGGAAGCCGTAGCCGGGATGCACGGCATCGGCGCCGCTCTGGCGGGCGACGTCGAGGATCGTGTCGATGCGGAGGTAGCTCTCGCGGGGCGGATTGGGCCCCACGGGCCACGCTTCATCCGCGAGGCGGACGTGCAGCGCGGCGCGGTCGCAGTCGGAGTAGACGGCGACGGTGGCGATGCCCATGTCGCGGCACGCCCGGATGATGCGCACGGCGATCTCGCCGCGGTTGGCAATCAGAACCTTGGTGATAGGCACGATATCGTTTCGATTCTATCACTTAGCGTCTGGAACCGGGGGGGATGAGGAGTCAGAGAGGTCCGAGGGAGGGCCGGGGTCAGATCTTGATTCTGGGCGCAAGGATCAAGATCTGACCCCGGGGCAGGAACTACCCCCGCTACTTCGCGGCGAGGGCCTGGACCTGCAGGCTGACCTTCACCTCGTCGCCCACGAGGAAGCCGCCCGTCTCGAGCGCGGCGTTCCACGTCAGGCCGAAGTCCTTCCGGTTCAGCGTGATCTCCGCGTCGAAGGCCAGGCGCTCGTTGCCCCACGGATCCTTCGCCGTTCCGAGGAACGTCACCGGCAGCACGATCGCCTTCGCCACGCCCCGGATCGTCAGGGTGCCGGTCACGTCGAACGCCTCGTCGCTCCGGCGGGCGATGGACTCGCTCACGAACGTCAGCGTCGGATACTCCTCGACAGAGAAGAAGTCGGCGGAGCGCAGGTGCGCGTCGCGATCGGGCTGGTTCGTGTGAATGCTGGCCGCCTGGATGGTGAACTGCACGGACGAGCGCTCCGGCTCGGCCGCGTCGAACGCAATCGTGCCGGCGAAGTCCTCGAAGGTGCCGCGCACCTTCGTCAGCAGGTGGCGCACCTGGAAGGCCGCCTCGGAGTGCGCGAGGTCCATCTGGTAGGTCGTGGTCGTGGCCGTGGCAGTCGTCATGAGAGCGCTCCTTGAATGAGGCGGGGCCTGAGCGCCGCCGGGTTACTGCATGTTTTAACAGTCAGTGTTACAACACCTATTGACGCCAAAAAAACAGCCGGGGGTTCACGGCCGGCTTCGGACCTCGTCCAGCAGGTCCACGAGCGTCCGCAGCCGGGCCTCGGCCACGTGGCCGAGCTGGGCACGGTGGATCTCCGTGATCGGGCCCTCGAGCCTCGCCAGGAGGTCGAGCCCCTTCTTCGCGATCGTCGTCGTGACATAGCGACGGTCGGTCCCGCTCCGCTGACGCACCAGCAGGCCGGTCTCCTCCATCCGGTCGAGCAGCCGCGTCACGTCCGGCACCCGCCGGATCAACCGCGCGCCCACCTCGTTCCGGCACAGCCCCTCGGCGCCCGCGCCGCGCAGAATCCGGAGCACGTTGTACTGCGTCGGCGTGATGTCGTAGGGCTTCAGCGCCTGCGCCACCTCGTGCTCGAGGGCCGCGGCCGTCCGCGCGATGTTCAGGAGGGCCTCCTCACGGAGGCTGCGGAACGGCTTCCGCTGCTTGATTTCGTCCTGCAGGCGCGTGACCATGGACGGATCATGCGTGTTATCACACGCATTGTCAAGCCCCGCCTCAGGGCCGTCTCTGCTATCGTCCCCGCCATGCCCTCCGCGTTCCGCCGCTACCTCCTTCCGGGGCTCGTCTTCCAGTCGGTCGTCATCGCCGGCGGCTACGGGACCGGGCGCGAGCTCGTCGAGTTCTTCCTCACCCAGGGCCCGCTCGGCGGCCTGCTGGCCATCGGCGTCTCGACGCTCATCTGGAGCGCCGTCTGCATGGCCACGTTCGAATTCGCGCGGCGCTACCGCGCGTTCGACTACCGCCACTTCTTCCAGCACCTGCTCGGACGCGGATGGGTGCTCTTCGAAGGCTGCTATCTCGTGCTGATGGTGATCGTGCTCGCCGTCATCGCGGCCGCCGCGGGGACGATCGCCCAGGAGGCGTTCGGCCTCGCCTACTGGACCGGGGTCGCCGCGATCATGCTGGCCGTCGCCGGACTCGTGCTCGGCGGGAGCCCGCTCGTCGAGCGCTTTCTCGCGGGATGGTCGTTCGTCCTCTACGCGCTCTACGTGGTCTTCTTCCTCTGGTGCTTTCGTGACTTCGGTGACGCGATTGTCGCGACGCTCCCCTCCGAACCCGCGGGACAGGGATGGGCGTGGGCGGGCCTCCGGTACGCCGGCTACAACCTCGCCGTCATCCCCGCCGTGCTGATCACGCTCCGCCACCACACCGCGCAGCGGGACACGCTCATCGCCGGCGCCCTGGCCGGCCCGATTGCGATTCTGCCCGGGCTGCTCTTCTTCCTGTGCATGGTCGGCCAGTATCCCGCCGTGACGAGCCAGGCCATCCCCGCTAACTACCTGCTCGAGATCCTCGGGTCGCGGGGGTTTCAGATCGCGTTCCAGATCGTGCTCTTCGGCACGCTGATCGAGACCGGCGCCGGCCTGCTCCACGCGGTCAATGAGCGGCTGTCCGGCGTCGTGCGCGACGCCGGCCGCGAGATGCCGTCCTGGCTGCGCCCGGCCGTCGCCGCCGGGTTCCTCGCCCTCGGGACGGCCCTCTCGCAGTTCGGCCTGATCGGCCTCATCGCCCAGGGCTACGGCACGCTGACGCTGGCCATCATCGCCGTGTACGTCATCCCGATGCTCACCATCGGCGTCTGGAAGATGCGCGCCGTCTGAGGTACGATCGAGGCTTCCCATGCCTCTGCACGTCCGGTCCGCCCTCCGGGCCCGAGCCGTCCGCGTGGCGACAGGCCTGGCCACACTCGCGCTGCTGGTGGCGCTCACCCCGCCTCTCGCCGCGTCCGCGCCCGCGCGCGTGATCGCCGTCGGTGATGTCCATGGCGAACTGGACGGGTTCGTCGCGCTGCTGGAGGCCACCGGCGTGATCGACGCGCGCCGCCGGTGGACCGCCGGCGCCGCCACCCTCGTGCAGACCGGTGACATCAGCGACCGGGGTGACGGCGTGCGCGCCGCGATGGATCTGCTGATGGCCCTCGAACGGAACGCGCCGCGCGCCGGCGGCCGCGTTGTCGCGCTGCTCGGCAACCACGAACTCATGGTCCTGCTCGGCGACTTCACCGAGGTGACGCCCGCCATCTGCGCGGCCTTTGCCGACGGCGGCTCGGAGCGGCGCCGCGAGCGCGCCTGGCGCGATCAGGCCGCGCTCGTCGCTCGCCACAGCGGCGCCTTCGCGACCCCGCCGTCGATCGCGGCGCAGACCCGCGAGGCGTTCGTCGCGCAGTGGCCGCTCGGTTGCCTCGAGTACCGCGAGGCGCTCGGCCCGCGCGGCCGGTACGGCCGCTGGCTCCGCGCGCGCGACGTCGCAGCCGTCGTCGAAGGCACGCTCTACATGCATGCGGGCGTCCGGCCCGATCTGCCGGTCGCCTCGGTCGCCGAGATGAACACCCGCGTGCGTGAGGAACTCGCCCGGTACGACCAGCTGACCGCGGCGCTGGTCCGCGCGCGCCTCGTGCTGCCGCACTTCACGCTGACGCAGATGGTGGAGGTGGCCGTCGCCCAGGTGACCGCCGCCAACGCCTACATCGCCGAGGCGCGCGCCCGCGGCCGCCTGCCGGACGGCCCGGCGCTCGACATGCCGGCGACGCAGGCGGCCGCCGACCTCACCACCATCGCCGACTGGTGGCTCGTGGACCCCGACGGCCCGATGTGGTACCGCGGCTACGCCCGCGAAGCCGACGGCGAGATCACCACGCCGCTCCTGGCGATGCTCGCGCGTCTCGGCGCCACGCACATGGCCGTCGGCCACACGCCCACCGCCGACGGGCGGATCCACGTGCGCGCCGGCGGCCATCTCTTCCTGATCGACACCGGCATGCTCGCGCACGTCTACAACGGCCGCCCCGCCGCGCTCGAACACCTGCCGGATGGCACGTTCGCCGCGCGCTACCTCGACCGCCTCGACCACCTGACGCCGTAGTCGGGTCCAGCCTCACACATCACCCGTTCAACGACACACCGCAGGTGTGCATCGACATGCCCGCGCCTCCGCCGATGGCTCCTTCGACCGAGACGGGTAGACTGGGGGCGGCCGGACGGGCGCGAGCGGCAGGCGCCGCCCCTCGAGCGGCCCGACCACATTCACGAGCGGCGCCCGCCCGCGCCGAGGAGGTCCCCGTGCCCGTACGCGCCTGGCTGCTCTGCCTGTCCCTGCTGCTCACGTGTGACGCCGCCCCCGCGGCCGCTCAGAACGGGGATCCCTTCGACCAGGGACGGCTGATGGCCGCGGCCGACGGCCACGTCCTGCCCCAGCGCGAGCGGGTCGCGGCCGTCAACCGCATGCTTCGGGACCGGCTCGATACGCTCCTGCCCGCGCTGATGCGTGAAACCGGGATCGACTTCTGGGTGGTCATCAACCGCGAGTACGCCGAGGATCCGCTCTACCTGACCCTCGTACCCGAACCGGTCTTCGCCGCGCGCCGGACGACGATGCTCGTCTTTCATGACCGCGGCGGCGAGGCGGGCGTCGAGCGCCTCACCGTGAGCCGCTACCCGATGCCGGGCTTCTACGAGCCCGCGTGGGAAGGCGGTGAGGTCGACGAGCAGTGGGCGCGGCTCGGCGCCATCATCGCGGAGCGCAACCCGCGCCGCATCGGCGTCAACACCAGCCGCGACTGGGCCTTCGGCGACGGCCTGTCGAGCGGCATGCGCGCGCGCCTGATGGCGGTCCTGCCGGAGGGCGCGGCCACCCGCGTCGTCAGCGCCGAGGCGCTGGCCGTCCGCTGGCTCGAATCTCGCACCGCGCTCGAACTCGAGGTCTACCCCCACATCGTCGGCCTCGCGCGGGGCGTGATCGCCGAGGCGTTCTCGCCGCGTGTCATCACGCCCGGCGTGACCACGACCGACGACGTGGCCTGGTACATCCGGCAGCGGTTCGCGGACCTGGATCTGCCGGCGTGGTTCATGCCGAACGTCAACCGCCAGCGTCCCGGTACGACGTGCGACGCCACGACGCCGTTCTGCGGCGACAGCGGCGTCATCGACCGCGGGGACGTCCTGCACACCGATGTCGGCGTCACGTACCTCCGCCTCGCGACCGACACGCAGGAGATGGGCTACGTGCTGCGCCTCGGCGAGACCGATGTCCCCGAGGGCTTGAAGCGTGCGCTCGCGGTCGGGAACCGCTGGCAGGATCTCCTCACCGCGGAGTTCCGTGTGGGCCGCTCGGGCAACGAGGTGCTGGCCGCCTTGCAGGCCGCGGCCAGGCGCGAGGGGATCGACCACAACACCTATACGCACCCGATCGGGTTCCACGGGCATGGGGCGGGCGCCACCATCGGCATGTGGGACACCGATGCGGCGGTCCCGATTCACGGGGACTGGCCGCTCCATGCGAACACCGGCTTCTCGATCGAGGGCGGCGTCAAGGTGGCGGTGCCCGAGTGGCAGGGGCAGCTCGTGAACATCAAGCTCGAACAGACCAGCGTCTTCGACGGCGAGCGCGTGATCTATCTGGCCGGCCGCCAGACGCGCTGGCACGTAGTGCCCTGAGGGGACCCGGGGATCGGGGATTGGGGATCGGGGGACGCAGAATTTCGCGATGTTACAAGTGTCTCAGCCGTGTAACATCTTGAGGCGTTGGCCGCCACGCTCAAATCCCGTGCCTCTGATCGCCCCCCCATGCCCCCGGCGGCGCGGGGCCTGCTGGTCGTCCTGTTCCTGTACGTGTTCCTGGTCGGGATCGCGTTCCTCGAAGCGGGGATCGCGTCGACCGGAGAGGCCTTCCAGGCCGACCTGCTGAGGTCCGTCTCCCACCCGATCTCGGGCTTGTGCGCCGGACTGCTCGCGACGGTGCTCGTGCAGTCCTCGTCGGTCTCCACCTCCACCATCGTCGGCCTGGTCGGCGCGGGCACGCTGCCCGTGTCCCTGGCGATTCCGATGGTGATGGGGGCCAACATCGGCACCACAGTCACGAACACGCTGGCGTCGCTCGGCAGCCTGCGCCGTGCCGAGGAGTTCCGGCGGGCCTTCGCCGCCGCGATCGTGCACGACTTCTTCAACCTCTTTGCCGTGGCGCTGCTGCTGCCCCTGGAACTCGCGACCGGGTTCCTCGGCCGGACGGCCGACGGACTCACCGACCTGCTCACGGACGCGGGCTTTGAAACGAACCAGCCGCAGCGCAGCCCCATCCGCCTCGCCGTCCGCCTGCCGGTGAACTGGCTCTCGTCACAGCTCGGCGAGGGAACCCTGACGAGCGTGATTCTGCTCGCCCTCGGACTCGCCTTGATCTTCCTGGCGCTGGCGCTCATCACGCGGAACATGCGGCGCCTCGTCGCCCAGAGCGTCGAGCGCGCGATGAACCGCTTCATCGGCCAGGGCGGCGGCCTGTTCGGCATCCTCGTCGGCATCGGGATGACGGTCGCGGTGCAGTCGTCGACCATCACGACCTCGATCCTGGTGCCCCTGGTGGCGGCCGGCATCCTCACGCTGCGCAGCGCCTATCCGGTGACCCTCGGCGCCAACGTCGGGGCGACGATCACGGCGCTGCTGGCGTCGCTCGCGGTCCTGCGGCCCGAAGGGCTGACCATCGCGCTCGTGCACTTTCTGTTCAACATCGTGGCCCTCGGCGTCGTGTATCCGATTCCCGCCGTGCGCATGTTGCCGGTGCGCCTGGCAGAGTTCACCGCCGACATCGCGGCCCGGCGCCACACGCTGGTCTTCGCCTACGTCGTCGGGCTGTTCCTCGTTTTGCCGCTCGCCGGCGTGTTATTCATTCGGTAGGAGAACGACGATGCCCTTCAAGTTCCTGCGCGGCGACGGCGAGGACCGCCTCGACGAGATCGAAGCGAAGGTCCAGGCGATGTTCGGGCACGACCGCCACGAGTTCGATCTGGCGATGTCGGCGCTGCTCGGGGACGTCGCGGCGGCGGAGGTGAACGCCGAGCTCCGGGCCCACGACCAGAAGGTGAACCAGCTCGAGCGCGAGATCCGCCGGGCGCTCGTGGTCCATGCCTCCGTCGCCGGCGGCCTCGACACGCCCGCCGTGCTCGTCTACATGTCGGTCGTGAAGGACATCGAACGCATCGGCGACTACGCGAAGAATCTGCTCGATCTCGCCCGGGACGGCGCCCGGTTCTCCGGGGCGCCCGACGAGGTCGAGTGGCGGCGGCTCACGTCGGACATCTCGCGGTCGATCGCCGACGTCGGTGCGGTCTTCAAGTCGCGTGACACGGAACGCGCGCGCCAGCTGCTGGCGCCGAGCGGCCAATGGCTGGCGCTCTTCGACGAGCGCGTGTCGGCGCTCGTGCGCGGCGGGGACGCGCCACAGCCCGTGGCGCGCGCGCTGGCCTACCGCTACCTCAAGCGCGTGGTCGCCCACCTGATGAATGTGCTGTCCGCCGTCGTCATGCCGGTCGACAAGCTCGACTACTTCGATGAGGACCCCGAGGACCGGTAACGCGCTACCGGCGCGACGCCAGGATCCATCGCGCGGTCGCCTGCTGCACGGCGAGCGAGCACAGGCAGTACGCCGTGAACCAGTAGAAGCCCGGCCCGAACGACGCGGAGAAGGCGACCACCGACGGACCCGCGGCCGCCGAGGGCGCAGCGGGGCTGGCCTGCGCCGCCAGGTAGGCAATGAAGAGGGCCACGGCGAAGACATCCGCCATCGACCACTTCGCGATCATCTCGACGAAGTACAGCGTGCGCATCCGCCGCGCGAGGTCGCGCAGGAACATGGCCCACACCACCAGGGCGGTCTTGGCGAGCGGCACGACGATGCTGAAGAGGAGGATGAGGGTGGCAGCCGTGGGGCTGCCGACCGCGTAGAGGTGACGCACGGCGCCGGCAATGCTGCGGGTCTGCTGGTAGACCTCGATCTCCGGCCCGGCGGCGAGCTGGGCCGTCACCTGCTCGCCCAGGCGGGCGAGGAGCGCCTGACGGAGGCCGCCGGGCGCGGCATCGAGGAAGCCGAGCGCCAGCGGATTCAACAGGGGCCGCAGTGATTGCACGGTCTCGTCGGAGATGCCCTGCTCGAGCAGTTGCGGGGCCAGCGCAGCCAGCCCCTCCGGCTGCAGCGTGCCCCTGATACTCAGCACCGGCAGGATGAGCCCGGGCGCGAGCAGCGCCAGCGAGACGACCAACCCTCCGAGCGCGAGCCACCGCCGGTCGGGCGCCGCCGCCCCGTTCTGTGGAGTCTCCATCGTGTCCCGTCTCTCCCGCATCCCGTGCTGCGCCGCCGCCTGCATTCTACGATGGCGCCGCCGCGACCCGTGCGCGCGGGCGAGCCGGACCCGGCCGCCATCGCGAGCCTGGCGGACGAGTACGGCATCGAGTTCGACTTCGAGGGGGTGCCGGCCCTGTGCGCGCGGTTCGGCCTGATGTTCGGATGAGTCCGCGCCGGTCGCCTGGCAGAGGCCCAGGCGACCGGCGCCCTCGGTGTGTCCCGGCCGGGGAACGCCCGGTCAGTCCTGCGTGGGCTTGTACGGCGTCGGTCCGGGCGGCGGCAGGCGCGGCGCCCCGGCCTTCACCCACTGGTCGTAGCGCATCCGCAGCGTCTTCACGGGGTTGCCGCTCTCGCCGAGTTGGATGGTGTCGTCGGTGACGCTCAGGTACGCGTAGTACTGCCCATCGTTGTGTGTCACGCCGGGCGCATCGTCCTTCTCGGCGATGGCGATGTAGGCGACGTGCGAGGTCTTGTCATCGCACGGCACGAAGGTCGTCGGATTGTTGCCGCAGTTGCAGCGGTGATCGCCGCCGTTGGCATCGGCCGCGTCCATGGCGGCCATCACGCGATCGGCCAGCGTGCCCTGCGTGCGGGTGAAGGCGAGCGCGGCCTGCACCATCACCTGATCACCGAACAGCGTGTTGCCCTGCACCTGGTAGTAGATGTCTGGACCGACGCGGCCGCCCCAGAAGAGCGACGACTGCGAGTTGTTCGCGCCGTTGAAGCCCACGCGGTTGTTCTGCGGGGTGATGGTGCCGCCGTTCGGGATCGCGAGCAGGCCGAACTGCCGGCGATCGATGTTGGGATCCTTCTTCAGCATCTCGAGGATGTCGGCCGGGGGCGTGCCCTTGCGCATCTCGTTGTAGACCAGCATCTGGTTCGCGCGCGTGTTGTCCACGCCGGCCTGACAGGCGGCCACGCCGATCCCGGGGATGATGACGGCCTGCACGTCCATCAGGTCGCGGGCGCCGTTCGGCTGGCGCGACGGGAACCCCTGCTGCCGCACGCAGGTCGCGGACGCGATGATCACCTGGCCGGTGCGCGCGTCGATCGCGATCACCGACCAGGTGGCGAATGCCGTCGAATGCGCCAGCAGCACGAGCGCCAGCGAGAGAAGGACACGTGTCATACCCACACCTCCAAGCCAGAGAAGGCGCGCACTATAACACGCGGGTACACCGGCGCGGCACGCGGTCTCCGCCACGCGGACTCGCATGCGGCGCACCGATGCCCCCCATCTGGCCGGCGCATGCCTCTGGGCCTGCGGCACGAGGCCCGTGGTCTAAGATCATCCCGTGAGTGAAACACCCCCACAGGGGCGCCGCAATCGTGGTTGGACATACCGCGAGCAGCTCGGGCCGCGGGCCGCAGGACGCCGGGTGATCGACTATCTGGCGGCCTCGCGGACGCACTCGCCCGCGGACGTGTGGGCCGCGCGCCTGGCGCGCGGCGAAGTGGAGATCGATGGCGCGCGTGCGGCCGCCGACGCGGTCCTCCGCGCGGGACACACGCTCGTGTGGCACCGGCCACCCTGGGTGGAGCCGGACGTGCCACTGCACTTCGACGTGCTCCATGAAGACGAGGCCGTGCTCGCCGTGGCGAAACCCCGAGGCCTGCCCACCATGCCGGCGGGCGGGTTCCTCGACCACACGCTGATGACCCTCGTGCAGGCGCGCTATCCCGGCGCGCACCCCCTGCACCGGCTCGGCCGGCACACGTCCGGCATCGTGCTGTTCGCCCGCACCCCGGACGCCGCCGCGGCGCTCGGCCGCGCCTGGCGGGCGCAGGAGGTGACGAAGGCCTATCGCGCGCTCGCCTCCGGGGTGATCGCGGCCGACCGCTTCGACATCGACACCCCGATCGGCCCCGTGCCGCACCCGCGCCTCGGCCACGTGCAGGCGGCGTCGCCGTCGGGACGGCCCGCGCACAGCCACGTGTCGGTGCTCGAGCGCCGGGCGGCCACGACGCTCGCGCGCGTCCACATCACGACGGGGCGCCCGCACCAGATCCGGATTCATCTCGCCACGGCCGGTCATCCACTGGCCGGGGATCCGTTGTACGACGCCGGCGGACGCCCCCGGGACGATGACCCCGCACTGCCCGGGGAGGGCGGGTACCTCCTGCACGCCGAGCACCTGGCATTCGCGCATCCGCGGACGCACGCGCCGATCGCCGTGCACGCCCCGCCGCCGCCCGACCTGCGAGCCGCGACGGAGTGATCCAGCGCCCGCCGTGTCCCCGCCGGACACTTCCGGTATTGCCGTCCCAACGTTGAACCTCCCCGGTCCGTCAAACGTATCGATCACCAATCGATACCGGGACCGGGGGGAGCACCAATGTCACTGTTGAAGCGGTTGTTTGGCAAGGGCGAGGCCGCGAAGCCGCGCGTGCGGGTGTGCGTCGAGTGCGGCATGCCCATCGAAGAGCACCGCGACTGGTGCTCGATCCTGCGCGGACAGCACGAGATGTCGCGCAAGGCGGCCGGCGCCACCGACGCGCCGTAGCCGGCCGGGGTAACATGGGGGGAGCGGGGCGGCCACGACGGGGCCGGCCCCCTTCGTCACGAGGCGCCCCATGACCCACGCTGTCGCGATCCTGCTCGTGAGCCTCCTCGGCCAGGCGCCGGCGGAGTACCTCGAGGCGGCCCGGGAACTGGCGCCGCTCCTCGGCGGCATCGAACGCCGCCTGCCGAGCGAGGTCACCGTCCGTCCGGGCGCGCTCCCCCCGTCCCCCTTCAGCGGCCAGCGCGCCACGCTCTTCGCGTTTCGCGTGACGAAGGAGCGGCCGCTGCTGACCCCGGCCACCGAGAAGGCCATCGCGGACCTCTTGGCCTGGCAGAAGTCCCCCCGGCAGCATCCGGGCACCGCGCCGCTCGCAGGGGCGTGGGCGGAATACCTGGTCGCCGCGGTGGAGGACCTCCTGGCGGAGGCCCCCGCCGGCGCCGAGGCCTGTGACCTCCCGTGCGTCGTCTCGCTGCTGGCCGATCCCTCCGACGCATTCGGCGCGACCCCGCTCGAGCGCCAGCAGACGCGCGACGTGATCCTGCTCGAGGCGATCGCCCTCGCCGCCGCCGACCAGACGCCGCCGCGCTGAACGGCATCACCCTACCGGTGCCCGCCGCTCGTGCCGCCTACAGCGGGATGTTGCCGTGCTTCTTGGGCGGGTTGCGGTCGCGCTTGCTCTCGAGGGTGCCGAGCACCTGGATCAGGCGCCGGCGGGTCGTGCGCGGCAGGATCACCTCGTCGATGAACCCCTTCTCGGCCGCCACGTACGGGTTGGCGAACTTCTCGCGGAACTCCGCGACCTTCGCGGCGCGCATCGCGGCCGGGTCGGCGGCCTTGTCGATCTCGCGCTTGTAGAGGATGTTCACGGCGCCTTCGGCCCCCATCACGGCGATCTCGGCCGTGGGCCACGCGAAGTTCACGTCCGTGCGGATGTGCTTGCTGGCCATCACGCAGTAGGCGCCGCCGTACGCCTTGCGCGTGATGACGGTGACTTTCGGGACGGTGGCCTCGGCGAACGCATACAGCAGCTTCGCGCCGTGGCGGATGATGCCGCCGTACTCCTGCACCGTGCCCGGCAGGAAGCCGGGAACGTCCTCGAAGGTGACGAGCGGGATGTTGAAGGCGTCGCAGAACCGCACGAACCGCGCCCCCTTCACCGCCGCGTCGATGTCGAGCGTCCCGGCAAGAAACGCCGGCTGATTGGCCACGATGCCCACGGAGCGCCCGCCGAGCCGCGCGAACCCGACGAGGATGTTCTTCGCGTAGTGCTGATGCACCTCGAGAAAATACCCGTCGTCAGCGATCGTGTGGATGAGATCCAGCATGTCGTAGGGCTGGTTCGGCGACGGCGGCACGAGCGTATCGAGCGTGGAGTCCTCGCGGTCGGACGGGTCCATCGTGTCGACGCGGGGCGGCTCGTCGACGTTGTTGCCCGGCATGAACGAGAGGAGCTCGCGGATGAGCATGAGGCACTCGCGGTCATCCTCCACCGCGAAGTGCGCCACGCCGCTCTTCTCGTTGTGCGTCATCGCACCGCCGAGCGCTTCCTTGGTCACGTCCTCGTGCGTCACGGTCTTGATGACGTCGGGCCCCGTGACGAACATGTAGCTCGTGCGCTTCACCATGATGGTGAAGTCCGTGATGGCCGGCGAGTAGACCGCGCCGCCCGCGCAGGGGCCCATGATGGCGGAAATCTGCGGCACGACCCCCGACGCCAGCGTATTGCGGAGGAAGATGTCGGCGTAGCCGCCGAGCGAGAGCACGCCTTCCTGGATGCGCGCGCCGCCGGAGTCGTTCAACCCCACCACCGGCGCGCCGATGCGCATCGCCATGTCCATGATCTTGACGATCTTGGCGGCGTTGGTCTCCGACAGTGAGCCCCCGAACACGGTGAAATCCTGCGCAAATGCGTAGACGGGCCGGCCGAACACGCGCCCATGCCCGGTGACGACGCCGTCGCCGGGAATCACCTGCGCGTCCATGCCGAAGTCGCGGCAGCGGTGGACGACGAGCTTGTCCACTTCCTCGAACGTGCCGGGGTCGAAGAGCAGCGTCATGCGCTCGCGCGCGGTGAGCTTGCCCTGCTCGTGCTGCTTCTGCAGGCGCGCCTCGCCACCGCCGAGCTCCGCGCGCCGCTCCCGTTCCCTGAGGGTCTCAATCGGATCCATGTTCGCTATTCGCTGTTCGCTGTTCGCAGTTCCCGCCGTCGCTCGCCCGAGAAGCGCATGCGAGCTTCGGCGGGGTCCCGCCGTAGCGACCTACGGCCGCGGAGGCGGACGCTATTCGCCAGGACATCCTACCGTTCACCGTTCACCGTGCACTACCCACGACCCACTACCCACTACCCACTCTTCACCCCTCCACGCACGGATTGCTGAGGGCGCCGACGCCTTCCACCTTGACCATCATGCGGTCGCCGGGCGTGAGCGGCCCCACGCCTGAGGGCGTACCCGTGGTGATGATGTCGCCCGGCTCCAGCGTGCAGAAGCGGGTGACGAACTCGACGAGCTCCGGCACGGGGAAGATCAGCTGGTTCGTGTTCGAGGCCTGGCGCTTGTCGCCGTTCACCCAGCCCTCGATCGCGAGGCTGGATGGGTCGAGGCCGACGGCGATGCAGGGGCCGATGGGCGCGAACGTATCGAAGCCCTTCGCGCGCGTGTACTGCACGTCGCTCACCTGCAGCGCGCGCGCCGTCACGTCGCAGAGGCAGGTCACGCCGAGGACGTAGTCCATGGCCTGGCTCGCCTTGACCTGCCACGCGCGGCGGCCGATGACGATCGCCATCTCGGCCTCGTGGTCCACGCGCCCCGCCCACGTGGGCACGCGGATCGGCGCATCCGGGCCGATCACGGCGGAGGCGGGCTTCATGAAGACGAGCGGCTCGGCCGGCAGCGCCTTGTTCATCTCGGCGGCGTGGTCTTTGTAGTTCAGGCCGATCGCCATGATCTTGGACGGCCGGACCGGCGCGAGCGTCACGCTCTTGCCCGGTTCGATCTCGAGGCCCGGCGTGTAGTCGCCGAACACGTCGCCCTCGAGCCAGCAGAGCCGCCCATCGCGCTCCACCGCATACCGCCCGCCCATCCCCTGCTTCAATCGATAGATGCGATCCATATTTGCTATTCGCTATTCGCTGCTGTTCGCTGTTCGCAATTCGCTATTCGCCGTTCGCCATTCGCCGTTCGCCATTCGCCATTCGCCATTCGCCATTCGCCGTCTGCAATCTGCAATCTGCAATCTGCAATTCTTCTACTCTCGCGACGTCTCTTCGACCCGGTTCGACAGCCCGCTCGTGTTCGGCGGCGTGGCGGTGTCGACGGCCATGACGGCGTAGACGTAGCGTACTCCCGGCTGCACCGTCGTGTCGCGGAAGGTGTTCTCGCGGATCGGCTGCGGCGTGAGCGCCTCGAGGCGATCGCCCGTCCCGTCCTCCCGGACCTCCCCGCGCAGCAGGAGGTAGCCGGCCAGATCCGCCTCGTCGTTCGGCTCCCAGATCAGGCTGATCACGCCGGCCCCGGCCACCGCGGCCAGGGCCGAGGGCGCCTCGGGCGCGAAGGTATCACGGGGCGTCACGCACCCGGCCGGCGACGCCGGCCCCTCCACGTCGTGGCCCGCCAGGACGTCCACGGCGCGCACGACGAAGCAGCGCTCGACGCCGAACGAGACCGACGCCTCGGTGAACGCCGGCTCGGCCAGCGGCGCGGCGTTGAGCGGCGCACCCGGCGGCACGACCGCGCCCGCGGCGTCCGCCAGGTAGAGGTTGTACTTCGTCGATGGGGGCGCCGGCGTCAGCGGCCGGGAGGGCAGCACCCCTTCGGTCGCGGGCGTGTCCACGCGCGCATCGGCGGGCGGCGTCCAGGCGATCGACAACTCCGACGCCGTGTAGGTGATGGCCGGCGCCGACGCGGGGCCCGACACCGGACCGAGCGGCGCCTCCACCAGCACCGTCGGCGGACCTGGCCGGCCACGTCCATTGATGCCGATGGCGAAGTAGTAGCGCCGCAGGTCGTCACGCGCGGGCGCCACGAGCGGACCGGGCAGCGGCGCCGCGGCCTCCTGGCGTGCGCGCTGCAGGCCGCGCAGCGGCACGACCACGCGCGCCTCCGGGCCGAGCCGCTCCTCGAGCGTCGCCGGCGCCCCCTGCAGGAGCCCGGGCAGGCTCGGGGCCGCCTCGGCGCCTGGCGGCAGGGGGGGCGCCACCGGCGCGCTCGCCACGAGCGTCGCAATGCGCCGCAGGTCGCCCTCGTCCGCATCGGCGAGCACGGGCGGACGCGCGGCGGTGATCGCGTACACCTCGACGCGCACGAGATCGGCCGGCTGCTCGCCTTCGACGTTCGCCGACGGCACCGTGAATCGCAGCCGCACGTCCTCGCCCGCACGGTGGGCGGTGAGGTCGGTGATCTGGGCGGGGAGACGCAGCAGGGGCGCAAGCGGCGGCCCCTTCTTGCCGCAGGCCCCCGCGAGCGCGGCCGCGACAAGGGCGGCGGCCACCGCACGCCGGACCCCGGCGCGGGCCGGCCGGGCCACGGCCCGTGACGGTCCGGTTCCGAGAGGGGCGGCGCTCACAGAATGTATCGTGACAGATCTTCGTTCTTGACGATGTCGGCCAACATGCGGCGCACGTACGGCGGGTCTATGGTAATCGATTGCCCGGCCATTCCAGGCGCCTCGAAGGACACCTCGTCGAGCAGCCGCTCCATCACCGTGTGCAGCCGCCGCGCCCCGATGTTCTCGGTGCGGTCGTTCACCGTCGTGGCGAACTCGGCGATGAGGTCGATGGCCTCCGCGCTGAAGGCGAGCGCCACGCCCTCCGTCTCCATCAGCGCCGTGTACTGCTTGATCAGCGCGCTGCGCGGCTCCGTCAGGATCCGCACGAACTCGGCCTGGCCGAGCGCCTCGAGTTCCACCCGGATGGGGAACCGTCCCTGCAGCTCCGGGATCAGGTCCGAGGGCTTCGACACGTGGAACGCCCCGGCGGCAATGAACAGGATGTGGTCGGTCTTCACCATCCCGTACTTCGAATTGACGGTCGTCCCCTCGACGATCGGCAGGATGTCCCGCTGCACGCCCTCGCGGCTCACATCGGGGCCGTGCCCGCCCTCGCGCCCGGCCACCTTGTCGATCTCGTCGATGAAGATGATGCCCGACTGCTCGACGCGGTGCACCGCGATCTTCGCCACGCTGTCCATGTCGACGAGCTTCTGCTCTTCTTCCTGCCGCAGCGCGACCATCGCGTCGCGCACGGGAACACGCCGCTTCTTGGACCCCTGCTGGAAGAAGCCGGGGAGCATGTCCTTCAGGTTGAACCCCACCTCCTCGACCGACGACCCGGTGATGACCTCGAGCGAGGGGAAGCTCTTCTGGCTGACCTCGATCTCGACGACGCGCTCGTCAAGCCGGCCCTCGCGCAGCTGCTCGCGCATGCGCTCGCGGGTGCGCTGCCCGTCCTCGCGGGCGCGCGCCGGATCCTCGTCGGGCGCGACGGGTCGCGGCGGCAGCAGCAGGTCGAGCAGCCGGTCCTCGGCGTTCTGCTGCGCCTTGGCCTGCACCTCCTCGACCTGCTCGGCGCGGACCATGTCCACGGCCAGTTCCACCAGGTCCCGCACCATCGACTCGACGTCGCGGCCGACGTAGCCGACCTCGGTGAACTTCGACGCCTCGACCTTGATGAACGGCGACTGGGCCAGCTTGGCGAGGCGCCGTGCGATCTCCGTCTTGCCGACGCCGGTCGGCCCGATCATCAGGATGTTCTTCGGCGCGACCTCCTCGGCCATCTCCGGCGCCAGCTTCTGCCGCCGGATCCGGTTGCGCAACGCGATCGCCACCGCACGCTTCGCCTTCGCCTGGCCGACGACGTGCTTGTCGAGCTCGGCCACGATCTCGCGCGGCGTCAGCGCCTCGACGGCCGTCGCCGTCTTCTCCGGCAGCGTGATCACGACCGCACCACCAGACCGCGCCGCCGCTCACCAGGACAGGTCATCAGATACATCACCAGATCGCCAACTCTCCACCCAAAGATCCGCACATCCCAGATCACCACATCACCAGATCACCACATCACGAGATCTGAAGTTCTTCCACCGTCAGATTCCCATTCGTGTAGACGCAGATGTCGGCCGCGATCCGCATCGCCGCCTCGGCGATTCCCCGCGCATCGAGGGGGCTGTGCCGGGCCAGCGCGAGCGCGGCCGCCTGCGCAAACGCGCCCCCGGATCCGATGCCGACGATGCCCTCGTCGGGCTCGATCAGATCGCCGGTGCCGGAGAGGAGGAACATCGACTTCTGGTCGACGACGATCAGCATCGCCTCGAGGCGGCGCAGGAGGCGGTCGGTCCGCCAGTCGCGCGCCAGCTCCACCGCCGACCGTTCCAGATTGCCGCGGTACTGCTCGAGCTTCGCCTCGAAGCGGGAGAAGAGCGCAAAGGAGTCGGCCGCGGACCCGGCGAACCCGGCGAGGATCGTGTCGTTGTAGAGGCGGCGGATCTTCCGCGCCCGCTGCTTGACGACGGTGGCCCCGAGCGTCACCTGGCCGTCGCCGGCGAGCACCGCCCGGCCCTGGTGTCGCACGGCGAGGATCGTCGTGGCATGGATCATCTGTCGAGGCTAGCTGGTGGCCGGATCACAAGTCAACTTGCGCGCGGTCCTGGCGCCGTGCTGCCCTGCCGCGAGGACAGGGCCGGAGGACATGGATCGGGCGCGCGAGGCATGTTGGCGGAAATCCTCCAGAAATCAGCCGGTCCTGACGGCCGGCGCGATGGCAGGACGCTTGCTATACCCTCGGTGTTGCCAGACCGCCGATCCCGGAGGACCCGATCATGAAATCCCATGCCGCCCTCGCCCCCCTGTTCGCGGCGGCCTGGCTCGTCGCCGCGATGCCAGCCACGGCGCAGCCCGCCGCCGAACCACGCGTGCAGCAGGCCGAGCCCACGCCCGCCGCACCCGCGCCCGTGCGTACCGCCGTCCCGCGCAGCGAGGCGGCGCGCCCGTCCGGCGAGGCCACCTCGCAGCGCGGCTCCACGGCGACGGCCGGTGAGACCCAGCAGTCCGGCGATCGCTCGCGCGCCCAGCGGCGGCCCCCCTCCGGGGGCGGCGGGTCGACCGCGTCCGGCGGTGGCCGGGAGGCGCAGGCCGTGCCGCGCTCGCGTCCCCGCGAGGGACGTCAGGTCGTCGGCCGGGCCGAACGGCGCACCTCGCCCCCGCCGCAGGCCTCGCGGCCGATCTACGTGTACCGCTCGCCCAGCTCGCGCTGGTATTCCCCCTACGGGTACGGCGCGTTCGGCGTCGGCTACTTCTATTACGACCCGTGGGCCTGGTCCCCGTATGGCTACGGGTACAGCGGGTATGGCGGCTATGGCGGGTATGGCGGCTACGCGCGGTGGAACGGCCCCTACGGCTACGACATCGGCAGCGTCCGCCTGAAGGTCTCGCCCCGGGATGCCGAGGTGCTCGTCGACGGCTACTACGCCGGCATCGTCGACGACTTCGACGGGATGTTCCAGTCGCTGAAGCTCGACACGGGCGCCTACCGCATCGAGGTGCGGAAGCCCGGCTACGAGACGCTCGTCTTCGACGTGCGCGTCCAGTACGGCCGGACGATCACGTTCCGCGGCGAGCTGCTCCCGATTCCCTGACGCGGAGACGACGTCCGAACACGACGCACAAGACACGACGTACAAAACACGAAGGACACGAAGGACACGAAGGGGCTAATTCGGAGATCCGGTTGCGAGCCGGATCTCTGAATGGCCCCTTTCGTACGTCTTCGTGGCCTTCGTGACCTTCGTGTTCGTACGTCCGTGATCAGCGTGTCCGCGATCGTGGCGATCATTTCGCCGGCGTGAACGCCACGCGGATGACGGCCGTCGCGCCGTGGTAGTGCGTGTGCGTGGCGTCGTACCAGTTGTCCACCCACTGATTCCGATAGAAGTACGCGGGCGTCTCCTCCGGGTACGCCCTGAGCTCGACGGGGCCGGCAGCCGTCACGCTGAACGTCGCCGTGCCGGTGGTTTCCGGCAGTTGCGTCGTGCCGCGATACAGCCAGCCCGCGTTCACCCGACCCGGCTTCTGGCCGGCCGCGCTCCACTCGACACGCGCCTGGGCGCGATAGCCGCTCTCGTCGCCGTAGTACCGGACAGTCGACGGCTTCGCCGGCCGGTAGGTGTAGGTGACCGTGATCGTCCCGGGCCCGGGCGCGGTGAACGTGAACCGCTGCCCGGCGTCGCTCTTGTCGGCCTTGGGGACGTACGAATCGCCGAAGCTGACGGTGAACTCGGTGCTCGTCGGTGCCGAGGGCGCCACGCGTTCCGGCGTGGTCGGCGCGGCGACCGTATCGGACGGTACGGGGCGTGGCCGCTCCTGCGCCGTCGTCGTAGGCGTCAGGGCGAACGTGCCATTTCGCAGGTGCCGGTTGACAGCGAGCGTGGTCCGTCGCGTCTCGAAGCCGGGATACCCAATCGCAATCTCGTACTCACCAGCCGGGATGGCCGAGAACACCACCGTCCCGTCCGGTCCCGCGATGGTGGTGTAGGTCCGGGTGCCAGTGAGCACCACCCTCGCGCCGGGAAGTACCACCCCGGTCTCGCGGTTGGTGACGGTGCCGGTCACCTCGAATGCGGTGGACGGGACCGGTGCCAGCCGAGCCCGCACGTGCACCGTGTGACGCAGCGATGCGTCACCGATCGGCGCGCGCCAGGACACGACAAGGGTCTCGTCGACGGTGCAGGGCTCCGAGTCGGGGGCCGGCGCGGTCACGACGATGTGGACGCGTGCCGTGCGCGCGTTGATCGTCCCTTCGCCGTTTTCATTGGGATACGGCAGGCTCAGGGTCTGCTGCCATCCCTCACCGGGCGTCCATGGTCCCTCGACCCGCCACCCCGGGCACTCGCGGGCCGATAGATGGGAAACGTCCAGAGGGGCGACCTCGAACAGACCGGTGCTGGCCTCGACCCAACGGTCAACCGCAGTCCGTCCGAACACCCGTACGGGCTTTCCGGCCGGAAGCCCAGGCGCTGCCGGCGCCGTGCCCACCTCGAATCCCCGTTCGAACACCTCCAGCAGACGCGCCGTGACCCCCCCTCGGACCTTCCCGACGGTCTCGAAGTAGCTCTGGCGATTCTCCACGCCCCCTGTGGACTTCTTGAGCAACCCGGGAATACCGAACCGTCGCCCGTAGCGACGCACGACATCCACGGTGACCGTCCGCGATTCGCCGGGCGCCAGGGTCATCGTCACCGCACCGACCTCCCCGGCCGTCACCGTGTCTCCATCGACCACGACGGAGACGGGCGGCAACTCGGGGACGAAGTAGCCCGGAAACTGCAGCTGGTCGCCCAGGGCGAGAATGGCGTCCACCTGCAGCCGGCTCCGCTCCCAGTCGCCCATGAGCGCGACGGTCAGCGCATCGGCGAGCGAGCCGGCGCCTGTCGTCAGAAAACCTAGGCGGCTGATGAGATCCCAGAAGCTCGTCGCCGTGTGCCCGACCAGACGTTCGCCCTTCGGGAGCATCCCGACGAACAGCCGCGCATCCCGCGCGAGCGCCTGCCGGGCCTCTTCGGGCGACATGCGGTAACGGGCATACAGCGTCTCGCGGCGAAGGCCGGCGAACGGGCTCCCCTCCATGGTGAAGACGCCGTATTCCTCGCTCTCGGTCTCGTAGTAGGCCGTCAGGACCTCCTGATTCAGCGGATCGAAGAACACTGCATCCGCAGCCGTGATGAGGCCTTCTGCCGCAAGCGCCCGCCCCAGGTCCGCCAGCTCCGCCGCCAGCCCGGCCCCCGGCGTGGCGACGTCGGCAAGCAGCCCGGCCAGATCCCTGGCGAACCCGATCGAGTCACCCGTCGCGTACTTCTCAAGGGCGCCATACATGGCGGGAACCGACAGCACGCCCGCCGCCGCGCCGAGCGCGCGACCGCCCATGCGCGCGAGCACGCGCCGGATCCCGTCCCACCGCGACAACGTCTCGCTGACAGCCTCTACGGTCGGCGCAAGACGTCCTCGCCGTATCAGGTCGTACACCTCGACCTTGTCGCGGTAACGCCGCATGTCGTCGAAGGTGCGGTCGAACAGTTGGCTGAGCGCCGTCTTCACAGGCCGGCCACCGGCGCCCTGCTCCAGAACGACCGATTCCATGGCCTGGAGGCGGCGAACCAGCGAGTCGTTGTCGAGGCGCAGCAGGTCTTCGACGTCTGGGGGGATGCCACCCAGACGCTCGGCGAGTCCCCTTCGCAGGTCCGGCGGCAGCGTCCCGGCGAGTTCGCCCTCGAAGAACTGCTTGAACTTGCGCCAGTACTTGATCGCGGCTCGGGTCTTTGCCACGTCTTCCGTCAGTCCGGTTCCCTGGGACACCGTGCCGGACGCAATGATGCCCACCGCGTCGTCAAGCCAGAGAGTGGGGTGCGTCAGAGCGTTGGGGACGGGCGCGTTGCGCAACGAGTAGTAGGCCTCCCGCGGCAGCCGTCCGATGGGCGCATTCGGCGCCGCCTCGAGCGCGAACGGCGTGCTCTTGAGCGCGAAGAACTTGCCTCCTTCTCCAGAGAATTTCTGATCGTCCCAGACGTGCTCGCTCATCGTGCGCACCAGGTGCGATCTCTGGCCATCGGGTGTGTCGAAGTGGGCGCGCACCCGGCTGTTGATCCGCTCGACGACCTGCCGCTCGCGCGCAATCAGGCCCCGGTCCGGAACGTCCTTGAGAGCGATCGTGAGGTCGTAATCGGACCCGGGACCCGCGTACAGTGTGTCGTCGGTTCGAAGAAGGTCGTTGACCTGGCCGGTCGTGAGTGACGGATTGATCGCCCGCAGGCGCAGGGCCTCGGCGAGCCGATCCTGGATGCGCCTACCCCACGACCCCACCGGCAGGGTGAGCACGGTCACCCCTTCCTCAGCGGCCGCCCGGCTGACCGCATCGAAGATCGCGAGTTCGTCCGGCGTCATGTACGCGGCCCATTCGGCCACGATCGCCGTGTCGGGTGTCTGGGACGGCGACTCGGTCACGGCCAGACTGATGGCGCACACGAGCAGCGCCACTCTGGTCCGGGATGTCGTGCGAAGCATGGCTCCTCCTCTCCCCATTCACCGCAGGGGCAGGAACACCACCATCCTGGAGGGTTCCAGGGAATCGGCAGGCGTGAGGGCGACGTCGCTGCTGACCGTGCGGCCGCCGGTGTCGCGGGCGAGAACCGTCCACTCTCCGGCGGAAGGCACGACAAATCGCACGCTGCCGTTCCGGTCGGTCAGATCCGCGTAGGACCGGTCGCCGTCGGAGACACGGACGAGCACGCCGGCGGCAGGTGCTCCCGTGCCAGCGGTGAGCACCGTCACCTCCAAGGTCCTGAACCCGTCGGCAGTTGCCTTCGCGGGCACGGCCGCTTCGAAGCCGAACGACCCACGCGCCTCCGACGGACCGTCGGTTCCGGACAACACCTCGAACGCCCGGAACGCCGTTCGGTAGTCGCCCATCGCCACGCCGTCTCGCTCCAGGCGAAACATGCCCCATCCTGCAACCGCAATCTCGACGACGGTGCCGTCGACCCGTTCCAGGAGATACAGGTCGTACGGGCGAAGTTCAGCGGTCCAAATGGGCTTGATCGGTTCCCGCCGGCCCGTGGCCTCGAAGCGACGAACCTCGGCCAGCGCCACATTGAAGGGTCTGCCATCCCGGCCGAACACTTCGAACGACGCGCCCGGCCGGACCTCGGTCACACGCGCGTCGTAAGTCGTGCCGTCCGTGCGGGTGACGCGCACCGTGACATCCACCCCTACCCCTTGGCCTGACGCTGGCGTCCCCATCGCGAGAAGGGCGACGAGCAGCGCGGAGACCACGTTCCGGAGACGGCTGAGCATGGCTGTCCTCCTCTGACGGAGGGATGCAAGACAGTCACCACGTGCCGCCCCAGCAGTTCGGGCCAACTCAGGGGCGAGAAGAGGCGTGACCACCAGAGGCCGCCGGTGACCCGGCAGCCGGACGCTGACACAGACGTACAAACACGAAGGCCACCAAGGTCACGAAGGCGCACGGAGGGGGCATTCGACGATCCGGTTCGGAACCGGATCCCTGAATGGGCCTTTTCGTGCGTCCTTCGTTTCTTCGTGACCTTCGTGTTTGTCCGTGATCAGCGGGAGCGACTGAACCAGAGGTAGAGCGGAATCCCCGCCGCCATCACGAGCAGGCCGGCGCCCGAGGGGCCCGGGTTCATCCAGATGGCGTTGACCAGCATCGCGGCGCTGACGAGGACGAAGATCGCCGGCGTCACCGGGTAGCCGATCGCCTTGAACGGGCGGGGCGCGTCGGGCTCGCGCCGGCGCAGCACGAACACGGCCGCCACGGCCATGCCGGCAAACAGCGTGATGGCGAAGCCCGTGTAGGAGACGAGCGCGTCGGCGCCGCCGGACAGCACGAGCAGGCTGGCCCACGCCGCCTGCGCGATGATGGCGACCGCCGGGGTCTTGTACGTCGGGTGCACGCGCGCGGCAGCCGGGAAGAACGCGCGATCGCGCGCCATCGCGTAATAGACGCGCGGACCGGCAAAGGTCATCGCGCTGATGCTGGCCGCCAGGCTGATGATCGACACCACCCCCATGATGTCGCCGGCGCGCGCGCCGAGCAGGCGGTCGGCGATCACGTCGAGCACGCTGCCCTGCACCGCGGCCAGTTCCCCGACGGGCAGCACGTAGAGATACAGCAGGTTGAGGAAGAAGTAGACGGCGATGACCGCCGCGGTGCCGAGCGCCAGCGCGCGCGGGACGTTGCGGCCGGGGTCGCGGATCTCCTCGGCCATGTACGCCGCGGCGTTCCAGCCCGAGTAGGTGAACATGACCGGGATGAGCGCGAGCAGCCACGCGGCCCCCGACACCGGTCCGGTCGTCTGCTGCAGGTTCGACATCTCGCCCGCGCCGAACGAGAAGCCGAGCGCGATGAACGCGACGAGCGCCGTGACCTTGAGCACGGCCAGCACGTTCATCACGATGCGGCCCGGACCCACGCCGCGCAGATGCACGAGCGCCATCAGGCCGATCGTCACGATCGCCACCGCCGACTGGCGTGAGAGCGTCAGCGGCACGAACGGCAGCGGCACGGTGAAGATCGGCGTCGCGTCAGCCGCGCCTGGAATGAACCGGTCGAGGTAGAACACCAGGACGACGGCGCTGGCGGCCATCGCGCCGGAGAAGCCGGCCACGAACGAGGTCCACCCCGTCAGGAAGGCGGCCAGACGCCCGTAGGCGGCATGCAGGTAGACGTACTCGCCTCCGGCGCGCGGCCGGAGCGCCGCGAGTTCCGCGTACGCCATGGCGCCGGCAAACGCCAGCATCCCGCCGACGAGCCACGTCCCGAGAAACGCCCACGAGTTCGAGACGGCGGCGGCCACGAGCGGCGGCGTGAAGAGGATGCCCCCGCCGATGACGTTGGACACGATGATCGCCGCCGCATCGTACGGACCGAGACGGCGCTCAAGGATGGAGGGGGAACGATCGGCCATGGTGCGGGGATTATATGGCACTCAAACAAGGTGCCCAGGGTGCTCAAGGTGCCCGAGGTGCCCAGGGCGCTCAAGGTGCCCAGGGTGCTCGAGGTGCCCGAGGTGCCCAGGGTGCCCAGGGTGCCCAGGGTGCTCGAGGTGCCCGAGGTGCCCGAGGTGCCCGAGGTGCCCAGGGTGCTCGAGGTGCTCGAGGTGCTCGAGGTGCTCGAGGTGCCCGAGGTGCCCGAGGTGCCCAGGGTGCCCAGGGTGCTCGAGGTGCTCGAGGTGCTCGAGGTGCCCAAGTGCCTGAGTGGCTGGGTGGCTGGGTGCGCAGCAGGCACCGCCCACCACCGGCACTCCGACCCCGGCACCTCCGGCACCCGGGCACCCGGGCACCTCGGGCACCTTGAGCACCTTGAGCACCTTGAGCACCTTGAGCACCTCGGGCACCCGGGCACCTTGAGCACCTCGAGCACCCTGGGCACCTTGAGCACCTCGGGCACCCGGGCACCCGGGCACCTCGGGCCCCTTGAGCACCTCGGGCACCCGGGCACCTTGAGCACCACGGGCACCCGGGCACCCGGGCACCTCGGGCACCCGGGCACCTTGAGCACCTCGGGCACCCGGGCACCTCGGGCACCTTGAGCACCTCGGGCACCCTGGGCACCTCGGGCACCCTGGGCACCTCGGGCACCCTATCTGGTAAGCACCTGCCGCTGGATCGGGTATTCGGCGAACTTCGCCCAGGCGCGCGAGCCCTTCTTCAGGAACAGCTCCACCTTGGCATCGACGAACTCCTGGTTCTGGAGCATCTGGGCGCGCGGCTGGATGCCGGTGTAGCCAAGCGTCGAGCGCAGGACGATGGCATCACTGGCATCGCCCGGCTGCAGCTCCTCGCGCTGCACGGCCCAGCCGTAGTGCTCGCCCCACACCTCTTCCTCACCCACGCGCCGGAAGATGGCGTTGATCTGCACCGTGGTGATGCCTTCCTCGCCCTTGTTGCGCAGCTTGAGCGACACGCTCGGGACGAGCTTGTTCTTGCCGTCCTCCATGATCCCCGCGTCGTACCAGCCGGTGACGACCTCCACCGGCTCGAGGATGGCGATGGGGTCGGCGGGCGTACAGCCGGCCGTGAGGAGCACGGCCAGGCCCAGCAGGGACGCGGCGAACGAACGGGGCAGGCGCAAGGTCAGCATGGGGCAATTCTACGGTGTGTCGCGGGCGGATCGCCACCCGCCGCTGTCACTCAGAACGTCTGGGCCGAGACGCGCCGGCGCACTTCGTCGCGGTCGATCTTCCCGGCACGATAGGCGGCGAGATCGCTGCCGCGCACGCGCAGGATGATCGTGAGGACCTCCTCGTACGGATCCTGCGGCGCGAGGCGGTCGCGGCGCTCGTTGTCGCGGGCGGCCACGGTGAGCCACTCGTCGGGGCTGACGGCCATCGGCGCGCTGTAGTCGATCATCGCGTCGACGAGCGCCCGCTGCACCGATTCGGTGTACGCGCGGCCCGGGTCCTCGATCCACACGCGATCCACCGGCGGGGCGGCCGGCGCGGCCTCGACCGGCGGCGGTACGGACGCCCCCTCGGTCAGCACACCGGCCGCGCTGACGGTGCCCGGCCCGGACGCGGCGCCACGCGCGGGCAGCGGCATGGCCGGCTGCACCTGCAGCTCGAGGCGCCGGAGCGCGCTGTCGAGCGCGGCACGCTGCCGCGGGTCCCGGGGCTGCTGCGCCTGGACGAACTGCTTCAACTGCCCGAGCGCCTCGCGCAGCGCCTCGTCGTCCTGCTCGAGCATCGTGCGCAGGCTCCACATCATGCTCTCGCGCAGCACGGGCACCTCGACGTCGAAGAACACGCCGTAGCCCTCGAGGTGGAACCCGCGCGCATTGGCATCGCCCGCGAGCATCAGCATGCCCGGCGCGACCGTGCGCAGTTCGTGGTTCAGGCGCTGGGCGCCAAACGCCACGGCGCGGGCCAGCGCGCCCTCCATCACGTAGATCTGGTGGCGGAGCGCCATCCGGTCGACGGGCGCGGCCGCACCAGCCGGCGCCGGCTGGGCGCCGATCGGCGCCGCCAGCGCCAGCATCACCAACACGAGTCCTGCACGTCCCATCGTTCTCATCGCCCCGTTCTCCCGCCGCGCCACGCGCGGCTCCGTCTTACTGCGGCCGCTGCTGTGAGGCGCGCACGAGGTAGTTCAGCATCTCGCGCTGGCGCGCCACCTCGGCGCCCGTCCGGCCTTCCATCTGCCCCACACCGCGCTCGATGCGCACCAGATCGGCGCGCCGCTGCATCTCCATGTCGCGATTGAACTGCGTGAGCCGGTACGCCAGCTCCTGCCGCTGGCGGAGTTCGCTCTCCTCGACGAGCGCAGTCACACGCGCGAGCAGATCGTCGGCGTCGAACGCCGGCGACGCCGGCCGTGTGCCGGCCACCGCAAGCGGGGCCGGCGCGGCCAGGTCCGCGCGCAGGCGCTGCTCGAGCGCCGTCAGCTCCGTGCGCCACGCCTCGTCGCTGGCGGCGGCCGCCGCCGGCACGGCGGCCACCGGCACCGCCTCGCGCGCCACCTGCGGCGCGGCGGGCGTCATCCATCCGGTCGTCACCACCATGCCCTCGGCGTCGTAGCGCACCTGCACGTTGGCGACGGACAAGCCGATGGCCATCACCAGCACGGCCGCGGCCAGGCGCGCCCACGCCGGCACCTCCTGCCAGAGCGACCGCGGCGGCGCGGCGGCGGCCGGCGCGATTCCGACCGGCACGATCGTGAAGCCGAGCGCCACGTCCGGCGGCTGCCAGCCGACGAGCTCCCGCCGCACGCCGCCCAGTCCCGCCAGTTCGGCGGCACAGGCCTCGCACTGGCGGAGGTGCGCGTCGACGCCGGTGCGCGACGCCGCGTCGAGCTCGTCGTACAGGTAGGCGACGAGCCGGTCCTTGTCGTCGCAGCGGAACGTCTCAGTCATGATGCTTTCCCATTCAGATCGGACGCCGACAAGCCGGCCTGTTCGAGCTGGCGCCTGAGCACGCTGAGGCCCTGGTACAGGCGTGTCTTCACGGTGCTCAACGGGCACCCCTGCAGGTCGGCGATCTCCTGAAAGGTGAGCCCGTGGTACTCCTTCAGGATGATCGCGGTGCGCTGCTCCTCGGGCAGCCGCGCCATCGCGTCCTCGACGACGCGGCTCATCTCGCGGCGGTTGACGAGGGTCTCGATCGACTCGACCGGCCCCTGCTCGCCCGCCATCTCGATGAGGTCCACACCCTCGGGCATCTCCACCGTGGGCGTGCGCCGCTGCTTCCGCATCCAGTCGCGGCACAGGTTGAGAGCGATCCGGTAGAGCCACGACGAGAACTTGGCCTCGCCCTTGAACCCGGGCAGCGCCCGGTAGGCGCGCAGGAACGTGTCCTGGCACACGTCCCGCGCGTCCTCCTCCCGGCCGAGCGTCCGGTACGCCAGGGCGTAGATCGGCCGCTCCCATCGCAGGATGAGCTGGTTGAAGCTGTCCGTATCGCCGCTCACGGAGCGGGCGACCAGTTCTTCGTCGGTGGCCACTTGTTTAACTAAGACGGCCGGCGGCCCTGTTTCGGTCGGGTGGGCGGCGACGCGGCCGGCTGCCGGACCTTCATTATAGGGTTCGCGCGGCTAACTGCACGTCCCTTCACGGGTTACGCGAAGGCGAGGTGGGAACGGCGGGGCTGGCTGGCGTAGAATCCCGACGTGCACGACCACGCTCGCCTCGCGCGCCTCGCACGGCTTGTCGTCCTCCGCGAGCAGATGGCGGATCTCGTGGCCGAGATCCACGAGCACGCCGTGGAGGCGGCCGGCGGCGTGGCGAGCGTGCTGCTCGTGCTGAACCCGCGCACCGGCCAGCTGCTGCCGGCCTCGGCCTCGGGCCTCGAACACCTGGAGCCGGGCCCCTGTCTCGACGAGCCGGCCGAGCGCGCGCTCGTTGAGCGGGCGTTCCACGAGGGGCAGCCCCTCGTCGTGCCCGACGCCCAGGGCCAGACGCCCTCGCTGGCCGACCTGCTGGGCACGACCGCCGCCACGCTCATCCCGCTCGCCTCCACCGAGGGGCGGCTCGGGATCCTCGCCATCGGCCTCGAGGACCTCGACCTCGTCGCCGACGCGCGGCCGACGCTCGCCACGATCGGCGACCTCGCCGTGCTGGCGCTCGAACGCGCCCGCCTGCGCCGCGACGCCGACCTGCGCCAGGACGTGCGCGCGCTCGTCGGCGATCTCTCGCGCAGCGTCTCGTCGGCCCTGAACCTCACCGCCGGCCTCGAGGTGTTCTGCGATCGCGCGTGCCGGCTGTTCGCCGCCGACACCACCTCCGTGTGGCTGCACGACCGCCGCGCCCGGGTCCTGCTGCTCGCCGCCTCGTCCGACCCGGCCGGCATGGCGCGCGGCCTGCGCGTGCCGGCCGACGACCCGGCGATGCCCGTGTCGTCGGTGATGCGGCGCGAGCGCGCCGAGATGGTCTCGGCGCCCCCCGGACACGAGGGCGAACCCCCGGCCGTCTACGTCCCGCTCCGCGGCCGGCGGCGCGCGCTCGGCACGCTGGTCATCGAGGGCGCCCGCGCGGACGCGGCCAGCGAACTCGACCTGCTGGATCGCGCCGATGAAGTCGGCCGCCAGCTCTCCGCCGCGATCGAAAACGTGCAGCTGCTCGAGGACGTGCTCCGGTCGCGGCGCGAACTCGACAACACCTTCAACTCGATCGCCGATCTCGTGGCCGTCTGCGACATGCGGCTCCGCCTCGTGCACGCCAACCGTGCGTTCGCGGCCCGGCTCGGGTGGGAACGCCATGATGCGGTGGACCGCCCGCTCGACACCTGCGTGAGCCCGGGGTTGTCGGCCTGGGTCGAGCGGCTCGTCACCGCGGCCGCCGGCGACGACGCGCCGGGGGCCCAGACGCGGGAGTTCGTGGAACCCGGGCTCGGCGGCACGTTCCACGTCACCGTGAGCCCGCTGCTCTCGCAGGACGGCGAGCCGGTAGGCGCCGTCGTCGTGGCGCGCGACATCACCGAGCAGGCCCGCCTCGAAGCCGAACGCCTGGAACTGCGCGACCGCCTGACGCAGTCCGAGAAGCTCGCGGCGCTCGGCCAGTTCGTCGCGGGCATCGCGCACGAGCTGAACAACCCGCTTCAGGGCGTGCTCGGCCACGTGGAGCTGCTGCGCGCCACCGGCCAGCTGCCGGCGGCCGCGCGCCGCGACCTCCGCCTCGTCTACCGCGAGGCGGACCGCGCCGCGAAGATCGTGCGCAATCTGCTGGTCTTTGCCGGCTCGCGCAAGATCACGCGCCGGCGCCTGAGCCTGAACCGCGTCGTGCAGCGCGCCATGGGCCTGCGCAGCGCGGCCCTGCGCGCGCTCGACATCGAGCTCGTCCGCGAACTCGACGACGCCCTGCCGCAGCTCGCCGGGGATGCCCTGCTGCTGCAGCAGGCGCTGCTCAACATCCTCGTGAACGCCGAGCAGGCGCTGGCCGAGGTCGAGGGCCCGCGCCGCCTCGAGGTGCGCACATGGCTCGACGAGACGCGCGAGGTGCTGGGCGTGCAGGTCTCGGACAACGGGCCGGGCATGGCCGCCGCGGCGCTGCCGCGCATCTTCGAGCCCTTCTTCACGACCAAGGAGGTGGGCCGGGGCACGGGGCTCGGCCTCGCGATCGCCTACGGTATCGTGCAGGAACACGGCGGGCGGATCCTCCCCGCGAACCGTCAGGGCGGCGGCGCCAGCTTCATTGTGGAATTGCCGTTGGCCGAAGAGGGGACAATCACGGTAAACTAAGGACTTCAGAGTTCACGAGTGGGCATCAACTTTCCAAACGACGAAGTCTTTCTGACGACCGAAGAGGTGCTCGAGTACCTCCAGGTCAACCTGCGCACCGTGTACCGCCTGATCAAGGCGGGCAAGATTCCCGCGGTGCGGGTCGGCCGTCAGTGGCGCTTCCGCAAGCGCGATATCGACGCGTGGCTCGACAGCCAGCGTCCGCGCGCCGATCGCCCGGAGCCGGCGGCGCCTCGGCCCGCCGCGCGCGCGGGACGCCCCCGCGTGCTCGTCGTCGACGACGAGTCGAGCATCCGTGAGCTGCTCGCGAAGACGCTCGCTCTGGCGGAGTACGATGTCGAGACGGCGCCGGATGGGCGATCCGCGATCGAGCGGATGCGCATGCACAGCTACGACCTGCTCATTGCCGACCTGAAGATGCCGGGCCTCGACGGCCTCTCGCTCATCCGCGAGGCCAAGCGCCTCAAGGCGGATCTGCCGGTCATCATCATCACGGGCTACTCGACCGAGTCGAGCGCCATCGAAGCCGTCAACCTGGGCGTCGCCGGCTACCTGACCAAGCCGTTCCGCGTGCCCCAGGTGCTCGCCGCCGCCGCCCGCGCCCTCGGCGAATAGCCGGCGCCACCGCCTGCGCCCGCCCTGCCGGCGGCGCGCGTCACGCGATCCATGATTCAGCTGCAGTCCCTGACGAAGTCGTTCGGCGAGCGTGTGCTGCTCGATCAGGTGACGTGGCAGGTCGGCGACCGTGACCGCGTGGGCCTGTGCGGCCCGAACGGCGCGGGCAAGACCACGCTGCTCAAGATGCTGGCCGGCTTCGACGAGCCCGACGCCGGCGAGGTCGTGCGTCCGAACGATCTGACCATCGGCTACCTGCCGCAGGACGGCCTCGCACACGCCGGACGCACGGTCGTCGACGAAGCGAGCCAGGCGTTCCGCCCGCTGCTCGACATGAAGGCCGAGATGCACGCGCTCGAGCAGCAGCTCGGCGACCCCGGGGTCCCCGAGGCCGAGCACGACCGCATGCTCGAGCGCTACAGCCATCTGCAGGAGCGCTTCCGGCTCGGCGACGGCTACAGCCTCGACCTGAAGATCGCCACCGTGCTGCGCGGTCTCGGCTTCGAGCCGGACGACTTCGAGAAGATGGCCGACCATCTCTCCGGCGGCTGGCAGATGCGCCTGGCGCTGGCGAAGCTCCTGCTCGGTGAGCCGGGCCTCCTGCTGCTCGACGAGCCGACGAACCACCTCGATCTCGAGGCGCGCAACTGGCTCGAGTCGTACCTCGCGTCGTACCCCCACGCGGTGATCCTCGTCTCGCACGACCGCTACTTCCTCGACGCGGTCGTCACCCGCATCGCCGACCTCGGCCTGCGCACGATCACCGACTACGTCTGCAACTACTCGCAGTACCTGGAGCAGCGCGACGCGCGCCTGGCGCGGCTGCGCGAGGCCAAGAAGCGCCAGGACGAGGAGATCGGGCGCGTCCAGGAGTTCATCGACCGGTTCCGCTACCAGGCGACCAAGGCGTCGCAGGTGCAGAGCCGCATCAAGATGCTCGACAAGATCGTGCGCATCGAGGTGCCGCCCGAGCGCAAGCAGATCCACTTCCAGTTCCCGCCCGCCGCCCGCAGCGGCCGGCTCGTGCTGGAACTCGACGCCGCCCACAAGGCCTACGGCAGCAAGGTCGTGCTCGACACGGTCGACCTGCACATCGAGCGCGGCGACCGCATCGCGCTCGTCGGCCACAACGGCGCGGGCAAGTCCACGCTGATGCGCCTGCTCTCCGGCGCCGAGCCGCCCGACCACGGCGCGCGCCGCGAGGGCCACCAGGTGGTGATGCAGTACTTCGCGCAGGACGAGGCCACACGCCTCGACCCCACGCTCACCGTCTACGAGACGCTCGCCGCGGGCTCGCCGCACACGATGGTCCCGGCCGTACGCAACATCCTCGGCGGCTTCCTCTTCTCGGGCGACGACGTGTACAAGAAGGCGGCGGTGCTGTCGGGCGGCGAGCGCACGCGCCTCGCGGTGGCGCGCATGCTCCTGCGCCCGTCGAACACGCTGCTGCTCGACGAGCCCACGAACCACCTCGACCTCGACTCGAAGGACGTCCTGCTCGACGCCCTCATGCACTACGGCGGGACGCTGATCTTCGTCTCGCACGATCGCTACTTCGTCGAGCGGCTGGCCACGAAGGTCGTCGAGGTGGGCGGCGGCAAGGCGGTCGTCTACCCCGGCACGTACGAGGCGTTCCTGTGGAGCAAGAGCGCCAAGGCCGGTGCCCCCAGTGCCACAGCTGCCTCGGGGGCCACGGGGGCGCCGGGTGCCGCGGGGGCCTCACGGCGACAGGCAGCGCGACCGCAGGCCGCCGCCGCGGCGCCGCCGCCCCAGGACTACGAGGCACGCAAGCGCGATCAGGCCGAACAGCGCAAGCGCGACAAGGCCTACAAGGCGCTCACGGCACGCATCACGGAACTCGAGGCGCGCATCGCCGACGAAGAGGCCGCCATCAAGGCACTCGAGACGACGATGGCCGCGCCGGGGTTCTACGACGACCACCTCGCCTCGAAGGCCGTCATCGACAAGCACCAGGCCCACATGTGGAAGGTCGGCGAGCTGCTCGGGCAGTGGGAAATGCTCACCGCCGAGGCCGAGAACTCCCGTCCGCAATAGGTCTCGTCGCACGCAATTGTTTCCGACCCCTGACGATTCTGTAATATCGTCGACCGTGGGTCCGGGCCCGCGTTTCCAATCTCGCAACAACTTACCGAATCCGTCAGGCCTCTCGCGGCAGGGTACGCCGTTTGCGAGGCCTTTTAGCGGCCTGACATGCCCATGGCAGCAGCTTCGCGTCCCTCGCCGCCCCGCGCCCCACGCCCCCGCCGCCCCCGCGCGGCCGCTGGAGCCGGCGGAGTCGCGCCCGCCGATCGGTTCTTCCGCCACATGGTGGCGAACATGCGGAACGGGGTGCTGGCTTTCTCGCGCACCGGGGAGATCGTCCTCATCAACCCGGAGGCGTGCCGGATCTTCGGGCTGCCGGTCGATGGCGCCCACCTCGGGCAGGCCTACGCCGACGTCCTCCGCGATCACCACGACATCGTCCGCGTGTTGAGCGGGGCGTTCGAACTCGCGCACCTGCCGAACCGCGCCGAGCTGCGGCTGAAGCCGACCGACAAGGTGATCGGCTACACGCTGTCGCTCGTGCAGGACGAGGCGGGCGTCTCGGTGGGCGCGGCGCTCTTCTTCAAGGATCTGACGCGCGTCGAGCAGCTCGAGGAGCGTGAGCGGCTGCGCGACCGGCTGGCCGCCATCGGCGAGATGGCCGCCGCCGTGGCGCACGAGATCAAGAACCCGCTGGCCGGCATCGAGGTGATGGCGGGGCTGCTCAGACGCCAGGTGCCCGAGGACCGCGCGGCACAGGCGCTGATTGCCGACATCATCAGCGAGTCGAAGATGGCCAACGCGATCGTCCAGGAGATGCTGGATTTCGTGCGGCCCGTGCGGCTGCAGCTCGACCGCACCTCGGTGGGCCTCGCAATCCAGAACGCGGTGACGATGGCGGACGGCACGCCGGCGCGCGGCAGCATCAGCGTGCGGATCGACGCCGCGGCGGATCTGCCGCCCATCCAGGGGGACCGCCACCAGCTGGTACAGGTCTTCACGAACCTCCTGACCAACGCGTACGAGGCTCTCGAGGGCCGCGGCAGCGTGGTGATCACGGCCCGCCTCGTCACGGACGAGGAGGCGGGCGCCCTGCCGCTCGATGGCCTCCATCCCGTGCCGACGGTCGTCGTGGACGTGACCGATGACGGCCCCGGCCTGGACCCGGCGCTGACCGACAAGATCTTCAATCCCTTCTTCACCACCAAGCCCCAGGGATCCGGCCTGGGGCTGGCGATCGTGCGCAAGATCGTCGACGCGCACGATGGCCGCATCGACGTGGCCAGCACGCCGGGACGCGGGACGCGGTTTCGCGTGGCGCTGCCGGTCTCGAGCGGCGACGCGCTGGTGCGCTAGCACGGACATCACGGGAACAGGAACCGACCATGGCACGCATACTGGTGGCCGACGATCACGACGCGCTGCGGCGGGGCCTCTCCCTCGCGCTGACGGCCGCGGGCCACGACGTCGAAGAGGCGCCGAACGGCAACGCCGCGATCGAGCGGCTGCACGAGGGGTACTTCGACGTGGTCGTGAGCGACCTGCGCATGGGCGGCTCCGACGGGATGGACGTGCTCCGCACGACGCGGTCGATGCATCCGGCCACCTCGGTGATCCTGATGACGGCGTTCGGGTCCGTGTCGACGGCCGTCGAGGCGATGAAGCACGGCGCGTTCGACTACGTGCAGAAGCCGTTCGAGATCGAGGAGATGGAGGTGAAGGTCGAGAAGGCGCTCGAGCTGAAGCGCCTCCGCCACGAACTCGAGTACCTGCGCACGGAGCAGCAGGAGACGTACGACTTCGAGCGCATCATCGGGTCGAGCGACGCCCTCCAGCGCGTCCTCGGCATCGTCCGCAAGGTGGCGAAGAGCAATTCGACGGTGCTCGTGCGCGGGGAGACGGGCACGGGCAAGGAGCTGATCGCGGGCGCCATCCATCACAACTCCCTGCGCGCCTCGCGGAACTTCGTGAAGGTGAACTGCGCGGCCCTCCAGGAGAACCTGCTGGAGTCGGAGCTGTTCGGCCACGAGAAGGGCGCGTTCACCGGCGCCGACCGCCAGCGCATCGGCCGCTTCGAGCAGGCCGACGGCGGCACGCTGTTCCTCGACGAAATCGGCGACATGAGCCCGAACACGCAGGCCAAGATCCTGCGCGTGCTGCAGGAACACGAGTTCGAGCGCCTGGGCGGCACGCGCACGCTGAAGGTGGACGTGCGGCTGATTGCGGCGACCAACCGCGACCTGTCGAAGATGGTCGCCACGGGCCAGTTTCGCGAGGACCTGTACTACCGCCTGCACGTGGTGACGGTCGAGACGCCGGCGCTGCGCGACCGCAAGGAGGACGTGCTGCCGCTGGCGATGTACTTTGTGCGCCGGTTCTCGAGCGAGCTGAAGAAGAAGCTGGATGGACTCGACACCGACGCGCAGAAGCTGCTGGTGCGCTACAACTGGCCCGGCAACATCCGCGAACTGGAGAACGCCATCGAGCGGGCGGCGCTGCTGGCCGAAGGACAGCTCATCACGCCCGACGACCTGCGCCTCGGCGACACCGGGTCCACACCGGGCAGCCCGCGCGAGACCTCGACCGTCGTGCGCATCCCGCCGACGGGCATCGCCCTCGAGGAGATCGAGCGCCAGGCCCTCGTCGAGGCGCTGCGCATGTCGAACTGGGTGCAGAAGGACGCGGCGGACCTGCTGTCGATCAGCCCGCGCGTGATGAACTACAAGATCAAGACGCTCGCCATCGAGCTCCCGCGACGGCGGATCACGGCGGCGGACGGTGGGTAGTAGGTAGTAGGTAGTAGGTAGTAGGTAGTGGGTAGTGGGTAGTGGGTAGTGGGTAGTGGGTAGTCGGTAGTCGGTAGTCGGTAGTCGGTAGTCGGTAGTCGGTAGTCGGTAGTCGGTAGTCGGTAGTCGGTAGTCGGTAGTCGGTAGTCGGTAGTCGGTAGTCGGTAGTCGGTAGTAGCGGGTGGGGAGTGGGGAGTGGGGAGTAGCTGGCGGTGGACCACCCCACTACCCACTACCCACTACCTACTACCTACTACCTACTAGCCACCCCCCACCCCCACTCCCCCCCTTCACCGCTCTTCCACGGTCGGCCTCAGCGCGGGGCGGATGCGCGCCTGGCGCGCCTGTTCGAAGGCGTGCGCGAGGCCGATGAGGCGGCCTTCCGACCAGGCCGCGCCCATGAACACGACGCCCACCGGCAGCCCCTGCACGTCACCGGCCGGCACCGTGATGCTCGGATACCCCGCCACCGCCGCCGCCGAGTAGCCGGCCCCCAGGAAGTGATCGCCGTTGACGAGGTCAATCGTCCACGCCGGGCTCACCGCCGTCGTCAGCAGTGCATCGAGCTTGTGCGTGCCCAGGGCGGCGTCGATCCCCTCAGGACCCGCGAGGCGCTTCGCTCGCGCGCGCGCGCGGAGGTACGCCTCGGCGTCGAGGCCGGGCTTGGCGGCCGCCTGTTCGAAGAGCTCCTGCCCGAACCACTGCAGCGAGCGCGCGGCATCCGACGTGTTGAACGCCATCAACGCCTCCAAGCCATCGTGCGGGGCGCCGCTCTCGCGCAGGTAGTCGGCCAGCGCCGGGCCGAACTCGCTCAGCAGCACCTCGAACTCCGGCGCGCCGAACTCGCCCCAGGTCGGGAACTCCACCGGGTCCACGATCTCGGCGCCGGCGGCACGCAGGGTTTCGATGCTCGCCTCCATCACCGCGTCCACGCCGCTGTGGTACCCCATCGTGCGGCGGACGACGCCGATGCGTGCGCCGCGGAGGGCGTTCGCGTCGAGGAAGGTGGTGTAGTCGGGCGAGAGGCGCTCGGCGGCCGCGGCGGTTGCCGCGTCACGGCTGTCCACGCCTGCCATCACGCCGAGCAGGCGCGCCGCGTCGGCAACCGTCTGCGCCATCGGACCCGCCGTGTCCTGCGACGGCGAGATCGGGATGATGCCGTGCCGGCTGACGAGGCCGAGCGTCGGCTTGATGCCGACGACGCCGTTGACGGCGGCCGGACAGATCACCGAGCCGTCCGTCTCCGTGCCGATGGCGAGCGGCGCGAACCCGATCGCCACGGCCACGCCCGACCCAGCACTCGAGCCGCAGGGTGACCGGTCGAGCACGTGCGGGTTGCGCGTCTGGCCGCCGCGGCCGCTCCAGCCGCTCGAGGAACGGGTCGATCGGAAGTTGGCCCACTCGCTCAGGTTCGTCTTGCCGAGGATGACGGCGCCGGCCGTGCGCAGCTGCGCCACCAGATGCGCGTCGGTCGCGGGCCGGTGCTCCGCGAGCGCCAGCGACCCGGCGGAGTTCACCATGCCGACGGCGTCGATGTTGTCCTTCAAGAGAACGGGGATGCCGTGCAGCGGCCCGCGCACCTCTCCTGAGGCACGCTCGGCGTCCAGCCGTGCCGCCTCTGTCAGCGCGTCGGGATTCACCTCGATCACCGCGTTCAGGCGCGGTCCGTCATCGTCCAGCGCCGCGATCCGGGCGAGGTAGCGCTCGGCAAGCTGGCGCGCGGTGAAGTCGCCACGCATCATCCCCGCCTGCAGATCGTCCACGCGCACATCGTCGAGCGCGAGCGCGTCGAGGGCCGGCGAGTCGGAGGCGCGGGCGGGGGCCGAGGGTGAAGGCGCGCCGCACGCGGCAAGCGCCAGGGTCAGCAAGGCCGTCAGCAGTCGAAGCATGGCCGATTATAGCCACTTCGCGATTCGCCATTCGCTATTCGCGGTTCGCGGTTCGCTGTTCGCAGCTGTTCGCTGTTCGCAGCTGTTCGCTATTCGCCATTCGCTGTTCGCAAGTCGCTGTTCGCCCCGATCCCTGATCCCCGATCCCTGATCCCCGATCCCCGGTCCCCGACCCCCTGCCGTTGTCGCCGTTCGTCGCGGTCTCCGGTTGACACCCCTCCGACGCGGCAGGTACCGTGGCCGGGTCCGTCCCCGACCACCATGCCGTCATCGAAGTGGCAGGCGCTGCCCACCGAAGCCCGCAACCCGCGCAGCCGCGCGCTCGACACCCGTCCCACGCTCGACATCGTCGACCTGATGGTTGCCGAGGATCGCGCCGTGGTGGCCGCCGTCAGGCGCGAGCGCGCGCGCATCGCGCGCGGCGCCGAGATGCTGGCCGACGCGCTCGGCCGCGACGGCCGCCTCCTGCTGGTCGGCGCGGGCACGAGCGGCCGGCTGGGTGTGCTCGAAGCGGCGGAGATCCCGCCGACGTTCGGGGCCTCGCCCCGCACGGTGCAGGCGGTGATGGCCGGGGGCCAGCGCGCCGTGTTCCGCGCGCGCGAAGGCGTGGAAGACGACGAGGCGCTGGGGCAGAGGACGATGAGACGGCGGCGGCCCTCCGGGCGTGACGTGGTGATCGGCATCACCGCGAGCGGGGTGACGCCGTTTGTGCGCGGCGCGCTGGTCGCGGCGCGTGCCGGCGGGGCACGCACCGTGCTCGTCACGTGCGGATCCACGACCGCGCTCGCGGATCTCGCCGATCTCGTGATCGCCCCGCAGACGGGCCCTGAGGTCGTGACCGGATCCACGCGGCTCAAGGCGGGCACCGCCACGAAGATGGTGCTCAACATGCTGACGACGATCGCGATGGTGCGGATCGGGAAGACCTACGGCCACCTGATGGTGGACGTGCAGGCCACGAACGCGAAGCTGAAGGACCGCGCACGCCGCATCGTCTCGGCGATTGCGGGCGTGGACGACCGCCGCGCCGCGGCGCTGCTGCGGCGCGCGGGCGGGAACGTGAAGGTGGCGGTGGTGATGGCAAAGACCGGCGTCACCGCGTCCCGCGCCCGGGCCCGCCTGGCCGCCGCCCGCGGCTCCCTCCGGAGGGGTCTGGCACCGTGACATCGAAAACGATGCAGCTCCTGCACTCCTTTTTTCCACAGAGCCACAGCTTTTCAACAGGGGCGGAGTGCAGGAGCTGCATCGTTTTCGATGTAACGGTGCCAGACCCCTGTATTCGGGCACGCGGAGCGTGCCCGCCAGGAGCGCGCGCGCGAGGCGGGTGGCGCCACTCGCGGGTTCGGCCTGCAACCGCATCACGGTCGCGCCGCGCGCCAGGGCCGGCAACTGGCCCTCCAACTGCGCGGCCATCCAGGGCACCGCGCGAAACATGCCCCCGGCCAGCACGAACGTGAACGCCTGGTCCGCCAGCGTCAGCTGCGTGACCACGGATTCCGCCGACAAGAGATGTTCGCGGACGGCCGCCTCGAGGATGACGATGGCCGACCGGTCACCCGCATCGAAGGCGGCCTGCACCTCGGAGGCGAACGATGCGATGGCACTCGGACGGACGCCGCCCGCGTAGATCTCCCGAATCAGCTCCTGCGGCTTCCCCACGCCGAAGTGCCTGAGCGCGCGCGGCGTCAGCGCGGTGGGCACGCCACGTCCGTCCGTCTCGCGGACCACGGCGCGCAGCGCCTGGCGGCCGATCCAATAGCCACTGCCCTCATCGCCGAGCACGTAGCCCCACCCGCCGGCACGCGCGGCCCGGCCGTGCGCGTCGCGTCCGTAGGCGATCGATCCGGTTCCGGCGATGAGCACCACGCCCGGCGCATCCGGGGCGCCGGCTTCGAGGGCGACGAGGGCATCGTTCACGATCAGGATCCGCGCACCCCGGCCGATGCGTTCGAGGATGCCGCGCACGACCTCCGTGTCCCCCGGCCGGTCCACCCCGGCCATGCCGACGCAGATCGCCGCGGGCGTGGCGCCATCGGTCAGGACCTCTTCCATGAGCGCGTGCAGCGTCTTCTCCACCGCCAGCTCGCCCACCGCCTGCAGGTTGGCGCCCGGCCCGCGCGCTTCGGCGACGATGGCACCCTGGCCATCCGCGCGCTGGCACACGGTCTTCGTCCCCCCGGCATCGATCCCGATGACGTGCATCACGGAATGACTATAGCGCGGGCCAATCGCGCCGCCCGCGCGGGGCGAGGCCCCTTACAATGCCCTCATGCCCATCCGCCGCGCCATCCTGCTCCTGTGCCTGGCCTCCGTGGCCGCCGGCTGCACCCAGGTCTCCGCCCCCGCGCCCGTCAACGACACGCTGCGCGTGCAGTACGCCGAGGATTGGGAGTACTGGATGCGCGAGTATCCGGAGGCGGCAACGAGCCTCGGATACCCGGGCCACGACGCCCGGTGGACCGACTATTCCCCGGCCGCAATCGAGGCGCGGAACACCTACCTTCGCGAGAGCCTCGCGCGGCACCGCGCGGTGGACACCGCCGGCCTCGACGCCGCAGCGCGCCTCGACTACGACCTCTACCTCCAGATGCTCGACGCCGCCGTGCGCGGGCTCGACTTCCACAACGACGCGATGCCCGTCCGCGGTGTCATCCCCCGCAACCTGCGGATGCCGCTGAACCAGCTCGAAGGCGTGCAGCAGGACATCCCGCGCACGCTGTCGCTGATGCCCGCGGCCACGGTGCAGGACTACGAGAATCGCGCGGCGCGGCTCGAGGCCGTGCCCGCGCTGGTCGAGCAGACGATCGCGCTGCTCCAGGCCGGCCTCGACGCCGGCATGACGCCGCCGCGCATCGCCATCCGTGACGTCCCCGCCCAGGTCGCCGGCCTCATCGTCGACGACCCGCTGACGAGCCGGATGCTCGCGGCGTTCCGTACCTGGCCTGCCGGCATCGCCGAGGCCGACCGGGAGCGGCTGACCGCCCGCGCCGTCGCGGCCTACCGCGACCGCGTCGTCCCGGCGTTCGAGCAGCTGCATGTCTTCCTGCGCGACACGTACCTGCCAGCGGCGCGTGAGGACATCGCCGCCAGCGCGTTGCCGGACGGCGCCGCCCTCTACGCCTACAACGCGCAGTGGCACACGACGACGACGCTTTCGCCGCAGGAGATTCACGACATCGGCCTGGGTGAAGTGACGCGCATCCGCGGCGAGATGGATCGCGTGATGGCCGACGCGGGTTTCACCGGCGGGTTCGACGCGTTCATCCGGTTCCTGCGCACCGACCCGCGCTTCTACTACCGCACGGCGGAGGAGCTGGTCGCGGGCTACCGCGACATCGCCAAGCGCGCCGACCCGGGCCTGGCGCCGCTCTTCGGACGGCTCCCGCGCACCCCCTACGGCGTCGTCGAGATGGCGCCGGAGATTGCGCCGTCGCAGACGACGGCGTTCTATGAGCCGGGAGCGCTCGGCGCGGGACGCGCGGGGGCGATGCACGCCAACACCTACATGCTCTCGATGCGTCCGCGCTGGGAGATGGAGGCGCTCACGCTCCACGAGGCCGTGCCGGGCCATCATCTGCAGATCGCGCTCGCGCAGGAGCTGGAGAACCTGCCGGCGTTCCGGAGCCACTCGAGCTACACGGCGTTTGTCGAGGGATGGGGCCTCTACGCCGAGCTGCTCGGCGAGGACATGGGCTTCTACCAGGACCCGTACTCGAAGTTCGGCCAGCTCACGTATCAGATGTGGCGCGCCGTGCGGCTGGTCGTCGACACCGGCATGCACGCGCTCGGCTGGTCGCGGCAGCAGGCCATCGACTACTTCGCCGCCAACGCCCCGAAGACCGAGCAGGACATCATCGTCGAGATCGATCGCTACATCGTGTGGCCGGGGCAGGCGCTCGGCTACAAGATCGGCGAGCTGAAGATCCGCGAACTGCGCGCCACGGCGGCGCGCCTGCTCGGGGACCGCTTCGACATCCGCGCGTTCCACGACGAGGTGCTCGGCCAGGGCGCGGTGCCGCTCGATGCGCTCGAGGCGCGCATTGACGCGTGGATGGCGGCGCAATGACCGCGTGGCGCTGCCGTGGCGCCCTTGACGACTGCGCGCGCGCGGCGTTACAACGATGGCCATGCCCGCCCCGACGATAGCGGTCGGCGCCTCTTGCTGTCTGCTGCTGATCGTGTCATGCGCGCCTCCGCCATCGGAGGCCCCAGCCGGCCCCACAACGGCGCCGCGCTCGGCGCCGGTCGAGCGCACCGTAACCGTAACGACTGACGAGGCGCCACCGATTGGGATTGCCACCGCCGGCACCGTGTGTGGCGGCTCGCTGTTCGCTGTCGATCCGCGCCACGCCGCCGTCCACGAGATTCGCCTGAGCGACGGCGTACGAGTGAGGACCTTCGGCGGGCACGGCGACGCGCCCGAGTCGCTGGCGTCTCCGGAAACAGCCGCCGTCGATTGCGAACAGCACGCGTTGCACGTGAAGGACAGCCGCGGTCTGGCGCAGTTCGATCTGGAGACCGGCACGCTCGTGCGGCGTACGGCGCCAGCCCCGGGGCAATTCGGCGTCAGCCTCGGCTGGAGCTTCGTCCACAATCGGTCGCTGGTGCTGTCCGGCTACTGGAGCCAGTCGCCAGGCGACCTCGCGGACCGCGCACTCGAGAACGCGTTGCTGGGCTTCTCACTCGGAAGCCGGGTGGACCTGTCGGGTGACAACGCAAGGCGTCCGCTGCTCGACCTCATGTCCCCAGCCTGTCGACAGATGGGCGGCGACTGCTTTTCGACGGCGGCCCTCGATCTCCTGCCCTCCGGCGGCTGGGTCGGGTGCCAGGGTCATGCCGATCACGTGGGCATTTACGGCGACGACGGCGCACTTCTCAGGACGATCGATATCCGCTCGCCGCGCTTTCAGAACGACGGCACCGTCGCGCGTGGCTCAGCCAGCCGCGAGGCGCGCCTGCGCTGGCAACAGCGCAACAGCGTCGTCCGCTCCTGCTTCGCGTTCGGCGAACACATCGTCACCGTGCACTACACCTTCACCGGCGAGGGCGGCACCCCCGAAACGGGCGGGGCCGTGCCGGACGTCCTGATGAACGTCCACCACCTCGACGGCACGCCGGTCGCGCTCGACCTGTCGCTGCGCGACATGCCGGTCGCGAAGGACGCCACCGGCCTGTACGTCCTCGTGCTCGGTGACGCGAGACGGACTGGTGGCGCCAGCCGGCTCGAACTCGACGTGGTACGCGTGATCGACGAAACGGGCGCGCTCAACACGGGGTCGCTGCCGTAGCCCCTCTGCGCGCGTCGAAGCTCTGGCGGTTCACACAAGGGGATGGACCATGAAAGCGCTCGCGCGAGACGTGCGCAACGGCCTCCGTCAGTGGATCAGAGCGCCGCTCGTCACGGCAGTCGCCACGGCCTCGCTGGCGCTTGGCATCGGCGTGAACCTCGCCATCCTGACGCTGGTCATGGCCGTGTACTTCACGCCGCTCCCGGTGCCCGCGCCGGACCGCCTGGCCCGCCTGGCGGTCGAGCGGGGCGACTACGCGCTGCAGAACGTCGTCTGGGATCACTTCAGCCGCGAGCAGCCGATCTTCCCTCGCGTGGCCGGCGCCGCGCCCTCGCGGGTCAACCTCGCCAGCGACGGCGAATCCCGCTTCGTGGAGGCGCTGTACGTCAGCGGCGGGTTCTTCGAGGTCATCGGCGTGCCGATGGCGACAGGCCGGGGCCTCACGGAGAACGACGACCAGCCTGGCGCCTCACCGGTGGCCGTCGTCAGCCACGTGTATTGGCTGCGCAACCTCGGCGGACGGGACGATATCGTCGGCCGAACCGTCGAGATCGGCCGCACGCCCGTGGCCATCGTCGGCGTCGCGTCGCCGGTGTTCTTCGGCATCGACGTGGGACGACGAACCGACGTCTACCTGCCTGCGGCGATTGAACCACTGCTGGCTGGCGCCGACAGCCGGGCGGCAAGTCCCCTAGGCCACTGGCTCCTTGCCTTTGCGCGTCTCGCCCCGACACAGACGCTGGAGCAAGCGACGGCGGCGCTTCGCGCCTGGCAGCCGGTCCTTCGCGAGGCGACGCTGCCGCCCGCCCCCCCGGCACGACAGCACCTGGCCGATCCCTTCGTCGTAGTCCCGGCGGATAAGGGCATCTCCACGCTCCGCCGCGAGTTCGCCCGTCCGCTGTTCCTCCTGCTCGGCGCCGTCGGTCTTGTGCTGCTCGTCGCGTGCGCGAACCTCGCTGCGCTGGTGCTGGCCCGCTTCACGGACCGCCAGCGCGAGCTGGGCATCCGGCTCGCGCTCGGCGCGTCACGTGGACAACTCGTGCGGGGCCTGACGGTGGAGGCGATGGTGCTCGGTGTCGCGGGCGCGGCGCTCGGCGTCGGCCTGGCGCTGTGGCTGGCCGGCACCGTCGTGCCGAGCCTCACCACGCCATTGGACCGCGGCATCGCGCCGCACCTGGCGGTCGGCCTCGACTGGCGCCTGGTTCTGGCCGCTGCAGGGCTGGCCGTCACCACCGGGCTCCTGGCCGGCCTGGCGCCCGCGTGGCGCGCCGCTCGCGCGGCGTCATTTGCCGCGCTCGCCTCCGGCGCGCGAGGCTCGGCCGGCCCCTCCGGCACCGCACGCACGCTCAAAGGGCTGGTGGGGCTGCAGATCGCGGTGTCGCTCGTCCTCGTGTCGGCGGCCAGCCTGCTCGGACGGTCCTTCACCGAGCTGATGGGCCAGCCGACGGCGGTCGAGGGCGACCGGGTTCTGCTCGCTTCGCTGGACGGCCCCCTCTTCGGCGCCACCCCCACCGAAACGCTCGCGCGCATCAGCGCCCTCACGAGCCGGCTCGAAGCCATCCCGGGGGTCGAGGCGGCCTCCGCCTCGACCCTCACGCCGCTCAGCGGGTACATCATGCTGACGCCGGTCACGGTGCCGTTCTTCGTGCCGGACGGCCTGCCTGACACGGCGGTGGCGTCGAACCGGATCACGCCGCGGTTCCTCCAGACGTTCGGGACGCCACTCCTGGCCGGCCGCGACTTCGACGAGCGCGACGGGCCCGACGCGCCGCGCGTCGCCATCGTGAACACGGCGTTCGTGGATCACTACATGCCGGATTTCGACGAGGTGGTCGGACGGGTGATCGAGTTGCGCGGACAGCCAACGGAGATCGTCGGCGTCGTGGCCACGGGCCGTTACATGCGGCTTCGCGATCCGCGCACGCAGTTCGTGTACCTCCCGCTCGCGCAGTGGCTCGGCCCGCAGCCGCAGCCAATCCGCTTCGCCCTGCGGAGTGCCTCACCCGATGCGCTGCGCGGTGCCGTCGTCCAGACCGTCCGTGAGTTCGACCCGGCGCTCACCGTGGAGTTCCGCACGCTGGCCGACGAGATCGCCATGGGCGGGAGCCACGATCGGCTGCTGGCGTGGCTGGGTGGCCTGTTCGCCGCGCTCGCACTGCTGATGGCCTGCCTCGGCCTGTACGGCACGTTCGCGTACCTCGTCGCGCGGCGGCGCGTCGAGATCGGCGTGCGCCTGGCGCTCGGCGCCGACCGCGCCGCGATCCTGCGCCTGGTGTTCCGTGATGCCGCGATGGTGCTGGCCGCAGGCCTTGGCGTCGGCCTCGCCGGGACGCTGGCCACAGCACGCTACCTGGAGGCGCTGCTGTACGGCGTGCGGCCCGGCGACCCGCTCATGCTGGCGTTCGCCGTGGTGGCCGTGTCGGCGGTGGCCGCCCTGGCCACGTCGCTTCCCGCCCGCGCCGCCGCCGCCATCGATCCGGCCCAGAGCATCCGGGCCGAATGACGCGACGCCCTTCGGAGGGGTCCCGCGTGTGATGGCTCCGCCCGGAAGCCAGACGATTGGCCGCATCGATGTCTCCCGGACCGCGCTACGATAGCAGCGTATGGTGCCCGCTTCGATCGACACGGCTCTCCGTGAGCTCGTCGACCGCTATCGTGTGCAGTGCCTGTGGTTTCTGCGTGAGGACTACTACCCCTCCACACCGGCCGAGCGGGAGGATGTGCTCCGCCGCATCGAACGTCACGGCGATCTGGAGGCGTTCCGCCGGGTGGCGGAGATGCGCGCATGGCTCTCACAGCATTCCAACAGTACGTCTGCCGCCTCCTCGCCGACCGGCGCCGGGCACAGGGCGAGAGCTACGTGGCCGACGGCGTCGCGCTGAGCATCGCGCTCGACACGCAGCGGCTGTCCCGCGATCTGGACCTGTTCCACGACACCGAAGAGGCGGTGGCCCGCTCATGGGACCGCGACCGCGCGGCCCTCGAAGCCGAGGACTGTGTGGTGACGCCGGTGCGCGAACGCCCGGGGTTCGTCGAGGCCCAGGTCGCCCGAGGCGCCGACACCCTCGTCATCGAGTGGGCGCGCGACAGCGCGTTCCGGTTCTTCCCCCTGGTCGAACACGACATGCTGGGGCTGACCCTCCATCCCTTCGGCCTGGCCACCAACAAGGTGCTGGCGCTCATCGGGCGGCTCGAAGTGCGCGACTGGATCGACGTCATCGAGTGCGACGCGCGCCTCCAGCCGCTCGGGTTGCTGGCGTGGGCCGCCTGCGGCAAAGACCCCGGGTTCACGCCGCCAGGGCTGCTGGCGCAGGCGCGCCGTTCCTCCCACTACTCCGAAGCCGAAGTGGCAACCCTGGCGTTCGAGGGCCCCGCCCCGCGCGCCGCCGAGTTATCGCGTCAGTGGCACGCCGCCCTTGAAGGCGCCGACGCCATCGTCGCGTCCCTGCCCGCCGTACACGTGGGCGAAGCCGTCATGACAGCCGATGCCCGGCTCTTCCGGGGGTCGGCCGACCAACTACAGCGTGCACTCGCCGACGACGGCGTGCGTTTCCACGCCGGCCGGCTCGGCGGCGCACTCCCGCAGGTGAAGGCGTAGCCGCGCGACGACGACTGGCGCCGTGGGTCGCGGCCTGATAGGGTTCCCAGCATGAGAACCCACAAGCTCGTCCTTGGCTTCGTCGCCACCGTCCTGCTGGCCGCCTGCGGTGGCGGCGGCACCGAGCCGGCACCAGCGGCGGAACCCGCAGCCGCCACCGCCCCGGCGCCGGTCGACCAGTTCATGGCGCGTCTGGCCCAGCACTGCGGTCAGGCCTTTGCCGGCCGCATCATCACCAACGAACCGCCGCAGCCGAACGACGCATTCGAAGGACAGGCGCTCATCATGCATGTGCGCGAGTGCAGCGAGGGCGAACTGAAGGTGCCCTTCCACGTCGGCAACGACCACAGCCGCACGTGGGTGCTCACGCGCACCCCCACCGGACTGCGCCTGAAGCACGATCACCGGCACGAGGACGGCACCGACGATGCGGTGACGATGTACGGGGGCGACACGGCCTCGGCGGGAACGGAGGTGCGGCAGGAGTTCCCGGTGGATCAGGACTCGATCGACATGTTCCAGCGCGAGGGGCTCACCGCCTCGCTCGAGAACACGTGGGCGATGGAGATCGAACCGGGCCGCCGCTTCCTGTACGAACTGGCCCGTCCCACGGGACGCCTCTTTCAGGTGGAATTCGACCTGACGACACCGGTCGACACGCCGCCGGTGCCGTGGGGGCACAGATAGATAGATCAATAGGTAGATCACGACATCTGCTGAGCTCGTGACGTGGTGATCTGGTGATGGAGTGTTCGATGTGCGGAGGTACGACCTCGCTGGTGATGTCAGATAGATCGCAGATCAGAAGCTACATCGCACATCGGAGCATCGCGCATCCGATCACCACATCACCACATCACGAGATCACCAGATAACAGCTCTCTGAAATCTGTCTATCTATCTATCTTCGCCCTGGGATGCGCCTTGCGGTAGACCTCCATCAACTGCGCGGCGTTGACGTGCGTGTAGCGCTCCGTGGTGGTGAGCTGCGAATGGCCGAGCAGCTCCTGGATCGCGCGCAGGTCGGCGCCGCGCTGCAGCAGGTGCGTGGCGAACGAGTGCCGCAGCGCGTGCGGGCTGATGCCGAAGCGCGTGCTGCACTGCGCCACGTAGGCGAGGACGAGGCGGTGGACGCTGCGGCCCGTCAGCCGCGTGCCGCGGAATCGCGCGCCTCGAATGCTGCAGATCGATAACCGTGCATGCCCTCGCCTCCCATGATGCAGCG
>JAUXWO010000057.1 GCA_030680175.1 Vicinamibacterales bacterium
ACGGGCCCCTCGCCGGCCAGCGCCGGGGGCACGCGCGTGGTCTTGCCGGCCCCCGGGGCGGCCGACAGCACCAGCGCCCGGTGCACACGGAGCGCGGCGCCGACGGCCGGCAGGTGTTCGTCAATGGGAAGAGGGCTGCGCATCGGCGGCGGTCTCGCTCTACAATAGCCTTTCGTGACCGGCTGGCTGGCCGGTCCCTGTGACTCGACAGTGGAGGCAGCGATGAGATTGACGTGTGCACTGCTCGTGGCGGCCCTGGCCGCTCCCCTGGCGGCCTCGGCCCAGAGCGCGCCGTCGCCGGAGGTGCAGATCGCCGGAGCCGTGCAGGCCGCGCCCGAGGATCGGCGCGCCGGCGCGATGGTGATCGGCTTCGATGCGGCCGGCAAGATGGTGACGCTGCGTCCCGGCACGAACGACATGGTGTGCCTGGCCGACAACCCCGCGATCGAGGGCTTCAACGTGGCCTGCTACCACAAGGACCTCGAGCCGTTCATGGCGCGCGGCCGCGAACTGGCGGCGCAGGGCGTGACCGACGACAAGGTGCGCCAGGCGACGCGCTTCAAGGAGATCGAAGCCGGCACGCTCGCGATGTCGAAGGAGCCGCGTACGCTCTACGTCATGACGGGCACGGCCTTCGATGCCGCCGCGAACACCGTGGCGGATTCGTACCTCCGCTGGGTCATCTACGTCCCGTTCGCGACGCCCCAGACGACGGGCCTGCAGACGAAGGCGGCGCCGGGCGCGCCGTGGCTGATGGATCCCGGCACGGCCGGCGCGCACATCATGATCAGCCCCCCGCGCCAGCGGCCGCCACAGTAGCGATCACGGAGGCGTTCAGCTTTCGGCTTCCGGCGTTCGGCTTGAGGCCGATTGCCGAGAGCCGATAGCTGAAAGCCTCAAGTATCAGTTGGACCCGCCAGGGGTATCCCGCGAGGGATTGAGAGAAACCCTTGGAACCTGACCCGGTTCAGACCGGCGGAGGGAGGCGGAAGATGAGCTACGGCGACGCGTTCCCCAACTCGACCAAGATCCACGACGAAGAGACCCTCGCCCTGCCCGGCGGGCCCGTGACGGTGCGCGTGCCGATGCGCGAGGTCGCGCTGTCGGGCGGCGAGCCGCCGGTGCGGCTCTACGACACGAGCGGCCCGCGCGGGCACGACGTGCGCGAGGGGCTGCCGCCGCTCCGCGCCGAATGGATTGCCGCGCGTGGCGGCATCGCCGAGCGGCCCGCCTCGCCCCGCCCGGCCGTGAAGGGCGGCGTCGAGATCCCGGCGTCGCTGGCGCGCCCCGTGCGCCGCGGGACGGGTCCCGTGACGCAGCTCCACTACGCGCGGCGTGGCGAGGTGACCGCCGAGATGGCCTTCGTCGCGAAGCGCGAGGGCCTGCCCGCGGACTTCGTGCGCGAGGAAGTCGCGCGCGGCCGCGCGATCATCCCCGCCAACATCAACCACCCCGAGCTCGAGCCGATGATCATCGGCCGCAACTTCCTCGTGAAGATCAACGCGAACATCGGCAACTCCGCCGTGTCGTCGTCGATCGAGGAAGAGGTGGAGAAGCTGCGCTGGTCGACGCTCTGGGGCGCGGACACCGTGATGGACCTGTCCACGGGCAAGCACATCCACGAGACGCGCGAGTGGATCATCCGGAACGCGCCGGTGCCCATCGGCACCGTGCCGATCTACCAGGCGCTCGAGAAGGTGGGCGGCAAGCCCGAGGATCTGACCTGGGAGATCTACCGCGACACGCTCATCGAGCAGGCCGAGCAGGGCGTGGACTACTTCACCGTGCACGCCGGCGTCCTGCTGCGCTACATCCCGATGACCGCGCGCCGCGTCACGGGCATCGTCTCGCGCGGCGGATCGATCCTGGCGAAGTGGTGCCTCGCGCACCATCAGGAGAACTTCCTCTACACGCACTTCCGCGAGATCTGCGAGATCATGCAGGCCTACGACGTCTCGTTCTCGCTCGGCGACGGGCTGCGGCCCGGCTCCATCGCCGACGCGAACGACGAGCCGCAGTTCGCCGAGCTGCAGACGCAGGGCGAGCTGACGAAGATCGCGTGGGAGTACGACGTCCAGGTGATGAACGAAGGGCCCGGCCACGTGCCCATGCACCTGATCCGCGAGAACATGGAGAAGCAGCTCGAGTGGTGCCAGGAGGCGCCGGTCTACACGCTCGGGCCGCTCACGACCGATGTCGCACCCGGCTACGACCACATCACGTCCGCCATCGGCGCGGCGATGATCGGCTGGTTCGGCACCGCGATGCTCTGCTACGTCACGCCGAAGGAGCACCTCGGCCTGCCGAATCGTGACGATGTGAAGACGGGCGTGATCGCGTACAAGATCGCGGCGCATGCGGCCGACATCGCCAAGGGCCATCCCCGCGCGCGCGAGTGGGACGATGCGCTGTCGAAGGCGCGGTTCGACTTCCGGTGGCAGGACCAGTTCAACCTGGCGATGGACCCCGTCACCGCCCGCGCGTACCACGACGAGACGCTGCCGGCGGACGGCGCCAAGGTCGCGCACTTCTGCTCGATGTGCGGGCCGAAGTTCTGCAGCATGGAGCTGACGCAGCAGGTGCGGCAGATGGCGCAGGAGGGGATGGAGGAGAAGTCGGTCGAGTTCCGGAAGGCGGGGGAGATCTACGTCAAGCAGTAGACGAGATCACGTACAAACACGAAGGTCACGAAGGCCACGAAGACGCACGAAACTCGTACTAGTCAAGACGCCCAAGGCTGCAAAGCTGACAGCCGGAAGCCGGAAGCCGGAAGCCGGAAGCCGAAAGCTGGCCGCTGGCCGCCGGCTGCCGCTCACCGTTCGAGCGGCGTCCCTGGCGGCGGCGGGACGATCTGGATGATCGTCGGGAAGCGCTCCGGCTGCGCGCGCAGCACCGGGTTCGGGTAGCCGGCGGAGCCGCCCCACGTGTAGTCCTTGACCGTGACGCTCGGCGGGAACGCCATCTCGTTCTCGCGGAAGCGGCCAATCTCGAAGACGTGCGTGGCCGGCGCCTCGAACACGACATTCCCGCGCTGCTTCAGCACCGTGCGGTAGTAGGAGACCGCTTCGGCGAAGGCGAGCGTCACGCCAAACAGGTAGTAGCGCTGGCCGCGGCCCGCGTCGTACGAGCCGAGGAACTGCGCGGCCGGGTAGATCGGAATCCCGAGTTCCGCTTCCGTCGGCGCCTGGGGACCTGCGGGGCGCGTCGCGGGTGCGGCCACCGGCGGCGTCACGGGCGCCTGGGCCTCTGGGGCGGGCGCGGTCTCGACAGGCGGCGCCGGCGGCGGCTGACCGCCAGGCCTCGGGAAGGGCTGCGGCGGCGGGGGCTGCCCGGCCAGCGCGACCGGGGCTGACAGCATCAACACGAGCCCCAGGCCGGCCGCACGCCGGACGCACCGCATTCTCGTCAGCATCCCGTTATTATAGGCCCGCCCCACGGAGCGTTCATGCCTGCTGCCCTGCTCGACTACTGCCGGACCCACCAGGACTGGCTGATCCACCTCATCGAGACGCTCGTCACGATCGAGTCGCCGACCGACGACAAGGCGGCCGTGGACCGCTGCGGCGACGAACTCGACCGTCAGCTCCGCGCGATCGGCATGCGCACCACGCGCGTGCCGGCCGTGGGCGCGGGGGATCACCTGCTGGCCGAGATCGGCGATGCGGGACCGCGCGTGCTGCTGCTCGGCCACTTCGACACCGTGTGGCCGGTCGGCCAGCTCGCGCGGATGCCGCTCGAGCGGCGCGACGGCCGGCTGCACGGCCCGGGCGTCTTCGACATGAAGACCGGCATCGGTCTTGGGATGCTGGCGGTGCGTGCGCTTGGCGCCACCGGCACGCTCCGGGGCCGCGTCGCGATGCTCTGGACGACCGACGAGGAGACGGGCAGCGGAACGTCGCGTGCGCTTGTGGAGCGCGAGGCGAAGGCGAGCGACGCCGTGCTCGTCCTCGAACCCGCGCTGCCGGGCGGCGCCGTGAAGACGCGGCGCAAGGGCTGCGGCCAGTTCGAGGTCGTCACCCACGGCATCGCCGCCCACGCCGGCATTGATCCGGGCAAGGGCGTCAGTGCCATCGCCGAGCTCGCGCGCCAGATTCTCGCCATCGAAGCGCTTGCCGATCTGCCGAACGGCGTCTCCGTGAACGTCGGCGTCATCGCCGGCGGATCCCGTCCCAATGTCGTCGCCGAGGAGGCGCGAGCCCTCGTCGACGTGCGCGCCCCGACGATGGCGCAGGCGGAGGCGGTGGTGGCGGCGATGAGGGCGCTCGTGCCCCGCACGCCTGGGGCGCGGGTGGACGTGACGGGCGGCTTCGAGCGTCCGCCGCTCGAGCGGACGGCCGGTGTGGCGCGCCTCTACGACGAGGCGCGGTCGGTGGCCGCGGCGCTGGGCGTCACCCTCGACGAGGGCGGGACAGGCGGCGGGTCGGACGGCAACTTCTGCGCGGCGCTCGGCGTGCCGACCCTCGACGGCCTGGGCGCGGTCGGCGACGGCGCGCACGCGCTGCACGAGCACGTCGAGCTCGCCTCGCTGCCCTTGCGGGCCGCCTTGCTGGCCGGGTTGATCGGGCGGGTCACCGAGGAGCGTCCGGGGGGCCGTTGACGGGTCACAGCGGCGTCAGCGGTGTGTGCACTGCGAGCTGGCCACTGGCCACCGGAGCCGGTCTCGCGCCTGCCACATCCCCAGGGCAGGCGCTGTTTCGCTGACGTGCGTCTCGTGCGCCCGACGGCACGTCGCAGCCGGGGGAGTGGCGAGAGCGTGGGCCGGCCGCTAATCCCGCAGCACCACCATCGGGTCCACGCGCGCGGCGGTGCGCGCCGGGAGGACCGAGGCCAACAGCACGACCGCAAGCACGGCCGCGGCCGTGGCCGCGAAGACCGTGGGGTCGTGCGGCCGCACGTCGTGCAGCATCGAGGCCAGCACGCGCGTCAGCGCCCACGCACCGGCGGCGCCGAATCCCACACCGGCCGCCGCCAGCCGCAGGCCGCGGCCGAAGACGAGCGACCACATCTGCGCGCGTCCGGCGCCGAGTGCCGCGCGGATCCCGAACTCCCGCCGCTGGCGCCGCACGGTGTACGCCATCACGCCGTAGACGCCCATCATCGCGAGCAGGCCCGCCAGCACGCCGAAGGCCGCGGTGAGCGCCGACATGAGTCGCGGCTGGCCTACCGATTCGCTCACCACCGCGTCGAGCGTCTGGATGCGGCTCAGGGGCAGCAGCGGATCCACGGCGGCGACGATCTGGCGCACGCTGCCGATTACCGTCATGGGGTCGCCGGCCGTCGTGCGGAGCACCACCGTCATCGGCCCGAAGGACGACTGCTCGATGGTCCGGTAGAACTCGTAGGGCGCCGCGTGCCCGAGGCCGAGCGAGCGCGTGTCTTCGATGACGCCGACGACCTCGTACCATCGTTCGAGCGGGCCCTGGCCGAACCGGCGGCCGATGGGATCCTGTCCGGGCCAGAACTTCTCGGCCATCGCGCGGTTGACGAGCACGGTTCGAGAGCCGTCCCGGTCGCGCGCGTCGAGCAGCCGGCCTTGCACGAGGGGCACGCCGATCGCCTGCAGGTAGTCCCCGTACATCCACCGGTACTCGACGAGAGGCGCGTCGCCAGGTCCCCACGGCGTTTCGCCTTCGATCTGAAACTCGCCGTTCCAGCCGAAGTCCCTCATCGGCAGGTGGCTGGTCATCCCCGCGAGCTCGACCGTGCCGAGGCTCGAGAACCGCGAGTGCAGCTCCCGGTACAGCCCCAGCACCTGCGCCGGGTCCTCGTACCTCGGGCCGGCCGGTGCGAGACCGAACGTCACGATTCGTTCGGTGCGCATGCCGGTGTCACGGCCCTGCAGCAGCACCAAATTCTTCACGAGGAGTCCCGAGCCGACCAGCAGCGCGAATGCCACCGCGATCTCCGCCACCACCAGGCCCCTGCCCACGCGTCCACCCGCGCCGCTGGCCGTCCGCGTATCGCCCTCGCGCACCGCTTCGGCCAGCGCGGCGCCGCGCACGAGCACCAGCGGCAGGAGCCCGCACACGAGGCCGACGATCGCCGACACGGCGGCGGCAAACAGGAGCACCCGGCCATCGATGGCGATCGACGTGGCCCGCGGCAGCTCGGTGCCGGCCAGCGCCACGAACGCGCGAACGGACCAGTGCGCGAGGACGAGGCCCAGCACGCCCCCGGCGCCCGCCAGCAAGAGGCTCTCCGTCGAGAGCTGCCGGGCCAGCTGCCATCGGCCTGCGCCGAGCGACTGGCGGATGGCGAGCTCGCGCCGTCGCGCCAGGCCCGAGGCCAGCAGCAGGTTGGCCACGTTGGCGCACGCGATGAGCAGCAGGAGCAGCACCGCCCCGAGCAGCACCTGGAGCGGCGTGCGGACGCTGCCGACCACCACCTCGTGGTACGCCCGCACGTCGATGCCGTGGTTGTGCCTGAACTCGTCGGCGAGCGTCTCGCCGAGCGCGCGCATTTCGCGGGCCGCCTGATCGACGGTCACGCCGTCGCGCAGCCGCGCGAACGTCGCCAGGAAGTGGCTGCCGCGCGTGGCCGGGTCCAGTGCGCGCTGCAGCGGCACGAACGCCTCCGCACGGCGCAGGGTGAAGCCCGGGGGCATGACGCCGATCACCTCGACGGGCGCGCCGTCGAGCATCACCGTGCGGCCCAGCACGGCCGGGTCGGCGCCGAACTGCCGCGTCCAGAACTCGTGCGCCAGCACCACGACCTTCGGCCCGCCTGGCTGGTCCTCGTCCGGCGTGAACCAGCGGCCCAGCACGGGCGGCACGCCGAAGACATCCACCAGCGACGCGGTCGTCGACGCGCCGACCACCCGGGCCGGCTCGCCGTTGCCTGTCATGACGAACGAGGCGCTCGTGATGCCGCCAATCGCCGCGAACACCTGGTTGCGATCGCGCCAGTCGTGGTACTTCGGAAACGACGCCGGGCACGTCGCGCACGCGGGCTGCGTGTCGTAGACGGCGACGATCTGGCCGGGATCCGGGAACGGGAGCGGTGCCAGCAGCACGCTATTGAAGACGCTGAACACCGCCGTCGTCACCCCGATGCCCAGCGCGAACGCGAGCACTGCCAGGACCGACACGAAACGCGCCCGCAGCAGCGTCCGCACCGCGACCTTGATCTCGAACACCAGGCGTCCCATGCATCCTCCGCCACGTTGGACGAGAGTGACCGGGCAGGGGTTCGTCCGGTCAGGCGCGGATTCGCCCGCGCCAGTCATCGAGCCGGTGATCGAGCGTGCCGTCGACGGTGAAGGCGGGCCGGCCATCTTTCATCCGATCTCGGTATTTCGTGTTATGTTCGCCCGCCGTGGGTCACCGTACCGTCCCGCGGGCTGGCAGCTATACTCAGCTCTTCCGGCGCCGATGCCGGGTTCCCTTTGAGGTTGCGATGACTACTGGACTCGGTCGATTCACGCGAGGCCTCGCCACGGCTTCGATCGCCATCACCCTGCTGCTCGCCGGCGTGTCCGCGCGCGTCACGACGACGGCCCAGGCCGACGCCAATCAGGCCGTCGCGCCCGCGTCCTTCCAGGATCTGCGCTGGCGCAACGTCGGCCCCTCGCGCGGTGGCCGCGCCACGGCGTACTCCGGTGTGCGCCAGCAGCCCAACGTGTTCTACATGGGCCCGACGGGCGGCGGCGTGTGGAAGTCGGAGGACTACGGCGTCAGCTGGCGCCCGATCTCCGACGGGCAGATCAGCACGGGCTCGATCGGCTGGATCGAGGTGGCGCCCTCCAACCCCGACATCGTGTGGGTCGGCACGGGCAGCGCGGCCATCCGCTCGAATGTGATCATCGGCCGCGGCGTCTACAAGTCGGTGGACGCCGGCGTCACGTGGCGGTTCATGGGCCTGCCGAACGCCGGCCAGATCGGCACCGTGCGCATCCACCCGGCCAACCCCGACATCGTGTGGCTCTCGGCGCTCGGATCACCGTTCGGGCCGAACGAGGAGCGCGGCATCTTCAAGACGACCGACGGCGGGCAGACGTGGCGCCGCACGCTGTATGTGAATGCCGAGACCGGCGGCCGCGACCTCGAGGTGGATCCCTCGAACCCCGACGTGCTCTACGCGGGCATGTACCGCGGCTTCCGCAAGGGCTGGGACATCATCAGCGGCGGCCCCGCGTCCGAGGGCGGCATCTACAAGTCGACGGACGCCGGCGAGACGTGGCGCAAGCTCGAGACGGGCCTGCCCCAGGACCTCATCGGCAAGATCGACCTCGACGTCGCGCGCAGCAACCCCCGGATCGTCTACGCGATGATCGAGGCGCCGGGCGACGAGGGCGGCCTCTACCGGTCGTCCGACGCGGGCGCCACCTGGGCGCTCGTCAACAACAGCCAGCGGCTGCGGGCGCGGCCGTTCTACTTCAACTACGTCCACGTGCACCCGGCGAACGAGGACGAGGTGTGGGTGAACGAACTGGGCCTGCACCGGTCGCGCGACGGCGGGAAGACCTTTACCACCGTGCCGACGCCGCACGGCGACAACCACGGCATGTGGTTCAATCCCGATCGGCCGGACATCATCCTCCAGGTGAACGACGGCGGCGCGAACGTCTCGCTCAACGCGGGTGTGAGCTGGTCGTCGATCCTGAACCAGCCCACCGCCGAGTTCTACATGGTGTCGGTGGACGAGCAGCACCCGTACCGCCTCTACACGCCGCAGCAGGACAACTCGACGGTCGTCGTGCCGAGCCTGCCGCCGGTGTCGTGGTCGCTCGATCACGCCTCGGAGCTCTGGATGCAAGGGCCCGGGTGCGAGACGGGCCAGATCTGGCCGCGTCCCGACGGCCAGGTGATCTTCGGCGCCTGCAAGGGCGAGTTCGGCCGCTACAATGTCGCCACCGGCCAGGAGAAGCACTACTGGATCTACCCGCAGAACCGGTACGGCCACCGGCCCGACGAGATCAAGTACCGCTTCCCGCGGCAGACGGTCGTCTACCTCTCGCCCCACGACCCCAACGTGGTCTACCAGGCGTCGCACGTCGTGCATCGCTCCACGGACGAAGGCGTCACGTGGGAGGTCATCAGCCCGGATCTGACGGCCTTCGAGAAGGAATACCAGGTCGTCCCCGGCAGCCCCATCACCCGTGACATCACGGGCGAGGAGGTCTACAGCAACATCTACGCGATGGTGGAGTCGCGCCTCGAGCCCGGCGTGCTCTGGGTCGGCGCCAACGACGGGCCGGTGCACGTCTCGCGCGACAACGGGCGGACGTGGAAGAACGTGACGCCGAAGGACCTGCTCCCGGGCGGCCGCGTGCAGACGATCGAGGACTCGCCGCATCGCCGCGGCACGGCGTACATCGCCGTCTACCGCTTCCTCCGCGAACACGACCTGGCGCCGTACATCTACCGGACCGACGACTACGGCGAGACGTGGACGCGGCTCACCGACGGCCGCAATGGCATCCCCGGCGATCACCCGACGCGCGTCGTCCGCGAGGATCCCGCACAGGAGGGGCTGCTCTACGCCGGCACCGAGTTCGGCTTCTTCGTCTCGTTCGATGCCGGCCGCCGCTGGCAGCCGCTGCAGCAGAACCTGCCGGCCACGCCCGTGACGGACCTGCGCGTCCACCGCAACGACCTCGTCATCTCGACGATGGGGCGGTCGCTGTGGATCATGGACAACGTCACGCCGCTGCACGAGATCGCGGCGCGTGTGCGGACGGCCGCGTCCGCGCCAGCGACGCACTTCTACGCGCCGCGTGACGTCACGCGCTACCGCTACGTGGGCACGGGCCCCGACCCGATGGAGCCGGAGTACCCGGCGCCGGGCGCCCACTTCGATCTGCACTTCGAGGCCGCGCCGCCCGCCGATGCCCGCCTCGAGGTGGCCGACGCTTCTGGCGCCGTGATCCGCACGCTCCGCGTGGCGCTGCCGCGACCCGGGGAGACCACGCAGGACATGCGCGCGCCGGTGCGCGGCCCCGGGGGGGTCTCGACCATCACCCCGCGGGCCGGCATGCAGCGCGTGACCTGGGACCTGCGCCATCACGGCCCGTGGACGGTGGCGACGCCGGCCGGCGGTCCCGGAGGGCCCCTGGCCGCGCCCGGCCGCTACACGGTGACGCTGCGCGCCGGGACGACCACCGTGTCGCATGCGTTCGATGTGCAGGCGGACCCGCGGGTGCTGCGCGACAACGTGACCAACGCGGACCTGATCGAACAGACGCGGCTCCTGCTGGGCGTTCGCGACGCGATCAGCCGCGGGCGCCAGTTGCAGGTGCGGATCGAGCAGGCGATGGAATCGGCTCAGGTCAGCCTGCCTCCGTCGGCGCCGCCCGGCACCAGCCCTTTCGATCAGCCCTTCGCGCATCCACTGCAGGAGCTGTGGGCGCGGGTCGTCGACATGCGGGGGCCGTATCCGCAGCCGATGCTGCTCAACCAGTTCAACAACATCAACCGGATGTTGACCCGCGGCGATCAGAAGGTGGGCCGCGATGCGTACGAGCGGTTCGATGACCTGATGAAGGAGCTGGAGGAGATCGAGGCGCGGGCGCTGAAGGCCGGGGTGGCGCCCCGCTAGTCCCCTGGAAGCGTGAGGCCTGGCACAAGTCCCGGAGCGCGGCGCCCGGATGGCAAGGCGCGAAGAGCGAGCATATTGCGCATATGTGAGCGATGAGCAACGCCGCCAGCCGGGATGCCCCGCCCGGGAATTGTGCGAGGCATCACGCTTCCAGGGGACTAGGGTCCCGAGTCAGCTGACGGCGTGGCGGCACACGGCGTGAGCCGGCATCGATCCCTGGCGTGAGCCGGCGGGCACGGTGCCGGCTCAATCGGCTCTGAGGGCGGTCACGGGATCGATGCGGGTGGCCTGCCGTGCCGGCAGCCAGGTGGCGACGAGCGCGACCAGCGCGAGGCTGGCCGGCGACCACGGCGTAGGTGAGCGGGTCGACGGGATCGACGCCGAAGAGCAGGGCCGACATCAACCGCATCACACCGGCGGAGGCCGCGAGGCCGACGGCGAGACCGATGCCCGTGAGCAGCAGGCCGCGCCACACGAACAGGCGTTGTACGTCGCCGCTGGCGGCGCCGAGCGCCATGCGGATGCCGACTTCGCGTCGGCGCTGCGACACGATGTAGGCGATGACGCCGTAGATCCCGACGAGCCCGAGCAGCAGCGTCACGCCCGCGGCGATGCCGAGAATGACCAGCGCGAAGGAGGTCTCGGCCATCGAGAGGTCGTACACCTCCTGCAGCGTCTCGACGCGCGCGAGCGGCAGGTTCGGATTGACGGACCAGACGGCCTGCTGGACCTCGGGCAGGAACCCGGCCGATCCCAGGCGTGGGGTCCGTACCGCGTACGCGAGCGAACGGTGCGTCGACACACCCTCGCTCCAGAAATCCTCCATCAGGATCGGCCAGTACGCGATGGTCGGCGCCGGCCGCGTCACGCCGTCGTCGCGCTCGTCGCCGACGACGCCGACGATCTCGCGCCAGGGTTGGCTGGGGCTGTTGCGGATGCGCTGGCCGAGCGCAGCGGCCGCGCTGCCGTAGAACTCGCGCGCGAACGCATCGTTGATGATGACGACCGGACGAAGCCCGTGTGTCTCGGCCCACGTGAAGTCGCGTCCCGCCACGAGCGGATTGCCCATCGTGCGGAAGAAGTTCTCGGACACCCACTTGAATCGCCGGATCGGCGGCATCTGGCCTTCGGGCATCGGCCGGTCTTCGCGGAAGATCGGGTCGTTGCTGTTGGCGCCGTCCATCGTGATCGACGTCGACAGGCCGACGGAGGTGACACCCGGAAGGCTCTCGAGCCGGCGCACGATCTGCTCGTGCATCCGCGCGGTCGCTGCGGGGTCTTCCACGAGCGCGGAGGGGATCGAGACGCGGAAGGTCAACACGGCCCCTGGGTCCACGAACCCCGGCGCCACGTCACGCATGGCCAGGAACGAACGGATCATCAACCCCGAGGCGACGAGGAGCACGAGCGCAAGCGCCACCTGCGCGACCACGAGGGTGTTGCGGGCGCGGTGACGCTCGCGGCCGTCGCTCGAGCCCCGCCCGCCTTCCTTGAGCGCGGCGCCCAGGTGCGGGTTGGCGTACTTCACGATCGGGATGAGCCCGAACAACACGCCGGCCACGACGGACAGGGCCAGCGTGAAGAGCAGGACGATCGGGTCGAGGCCGATCTCCTCGAGACGAGGCAGGCGCGCCGGATTGAGCGCCACCAGCAGGCGAATGCCGCTGGAGGCGAGCGCCAGCCCGAGCGCGCCGCCGGCCAGGCTCAGCATCAGGGCTTCCGACAGGAGCTGTCCCGTAATTTGTGAGCGGCTGGCTCCCAGTGCGGTGCGCACCGCGAGTTCCTGCTGGCGGCCCTCCGCGCGCACGAGGAAGAGGTTGGCGATGTTGGCGCAGGCCACCAGCAGCACGATGCCCACGGTACCGAGCAGGACCCAGAGCACCTGGCCGATGTCGCCGACCAGATCAACCGACAGCGGCCGCACGAGCGGGCCCATTCGGATCTCGTCGAACATCTCGCGGCTGAACCCCGGCGGCAGCGGAAACCGGTCGGGGATGCCGGGAATCAGCCGTGCCACGTCGGCGTTGGCCTCGGCGATCGTGGTGCCGGGCTTGAGCCGCGCCACCCCGCGATAGCTGAAGTTCCCGACGAAGACCTCGGCCGGGTCGAGCCGGAGCGGCAGCACCATCGACGGGTTGTAGCGGAGGAAGCGGAAGCCCTCGGGCAGCACGCCGATCACCTGCCGCGGCCGTCCGTCGACCACGATCGACTGGCCGACGGCGTCGGCTCGCGCCCCGAACACGCGTTGCCAGTAGTCGTGCGACAGCAGCACCGTTTCGGCACTCCCGGGTGCATCGTCGTCTCTCGTGAACAGGCGGCCGAGGGCCGGCGTGACGCCGACGACGGGGAGTGTGCCGTCTGTGACGACCAGCGCATCGACCCGCTCCGGCTCGCCGCGGCCGGTGACCGTGACGGCTCCGGCATTCCAGAGGCCGGTATCCGCGAAGACACGCGCCTCCCGGTACGTCAGATAGTTCGCGGGCGACTGGTTCAGGTCGCCCTCCATCAACCCAGGCGCGACGTGCCAAACGCCCACGAGCCGATCCGGATCCGGAAACGGCAGAGGCTTCAGCAGTACCCCGTTGACGACGCTGAAGATAAGGGCGTTGGCGCCAATGGCCGCACCCATGGTGATGAGCGCGGTCAGTGTGAAGGCGGGGCTCGCCAGGAGGCGTCGGAAGGCGTACCGCACGCCTCGTTGGACGGGCGGCGCCGGCCAAAGGTTCACCATCCCGGTGAACGGGCTAGAACGTCACCGCCAGCGTGAGGCTCGCGGTGCGTCCGGGCGCGAGCACCGCGCGGGTGTCCTGGCTGGCGAAGTACTCCTCGTTCAGGAGGTTGCCGGCCTGCAGGCGGATCTCGAGGGGCGCCGAGATCCGGAGGCCCGCCTGCAGGTCGAGCCTCGTGTAGCCCGGTACGGCCCGCTCGGTCGGGCCGGGCCGGTCGTCGCGCCCGAACGCCGCGATCCGTCCCTGCACGTAGCCGCGGCTGCCGACGCGCTGCCGCACGATCGTCGTGATCGTGCGCGGCGCGATGTCGTCGAGCGGGGCCCCGGTCTCGCGCGCCTCGCCGCGCGCCAGATCCACGGCGAGGTCCACGCTCAGCCCGCGTCCCATCTCGGCCTGCGCCTCGATCTCGACGCCGCGCAGCCGTGCCTCGCCGCGGTTGCGGAAGAGGAAGGTGTCGGGCTCCGTCTCGTAGCGCTCGACGAGATCCGAGATCCGGTAGTGATAGTAGAACGCGGCCAGGCGGTACCGGGGGCGCGTGACGCGAAGGGACCAGTCGAACTGCAGGCTGGTCTCGGGCCCGAGCGCGGGGTTGCCGGTGACGAATCCGCGCCCGGTCGGCCCGCGGTAGTAGCGATCCGACAACGTCGGGTCGCGGAACCCGCGCGCCACCTGCGCCGTCGTCGTCACGCCGGCGAAGCTGCCGGCCGTGATCGCGAGGTAGCCGGAGCCGCCGCGCTGGGACGTCGAGCGCGCGCCGAAGAACCCGCCTTCGTTGCGCGTGGCCACGTGGTCCCCGCGAACCCCTGCGCCGATCGACACCACCGATGAGAGGGCCGTGTCGAGGCTGGCGTAGAGCCCCGTGTTCGCCCGGCGCGCGCGATCGATCGAGCGGAACGGGCGGGTCGTGGCCACGTCACCCGAGGGCGTGAACGTCAGCAGGTCGTCGACCGCGCGCAGGCCGAACCGGCCGTTGAGGTCGAGGCCCGTCTCGAGGCGCGCGCCGCCGAGCAACCGCTCGCCAAACACCCGCACCCCGTAGTCGTTCGCGTCCACGTCCGCGCGCTCAATCCGCCGCATCGTCGTGGGCGTGGCCACGCGGTCCTGATCGGTGCGCTGCGAGGAGCGGCCCAGGAACGTGGTGACGTTCGTGCGCTCGAACCCCGCGAGGTCGGGGAACTCCCAGCTGGCGGTGACGCGGTGCGAGTCCTCGTGCGGGTACGAGAAGCGCACGGCGTCCGAGTTGTTGCGCGGGCGCTCGATGTCGCGGCCGAAGTCGCTCTGCCAGCCGACGCTCAGATAGCCGCGCCCCACCTGGTGATCGGCGCGCACCAGGACGCCGCTGTCGCGGAAGCCGGAGTTCAGGACGGCGCCCTGCGGGCTGGTCCAGTCGCCGGCCGACCTCGCGTGGGCGGAGATCAGCAGGCTGCCGGCGGCGAGCCCCTTCGACACGCGGGCGGAGACGCGCCGGTCCGGCAGGCCCGTGCCCGCCGTGGCGGTGATGTGGGCGGCCCAGGGTGTCATGGGCGAGACGCGCTTCGTGCGCACCGCGATGACGCCGCCGAACGCATCCGATCCGTACGCGACCGACCCGGGCCCCCGCGCCACATCCACCCCGTCGATGACGCTCGGATCGAGGAAGGTGGCGCTGGGACCCGCGCGCCGCTCCGAGGTGACGCGCGCGCCGTCGATGATGATCAGGGTCCGCCCGCGCGCGAGGCCGCGCACGGCGGGCACCGCGGCCTGGCCCTCCGACACCTGGCTCACGCCCGCGACGTTCTCGACGGCCTGCACGAGGTTGGCGGGCTGGCGCAGGTCCACTTCACGCCCGGTGAGGGTCGTGGTGCCGGCCGCCGGCGTCGATTCAATCCCGGGCGCCGACCCCGACACCGTGACGGCCTCGCTCACGAGGCCCTCGACGATGATCACGTGCCGCCCGGCGTCGAGCCGCTGCACGCGCACGGGCTTCATGAAGGTGCCGTCGCCGAGGACGACGAGCACCTCGAAGGGCGGCGTCGGATCGGGCTGCCAGGCGAACTCCCCGTTGGCATCGGTGATGGCCTCGCCGCGCAGCCCGAGAATCGAGACCGTGGCGCCGGAAATGGGCCGGCCGTCCGTCGTGACGATCCGGCCCTCCCAGGCGAAGAGGTCGGCTGGCCCGGCGAGGCAGGCCAGCACGACCCAGACGCATGCGCGCATGCCGCCTACTGCTGGCCGCCGGGCGGCGGGATCGGATCCAGCTTCTCGCGCTGCAGCACCGAGTTCACGCGCGGGAGCTCCGTATCGAGCGTCTCGCGCATCTTCCGCAGCTCCGCGTCGAGCAGCCCCGAGAGTTCGTTGAACACCTCGTAGCTCTGGTCCGTCGGCTTGCTGTCGGCGCTCTCGACCACGCCGGCAAGCGCCGCGATCTTGTTGTTCAACTTGATCGGGTAGTTCAGCGGATCCTGGCCGCTGCGGTTGCGCACCTGGTAGATCTCCTCCTCCACCTGGGTCAGCGGCAGCACCAGGCCATCGAGGATCTTCTGGATCTCGGACCGCCGCTGCTCTGGCACCTTCTCGAGGCGCTCGTTGACCTGGTCACGCAGCGTGCGAATCTGGATGACCGCCGTGTTGGCCTCCGACACCCGATCGCGCACACGCGTGGAGAGCGAGAACTGCTCGAGCAGGTCGGCCTCGGTGATGCCCTGGGCCTGGAGGCGCCGGTCCAGCCCGATGCGGAACGTCCGCGTCTGCTGCTCGCCGTTCGCGCTGACGCGCACGGTGTACTGCCCGGGGGGCGACGCGGGTCCGCGCTGCGGCTGTGCCGCCCACATGATCATGCCCTCGAAGACCACGGCGCCGTTCTGGCGCAGGTCCCACGTGAAGCGGTTCATGCCCTTGCCGACCGCCACGCGCGGCGGCGCGCCGCCGAAGAACCCGCCGCCCTGCGCGGGCGCCGGCTTGTCCTTCGGCGTGCCCGTGAAGCTCCGCAGCACCGCCCCCTGGGCGTCGAGGATCTCGATCGTGACCTCGTCGGCGTCACGCCCGAGGTAGTAGTCGAACGCGATGTTCGCATCGAGGCCGCGCTGCGGGTCGGTGGGCTGGAAGACGTGCAGGGCACGGCTCGTGAGCTCCGGCGTGGCCTGGCGCAGCACGTTGATGTCGTCGAGCACGTAGAAGCCGCGCCCGTGCGTGCCGATGACCAGATCGCGCTCCTCGACGACGAGGCCGTGGACCGGCGTGGTCGGCAGGTTGAGCTGCAGCGGCTGCCACTCGGCGCCGTCGTTGAAGGAGACGTAGACGCCGTGCTCGGTGCCGAGGTAGAGCAGGCCCCGCCGCGTCGGGTCCTCGCGGATCACGCGCGCGAAGTCCCAGTCGGGGATGCCCGTGACGATCTTCGTCCACGTCTTGCCGAAGTCGGCGGTCTTGTAGACGTAGGGCCGCCGGTCGTCGCGCTGGTAGAGGTTGCCGGCGAGGTAGGCGACCCCGTTCTCGTGCGGCGAGGCCTCGATCAGGCTGATGCGCGTGAAGTCGGGCAGGCCGGCCGGGGTGACGCGCGCCCAGGTCTTGCCGCTGTCCCGCGTGACGTGGACGTACCCATCGTCGGAGCCGGTCCAGATGGTGTGGCCATCCTGGCGCGAGGGCGCGATGGTGAAGATCGTCGCGTAGGTCTCGACGCCCGTCTGGTCACGGGTGATCGGCCCGCCCGAGGCCTGCATCGTCGCCGGGTCGGCCCGCGTCAGGTCGGGGCTGATCTTGTGCCAGCTCTGGCCGCCGTTGGTCGTCTGGAACAGGTGCTGCGACGAGGCGTAGAGCACCTGGGGATCGGCATGCGAGTACACGATCGGGAACGTCCACTGGAAGCGTTCCTTGATGTCGATCGAGGAGTGGCCCATCGGGTTGTTCGGGTAGATGGTGACCACGCGCCGCTGGCCGGTGCTGCGATCCAGCCGCGTGAGCAGGCCGCCGTAGCTGCCCGCGAAGAAGACGTCGGTGTTGCGCGGGTCGGCGGCGATGTAGCCGCTCTCACCGCCGCCGGGGGAATAGAAGATGGGCGGCAGGCTGCCCTCGCCGGCGCCCGGCTGCGCCTGGCTCGAGATGCAGGCGGTCGAGTTGTCCTGCTGCGCGCCGCAGACGTGATACGGGACGTGCTTCGTCGTGAAGACGTTGTAGAACTGGCCGGTGGCGTAGCCCTGGCCGCTCCACGTCTCGCCGCCGTTGAACGACACGTTGCCGCCGCCGTCATTGGCTTCCATCAGGCGCCGGTTGTCGCTCGGGGCGATCCAGAGGTCGTGGTTGTCGCCGTGCGGCACGCGGATCGTCGTGGTCGTCTTGCCGCCGTCGGTCGACTTGAAGAACTGGACGTTCAGGACATACACCGTGTCCTTGTCCTGGGTGTCCGCGACGACGCGGGTGTAGTAGAAGGCGCGCTGGCGGAGGTTCCGGTTGTCGTTCATGAGACGCCAGGTGGCGCCCGCATCATCCGAGGCGAAGAGGCCGCCGTCGTTGTTGTCGATCATCGCGTAGACGCGGTTCGCGTCGGCCGGCGACACCGACACGCCGACCTTGCCCCACAGGCCGCCGGGCAGACCCGGGTTGCGCGTGAGCTCCGTCCACGTCTCGCCGCCGTCCACCGACTTGAAGAGGCCGCTGCCGGGCCCGCCGCTCGACATCGAGTGCGGCGTGCGGAAGGCCTCCCAGAGTCCCGCGTACATGACGTTCGGGTTCTTCGGATCGATGGAGAGGTCGGCGGCGCCGGTCTTCGCGTCGCGGTAGAGCGTGCGGCGCCACGTCTGGCCGCCGTCGGTCGTCTTGAAGATGCCGCGCTCGGGATGCTCGGCGTACGGCCGGCCGAAGACGGCGGCGAACGCGGTGTTGCAGTCGGTGGGGTGGATGCGAAGCCGCGCCACCGTCTGCGAGTCGCGGAGCTCGGGCAGGTGCGTCCAGGTCTCGCCGCCATCGGTCGTCTTGTAGACGCCGTCACCCTGGATGATGTTGCCGCGGAACTGCACCTCGCCGCCGCCGATGTAGACGGTGTCCGGGTCGGCCTCGCAGACGCCGATGGCGCCGATCGACGACGACGTGATCTTGCCGTCGGTCATCGGCCGCCAGGTGTTGCCGCCGTCGGTGGTCTTCCAGGCGCCGCCGCCGGTGGCCCCGAACCAGTACTCGAAGATGCGGCGGTCGCTGCCGCCCACCGTGATGGAACGGCCGCCGCGGTCGGGGCCGATGCTCCGCCACTGCATGCCGCTGTAGAGGCTCGGATCCACGCTGCCGGCCACCTGAGCCGAGGGCGTCGCGGCGGTGGCCAGCCAGCCTGCGGCGGCAAGCGCGGCGGCCAGGGAGAGAAGCCGCCGCCGAGGGTGTGTCGCGGAAACCGTCATGGTTGCCTCCTTGGGGACCCCGCGCGAGGCCGCAACGGAGCCTGGCGGATCTGTATCGAACTGGTGGGGGGACCAGGCGCACCGCTGCGCCTCCCGCTCATTGTAGTCGAGCCGGTCGGCGGCGCGTCGCGCCCGTCCACGCGGCGTCAGAGGACGTAGGCGAGCGCGAATCCAGCCTGGAGGATGAGCATCATCCGGTACATGTGCGTCCACGACACGTGGTTCTCCTCGACCGCCAGCGCCTCCGGGTGTCTGAGCATGAGGGCGCACACGTAGAGGCCGTACCCCGCCACCCCCAGACCGAGTGACTGCAGCAGCCAGAAGTGGCCGGTCAGGATGCCGAGTCCGCTGCCGAGCGGGATCAGGAGAAACGGAAGGACGAATGACGGCGCGATCATCCAGGCGGCGCGCCGGACGCCGTACTGGATCGGCAGCGTGCGGCAGCCGCCCGCCCGGTCGCCCTCCATGTCGGCGAAGTCCTTCGTCGTCGAGGCGCCGAGGAGGAAGAGGCCGAAGATGGCGCCGATGTACCACGGCTCGAGGCCCGCGACCGTCTTCACCGACGACCACCCGGCGACTTTCAGGAGGAGTCCGCGCGGGATCGCGATCGTCAGGTTGGCCCACAGGCCGAACCGCTTCGTGCGGAGCGGCGGGGCCGAGTACGCGAAGGTCAGGGCCGTCGCGGCGACGACGATCCAGAAGCACTCGCGGCGTCCGTCCGGGGCGACCTGCCAGGCCAGCGCCCACGCCGCCGCGTACGCCGCTGCGGTGAACCCCCACGCCTCAGCCTCGGTCAGGCGGCCGCTCGGCAGGGGCCGCCCGGGCTTGTTCACCCGGTCGATCGCGATGTCGTAGATCTGGTTGAGGGCATTCGATGCGGCGTTGAGCGTGGCGGCCATCAGCGCCCCGAGCAGGGGGAACCCCAGGACCGCCCACGTCCACGGCTCCGCCGGCGCGGCGCCGATGGCCGTGATCCCGCCGGAGAGGAAGCCCACGGCCGGCGCGGCCAGCGTGAACGGCCGGCTCAACTCGACGTAGAGCGCGAGGCGCGAGGGCATCGATGGCGTGGTCAGGCGCGGACCGCGGCGCGCCAGTAGTCCAGCAGGTGATCGAGCGTGTCGTCGATCGAGAACGCGGGCCGCCAGCCGGTGTCGGCTTCGAGGCGCGCGAAGCTGCCGAGCATCAGCGGCATGTCGTTCGGCCGGAAGCGCGCCGGGTCCTGCACGATCCGGACGGGCACACGCGCGCGCGCCACCAGGCCGTCGACGAGGGCCTGGATCGACACGGCCGTGCCCGCGCACACGTTGTAGGGCACGCCCGTCCGCGCGCGCGCCATCATCGCGGTGTAGGCGCGCACGGTGTCGCGCACATCCATCAGGTCGCGCCTCGCGGCGAGGTTGCCCACGGCGATCTCCGGCGCCTGCGCGCCGGTCTCGATGAGCGCGACCTGCCGTGCGATGCTGGCGGCGACGTACGACGAATCCTGCCGCGCGCCGATGTGGTTGAACGACCGCGACACGATCACCGCCAGCCCGTCGTCATCAGCCGCGTGCCGCGCGACGAGCTCCTGCGCGAGCTTGCTCGCGGCATACGGGCTGGCCGGGCCGAGCGGCGATGCCTCGGTGAGCGCCTCGTCGCTCGCGCGGTAGATGGTGGCCGACCCCGTGACCAGGACGCGCGCCACCGGGGCCTGCCGGCGGATGGCCTCGAGCAGGTGGTGCGTGGCGCGTACGTTGAGCGCGTAGGTGTCGTGCGTGTGGGCCCAGGACTGCGCCACGTGGGCGGCGCCGGCGCAGTGGTAGACCTCGGAGGGCCGGACGCCGGCGATGGCGGCATCGACCCGCGCGCCATCGAGGAGCTCGATATCCATCCACCGGACGCCCGGCGGCGCCACGATGGGGGGCGGCGTGCCGGGACGATGCCAGGCGACAAGATCGGCGCCGGCGGCGGCGAGCCGATCGAGCAGGTGGCTGCCGACGAACCCGGCGGCGCCGGTCACGAGGACGGGGCCGGTCATGCCCTCACGAGCGGCGGCTGTACTGTGCGTCGTAGTACGCCTTGAACTTCGGGTCGGCCTCCTTGATCGGCCGCCACCACCACTCGTGCTCCTGGTACCAGCGGACGGTCTCGCCGAGGCCCGCGGTGAAGTCCATCGAGGGGCGCCAACCCATGGCCGCCAGCTTGCCCGTGTCGAGCGCGTAGCGGCGGTCGTGGCCCTGCCGATCCTGGACGGGCGTGATAAGGGAGGTGGGCTTCTCGAGGAGCCTGAGGAGGTCGTGGGTCAGGTCCACGTTCCGGACTTCATTGCCGCCGCCGACGTTGTAGACCTCGCCGTTCGTGCCCGCGTCGATGAGCATGTCGAGCGCGCGGCAGTGGTCGAGCACGTGCAGCCAGTCGCGCACGTTGCCGCCATCGCCGTACAGCGGCACCGGCAGGTTGTCGATCAGGTTCGTGACGAAGAGCGGGATCAGCTTCTCCGGAAACTGGTACGGGCCGTAGTTGTTCGACGCGCGCGTGATGATCACCGGCACGCCGTACGTCGCCCAGTAGCTGTAGGCCAGCCGGTCGGCGGCCGCCTTGCTGGCCGAGTACGGGTTGCGCGGCTTGATCTCGTCGCCCTCCCGGCTGTGCCCCTCGGCCACGCTGCCGTAGACCTCGTCGGTCGAAATCTGGACGAACCGGCGGAGGTGGGTGGCGCGCCGCGCCGCCTCGAGCAGGACGAAGGTCCCGACCACATCGGTATGGATGAAGTCGCCCGCCCCCATGATCGACCGGTCCACGTGCGTCTCGGCGGCGAAGTGCACGACGAGGTCGGCGGCCTCGACGAGCGGGCCGGCGACGGCCTCGTCGCAGATGTCGCCGTGGACGAAGGTGTGACGCGGGCTGTCCATGACGTCGTGCAGGTTCTCGCGCCGCCCGGCGTACGTCAGCTTGTCGAGCGTCGTGACGTGCCAGTCCTCGTGCGCGCCGAGGGCGTACCGCACGAAGTTGCTGCCGATGAACCCGGCGCCGCCGGTGACGAGTACGTTAACCATCCTGGCGTGTCCAGTCGTAGGGAAGCGTGCCGTGCGGTTCGATGCGGAACTCGTCGGGCTCGGTGTAGTGGTAGGGCTCGTTCGGCACGTTGACCACCATTGACATCTCGGGGCTGATGCATTTCCAGCCGTGGTAAACGAGGTTCGGCACCTGCACGAGCTGCGGGTTCTGGGTGCCGACGAAGAACTCGTTGATCGCGCCCTTCGTCGAGGAGTCGTCGCGGGTGTCCACGAGCACCAGCTTCACCATCCCGGCGATGCAGACGAAGTTGTCGACCTGCGCCTTGTGGTAGTGCCACGCCTTGACGACCCCGGGGTACGTCGCCGAGATGTAGACCTGGCCGAACTTGGTGAAGAGATCCGCCTCGTCGACCCGCAGGATCTCCATGAGCCAGCCCCGCTCGTCTGGAATCTGGCGAAGGGGCTTGATCTTGACGCCCTCGATGCGGGGGTGCTTGATGGTGGTTTGCGCGTAGTGGACGGGCTCGCTCACAAATGGCTCCTCGGGGCGCCGCGCCCCGCCAGAGGATCTTAGCGGGTTTTCTCAGTAGCGGGAACCACCGAACGACCCGAACAGGTTCGAAAACGTGCCGATGCCCGCGAGCGTGAACGAGATGTTGAAGCGCCGGTCGCTCGGGATGGGGAGGCTCGTGTTGGCGAACGAATACGCCTGGTACTCGAACGCGATCCCGCAGCACTGGGCATTGTAGTAGCCGATCCAGCGCTGCTCGAGCAGCGTCTGGCGTGTCACGTCCCAGTAGAACGACGCCGACCCGCCAACCCGCCCGTCGCGCAGCCGCAGGCGCGACCCGCCCCGCAGCACGTTGCTGTAGCGATCCGCGCCCAGCCGCTGCCGGCTCCACGTCAGGTTCGTCTCCACCGGCTGGGTGCGCACGTCGACGCCGGCGCTCAGGCTCTGCAGCGTGTAGTCCTCAGGATCGAACTCGGCCCGGACGGCGTTGGAGATGGTCGCCGTGGGGCTGGCGCGCAGCGAGGCCTGCAGCGGCGACAGGCGGCTCGGGCGCCGCCCGCCGTAGCTCGAGGCGTAATCGCGGTCGAACTGGCTGGCGCGGTCGTCGGTGTAGTAGGACTGCTGCACCGTGAGGCTCAGGAGCTCGCGCGGCGCCGAGCCGGCCTGCGCCGCCGGGGCGCCGCCGTCGGGATCCTTGCGCACCAGGACGCGGTTGGTGAGCGCGTAGTTCAGGCGTGTGGCCCCGCCCACGACGTAGTCGTAGGAGCTGCCGATGAGCGCCACCTGGTCCTGGTTGTCGATCGACGTCGTGCGCTGGATCGAGTAGCTGGGCTCGATGACGTGCTTCAGGCGATCCGCCAGGCGGTTGTTCGGCGTGAACACGCGGCTGAAGACCGGGCCGACGACCTCGGCGCCCATCTGCGCGTACTGGCGGGCCAGGCCCACCGGCACCTGCGCGCCGCCCTCGTCGAGGCTCTGGCTGTACCACGTGTAGCGGTACGTGAAGTTGCCGGTCACCGACAGGTACGGCGCGTTCAGCAGCGGCGCGCGGAGCTGCGGCACCAGGTCCACGCGGTTCATGCTGCGATCGGTGACCGCCTCGAAGCGCCGCTCCTCGTAGAGCGACCGGCCGGCATCACCCTGGAGGGAGACGAAGAGGGGCAGCGGGCCAATCTTGCGGCTCGACAGGCTCGCCATGAGTCCGGGCACCTGCCCGGCCACCACCGACTGGTCGGCCGTGTAGAAGAGCTCCGTGCGCCGGAAGTGGCTGCCGACGTTCCAGCTGCCCCACGATCCGCTCAGGCTGGCGTCGATGCTGCGCTGCGTGTTCGTCGCGCGGTAGACGTCGTAGTTGTGGACCTGCACGGCCTCGATGTCCGAGAAGTAGTCCACGCGGGCGCGGGCCGTCAGGCGGCCCGGCAACGCCTGCGTCAGGTTCCCCGTCACGTCGAAGCTGCGCCGCTCGGGCGTGTCGACGGGACCCGAGGGCGTGTCGAGGACCGAGGCTTTCTCGCCCAGCCAGCGCGTCCGCATCTGTCCGGCCGACGTCGCCGAGGCCTGGTACCGATACTCGGCGCCCACGCCCTGGCCGCGCGAGAACATCCAGTCGTGGAAGATCGTCACGTCCTGGCTGCGCGACATCGCCCAGAAGAACGCGTTGCTCACCGACTGCCCGAGATACGTCGAGTTGCCGTAGGTCGGCAGCAGGAACCCCGTCGCCCGGTCGTCGTCCTGGATCGGGTAGTAGAGAATCGGCAGGTAGAAGACCGGGACGTTCTTCACGCGGATGACCGCGTTGCGGAGGATCGCGTAGTCGCCGACGCTGATCGTCGCCGACCCGGTCACGACTTCCCACCGCGGCGTGGGCTGCACACAGGTCGTGAAGCCGCCCGCCGTGAGCTTGTAGCGGCCGCTGCCGAGCAGGTCGATCGTGTCGCCGTAGAAGTAGATGTCCGGTTCGAGCGTCCCGAACATGCTGCGGTCCGCGCGCTCGCCGAGCGACGCGATGCCCGACGCCTCGTGGAACACGCCGGTGCGGTCGGCCAGGTTGAACTCCACGCGGGTGGCCGAGATGCGCGCGTCCGCGGTCTGGAAGACGACGTTGCCGTCGGCCGTGAGGAGGTTCTCGGTGGTGTAGACGTCGACCTGGTTGGCGAAGAACTTCTGGCCGCCGCACTCGATCTCGACTTCGCCGGTCAGGCGCCAGTGATCCGCCGTCACCAGTTCCAGGCGGAACTGCTTGCTGACGTCGCAGCCGGGAATCTGCGCCGCGGCCTCCCGTGCGTCGACAGCGAGGACGAAGAGCAGCACGATCAGGGGACGAAGGAGCGGCGTCAACCCTCTCATCTTACGATGAGCGGCCCCCCGCACGCAGCCGCGCGCCGAGCGGCCCCACCAGGAAGATCGATCCCATGATCACCACCTGATCCGCCGCGTCGAACGCGCGCGCAAGCGCGCGGTCCGGATCCGGCTCGGTCACCACGGTGGGCACCCCGAGGCGCGCCGCCACCGCGGCGACCGCCGCCGCCCGGCTCGTGCGCGGGGTCGGCGCCTC
>JAUXWO010000066.1 GCA_030680175.1 Vicinamibacterales bacterium
AAAGCCCTCAATCCGTTGAGGCGGGGCTTTCGTCCACGGCGCCTCCCCCACACCGAGGCGGCCTTCGGCCGCCCCGCGGGCCGCGCCGGCCTGGTGTCCGGCAGCAAGCGCAGGCAACACCGATGCGCGACCGCCGCCAGAGAGAATCTGCGGCATCCGCGTCATCTGCGGATGAAACGCTCCTGCGCCCGGCGCTGTAGGGTAATCTCGGAGGCACATGTCGACACGTCTCGTCCCCGCCGAAGGTGCGCTGCTCGATCGGATCCTGCGCGAAACCTACCCGCTCTGGAGTGATGGGCTGTCGCCCGAGGCCTACGCGCGCTACAACGAAGCGCAGCGGCGCACCCCGTGGGGCGCGGCGCACCTCGAGCGCGTGGCCCTGGTCGAGGGCGACACGCTCGTGGCCAGCGCGAAGCGCTACGACCTGTCGGCGCGGCTCGACGGCCGCATCCGCCGCGTGCTCGGGATCGGCGCCGTGTTCACCGCGCTCGACCGGCGCGGGCAGGGCGGCGCCTCCACGCTCATGGCGCAGCTGCTCGAGGCCGGCGTCGCCGAGGGCTACGAGTTCGCGCTGCTGTTCTCGGAGATCGGGCCGAGCTACTACGAGCGGTTCGACTTCGTCCCGATTCCCCTCGTCGCCTCGACCCTGGCCGTGAAGGGGCCGAGCGGGACGCCCGCGATGCTCGTGCGCGCGGGCGACGACCGCGACATCCCGCTCGTGGCCGAGATGAGCGGCAAGCGGAGCCGCGATGCACGCTTCGCGCTGGACCGCACCGAGGACCTGATCCGCTACGCGATCGCGAAGAAGCGGCTGCTGGCGGGCTTCGGTCCGCCGGGGCTGCGGCAGGTCGAGTTCCTCGTCGCCGAGGAAGGGCACATGGCCGTGGCGTACCTCGTCTGCTCACACCACGAGGGGCGTTGGACGATCGAGGAATGCGGCGACCGCGATCCCGAGGGCGCGCGCCTCGGCGCGATGCTGCAGGCGATGCTGGCGCGCGAGCCCACGCACGCGACACCGGAGATTCACGCCTGGTGGCCGGCCGGCTGGGCGCCGCCGCAGCTCGAGATCACCGGGACACGGCAGACCACCGAGGTGATGATGCTCCGCCCCCTGCAGGACCGCACGCTCCCGCTCCCGCCGCTCGAGGCCAGCCAGATCGTCTACTGGCACGCGGACGTGTTCTGATCAGATCACGTACAAACACGAAGGTCACGTCCGCCTCCGCGGCCGCAGGCCGCGGAGGCGGACGTGTGCTTCGTGTTTGTACGTGACGTGACGTGACGTGCGCCGCTATTCTGGGACGCGCACGTCGACCGACTTCACCTCACCCTCGGCGAGCGTGAGGCGCTCCGCGTCGCGGGCGATCGAGCGCAGGAAGTCGGGGTCGCCGGCCTGGCCGTCCTCCAGGCCCTGCACCGCCACGATGCGGTAGTCGGTGTGCGGCGGGAGGTTGCGCATGCGGTAGCGGCCGTCCTGATCGGGCCGCGCGGCCTGGATGAAGCGCGACTGGTACGTCCACGCCGCCTCGTCCGCGGCAAACACCACGACCGCCGCATCCAGCACCGGTTCTCCGCGACCGTCGATCACCGTGCCCGAGAGCTCCGTGGTCGTCTCCGTCAACACGACGCGAAGCGACGACGACGTGGTGCCGGGCATGAAGTCGATGGGCGTGTCGGTGACGTCCGCGCCATCGAGGAGCACCGACTTCAGATACCAGCCCGCCGGCGCGTTCACCCGGATCAGGCGACGCTCGCTCAGCCCCCGCAACTCGAACGTCCCATCGTCCGCCATCCGCGCGGGCGTGCTGCCCACCGGGCTCGAGGGATCCGCGCCGACCGCCGTGATGCCGACTTGCCGGCCCTGCGCCGGGAGCGGCTGTCCTGTATCCGTCGTGACCGTGCCCTGCGCGACCGCGCCCGGTGCGGTGGCTACGAACACGTCGCGCAGGTCGTCCATGCCGACCGTGATCGGCAGCCGCGCGAATTCGCCGTCACCGAGGGCGCCGCCGAAGCCGCCGCGCCCGCCGCCGCCGCCGGGCCGGACGAACAGCAGGTAGTTGCCTGGCGCGATGCCGGGGAACTGGAACGTGCCGTCGCCGCGCACGGCCGTGCCGCCGGCGTTCATGCCGCCCATGCCCGTCCGCAGCGTGTCGGCCGGCAGCAGCATCACCGCCCCGCGCGCGGCGGGCATCCCGCGCGAGTCGACGACGCGCCCGCTGACGCGGACGAGGCGGGTCAGCAGCAGCCCGAACGAGATGTTCGTCTGCTCCTGTCCCACGCCGAGCGTGAGGTGCTGTGCCTCGCTGATGTTCGGCACGCCGGGGTAGTAGGTCGGGGCGTAGCCGGAAGGCTCGTCCGCCTCGAGGTTGGCGTTGGCTGCGCCCTGGCCTTCGCGGAGCGTCGCACTCACGGTGTACTCGCCGGGCGTGAGGCCGAACAGCCGGAAGCTGCCTTGATCGTCGGTGCGGCCGCGGCTGCTCCCGGTGCCGGGCACGAGCCGCCGCGCGCCCGCGAGGTAGCGGTACTGCAGCGCCATCACGTCCGCGTTGGTCACCGGATCGCCGTACTCGTCGACGATGCGGCCGGCGATCACGCTGCCGCGCGGCAGGGGAAGCACCACCTTGTCGAGCACTTCGTCCTCGCCGAGATCGAGCTGGTTGCCGGATTCGCCGGGGCGCCGCTGGCCGTACTGCAGCGTGACGAAGCCGCCCTTGCTGGCGGTGACGGTGTAGCGCCCCGCGGGCAGGCTCGCGATCTCGAAGCGTCCCTCGGCGTCGGTGATCGTCACGCGGCTGGCGCGCGCGTCGGGCGAGGCCGCGCGCACCTGTGCGCGGCGGATGGGCGAGCCCGTGTCGGCCGCGACGATCTGGCCGCGGATGGCCGACGTGCCCTCGGCGGCGGGCGCCTCGCCCTGGCCCGCACGCGGCGGCAGGCCCTGGCCGCCGGCGCGCGGCTGCGCTGTGGCGGGGGCCAACAGGCACAACACCCCCAAGGTCAGAAGATAGATTCTCACATCCGAAGATTGGCCGATCCAGATCACAAGATCAACACATCACGAGCTCACCAGATAGAACCATCACTGTCCCCCCGTCAACCTCAGCTCCTGCACCTTGCGCTCGCCTTCTGCGAGCGAGAACCGCAGCGCCTGATCGCGCACGGTGGCCAGGAACTCCGGATCCCGCGTCTCATCGTCGGCCACCTCGCGGACGGCGACGATGCGGTAGTCGCGGTGCGGCGGGAGGCTGCGGAACTGGTACCGGCCCGACTGATCGGGACGGCTGGTGCGGAGATAGCGCGACATGGGCGTCCACAGCTCGCTGTCGCCGGGAAAGACGATGAGCGTGGCGTCGACGACCGGCTCACCGCGATCGTCGGTGACCGTCCCCTCCAGGCTCGTGAGCTTGTCAGTGAAGACGACCTCGATGTCGTCCACGGTCTGCCCCGGGCCGAAATCGATCGCGGCGTCGGTGACATCGCGGCCGTCGAGCCGGACGGCCTTCAGCGTCCAGGCCTGGTCGCGCACGCCGCCGCGCACGACGCGAGGCTCGAAGAGCCCGGTCACCTCAAAGGTCCAGTCGTCCTCCACGCGCGCCACGGGGTTGCTCATCAGCATCGTGCCCATCTGCAGGGGGTTGAGGCCCAGTTGCACGGCGCTCGTCTCGAATGGTGGAGCGGCGCCCGTATCGGTTACGATGCGACCCCGCGCGGTACCGCCAGTGCGTGTCGTAATGAGCAGGTCCTCGATGTCGCCGGCGCCGACCGAGACGGGGACGAACGCCGCCTCCGCGCCCGGTCCACCCGGCGCCATCGGCCGCACCCGCAGCATGTAGTCGCCGGGGGCGACGTTGGTGAGCGTGAACGTGCCGTCGGGATCCGTGGGCCGCCCGCGTGCCCCCATGGGGCCGAGCGGGCCGTGCGTGGACGTGACCATCACCATGGCGCCGCGGACCGGCTCCCCGCTCGAACTCACCGCACGGCCGCTGACGCGCGCCATGCGCGCGATCACCATCGCGAACGAGATGCCTGCCGTTTCCTGGCCGAGCTGCACGCGGACGTGTGCCGCCTCGCCCGGGTTCACGGTGCCCGGGTAGTAGGTGCTGACGGCGCCTGGGGTATCGTCTCTCGTGGCCGGCATCATCATCGACATGTTCTGCGACGATGCCGAGACGATGTAGTCGCCGGGCGCCAGCCCGTAGACGCGGAAGCCGCCCTGGTCGTCGGTGCGTGCCGTGCCGCCCTCGCCCCCGGCCATCACCAGCCGGCGGACCCCTGACACGGATCGGTACTGCATGGCGGACACCGTGACGCCGCTCACCGGATCGCCGAAGTCGTCGAAGATCCGCCCGGTGATGACGCTGCCCGGCGGCAGCGCGATCTGGATCTTCTCCATGAGCTCCCCGTCACGGAGATCGATCGGGGTCCCGCTCTGGCCGGGCCGGCGCTGGCCGTGCTGGATCGAGACGTATCCGCCCTTCGAGGCGCTCAGCGAGTAGCGGCCGGCGGCCAGGTCGCGGATCTCGAAGCGTCCCTCGGCGTCGGTGGACGTCACGCCGCTGGTGCCGGGTCCCAGCGCGCGCACGATGGCGCGGCGCACGGGTTCACCGGTGTCGGCGGCGACGACGATGCCGCGCAGGATCGCGGTGCCGGTGGCAGGTGCCTCGCCCGGCCCCGGTGCACCCGCGCGAGGGGGGGTGGCCTGCCCCTGCGATCCTGGGGGTCCAGGCGAAGGCATGCCGGGCGGCGGTGGCTGAACGGCCGAGCCGGTGCCCAGGCCAAGGGAGGCGAGAAAGACGACGACCAGCCTGAGACGCATCGCTGTGCCCTCCCCAGGTTCCGACGCCCTGCCCCGGCCTTCGGCCGGGGGAACTGCCGCGATCACCAGAGAGATCCGCAGATCACGAGATAGATCCGAAGATCACAAGATAGATCTGAACATCTCACATCGACGCATCAGATCACCACATCACGACGTCACCAGATCACGAGATATCTATCTGTCTATCTATCTCTTGCGATCTGACGTCCCGCGAGAAGTCCCGCCCCCCCAGTAAGCCCCGTCCCAGGATGCGTTCCCGAGCTGCACAGGAACAACCCGTCGATCGGTGTGCGGTAGTGGCCGGTGCCGAGGAGGGGGCGCATCATCAGGAGCTGATCGAGTGCGAGCTCGCCGTGGAAGATGTGGCCGCCGGTGAAGCCCCACTGCTGCTCGAGATCGAGCGGCGTGATCACCTCGCCCGCGACGATCAGCCCGCCGAGTCCCGGTGCGTACTGCTCGAGGACGGCGAGCGTGGCGTCGCGCAGGGGGGCGGCCTGGACCTCCCAGGTGGTGTCGCGCAGGTGGTACGGCGCGAACTGGACATACGCCGACAGCACGTGTGCGCCCTCGGGCGCGAGTGACCGATCGAGCAGCGAGGGGATCGTGAACTCGAGCCACGGCGCGGTCGAGAAGCGGCCGTACTTCGCGTGGTCGAAGGCGCGCTCGAGGTAGTCGATATCGGGGCCGATGCGCACGCGTCCCGTCAGCGCCTCGCGGTCCACGCCTGGGATGGTGGGGAGCGCCGAGAGCGCGAGGTTCAGCTTCGCGACCGTGCCGTGGCTCCGGTAGTTGCGCAGCCGCCACAGGAACTCGGGCGGCAGGTGGACGGGGTCGCAGAGGTCGAGCAGGGTGCGTTTCGGGTGCAGGCCCGACACGACCACGCCGGCCGCGATCTCGGTGCCGTCCTCGAGCACCACGCCGCGCGCGCGTTCGTCGTCGACCCGCACCTGCGCGACGCGTGTGCCGGTGCGGACCTCGCCACCCGCGCGCGTGACGGCGGCGGCGAGTGCGTCGGCCAGCGCGCCCGGTCCGCCCGCGACCACGTGCGAGCCGGGCGCGGCGAGGGCCTCGTTGCCGGCGCCGAGCAGCAGCGCCATGCCGCTACCGGCCGACCATGGTCCGAACATCGTGCCGAAGATGCCGTCGGCGGCCACCGCCGCGCGCAGCAACTCCGTCTCGAAGCACTCGGCCACGAGATCCGCGACGGCCATCGGCCCCCAGCGCAGCAGGCGGTACGCCTCCTGGGTCGGGAGGCCGCGGAAGCGGCGCAGCGTCTTGAGCGCCCGCCAGAGATCCTGGGCGCCGGGCGCATCGATGGGTGGCGGCGGGCCGTCGAGGAGCGACCCCACCACGCCGCCGAGCGCCGCGCGCGTCTGAACGAAGCGCGGCCACGCCTCGGCATCCTTCGGGGAACGGGCACGCAGGCCGTCGGCGGTGCGCGCGGCATCGCGGTAGATCGTGAGCCCGCCGCCGCCGGGCGCGAGCGCGGTGACGTCGACCGGGCTGTCGATGAACGTCAGGCCGTGCGAGGCGAGCTGCAACTCGGCCACGACATCGCGGCGAAGCGGTCCCGTCCGGTGCGCGAGCGTCGGCACGCGGAACCCGGGCGCCAGCTCGCTGGTGGCGGCCCCTCCGCCCACCTGATCGCGCGCCTCGAGCACGACGGTGCGCCGCCCCGCCTTCGCGAGCACGGCCGCACACACGAGGCCATTCACGCCTCCGCCGATGACGATCGCGTCGTAGCGCCTCACCACATCACCACATCACCACATCACCACATCAATAGATCAATAGATCACACATCGCGAGATCAGCAGATCAAGAGATAGATCGCAGATCGTCGCATCGCGCATCCGATCACCACATCACCACATCACGAGATCACCAGATTCATCTATCTATCTATGATCTTCATCGCCGCGTTCTTCCCCGGCGCCCCCATGATGCCTCCCCCGGGGTGCGTCGCTGATCCGCACATGTAGAGGCCGTCGATCGGCGTCGTGTACTGCGCCCAGCCCGGCACGGGACGGAGGAAGAAGAGCTGCTCGAGCGTGAGCTCGCCCTGGAAGATGTTGCCCTCGGTGAGCCCGAATGTGCGCTCGATGTCGAGCGGCGTCAGCACCTGCCGGTGCAGGATGATGTCGCGGATGTTCGGGGCGTGCTCGGCGATGGCATCGATGACGGCGTCGCCGAAGGCCTCGCGGTGGTCGTCCCACGAGAGCGGCGCGCCGTGCTCATCCTTCAGGTGGTATGGCGCGTACTGGACGAAGCACGACATCACGTGCTTGCCCGGTGGCGCCACCGACGGGTCCGTCAGCGACGGAATCACCATGTCGACGTATGGCCGCCGCGAAAACCGCCCATACTTCGCATCGTCGTACGCGCGCTCCATGTAGTCGACGCTCGGGGAAATGGAGATCGCGCCGCGCAGGTGCGGCCCGGGGCCCGGGAGGCAGCGGAAGTCCGGCAGCGCGTCGAGGGCGAGGTTCACCTTGCCGGACGAGCCGCGGTACTTGTAGCGGCGTACGCCCTCCACGAACTCCCCGGGGAGCGTGGCGGGATCCAGGAACTGCAGGAACGTCAGGTTCGGGTCGACGCTCGAGATGACGACGTCGGCGGCGATCTCGTCGCCGTTCTCGAGCACGACGCCCGTGGCGCGCTCGCCCTTCGTCAGGATCCGGGCGACCGGCGCCTCCATCCGGATCTCGGCGCCGAACTCGCGCGCCGCGGCGCCGATGGCGTTCGACACCGCGCCCGTGCCGCCGCGCGAGAGCCCCCACGACCGGAATGCGCCGTCGATCTCGCCCATGTAGTGGTGCAGGAGCACGTAGGCCGTGCCCGGCGAGCGCACGCCGAGAAACGTCCCGATGATCCCGGAGGCCGCCATGGTCGCCTTGAGGACGTCGGTCTCGAACCACTGGTCGAGGAAGTCCACGGCGCTCATCGTGAGCAGCTGCACCTGGTTGACGCGGTCGTGGTGGCGCATGCCGCGGAACCGCTGGCCGATGCCGAGCAGCGCCAGCAGGCCGCGCGGGTCGAGCGACGTGGGGTCGGGCGGCGTCATGCCGAGAATGGGCTTGGCGAAGCGGCCCATCTCGATCATCGCCTTGCCGTACTCGTCGTAGGCCTCGGCGTCGAGGCGCGAGTGCCGCGCGATCTCGCGGCGCGTCTGGTAGTGGTCGTTCACGCGCCACAGGTAGTCGCCGTTCTGCATCGGCGTGAGCGTGCCGTCGAGCGGCAGCAGCTCCATGCCGTGGCGCGGCAGGTCGAGGTCGCGGATGATCTCGGGGCGCAGGAGCGACACGACGTAGGAGGCGACGGAGAACTTGAAGCCGGGGTAGATCTCCTCGGTCACCGCGGCGCCGCCCAGCACGTGCCGCCGCTCCAGGACGACCACCTTGCGCCCCGCCCGGGCCAGGTACGCCGCGCATGTCAGCCCGTTGTGGCCCCCGCCGATGATGACCGCGTCGTACTTCATTGCGCGCGCATTATAATCCGGCTGTGCCCGTGGCCTCCGCTTTCCACGATCGTGTGCTCCCGCTGGCCGGCAGCCTCAGCTTTCGCGACTGGAGCGGCTACTACGCCGTCAGCGCCTACGAGAGCCACCACGAGCACGAATACAACGCCATCCGCAACGCCTGCGCGCTCATCGACGTCTCGCCCCTCTACAAGTACCGCGTCTCGGGCCCCGATGCCGTCCGCCTCGTCGACCGCGTCATCACGCGCGATGCCACGAAGCTGGCGGTGGGCCAGGTCTACTACACGCCGTGGTGCGACGAAGACGGCATGGTCATCGACGATGGGACGGTGACGCGGACGGGGGAGGAGACGTTCCGCTGGACGGCGGCGGATCCGAGCCTCCGGTGGCTCACCGAAAACGCCCGCGGCCTGCGCGTGCAGGTGGACGACATCTCGGAGCAGGTGGCGGCCCTGGCGCTGCAGGGGCCGATGTCGGCGCGCCTGCTGCGCGCGGTGAGCGACGTGCCGATCGATGTGCTGCGGTACTTCCGCGCCGCGTCCGGCCGCATCGGCGACGTGCCGGTGGACGTCTCGCGCACCGGCTACACGGGGGATCTCGGCTACGAGATCTGGATGCCGTGGAGCGCCGCGCACGACGTGTGGGATGCGCTCACCGAGGCGGGGCGGGCGTTCGACCTGCATCCGACCGGCATGCTGGCGCTCGATGTGGCGCGCGTCGAGGCCGGGCTGCTGCTCATCGACGTGGACTTCCAGGGGAGCCGCAAGGCGCTCATCGAGGCGCAGAAGTACTCGCCGTTCGAGCTCGGGATGGGGCGGCTGGTGGACCTCGGCAAGGGGCCCTTCGTCGGCCGCAAGGCGCTCGTCGAGGCCGGGCGGCGCGGCGTGCGCAAGCAGGTCGTGGGCCTCGAACTCGACTGGACCGAGGTCGAGGCGCTGCACGAGAAGGTGGGCCTGCCCCCGACGGCGCCGGCGGCGGCCTCGCGCGTGGCTGTCCCGGTCTACCGGAACGGCCGCCAGGTCGGAAAGGCGACGTCGACCACGTGGTCGCCGACGTTGAAGCGCATGGTGGCGCTGGCCACCATCGACGCCCCGCACCACGCAACGGGCACGTCGCTCCGCATGGAGATCACGATCGAGGCCGTCCGTCACACCGCCGCCGCGAGGGTCGTGGCCACGCCGTTCCTGAACCTGAAGCGGAAGACGGCGATGCCGATGGAGGGGGTAGGTAGTGGGTAGTGGGTAGTGGGTGGTGGGTGGTGGGTGGTGGGTCGTGGGTAGGGGGTGGTGGGTGGTGGGTAGTCGTGGTTTCGGACCGCCGGATAGGTGTGGGGCGCCAGCCGCGAGAGATCACCAGCTAGATCTGGAGCGCCAGCTCCAGGGGATCACCAGATAGATGCGGCGCGCGAGCCGGGGGAGATCA